>JANQKQ010000024.1 GCA_028281105.1 Rhizobiaceae bacterium
GTTCCTCGGAAACCTCATCGAGACCATCAAACCAAGCCAGTGCGCAAACTACGTCTCCAACGCAGGATACGCTTCAATCAAAATGTGAAACGCTCTAGAACCGTTTCTCGCTGAAGCGCTCGCCAGCCCCCCACCCCTCCCCACCAGGGGGAGGGGGACCTGGGCCGCGTCACCCCTCCACTCCCGCGTCATCCTTGGGCTTGTCCCAAGGATCTAACCCCCGATCCACCGCTACGGACTGTCGCTGATCACATTAGATCCTCGCCACAAGGGCGAGGATGACGGGGGTGGATGGGGCGAGGATGAGGTGTGCGTTTGGCGACGGAAGGTTCCACAAAACCTTCCCTCCCCCGATGGGGAGGGAATGAGGGTGGGGGCACTCAACTGGCCGTATCAGTCCACCTCCGCGACAACGAAGGCCGTGTGCAGCCATTCAACTCCCGCCCTCCGGCGGTCCGATCCGCGCCAACTCCTCGAGCAGCTCCAGCAGCGTTGCCATCTTCTCCGCCCCGAACTGGCGTTCGATGTCCGCATAAGCGGTCTCCGTACTTGCCGCCGCCTGCGCGATCGTCGCGCGCGCTTGGGCCGTCGCCGAGACCACGGAGCGCCGGCCGTCATTGGAATCGGCGCCGCGCTCGACATCGCCACGCTCTTCGAGGGTCTTGAGAATGCGCGTTAGGCTGGGCATCAGCAGCGCCGAGCGCTCGGCAAGCTGGGTCGGATCGACCGGCCCGAACTCGTCGAGCACCCGCAGCACCCGCCACTGCTGCTCGGTATAGCCGCGCTCGGCCAGCAGCGGGCGGAAATGGGTCATCACCGCCTCGCGCGCGCGGATGAGCGCGATCGGCACGGCGGCGACGGTCGGCCGCGCGGCCTCCGGCCCGGGTTCGACCTCCGGCCGGACGGCCCGCTCAGCCATCTTCGCAAGCCACCGTGTTGACGAGCGTGCCGACCCCCTGGACGCTCACTTCGACCCTGTCGCCCGCCTTCAGCCATTTGGGCGGGTCGAAACGCCCACCGGCCCCGGTCGGCGTACCGGTGGCGATCATGTCGCCGGGTTCCAGCGGCATGAAGGTGGAGACGTATTCGACGATCCGCGCGATCGGGAAGGCCATCGACGCAGTCGTGTCCTTCTGCCGGACCTCGTCGTTGACCCGGGTCTCCACGCTCAGGTCTTCCAGATCGATCTCGGTCAAGTCCGTTTCGATCCAAGGCCCCAGCCCGCCGGAGCGGAACCAGTTCTTGCCCGGCGTGACGTTGAACTTGCCGTGGCGCACCCAGTCGCGGATCGTGCCCTCGTTCATGATGGTCAGCCCGCCGATATGTTCGCGCGCCGCCGATTGCGCAATGCGCCGACCGGCCTTGCCGATGACCACGACGATCTCGCCTTCGTAGTCGAGTTGCTCGGATTCGCCGGGGATCAGGATGTCCTGGCCATGGGCCGAGAACGAGCGCGGCGAGCGCACGAACAGGGAAGGGTATTTCGGCGCATCCGAATTGTCGCGGTATTCGGCGTTGCGGTCCTGGTAGTTGACGCCGACGCACAGGATCGTTCCGGGATCGGGGATCGGCAGGCGCCAGTCCACCTCGTCGAGCGCCAGGTCCGCGTCGGCACGGGCCACGTCTTCGCCAAGCGGTAGCAACTCGCCCTGCCTGAAGACCTGCAACACCGAGCGGATGCCGAACCGGGCGGTCGCATCGACCACGCCGTCGCCCTTCACGGCGCCCACGTGAACCGCGTCGCCGCGCGCGAAAGTCAGCAACCGCATCAGGCAAGCCCCGTATGCGCCAGCACCTCGTCGAGCCGACGCTCCAGCTCCGCCGTCGCCGGCATCAGCGGCAGGCGGTGCTCGTTGTCGGGCAGGATCGACAGCTTTTTCATCATATATTTCATCGGGATCGGGTTGATGTCGTAGAACACCGCCTTGTTGATCTCGAACAACTGGCGATGCAGCGCCCGCGCCGCGAACAGATCACCGGCCCACACCGCCTCGCACATCTTCGCCAGCGGCTCGGGTCGCAGATTGCCGACCGCGTTCATCAGCCCGCACGCGCCCACCGCCATCATCGGGAACGACAACTCCTCCAGCCCGACAAACACGCGCAGGTCCTCGTCGATGCGCTCGAACAGGTCGCTGACATAGCCCAGATCGAGCGAGGCGTGTTTCATGCCGACAAAGGTCGGGCAGACCTTGTCGATCTCGATCGCGGTCTCCACCTTCACGTCGACGGCGGCGCGGCCGGGGATGTGATAGATCATCCACGGCTTGTCATGCGTTGCGTTGAGCGTGCGGTAGTATTCGACCATGCCGCGCTGGGGCGGGCGCGAATAATACGGCGTGACGATCAGCAGCGCGTCGACTTCACTCTTGCCGGCGGCATATCTCGTCAGCGCCTCGGTCTCGGCCAGCGATTGCGAGCCCGTCGCCACTACCACCTGGATTTTGCCCGCCGCCGCCTCGACCGCCACGTCCACCAGCCGGTTGCGTTCATCAACCGTCAAGGACGAGGGCTCCGAGGTGGTGCCGTTGACCAGCACCCCGTGCGAGCCGCCCTCGATCTGGAATTCGACCAGCCGGGCATAGGCGTCCGTGTCCACCTCGCCAGCCTTGAACGGGGTGATCAGCGGCGGGATCGAGCCTTTCAGGGCGTCTTTGTCCAGTTTCAGCATGGCGTTCTCCTGTGCTTGCCCTTCTCGGGCGGCTTTGTCGCAGGATTATGGGGTTGACGGGCCGGCATCAATTTATTTAACATGTTAAATAGTTTCATTCACACCAGCCGTCAAGCACGTCTTCGCCCCATGCCCCATTTCACCATCGAATATTCGGCCAATCTGGACGGGCAGGTGGACATGACGGCGCTTTGCCGGGCGATCAAGGTCGCCGCGCTGGACACCGGCGTGTTCGAGGTCGGCGCGGTGCGCGTGCGTGCGCTGCGCGCCGAAGCGTATGCCATAGCCGACGATCTGCCCGAGAACGGCTTCATCGACGTCTCGCTGCGCATGGGCGCCGGCCGCGACGCCGACGCCAGGAAGCGCATCGGCGAGGCGGTGATGGCGGCGATGGAAGCATTCCTCGCGCCCTTGTTCGAGACGCCGCACTTCGCTCTGTCGTTCGAAATCCGCGAGATCGATCCGGCGCTGAGCTGGAAGCGCAACGCCATCCACCCGCGATTGCGCGGATCGTAGAAGTCACCGGAGCCAATCCATGTCGCAGTTGCAAGACAACATTAACAAGGCGAACGGCTATCTCGAGCGGTTCGAGGCCGACGGCGTGCTCAACCACATCAACGGCGAGGCCCGCCCGGCCGCCGACGGTGAAACGTTCGACAGTATCTCGCCGGTGGACCTGCGCCCGATCGCCAAGGTCGCCCATGGCAAGGCCGTCGACGTGGATGCGGCCGCCAAGGCGGCGCAGGCCGCGTTCGCCGAATGGGCGGCGATGCCGGGCGCCGAACGCAAGAAGCTGCTGCATGCCATCGCCGACGCCATCGTGGCGCGCGCCGAGGAGATCGCCTTCGTCGAATCCATGGACACCGGCCAGGCGCTGCGCTTCATGTCGAAGGCGGCGCTGCGCGGGGCGGAGAACTTCCGCTTCTTCGCCGACCGCGCGCCCGGCGCCCGCGACGGCCAGTCGCTCTACACAAAGGACCAGATCAACATCACCAACCGGGTGCCGATCGGCCCTGTCGGCGTCATCACCCCGTGGAACACCCCGTTCATGCTGTCGACCTGGAAGATCGCCCCGGCGCTGGCCGCCGGCTGCACGGTGGTGCACAAGCCGGCCGAATTCTCGCCACTCACCGCACGGCTGTTGGTGGAAATCGCCGAAGACGCGGGCCTGCCCAAGGGCGTGTGGAACCTGGTCAACGGCCTGGGCGAGGACGCCGGCAAGGCGCTCACCGAACACCCCGCCATCAAGGCGGTGGGCTTCGTCGGCGAGGGTCGCACCGGCTCGATGATCATGAGCCAGGCGGCCGCCACCCTGAAGCGGTTCCACTTCGAGCTGGGCGGCAAGAACCCGGTCGTCGTCTTCGCCGACGTCGATTTGGAGCGCGCCGCCGGCGCCGCCGTCTTCATGATCTACTCGCTCAACGGCGAGCGCTGCACGTCGTCGTCGCGGCTGCTGGTCGAAGCGTCGATCTACGACGAGTTCACCGCCATGGTCGCCGAGCGCGCCGCCCGCATCAAGGTCGGCCATCCGTTGGATCCGGAAACCGTGGTCGGCCCGCTGATCCACCCGGTCCACGAAAAGAAAGTGCTGTCCTACATGGACATCGCCCGCGAAGAGGGCGCCAGGATCGCGGTGGGCGGCGGCAAGCCTGAGGGCTTCGAGGAAGGCTGCTACGTGGCGCCGACCCTGTTTACCGGTGCCAACAATGCCATGCGCATCGCGCAGGAAGAAATCTTCGGCCCCGTGCTGACGGCTATTCCCTTCAAGGACGAGGCCGAGGCCCTGTCGATCGCCAACGACGTCGAATACGGGCTCACCGGCTATCTGTGGACCCGCGATCTTGCCCGCGCGCTGCGGTTCTCCGATGCCATGCAGGCGGGCATGATCTGGGTGAACTCCGAGAACACCCGCCACCTGCCCACTCCCTTCGGCGGCATGAAGGCGTCCGGCATCGGCCGGGACGGCGGCGACTGGTCGTTCGACTTCTACATGGAGACCCGCAACATCGCGTTCGCCACCGCCGATCACCACATCCCCAAGCTAGCTGGATAGTCCCATGCCTTTGCCCGATCCCGTTCTGTATCCGCCGTTCAACATCATCCGCCTGAGCCATGTGGAGTTCGTGGTGACCGATCTGGCCGCCTCGCGTGCGTTCTACGCCGACACGCTGGGCCTGCTGGTGACCCACGAGACCGACGAGCGGATCACTCTGCGCGCGATGGAGGAGCGCGGCCACCATTGCATCGTGCTCCAGCAAGGCGGCGAGGCTTCCGCCAACGTTCTGGGCTTCAAGGTGTTCGCCGAGGAAGAACTGGACAAGGCCAAGGCGTATTTCGACGGGAAGGGCCTGCCGACTTCCTGGGTTGAACGCCCGTTCCAGGGCCGCACGCTGCTCACCGCCGACATCCACGGCATCCCGCTGGAATTCTACTTCGCCATGGACCGCTTGGCCCCGGTCCACCAGCAATACGCGCTGTACAAGGGCGTCAAGGCGCTGCGCATCGACCACTTCAACATGTTCTCGGTTGATGTTGATCAAGCTGTTGCTTTTTATAATGAAATCGGTTTCCGTACCACAGAGTACACCGAAGACGAAGACACGAAGCGGCTGTGGGCGGCCTGGATGCATCGCAAGGGCGGCGTCCACGATATCGCATTTACCAACGGCCGCGGCCCGCGCCTGCACCACACCGCGTTCTGGGTCGCCAACCCGCTCAACATCATCGATTTGCTCGACGTGATGTCGACCACCGGCTATCTCGACAACATCGAGCGCGGCCCCGGCCGCCACGGCATTTCCAACGCCTTCTTCCTGTATGTGCGCGACCCCGACGGCCACCGCATCGAGATCTACTGCTCCGACTACCAGACCGTCGATCCCGACCTGGAGCCGATCAAGTGGGATTTGAAGGACCCGCAGCGCCAGACCCTGTGGGGCGCCCCGGCGCCCCGGTCGTGGTTCGAGGAGGGGTCGGTGTTCACCGGCCAGGCGGTTAGCGAGCCGACGCTGGAGGCTCAGCCAATCATCGCGCCTTAGGGTTCGATTCAAGGTGGTTTTTTGAGGCAACGTCCATCCATCGCCGTCATCCTCGGGCTCGTCCCGAGGATCTAAGCACCTTTCCCGCGCTGCGGCCTATCTGCGGCGGGGTTAGATCCTCGCCACAAGGGCGAGGATGACGCCGGAAAGGCGGCCAGAGTGACGGCAGACGCGCAAACATAGCCCGCCGCCCCCTACCACTTGCCGATCAGAATCCCGGTTCTGGCGGCACTGCCCTGGCGTGCGATGACTTCTTCCTCGCTCATGGCGATCCGGTTCTTGCGCTCCAGCAGCCGCTCGAACAGCATCTCTTTGAGCTCCGCGCGGATTTGCGCGTGGTCTGGCGAGCGCCCCAGGTCGTCGAATTCATCCCGGTCGTTGTCCAAATCGAACAATTGCGGCGGGAAGCCGCGAAAGTGGACATATTTCCACTTCTCCGTGCGGATCATGTAGCCGCGCGCGTCGTTGATGCCGACGCCGAGCACGTCACGTGCGCCATAGGCCGCGTAGTCGATTTCCGAGAACACCGCCTTGCGCCAGTCGGCCGGCGTTGAGCCTGCCAGCAGCTGAGTAAGTGAACGCCCCTCCAGGCGATGGGTCGGCAGCGGTGCGCCCGCCGCCTCCAACAGGGTTGGCACCAGGTCGATCGCCTCGACCAGATTGTCGTTCACCTTCCCCCGGCTGGCATCGGCCGATGGCCGCGGATCGGCGATAATCAACGGCACGCGCACCGAGACCTCGTGAAAGAGCTCCTTCTCGCCCATCCAGTGATCGCCCAGATAATCGCCATGGTCGGAGGTGAACACGATCAGGGTTTCGTCGGCCGCTCCGGTCTCCTCCAGCCACGCGAACAGCCGGCCCAGATGGTCGTCGATCTGCTTGATCAGCCCCATATAGGCCGGCATCACGGTTTCGCGCGTACCCTGTTGCGAGAACGCCTGACTGGCGTCGAGCCCCATGAAGGCCGCGTAGACGGGATTGGGGTCGGCCCGCTCACGCTCGTCGCGCAGCACCGGCATGTGGGTCTGCGCCCCATACATGTCGTGATAGGGCGCCGGCGCCATATAGGGCCAGTGCGGCTTGATGAACGACAGGTGCAGGCACCATGGATCATCGCCGCATTCGCCGATGAACTGGCGCGCGCGCATCGTCATATAAGCGGTTTCCGAATGCTCCTCGGCGATCCGGGCCGGCAGGTTGGAGTGTCGCAGATACCAGCCCGAGAGAATTTCCCCGTCCGGCCCTTCCGCCGCGTTGGCGTAGTCGTTCCAAGGGTTTTCGCCCTCATAACCCTGTTCGCGCAGCCAGTCGTTGTAGGTCGGCTCGGCGCCCTTTAGCTGCAGCAGCGGCGTGGGATGCAGCCCGTCATCGCGCTCATACGGCTCGAAGCCCGTCTCCGACACCAGCAGCCCGATCTCGGTCTCCCGCGTCAGCCCCAGCCTCGCCATGCCGTCGCGGTCGCCCACCATGTGGGTTTTTCCGACCACCGCCGTGCGCACGCCGGCCGGGCGCAGATAGTCGCCCAGCGTCATCTCGCCGATCGGCAGCGGCACCTGGTTCCAGGTCGAACCGTGGCTGAACACGGTGCGCCCGGTATAGAACGAAGCGCGCGACGGCCCGCACACGGGGGACTGCACATAGGCCTTATCGAAGCGCACCCCGCGCGCCGCCAGTCCATCGATGGCCGGCGTCTCCAGGTGCGGATGGCCATAGCAGGACAGGTGGTCCCAGCGCAGCTGGTCGGTCATGATGAACAGGATATTCTTGATCGGCTTCATGTCCGTCCCCGGCGGTTGAAGAAGGTCGACGGCGCTGGTGGGGCCAGCCGCTCGAACGGCTGCAATACCATCGCCGATCAGCGCACGATAGGGTGGAGCGCGTCGCCGCGCCATCTTTCCAACCGGTGCAGGTGTCCGGCCGCATTTGCATTGCATTTGAGTTAATTTCACCCGCCGATCCAAACGCGATCGAAGCGGTTGGCTGGTACAACATCCCCCAATAACAGTTGCAGCAGGGGGACAGACCGATGAAAGTCAGCCATTCCGCATACTCTTATTGGGGCCACGGCCGAGACGGCTGGTCCCGCACCGATTCCGGCAACCGCTACGGCGGGTTCAGGAGCCAGGAAGTCTCGACGGTGAGACAGACGCGCTCCTCCGACGACGCCGACGAATCGCGGCGTGCGTGGAAATCGCGCGAAACCGACGAGACCCGCAGGTCCCGCGAAACCGATGACGACGACAAACGCAAGACTAGAGCGTCCCGTGACGCCGATGAGTCGCGGCGCACCGAACATCTGGAAGGCTCGCGCCGCCGGCGCCGGAGCAACTGGGCCGTCGCCGTATCGCCGCAGTTCGCCGAGCAACTGTCCAAGGTCTCCAAGCGCGGCGATGACAACGCCGTCAAGGTCATCGAGGCCAAGGCCGAGCCGGCCAAGGCGAAGACCGATCGCGATCTCGTGGTCAAGGTAGTGCGTGAGGAAGTCGAAAAACCCGACGCGAAGCCGGCCAAGCCGGTCGAGACGAAGACCGACCCGGTCGTCGACGTGGCCAAGCCTGATCCCAAGCCGGCCGACAAGCCGGCGGCGGAAAAGCCGGCCGACAGCAAGCCGGCTGACAACAAGCCTGCCGCCGCCGACAAGGGCAAGCCGTCGGATCTTTCCTCGACCAAGGTCGTGCTCGACAAGATCGAGGAACTCAAGCTGGAGCTGACCGCCTTGGCCGAGGCCAGGGAGGCCAAGGACACCGAACAGGCGTCCGCCGGCACCGATGCGGCCTCGCTGAAGATCAGCCTCGACGACCAGCAGAACCTGATGGCTTTCTTCATGGCGTTCATGAGCATGCAGTCCATGTTCGCCAACCAGTCGTCGATGTCATCGCCGCAGGCCGCGCTGGCCCAGTCGCAGATGGCGATCCAGAACGCCATCAGCGCCTATAACTCGATCAGCGAAGGCTAAACCTCAGCTTGCACCCGGCCGTCACCGGCCGGGTGCGCAGCCAGCGGCAGCCGGATCTCGACCCGAAGTCCGCGCTGGTCCTCACCCGACAACAGGTCGATCGACCCGGCGAACAGCCTGACGATCTCGTATGCGATCGACAGACCCAGGCCGCTGTCGTCAGCCGATCCGTTTGACCCGGAAACGAAACGGCCCAGAGCCGCCGGCCGTCGCTTGGCGGGAATGCCGCAGCCATCGTCGTCGACCTGCAGCACCGCCCAATCGTCACCCGAACCCACACGCACGGTGATGCGCGTGCCGCCCTCGGCATGCTTGACGGCGTTATCGATCAGATTGCCGATCAATTCGCGCAGCAACACCGGGTCGCCGCGGCAGGACACCGCCTCGTAGCCCTCGAATCCCAGATCGAACCCGGCCTCCGCCGCCGCGATCACATGGTTCGCGGTCTCGCTTCGGGCGAGATCGGCCAGATCGGCGGTCTGCTCGGCCAGCGCCTTTGAGGAGGCTTCGTCGATGCGCGCGAGCAGCAGCAGTTGCGATAAGGTCCGCTCCGCGTCCACCACCGCCTCGTCGCAGGCTTCCAGAGCGGCCTTGGCCTCATCCATCGTGTCGGCGCGGCCCGCCAGCGCGAGCTGGGTGCGCACGATGGTGAGCGGCGTGCGGATCTGATGGCTGGCATTGGCCGTGAAGTGCTTGAGCGCGGTGAGCGCCGTCCCGAGCCGCTCCATGAACCCGTTGATGGTCTGCACCAGCCCGCCCACTTCCGCCGGCACATGATGGCGGATCGCGCGCAGATCGGACGGGCTGCGACGGGCGATCGCCGCCTCCAGCCGGCTGAGCGGCACCAGCGAGCGGGTCACCGCGATCCACACGATGATTGCCGCCGCGCCGATCAGCAGCGCCTGGCGCGCCGCGCTGCGCACCAGGATTTCCCGCGTCAGCGCGCTGCGCGCGTTGGTCGTCTCGGCGACCGCGATGCGATAGGAGATGGATTCCTCGCCAGTCGACGCCGCGCCGCGATAGACGGCGACGCGGATCGGGGAACCGCGGAACGAGGAATCGACAAAGGCGAACCGGCCGTCGCCAAGCTGCGGATCGGGCAGGCCTAGCTGCTTGTAGCCGGTAATGAATTCGCCCGACGGCCCTTCCAGCCGGTAGAAAACCCGGTCCTGGGCGGCAGAGGTGAGCATGTCGAAAGCGACGTAAGGTATATCGACGTCCAGTTGGCCTTCATCGTTGACGAACACGCGCTCGGCGATGGCGAGCGCCGAGCCCGATAAAACCCGGTCGAAGACTTCGTTGGCGGTCTGGCGCGCCGTGCGATAGGCGTCCGCCACCGCGATCACCCCGATCGTGCATAGCGGCACCAGCAGCCAGATGAGCAGGCGGCGGCGCAACGAATAGGAGCCGGTCCGCTCGCTCATTCGCCCGCAGTTTCCGCGTACAGATAGTAGCCCAGCCCGCGCGCGGTGCGGATCGAGACACCCGCCGGCGTCAGCTTGCGCCGCAGCCGGCTGATGGTCTGCTCGATCGCGTTTTCGCTTAAGTCGGAGGCGAAGGTGGACAGCGAATCTACGATCTGGCCCTTCGCTACGATCCGCCCCCTGGCCATCATGATCACCTTGAGCACGCCCAACTCGCGCGAAGACACATCGATGGGCTTGCCTGCGGTGGTCAGCGTGTTGCCGGTGATGTCCAGCGTCAGCGGCCCGAAGTCGATGTTGGAGGTGGCGCGCCCGGCGCGCCGGCGCAGCAGCACGCGCACCCGCGCCTCCAGTTCGGAAACCTCGAACGGTTTGGTCAGATAGTCGTCGGCGCCCAGATCGAGCCCGCGCACCCGGTCGTCCAGATCGCCGCGCGCCGTCAGGATCAGCACCGGCGTCTGGTTGCCCTCGGCGCGCAGCGTGCGCAGCACGTCCAGCCCGTCCATGTCCGGCAGGGTCAGATCCAAGATGATGACGTCGAACTGCTGGGCGGCGATCGCCGCGTCGGCTTCGATGCCGCTGGCGACCCGGTCGACCTGATAGCCGTCCGCGCGCAGCACGGCCGAAAGCCCCGCCGAAAGCTTGTCGTTGTCCTCAACCACGAGAACACGCATCGCCTCTCCTCCCGCTGGTGACCATACAGAACGACGCGACGCTTGTGGAGGTATGGCGATTGAGGCATCCTCCGATGATGATCGCGCGCTTGTTGGCATTCACGCTTTTGATCGCCCTGGCGGTGCTGCGCCCGGCGATTGCCGAAGAGATGTTCCCGGCGATTTCCGGTGACGCGCAGGCGCCTGTTCTTACGGTATATTCCTCGCTCGACATTGCCGCGGCGAAGCCGTTGATCGCCGCCTTTCAGGCGGAAAATCCCGCCGTGGCGGTCAACTATTGCGACCTGCCGACCCTGGAGATCTACGAACGGGTGATCGCAGAGACCGACGAGGACGGCGAGACCGCCGACATCATCTTCTCTTCCGCCATGGACCTGCAGATGAAGCTGGCCAACGACGGCTACGCCAACCGCGTCACGCCGGCCGGCGCGGTCGATTGGCCGGACTGGGCCAACTGGCGCAACACCGCCTATGCGCTGACCTTCGAACCGGCCGTCATCGTCTATCACAAGCCGAGCTTCGAAGGCGCCCGGGTCCCGCGAACCCGCGCCGCGCTCACCGAGTTTCTGCGCGCCGGCAACGACGAGATGTTCGGCCGCATCGCCACCTACGACATCGAGCGCGCCGGGCTCGGCTTCCTGTTCCTGGCCCGCGACGAGGCGCATTATCGCGACACCTGGGACCTGGTGCGCGCCATGGCTTCGTCCGACGTGAAGCTCTATTCCAACTCCTCGGCGATTCTGGAGCGGGTGGCCGACGGCCGCTTCGCGCTCGGCTACAACATACTGGGCTCGTATGCGACCGCCTGGGCCGAGCACAATCCCGACCTGGGCATCGTGCTGCCGTCCGACTACACGATCGTCATGTCGCGCATCGCCATGGTGCCTGCCGCCGCGATGGCGCCCGATCTGGGCCAGCGCTTCCTGGACTTCCTGATGTCGCGCCGCGGCCAGCAGGTGATGGCGCGCGACGCCAAGCTGCCCGCCCTGCACCCCGACGTTCCCGGCGAAAACACGGCGATGGCGCTGCGCCGCCAGGTCGGCGCCCAGCTTCGGCCGATCTCGGTCAGCCCGGGCCTGCTGGTCTATCTCGACCAGGTCAAGCGCGCCCGCTTCATCGAGCAGTGGAACGACGCGCTGTCGGAAAAATAGAAGTGTATTGGCCGGCGTTTGTCAGCCTGCTGTCAGTTTCGTGTGGTTTCGTTTCGCCATGGCCCGGTGGACGGGCCCATCGGTTTGGGAGGAAATCATGCTGAAGACACTGAAGGTGGCGCTCGCCGCCTCGGCGATGGTCGCCGTGGTTGGCGGCGCTGCGGTGGCCGGTAGCCACCAGGTACTCGACGAAGTCAAATTCCTGATCCCCGGCGGCGCCGGCGGCGGCTGGGACGGCACCGCGCGCGGCACCGGCGAGGCGCTGACCAAGTCCGGCCTGGTCGGCAACGCGTCCTACGAGAACATGTCCGGCGGCGGCGGCGGCAAGGCGATCGCCCACATCATCGAGACCGGCGACCAGGGCACCTTGATGGTGAACTCGACGCCGATCGTCATTCGTTCGCTGCAGAAAGTGTTCCCGCAATCGTTCCGCGATCTCACCCCGATCGCCGGCACCATCGGCGACTATGGCGCCATGGTGGTGGGCAAGAACTCCGACATCACCGACTTCGGCGGCCTGGTAGCCGCCTATAAGGCGGACCCGGCCAACGTGGCCATCGGCGGCGGCTCGGTCGCCGGCGGCATGGACCACCTGATCGCCGCGCTGGTGATGAAGAACGCCGGCGAGAACCCGGCCGACGTCAAGTACATCCCGTACGACGCCGGCGGCAAGGCCATGGCCGGCCTGTTGTCGGGCGAGATCAAGGCGCTGACCACCGGCTTCGGCGAAGCGATCGAACTGGCCCGCCAGGGCGAGGTCAGCATCCTGTGCGTCACCTCCCTGGAGCGGGTATCGGCCGCACCCGATACGCCGACCTGCGACGAGGCCGGTTCGGCCGGCACCAACTTCGTCAACTGGCGCGGCTTCTTCGCCGCTCCCGGCCTGCCGGCCGACAAGGCGGCGATGTATGTCCAGGCGCTGGAGAAGATGTACGCCACCGATGAGTGGGCCGAGGTCCGCGATCGCATGGGCTGGGTGGAAATCTTCAATCCCGGCGACGACTTCGTCAAATTCCTGGAAGCCCAGGAAGAGGAAGTCGGCGGCCTGATGAAGGAACTGGGTTTCCTTTGATCGGCTGACGCGAACTTAGCGAGAAGTGGGGCGGCGCGTCCGCCCCACTGTCCATTTTCCCATAACTGTGCTCAACTCTTTGCTGCGGCGGGAGGGGTTGACGATGGAACTGTTTTCCAAGGACAGGATCGGCGGCGTATTGCTGCTGGCCTTCTGCATCGCCTACGCGGTGCTGAGCCAACGCATCACCTTGTTGCCGTTCCAAGCCAATGTGGCATTTCATGCGCGCACCATGCCGGAAGTGCTTTCGGTGCTCGGCATCGGACTTTCGTTGCTGGTTATCGTCTTTCCCGGCTCCGATGAGCGTCCGCGCTTTGCCGGTTTCAACTGGACCCAGGGCTTCCTGTTCCTGATCCTGATGTCGGCTTATGGATTCACCGTGCGCCCGCTCGGCTTCATCGTCTCCACCAGCGCCTTCCTGATGATCGGCTTCGCCCTGCTCGGCGAGCGCTCGGCGTGGAAGCTGGTGGTGGTCGCGGTCCCCGTCGTCGTCGGCTTCTGGTTCATGATGACCCAGGGCCTCGACGTGTTTATCGAGCCGCTGCCGGCCTTCATGCGGGAAGACTAGAAGATGATCGAAGGCATCTTAATCGGCCTGACCACGGCGCTCACCCCGGGCAACCTGCTGTTCGTCATGATGGGCTGCCTGGTCGGCACCTTCATCGGCATGCTGCCGGGCCTGGGGCCGATGTCGGCGATCGCGCTGATGATCCCGATAGCCGCCTCCCTGGAGCCGGCCACCGGCATCATCTTAATGGCGGCGGTCTATTACGGCGCCATTTTCGGCGGCTCGACCTCCTCGATCCTGATCAACGCGCCGGGCGTCGCCAGCACGGTGGCCACGTCGTTCGACGGCTATCCCATGGCCAAGGAGGGCAAGGCCGGCAAGGCGCTGGCGATCGCCGCCTATTCCTCATTCTCCGGCGGGGTGATCGCGGCGATCTTCCTGCTGGTGGCCGCTCCCTTCCTGGCCAGCGTCTCGCTGTCGTTTCACTCGACCGACTATTTCGCGCTGATGGTGCTGGGGCTGACGGCGGTCGCCGCCTTCGCTGGCAAGGGCGATGTCTTGAAGGCGCTGCTGATGACCGTGGTCGGCCTGATGCTGTCCACGGTGGGCACCGACCAGACCCAGGGCGTGCCTCGCTTCACCCTTGGGATGATCGATCTGGTCGACGGCATCTCGTTTTTGCTGCTGGTGATGGCCACCTTCGCGCTATCCGAGGCGCTGCTGGCGATCCTGCGGCCTTCCAGCGACGACAAGCGCGAGCAGGAGCGTGCGGCATCCGCCAATCTGGGCTCAATGGCGGTGAGCAGGGACGAGGTCAAGGAAATGGTGCCGGTGATCGGCCGCACCTCCATTTTGGGTTTCATCATCGGCGTCCTGCCCGGCGCCGGCGCGACCATCGCCAGCTTCCTGGCCTACGGCACCGAGCAGCGCCTGGCCGGGCCGAAGAAGGGCGCGCTGTTCGGCAAGGGCTCCGTGCGCGGCCTCTCAGCGCCCGAGACCGCCAACAACGCCGCCGCCACCGGCTCCTTCGTGCCGCTGCTGACCCTGGGCATTCCCGGCTCGGGCACCACCGCGATCATGCTGGGCGCGCTGATCGGCTACGGCATCCAGCCCGGCCCGCGGCTCTATCTCGATCAGCCGGCGGTGTTCTGGTCGGTGATCGTATCGATGTGGATCGGCAACATCATTCTGCTCATTTTGAACCTGCCGCTGATCCCTTATATCGCCCGAGTGCTGGCGATCCCGTCGCGGTTCCTGCTGCCGCTGATCCTGTTCTTCTCGCTGATCGGCGTCTATTTCGTTTCGTTCAACACGTTCGACATTCAGTTGATGGTGTTGTTCGGCATGGTCGCCGTGCTGCTGCGCTTCCTCGACTTCCCGATGGCGCCGATGATCCTCGGCTTCATCCTGGGCGGCATGATGGAGGAGAACCTGCGCCGCGCGCTGCTGATCAACAACGACAGCTGGTCGTTCCTGTGGGAGCGCCCGCTGACCTTGTCGATCCTCGTCATCGCCGCCCTGTGCCTGATCGTACCGATGGCGATGCCCTACATCGCCCGACTGCGCCGCGGCGCCGACAAAGCCGGCGAGGGCGGTTGACCGTTTCGTCCCGCTCGCGATAAGCGAAGCCCTTCTGGTTTGCTCGGCTCCGGCCCGCTCCCCCTCCCAGCCACCCCCTCGAGGATACTGCCGTGGGGTGGCTGGGA
>JANQKQ010000026.1 GCA_028281105.1 Rhizobiaceae bacterium
GATGGTTCGACTATCTCAACATGCGCACCAACGGCTTCGACTTCCACATGGCCCTGGCCGGCGGCGAGGTTTCCTGGGAAGACGATCGGGTCAGGCAGACTTTCGCCAACTGGCGCGAGCTGATCGACATGGGCGGCTACATCGACAACCACCAGACCTATTCCTGGCAGGAAGCGCTGCCGTTCATGGTCAATGGCGATGCGGCGTACTACCTGATGGGCAACTTCGCGGTGGCGCCGTTGCGCGATGCCGGCCTTTCCGATGACCAACTCGACTTCTATCAGTTCCCGGCCATCAACCCGGACGTCGAACTGGCCGAAGACGCGCCCACCGACTCCTTCCACATTCCGGCCAACGCGGCCAACAAGGAAGCGGCCCGTGAGTTCCTGCGCTTCGTGGTCTCCGCGAACGTGCAGACCGAGATCAACAACGGCGCCAATCTCGGCCAGTTGCCGGTCAACTCGCAGTCTTCGGTGGATGACGACAAGTTCCTGAACGAAGGCTTCGCCATGCTGTCGTCCAACAGCCCCGGCGGCGTCGCCCAGTTCTGGGACCGTGACGCGCCCGCCGAGATGGCCAAGGTGTCGATGGAAGGCTTCCAGGAATTCATGGTCAAGCCGGACAATCTCGACCAGATCCTCGCCCGCCTGGAGCGTGCGCGCCAGCGCATCTACAAGTAGACCGGCTAGGTTCTTAACAATACCGTGTCGGGGGCGATTGCGCCCCCGACACCCTGACTTACCGGCCCCGTTGGGCTATCCTCCGGGACCCGGACAGCACTTCAGGGGGGAAACCCAGGCATGGTCGATGTGACACTCTCACAGGTCGCCGCAACGGACACCCGCAGCTGGTTCCGTCGCAACCAGATCGCCATCACGCCGTGGCTGTTCCTCGCCCCGGGCCTGCTGTTCTTCCTGTTTTACGTCATTTTCCCGATCTTCCAGTCCTTCAACATCTCGCTGTATGAGTGGGACGGGCTGGGCCAGCCCGAATATATCGGGCTGAGAAACTACGAAGATTTGTATTGGGAGTTCGCCGACCGCGACGCCTTCTTCGTCTCGCTCACCAACAACGTCCTGTGGCTGTTTCTGTATCTGCTGGCGATTCCGGCGGGCCTGTTCATCGCGCTGTTCCTGAACCAGACGGTCACCGGCATCCGGCTTTACAAATCCCTGTTTTTCTTTCCGTTCGTGATCTCGCAGGTGGTCGTCGGCCTGGTATTCACCTGGTTCTACGACCCGACCTTCGGACTGCTTAACACCATGATCGGTTGGGTCGGGTTGGGGCCGATCAACGTGCTCGGCGACGAGCGTTTCGTGACCTACGGCATCATCGCCGCCGGCCTGTGGCCGCAGACGGCCTATTGCATGATCCTGTATCTGACCGGCCTGAATGCGGTCGACCCCGAACAGATCGAGGCCGGCCGGCTCGACGGCGCGCGGGGCTGGCGCATGCTGTGGTACATCATCGTGCCGCAATTGGCGCCGGCGACGTTCATCGCGTTTGTGGTCACCATCATTGGCGCGCTGCGCTCGTTCGACTTCATCGCCGTGATGACCCAGGGCGGACCGTTCGGGTCGTCGCGCGTGCTCGCCTTCTACATGTTCGAGGTGGCGCTTTCCGAATATGGCTTCAGGATGGGCTACGGCGCGGCGATCGCGGTCGTCCTGTTCCTGATCATGTTGTGCTTCATCGCCTACTTCCTGTGGTCGATGTATCGCGACGAGAAGGCGGGCCGCTGACATGTTTCCCACCCCCATCCAACAGCGCCCGCGCCCGTTGCAGCTCACCTATCAGGGGCTGCTGCCCTTCGCGCTGGCGCTATGGCTGGCGCCGCTCATCGCCGTAGCGGTCTTCTCGATCAAGCCGGATTCCGATTTCACCACCGGCAATTATTGGGGCTGGCCGACCACGTTCGAGGGCTTCACCAACTACGGCAGGGTATTCTTTGATTCCGACATGCCGCGCTACATGCTGAACTCGGTGCTGATCACGGTGCCGACCGTTATCGGCGCGGTGGCGCTTTCGGCCATGACCGGTTTCGCGCTTGGCATCTACAGGTTCCGCTCGAACCTGTGGGTCTTCTTCATGTTCGTTGCCGGCAACTTCGTACCATTCCAGATCCTCATGGTGCCGGTTCGCGAACTCACCCTGGACATGGGGCTGTACAACACCAAGACCGGCCTGGTTCTGTTCCACATCGCCTTTCAGACCGGTTTCTGTACCCTGTTCATGCGCAATTTCATCCGCGCGCTGCCCTTCGCTCTGATCGAAGCCGCCCGTGTGGAAGGAGTGGCCGAATGGCGCATTTTCTGGTTCGTGGTCATGCCGCTGATGAAGCCGGCGGTCGCCGCGCTCTCGGTCTTGATCTTCACTTTCATTTGGAACGATTATTTCTGGGCCGTGGTTCTGACCCAGGGCGTCGAAAGCCAACCGGTTACGGCGGGCATCACCAGTTTCAACGCTCAGTTCCGCGCGGCCTACCACCTGATGAGCGCGGGCTCCATCGTCGCCGCGCTGCCTCCGGTAGTGATGTTCTTCCTGATGCAAAAGCACTTCATCGCCGGCCTGACGCTGGGTGCCACCAAGGGATAGCCGTGAGATGACAGGCCCGCGAATAGCCTTCGTTGGAGCCGGCTCGACGGTGTTCATGAAGAACATCGTCGCGGACGTGCTGCTGCGCCCCGCACTGACGGGCGCCCACATCGCGCTCATGGACATCGATTCCGAACGCCTGCGCCAATCGGAGATTGTCGCGCGCAAGATCATCGATTCCGTCGGGGCGCCGGCTCAGCTCCTCGCCACCACCGATCGGCGCAAGGCGCTGGACGGTGCGGACTTCGTCATCGTCGCCTTCCAGATCGGCGGCTACGAACCCTGCACGGTGACCGACTTCGAGATCCCGAAGAAATACGGCCTGCGCCAGACCATCGCCGACACGCTGGGCATCGGCGGCATCATGCGAGGGCTGCGCACGGTACCGCATCTGTGGGACCTGTGCGCCGACATGATGGAGCTGTGCCCGCACGCCCTGTTGCTGCAGCACGTCAATCCGATGGCGATCAACACCTGGGCGATCGGCGCGAGGTTTCCGCGTATTCGCCAGGTCGGCCTGTGTCATTCGGTCGAATATACCTGCCGCGAGCTGGCGCACGATCTGGATTTGAGCGTCGACGATCTGCGCTACCGGGTGGCGGGCATCAACCACATGGCGTTCTTCCTCGAGCTGGAACGCCGCCTCGACGACGGCTCCTGGTGCGACGTCTATCCGCTGCTGCGCGACGGCTATCGCGCCGGCCGCATCCCCAAGCCCAACGTTTCGAACCCGCGCTGCCCGAACAAGGTGCGCTACGAGATGATGATGCGAACGGGCTATTTCGTCACCGAAAGCTCCGAGCATTTCGCCGAATACGTGCCTTATTTCATCAAGCGCGGACGCGAGGACCTGATCGAGCGGTTCGAGGTCCCGCTGGACGAGTATCCCAGGCGCTGCGTGGAGCAGGTCGAGCAGTGGAGGTCGCTGGCGGCCAGATACACCGGGCCCGACCCGATCGAAGTCGAACCGTCGGTGGAAAACGCCGCGCCGATCATCGACGCGATCACCACCGGCAGGCCGACGACGATCTACGGCAACGTGATCAACGGTGGCGCGATCACCTCGCTGCCCGACGAATGCGCCGTGGAGGTGCCGTGCCTGGTCGACGCCAACGGCGTCCAGCCGACGGTCGTCGGCAACCTGCCGCCGCAACTGACCGCACTCATGCGCACCAACATCAATGTGCAGGAGCTGGTGGTCGCCGCGCTGATGGAGGAAAACCGCGAACATGTGTTCCATGCCGCGATGGTCGACCCGCACTGCGCGGCCGAGTTGGATCTCGATCAAATCTGGTCGATGACGGAGGAATTGATAGACGCCCACGGCGACTGGCTGCCCCCGTGGCTGCACCGACGCCAACACGAGGAGGCAGCCGAATGAGCGTTCGCACCATCTTTCCCGATCTAAAGGGCAAGTCCGTTTTTATCACCGGCGGCGGATCGGGCATAGGCGGCGCGCTCACCCGCGGCTTCATCGCCCAGGGCGCGAAAGTCGCCTTCGTCCAGCGCTCCGACGCTACGCAGCTGTGCGACGAGCTGGAGGCCGAGTTCGGCAACCGTCCGCTGTTCATCGCCACCGACATCACCGACATCGATGCGCTCAGGAAATCGATCGACCAGGCCCGCGCGGCACACGGACCGATCGAAGTGCTGGTCAACAACGCCGCGTCGGACAACCGCCATACGCTCGACGAGTACTCGCCCGAAGACTGGGACGCCTCGTTCAACATCAATCTGCGGCCGCACTTCTTCACCGCCCAGGCTGTGGCCGACGACATGCGCGCGGCAGGCGGCGGTGCGATCGTCAATTTCTCGTCCATCGCCTACATCATGGGCATCGCCGGTTTTCCGGCCTACGCGGCGGCCAAATCGGGCATCAACGGCCTCACCCGCGCGCTGGCGCGCGAACTGGGTCCGCACAACATCCGGGTCAATGCGCTGCTGCCCGGCTGGGTACTGACCCAGCGGCAGAAGGATCTGTGGGTGACGGAGGAGGGACTGACGGCGCACCTGGAGCGCCAGGCACTCGACCGCGAACTGGTGCCCGAAGACATGGTCGAGCCCACCTTGTTCCTGGCGTCCGATGCATCGCGGGCGATGACCGGCCAGGCGCTGGTGGTCGATGGCGGCGTGGTGGTGACCGGATGACACCGTTTTGCGCGGTTGTGGATTGGGGCACCACCAGTTTTCGTTTGTGGGTCCTGTGCGCCGACGGCACCGTGCTGGCCGAACGCACCAGCCATGAGGGCATGCTGCAGGCTGGCAGCAACGGTTTTCAGGCAACGCTTGAGGCGCATCTCGTCGCGCTTGAGGTCGACGCGGGCGTGCCGGTGGTCATCTGCGGCATGGCCGGCTCGCGCCAGGGCTGGCGAGAAGCACGATATGTGGAAACCCCGGTCGATGTGCGTGCGATCGTCGACTGCGCGGTGCCCGTACCGGCTGCCGGGCGCGAGATCCGCATTCTGCCGGGTATCGCCCAGCGCGATCCCGCCGAACCCGAGGTGCTGCGCGGCGAGGAGACCCAGTTGCTGGGGATCATCGACGCCCTCCCGGCCGACGCCCTGGTCTGCCTGCCCGGCACCCACTCCAAGTGGATTGAACTGGTCGATGGCAAAGTGGCCCGTTTTTCCACCTATTTGAGCGGAGAACTGTACGCGCTGCTGCTCAACCATTCGATTCTACGGCTGGCGATCGATGAGTCAGCCCGCGTTTCGCCGCAGGTGCCCGAATTCCTCGACGCGGTCACGACCGCGATCGCCAATCCGGCGCAAATTGCCAATCAACTGTTCTCCATTCGCTCCTCGCAACTACTGGGGTACTCCGATCGCAACGGCGCGGCCGCGGCGCTGTCGGGTAGCGTTATCGGGCTGGAACTGGCCGGCGTAATGTCGCGACATGGGCCGCTAGCCGATGTTCATCTGGTCGCCAAGGGCGAACTTGCCGAACCCTACAAGTGCGCCCTTAAGGCCGCCGGCGCGAGCGTTCATCTACACGATGCCGACACCGCGGTCCGCAAAGGGCTGCTGTTCGCCGCTAGCACGTTCTGGCCGGTGGAAGAGGGACGCCAGCGGCGGCATGCGCATCCCGGATAGGCGATTTTCATCGATTGGCGTATGAGCGATATAGCCGGACATGAGAGCCGGCGCCGGACGGCGCTGCGGGCACGCAAGATCTTAAAATGGGGTAGCGGACTTGGATCACGAGATACTTGATGAAACCAAATGCGAACTGGGTGAGGGTCCCACCTACGACCCGGCCCAGGACAAGGCGTGGTGGTTCGACATCGCCGGTAAGAAATTGTTCGAGCACGATTTCGCCAGCGCGCGCACGAGCGGCTACGATCTGCCGGTAATGGCCAGCATGCTGGGCGTGGTTGACGAGGCGACCCAGCTTGTAGCCACCGAGGATGGGCTGTATTTGCGCGACACCGCCACCAATCGGATGACCTTGCATCATCCGCTGGAGGCCGACGACACGATTACCCGATCCAATGACGGGCGCGTTCATTCCTCCGGCGCACTGTGGATCGGCACCATGGGCAAGGCGGCCGAGCCCGAAGCCGGCGCGATCTACTGGTTCCGCGCCGGGGAACTGCGGCAACTGTTCGCCAACGTCTCGATCCCCAACGCGATCTGCTTCTCTCCGACGAGCGATACAGCCTACTTCACCGACTCGGCCAAGGGCCTGCTGATGCGCGTGGCCATCGATCCGCAGACCGCCTTGCCGACCGGCGAACCGCAGGTCCTCCACGACCACCGCGCGGCCAAAGGCGCCATTGACGGGGCCGTCGTCGACGCGCACGGCATGATCTGGAACGCCGCGTGGGGCGCGGCATGCCTCAACGCGTTCGCGCCCGAAGGTTCGCTTGAGCGCACCATTCGCCTGCCCGTGCGCCAGCCCACCTGCCCGGCGTTCATCGGGCGCAAGCTCGATCGCCTGCTGGTCACCTCGGCCTGGCAGGGCATGAGCGACGAACGCCGCGCCGCCGATGTCGATGGCGGCAAGACGCTGATTGCCGATCTTGCGGTGGAAGGGCGCGCCGAGCCCCGGGTCACGCCATGAACGAGGCCGCTACGAGCCGATCGATCGGCGTGTGCTACTATCCCGAGCAGTGGCCGCAGAATACCTGGGAGCCCGACGCCGCGCGCATGGCGGAGCTGGGTATCTCGGTGGTGCGCGTAGGTGAGTTCGCCTGGTCGCAGCTGGAGCCGGCGCGCGGCGACTTTCGGTTCGACTGGCTGGAACGGTCGATCGATATCCTCGCGGCGGCGGGGCACTCCGTCGTCATGTGCACGCCGACCACCGCACCGCCAAAATGGCTGGTCGACGAAATGCCGGACATGCTGCCCGTGGGGGCCGATGGCCGCCAGCGCCAGTTCGGTTCGCGCCGCCACTACTGTTTCTCCCATCAAGGATATCGCCGCGAGTGCGCCCGCATCACCCGGGCGCTGGCCGAGAAATTCGGTTCTCACCAGGCAGTCACTACCTGGCAGACCGACAATGAATATGGCTGCCACGAGACCACCCTGTCTTATTCGACTGCCGCCCGCGACGGGTTCCGCCAATGGCTCGCCGCGCGCTACGGCACCGTCGAGGAACTCAATGAAAGATGGGGCAACCGGTTCTGGTCGATGGAATATCCCTCATTCGACGCCGTCGAACTGCCACACAATCCAGTTGCCCAGTTCAGTCCGATTCACGTTCTGGACTTCCGCCGGTATTCGTCGGACCAGGTCGTCGCCTTCAATCGCATCCAGGTCGACATCCTGCGCGAACTCTCGCCCGGTCGTGACATCGTTCACAACTTCATGGGCCGCATCCTGTCCTTCGATCATTTCGACGTGGGCGGCGATCTCGATATCTCGTCTTGGGATGCCTACCCGCTGGGCAAGCTGATCGACCGGACCCGCTCAACCCAGGAACGCCAGCGGCGGTTCATGCGCGCCGGCGAACCGGACTTCCAGGCCTTCCATCACGATCTGTATCGGGCGACTTCGAAAGGCCGATGGTGGATCATGGAACAGCAGCCCGGTCCGGTGAACTGGGCGCCCTTCAACCCGGCCCCCCGCGACGGCATGGTGCGGCTGTGGGGGTTGGAGGCCTTCGCGCACGGAGCCGAGACCGTCAGCTACTTTCGCTGGCGCCAGGCCCGCCACGCCCAGGAACAGATGCATGCCGGCCTGATGCGTCCGGACGGCGTCGAGGCGCCGGCGGCGGACGAAGTGCGCGAGCTCAAAAGCGCCATCGATGCGCTCGGCTGGCAGCCCACAACAAAGGCGGATGTGGCCATCATCTTCGACTATCCGTCCCAATGGGCCTGGGAGATTCAGCCTCACGGCACGGATTTCGACTATTTCGACTTGAACTTCACGATCTACCGCGCGCTGCGCGGGCTGGGCCTGTCGGTCGACATCGTCTCGTCGCGCGACCCCGATCTCGCCGGGCGCAAACTGGCGGTCGTGGCTGGCCTGTTCTGCTGGAACGAAGCTCTGGTGGACGCGCTACGCGATTTCGACGGCCAGGTCCTGATAGGCCCGCGCAGCGGCTCGAAAACCCAGGATTTCGCTATTCCCGAGGCGATGCCGCCCGACCTGCCGGAGGATCTGCTGGACATCACCGTGACCCGGGTCGAGAGCATACGCGGGGACTGCCCGATCCCGGTGGAAGGCGGCGGAAGTTTCCGCACGTGGCACGAGTTCGTCGAAGTGGGCGAAAAGGCCAACATCACCGCGAAGACCGCCGATGGCAATCCCGCCGTGGTGAGCCAGGCCAATGTCTCGTATTGGTGCGGCTGGCCGGACGAGGAGTTGAGGGACCGCCTGATCAACCAGGCCGCGAACGAAGCCGGCATCGCGACCCACACGTTGCCCGACGGCGTGCGCTTGCGCCGCTGCGGTGACCACCTGTTCGTCTTCAACTACGCCGACGAAGAGTTCGACCTGGGCGACCTGCTACCCGATGCGGAACCGATCCTGGGCGAAACGATGTTGAAACCGTCCGGCGTGACGGTGTTTAACATCAAGCCATGATGGAACGCTTCGGCACCCTCGACAACGGCGAGACCGTCGACCGCGTTGCCATTACCGGCGGCGGGCTGTCCGCCTGGATCCTGACCTGGGGCGCGGTGGTCCAGGACCTGCGCCTCGACGGCCATCGCCCTCCCCTGGTTCTGGGGCTGACCGGTTTGAGCGACTATACCGCTCACTCGCCCTATTTCGGCGCCATCGTCGGCCGGGTCGCCAACCGCATCGCCGGAGGGTCTTATTCGATTGATGGCCGGCAATATCAGGCCGACCGCAACTTCCTGGGCAGGCATACGCTGCATGGCGGTGCCGAGGCGATCGGCCGGCGCAACTGGCGCGTGGCCAACGCGCAATCAGACCAGGTGACCATGGAGATCATCGATCCCGACGGCGGCTTCCCCGGCGAATGCGGCATCGTTTGCACCTACCGGCTGGGCGGGGCCGGCGCCCTCGACATCGAACTGACCGCGACCGCCGATAAGCCGACCCTGTGCAATCTGGCCCATCACAGCTATTTCAACCTGGATGGCGGCGCCGACATCCTCGCCCATGAGCTGCAAATCGAGGCCGACCGCTACCTGCCCGTCGATGACGAGCTCATTCCCACCGGCGAGGTCGCCCAGGTGGCCGGCACGATATTCGACTTCCGCACACCGCGGGCAATCGGCGGCGGCGATTTCACGGCGTTCGACCACAACTACTGCCTGTCGGACGACCGCCGGCCGCTGCGGCGGGTCGCTACTGCCTACAGCCCGGCTTCCGATGTGGAGATGATTGCGTCGACCACCGAACCCGGCGTGCAGTTCTATGCCGGCCACAAGATCGCCACCGCGGTGCCGGGACTGACCGGCAATCCCTACGGCGCCCATGCCGGTTTCTGTCTGGAAGCCCAGTACTGGCCGGACTATCCTAATCATCGAAACTTTCCCCAGTCGGTGCTGCGTCCCGGCGAGACCTATCGCCAGACCACCCGATATCAATTCGCGAAAAGAACGGCCTGATGACGAAGAAACCACTGAGAAGCCGCCACTGGTATGGCGGAGCCGACAAGGACGGCTTCATTCATCGCTCCTGGATGAAGAACCAGGGCTTTCCGGACCAGGTGTTCGCCGACAAGCCGGTGATCGGCATCTGCAACACCTGGTCGGAACTGACGCCCTGCAATGCGCATCTGCGCACGCTGGCCCAGGGGGTCAAGCGCGGGGTGTGGGAGGCGGGCGGCTTCCCGGTAGAGTTTCCCGTCTCGTCGCTCGGTGAGACCCAGATGCGGCCGACCGCCATGCTGTTCCGCAACCTGCTGGCGATGGACGTGGAGGAGGCGATCCGCGCCCACGGCATCGACGGGGTGGTGCTGCTGGGCGGCTGCGACAAGACCACGCCGGGCCAGTTGATGGGCGCGGCTTCGGTCGATCTGCCGACCATCGTGGTCTCGTCCGGGCCGATGCTCAACGGCAAGTGGCGCGGCAAGGATATCGGCTCGGGCACCGATGTATGGAAATTCTCCGAAGCGGTGCGCGCCGGCGAGATGACGCTCGCCCAGTTCATGGGCGCGGAGTCCGGCATGTCGCGCAGCGCCGGGGTGTGCATGACCATGGGCACCGCATCGACCATGGCCTCGCTGGTGGAAGCCATGGGGCTTTCGTTGCCGCAGAACGCCGCCCTGCCGGCCGTCGACGCGCGGCGCATGGCGCTGGCGCACCTGACCGGCATGCGCATCGTCGAGATGGTGGGCGAGGACCTGCGCCTGAGCCAGGTGCTGACGAAGAAGAACTTCGAGAACGCCATCGTCGCCAACGCCGCCGTCGGCGGGTCGACCAACGCGGTGGTGCATCTGCTGGCGATCGCCGGGCGCGCCGGCATCGATCTGACGCTCAACGATTTCGACCGGCTGGGCGGCCACATCCCGTGCCTGGTGAACTGCATGCCGTCGGGTGAATATCTGATGGAGGACTTCTGCTATGCCGGCGGCATGCCGGCGCTGCTCAAGCAGATCGCCGATCACCTGCACGCCGACGCGCCGACGGTTTCCGGCAAGCCGATCTCCACTCAGTGGGCCGAAGCCGAGAATTTCAACGAGGATGTGATCCGCCCGATCGACAATCCGCTGGTCGAAGCCGCCGGCATCCGCGTGCTCAAGGGCAACCTGACGCCCGATGGCGCGGTGATCAAGCCTTCCGCCGCCACCCCCGAGCTGCTCACCCACACCGGCCCGGCTCATGTATTCGAGAGCATCGAAGACATGAAGGCCACCATCGACGACCCCGATCTGCCGGTGACCTCAGACACCATCCTGGTGCTTAAAGGCTGCGGGCCGAAGGGCTACCCGGGAATGGCGGAGGTCGGCAACATGCCGATCCCGCGGCGGCTGGTGCAGGAAGGCGTACGCGACATGGTGCGCATCTCCGACGCACGCATGTCCGGCACCGCGTTCGGCACCGTCGTGCTGCATGCGTGTCCCGAAGCCGCGGTGGGCGGCCCGCTGGCAGTGGTCAAAACCGGCGACCAGATCAAGCTCGACGCGGCCGCCGGGGTGCTTGAGTTGCTGATCGACGAGGCGGAACTCGCGGAGCGGCTGGCACAATGGAAGCCGGCCGAGCCGGAATTCGACCGCGGCTATGCCAAGCTATACGTCGATCACGTGATGCAGGCCGACCGCGGCGCGGATCTGGATTTCCTGATCGGCGGCAGCGGCGATGTGGTCAGGCGGGAGTCGCATTGACCGAGCCACCAATGATTCCATTCACCTTGGCATCATGACGGAAACAGCAGAAGGAACTCAGTCGTTCCGGGGATTCCGGCATTCGCCCGGATGCAGCACATCCTGGCCAGCCTGGTTGGCGAAGCACGAATTGCTGTAGGTTCGATTGTCGCAGCCGCAAACCTTGTTTTCCAACAAAGGACAGGCAAACCGCCGAGGGCGACAGATCCCAAAATGATCGCCAATGCCACAGATGGCCTCTGTGGGATGGTCACACCACTGGTCTGAGTTGCATTTGAAATCGGGAAGGCCGCCACAAATCGGCAGTTCCATGGTTCCATTTTCGGTTGTAACTTGAACAGAAAGTCCCGGAGTCGCGGCAATGATTGAGAACACTGCGGCGAATATCAATACTCGCATTCCATCCTCCATCTTATATGGAAGATTAACTTAGCAATAGCTGAGAATTTACTCAAGATTTGTATAGTTTTTGCAAATATAGCGGCAATTTCACCGCTCCATAAACGCCACCCGCACCCCCAGGAAAATCAGCAACCCGCCGAATACGCGGCTCACCAGTTTCTGGCTGCGGGTCAGGAATCGCCGCACGATGCCGGCGTCCAACGTCGCCACAAAGAACAGCCAGAAGACCGCACTGATCGAGATCGTGACAAAGATTAGCAGCAGGGTGGCGGCAAATGAGGTTTCCGGCGTGATCACCACGGTGAACACGCCCAGGTAAAACAAGGTGCCTTTGGGATTGAGGATGTTGTTGAGGAAGCCTTGAAGATACCAGCGCTGGTCCGGCACCGTATCGGTCTTACCGTCCACGTCCAGCGGCGCGTCATGCGCCAGGAAGCTCATGACGCCGAGATAGATCAGATAGGCGGCCCCGGCATATTTGAGCAGGTTGAAGGCCAGGATCGACTGCGAGATCAGCCAGCCGATGCCGATCGCGCAATAGGCGATGTGCACCAGATTGCCGGTGAGCACCCCGGCGGACGATTTCAACCCCGCCGCGCGCCCGCCGATCAGCGTATTGCGGGTAACGATCACCATGTCCGGACCGGGACTGATCATGATCAGAACCGTAATCCCGGCGATGATGAGGACCTGGTCGATCAGTTCCATGTCTGCAGATTTCCCTTTTTCCGCGCGAAGATAGGCGGAACGCTTCGCGCCCGCAATCACCGGTTGGAGTTCCGAATATTATTTTAGTTGCAAAATATTTATGCTTGAAGTAATTTTCAGGCGAACGAATGCGGATCCGTGCGCCAGGTTGCGGCAAGGTTCACGCCAGGTTGGCGCAAGCTTCGCACAAGGTTCGCGCAAGGCTCGAATGCGAGCCGATGGGAGGAACGGGTGAAAATCGCATGCCTGGGCGGCGGGCCCGGCGGCCTGTACGCCGCCATCTCGATGAAACTGCGCGATCCCGCCCACGAAGTGGCGGTGATCGAGCGCAACCGGCCGGACGACACGTTCGGCTGGGGCGTGGTGCTCTCCGACGAGACACTCGACAATCTAGCGGCCAATGACGCCAAAAGCGCAGCTGCGATCCGCGAGCATTTTGCCTATTGGGACGACATCGCGGTGCATTTCGCCGGCACCAGGACCGTGTCCACCGGCCATGGCTTCTGCGGCATCGGGCGCAAGCAGCTTCTATTGCTTCTGCACGAGCGCGCCCGCGAACTGGGTGTGGATCTGCGCTTCGAGACCGAAGCGGAAAGCGCCGCCCAATATGCGCGCGACTACGACCTGGTGCTCGCCGCCGATGGTCTGAACTCAAAGACACGAACCGAGTTCGCAGAGCACTTCCAGCCCGAGATCGACGTGCGCAAATGCAAGTTCGTCTGGCTGGGCACCCGCCAGAAGTTCGACGATGCGTTCACCTTCATCTTCGAAGAAACCGAGCACGGCTGGGTGTGGGCGCACGCCTACCAGTTCGACGACGACACGGCCACGTTCATCGTCGAATGCACCGAGCCGACCTTCGAGAAATTCGGCTTCGCCGATATGAGCCAGGACGAATCCATCGCCGTGTGCGAGCGGATTTTCGCCGGCTATCTGGGCGGCCATTCGCTGATGACCAACGCCCGCCACATCCGCGGCTCGGCCTGGCTCAACTTCCCGCGCGTCTTGTGCACACACTGGTCGCACGACAACATCGTGCTGCTGGGCGACGCTGCGGCCACCGCGCATTTCTCCATCGGCTCGGGCAGCAAGCTGGCGCTGGAAAGCGCCATTGCGCTCGCCAACTATCTGCATTCCGAGCCGTCCATGGCGGCGGCGTTCGAAAAATACGAGGACGAGCGGCGGCTGGAAGTGCTGCGCCTGCAATCGGCGGCGCGCAACTCGATGGAGTGGTTCGAGGAGGTGGAGCGCTATTTCCACCTCGATCCCGTCCAGTTCAACTATTCGCTGCTCACCCGCTCCCAGCGCATCGACCACGAAAACCTGCGGCTGCGCGATCGCGAGTGGCTGACCGGCGCGGAGGCCTGGTTCCAGCAGCGCGCGGGAGTGAGCGCCAAACACCCCGTACGCCACCCCATGTTCGCCCCGTTCAAGCTGCGCGAGATGAACCTGAAAAACCGCATCGTCGTCTCGCCGATGGCGCAATACAAAGCCGTCGACGGCTGTCCGACCGACTGGCATCTGGTCCACTATGGCGAGCGCGCCAAGGGCGGCGCCGGGCTCGTTTACACCGAGATGACCTGCGTCTCGCCGGAAGGCCGCATCACGCCGGGCTGCACCGGCATGTATGCGCCCGAGCACGAAGCGGCCTGGAAACGGGTGGCGGATTTCGTGCACGCCGAAACCGGCGCGAAGATCTGCCTGCAACTGGGCCATTCGGGGCCGAAGGGTTCGACCCAGCTGGGCTGGCAGGAGATGGATGCGCCGCTGAAAGACGGCAACTGGCCGCTGCTGGCCGCATCCGACATCGCCTGGTCGCCAACGAACCAGACGCCCAAGGCCATGGAGCGGACCGATATGGATGTGGTGCGCGATCAGTTCGTGGCGGCGGCGCAGATGGCCGATCGCGCCGGCTTCGACATGATCGAGCTGCACGCCGCCCATGGCTATCTTCTGTCGTCCTTCATCACCCCGCTGACCAACCGGCGCGACGACGAATATGGCGGCTCGCTGGAAAACCGGCTGCGCTTCCCGCTGGAAGTCTTCCACGCCGTGCGTGACGTCTGGCCGGCGCACAAACCCATCTCGGTGCGCATATCCGCCAACGACTGGGTCGGCGAGGACGGGGTCACTCCGGCCGAAGCCGTCGACATCGCCCGTGCGCTTCAGCAAGCCGGTGTCGACATCTGCGACGTGTCGGCCGGACAGACCTCGACGCGGGCCGAGCCGGTCTACGGCCGCATGTTCCAGACGCCGTTCTCCGACCGCATCCGCAACGAGACGGGCATGGCGACCATGGCTGTGGGCAACATCTACGAACCCGATCACGTCAATTCGATCCTGATGGCCGGCCGCGCCGACCTGGTCTGCCTGGCCCGCCCGCATCTGGCCGACCCGTACTGGACCCTGCACGCCGCCAGCGCGCTGGGCGACCGGGCGGAAAACTGGCCCGATCCGTATCTGGCCGGCCGCGATCAGTTATGGCGATTGGCCGATCGCGAAGAGCCGGCGAACGAGAAAGTATGAACCGGTGACCGATCTCGCCGACAGACACGCTCTTGTGACCGGCGGCGGCTCGGGCGTCGGCGCGGCGATCGCGCTGGCGCTGGCCGGGGCCGGCGCGGCCGTAACGATCATCGGGCGTCGGTCCGAACCGTTGCAGGCGATCGCCGAACAACATGTGCGGATCGGCTGGCGGGTCGGCGACGTCACGGATGCCGCGTCGATGGCCGATACGATCAAGGCGGCGGTGGGAAAATCCGGCCCCGTCGATATCGCAGTCGCCAATGCCGGCGCGGCGATCACCTCGCCTTATGCCAAGCTCACCAGCGAGGACTGGGCAGCCACCCTGGCGGTCAACCTGACCGGCGTACACCATTTGTGGCAGGCCGCAGCCGGAGCCATGGCAGAGCGCGGCTGGGGCCGGCTGATCGCGATCGCCTCGACCGCCAGTCTTAAAGGATATCCGTACGTATCCGCCTACTGCGCCGCCAAGCACGGGGTGCTGGGGCTGACGCGGGCGCTAGCCCAGGAACTGGCCAAAACGGGAATCACCGTCAACGCCATCTGCCCCGGCTACACGCAAACCCCGATGTTGGAACGCTCCCTGGAGCTCATCGCGCAAAAAACCGGACGAACGCCCGAGCAAGCCGCGGACATGCTCAAGACCGCCAACCCACAGGGGCGTTTCATCGAGCCCGGGGAGATCGCCAGCACCGTCGTGTGGCTGTGCGGCAACGGCGCGGGCTCGGTGAACGGCCAGGCGATCGCCGTTTCGGGAGGAGAGACATGAGCCAGGCCGATCAGCTCGACCGGCCGACAGGCGGTGGCGAAGCGGTGTCGAAGTCGCGGCTGCGAGCCTGGCTGCAGGTGTTGAAGCTTTCACGCTCGATCGAAACCGCGTTGCGCGAGCGCATGCGCAGCGAATTCGGCTCGACCCTGCCGCGCTTCGACGTGCTCGCCGCGCTCGACCGGGCCGAAACCGGAATGCGCATGAGCGACCTATCGCGCGCGCTGATGGTCTCCAACGGCAACGTTACCGGTATCGTCGACCGCCTGGTCGACGACGGGCTGATCGTACGCGCGCCGGTGCAAGGCGACCGCCGGGCGTGGATCGTGCGGCTGACGAACAAGGGCCGCCAGCACTTCGCGACCATGGCGCAGGTCCACGAGCAATGGATCGACGAGTTGCTGGGCGGGTTGGCGCCCGGCGACGCCAGGACCCTCGATAGAATTGTCTCCGCGGCCCGCCGCGGTGGAGAGGACCAAACATGAGCAACATGGCCGGCTTTTCGCCGACACACTTCAACTGGCGGGTGGAAGGTTCCGTCGCGGTAATCACGCTGGACCGGCCGGAGCGCAAGAACCCGCTGACTTTCGAAAGCTACGCCGAACTGCGCGACTGCTTCTTGGCACTGCGCTTCGCCGACGACATCGGCGCGGTCGTCTTCGGCCCCAACGGCGGCAACTTCTGCTCCGGCGGCGACGTACACGACATCATCGCGCCGCTGCTCGACAAGGACATGAAGGGGCTCATCGAGTTCACCCGCATGACCGGCGATCTGGTGAAAGCCATGATCGGCTGCGGCAAGCCGGTGATCGCCGCGGTCGACGGCGTGTGCGCCGGCGCCGGCGCGATCATCGCTATGGCTTCGGATCTACGGCTCGCCACGCCGCAGGCGAAGACGGCGTTCCTGTTCACCCGGGTGGGACTGGCCGGCTGCGACATGGGCGCGTGCGCGATCCTGCCGCGCATCATCGGCCAGGGCCGCGCCGCCGACCTGCTCTACACCGGCCGCTCGATGAGCGCCGAGGAAGGCGAGCGCTGGGGCTTCTTCAACCGTGTCGTCGAGGCCGGGGAATTGGAAACCGAGGCGATGGCCCTGGCGACCAGGCTGGCCGAAGGCCCGACCTTCGCCCACATGATGACCAAGACGATGCTCGCCCAAGAATGGTCGATGAGCCTGGAGCAGGCCATCGAGGCCGAAGCCCAGGCCCAGGCGATCTGCATGCGCACGGGCGACTTCCGCCGCGCCTATGAAGCCTTCGCCGCCAAGGCCAGGCCGACATTCGAGGGCAGTTGATGGCGAACACCAGCTTCCTCGACTGGCCGTTCTTCGAAGACCGCCATCGCGAATTCGCCGAGCGGATCGATCGATGGGCGGGCGAAAATCTCGGCGACATAGAGCATGGCGATGTCGACGCCGCTTGTCGCGAACTAGTCGCCGCGCAGGGTGAGGCCGGCTTCCTGACGCATACGGGCATCGACCCCGACGACCCGCAATCCCGACTCGATATCCGCAGCCTGTGCATCGCCCGCCAGACGCTCGCCCGCCACGATGGGCTTGCCGACTTCGCTTTCGCCATGCAGGGGCTGGGCACCGGCGCGATCTCGCTGTTCGGCAGCGATAGGCAAAAACGCGATTGGCTGGCAAAGACTCGCGCAGGTCGGGCGCTCTCCGCATTTGCCTTAAGTGAGCCGAAATCCGGCTCCGACGTGGCCAACATGGAGTTGGTCGCCGCCAGCGACGGCGATGAATATGTGCTGGATGGCGAGAAGACATGGATCTCCAATGGCGGCATCGCCGATGTGTACTGCGTGTTCGCCCGCACCGGCGAAGCCGCAGGCGCCAAGGGGATTTCCGCTTTCATCGTGCCCGCCGATACAAAAGGTCTGTCGGTCGCCGAACGGCTGGAGACGATCGCGCCGCATCCCCTGGCGCGGCTTTCCTTCAAAGGCTGCCGCCTGCCCGCAAGCGCGATGATCGGCGAACCGGGCCGGGGCTTCGCCATCGCCATGTCGGTGCTCGACCATTTCCGCCCGACGGTGGCGGCCGCCGCGCTTGGCTTCGCTCGGCGCGCCATGGACGAGGCGGTCGCCCGCGCCTGCTCGCGCGAATTGTTCGGCGCGCCCATGAGCGAGTTGCAGATGGTCCAGGGCCACATCGCAGACATGGCGGTCGATATCGACGCAGCTGCGCTGCTGACCTATCGTGCCGCCTGGATGAAGGACATGGGCGCGGCGCGCATCAGCCGCGAGGCGGCGATGGCCAAGCTCTACGCCACCGACCATGCCCAGCGGGTGATCGACGCGGCGGTGCAGATCCACGGCGGCGACGGGGTGCGCGCCGGCCACATCGTCGAGCGGCTGTATCGCGAAATTCGCGCGCTACGCATCTATGAGGGCGCGTCCGACGTCCAGAAGGTGATCATCGCCAAGCATGCGTTGGCGGAAGGAACGGGAGGAAAATGACCATGCTCGGCCCATCCGCACACACCGACACGTTCGCGCGCGACAACCTGCCGCCGGTAGATCAATGGCCGGATTTCCTGCTCGACGGTTTCGATTACCCGGAGCACGTCAACGTGGGCGTGGAGCTGACCGACCGCATGGTCGCCAGGGGCTTTTCGGACCACACCGCCCTTATCGGTAACGGCCGGCGGCGAACCTACAAGGAGTTGACCGACTGGACCAACCGCATCGCCCACGCCCTGGTCGAGGATTATGGCGTTGAGCCGGGCAACCGGGTGCTGGTTCGCTCGGCCAACAACCCGGCGATGGTGGCGTGCTGGCTTGCCGCCACCAAGGCGGGCGCGGTGGTCGTCAACACCATGCCGATGCTGCGCACCGGCGAACTGACCCAGATCGTCGACAAGGCGCAAATCTCGCTGGCGCTGTGCGACACGCGGCTGATGGACGAGCTGGTCACCTGCGCCAAGACGTCGAAGTACCTGGAGAAGGTCGTCGGCTTCGACGGCACCGCCAATCACGACGCCGAGCTTGACCGCATCGCGCTCAACAAGCCGGTGCAGTTCGACGCTGTCGATACCGGCCGCGACGACGTGGCGTTACTGGGCTTCACCTCCGGCACCACCGGCGAGCCCAAGGCGACCATGCATTTCCATCGCGACCTGCTGATCATCGCCGACGGCTACGCGGCGGAAGTCCTCAGCGTCACCCCGGACGATGTGTTCGTCGGCTCGCCGCCCCTGGCGTTTACCTTCGGCCTGGGCGGGCTGGCGATCTTTCCGCTGCGATTCGGGGCCGCGGCAACGCTGCTGGAAAACGCCTCGCCGCCCAACATGATCGAGATCATCGAGACCTATAAAGCGACGGTCTCGTTCACCGCACCGACCGCCTATAGAGCGATGCTGGCGGCGATGGACGAAGGCGCGGATTTGTCCTCGCTACGCGCCGCCGTCTCGGCCGGCGAAACCCTGCCCGCTCCCGTCTACGAAGACTGGATGGCCAAGACCGGCAAACCGATGCTCGACGGGATCGGCGCCACCGAGATGCTGCACATCTTCATCTCCAACCGATTCGGGGATTCCAAACCCGCGTGCACAGGCAAGCCGGTCACCGGCTACGAAGCCAGGATCGTCGACGATGAGATGAGCGAGGTGGAGCGCGGCGAAGTCGGCCGGCTGGCGGTGCGCGGGCCCACCGGCTGCCGCTACCTGGCCGACGAAGAACGGCAAAAAGGCTATGTGCGCGACGGCTGGAACCTGACCGGCGATTCGTTCATTCAGGACGAAGACGGCTACTTCCACTTCGCCGCCCGCTCCGACGACATGATCGTCTCGTCCGGCTACAACATCGCCGGGCCGGAGGTCGAGGCCGCGCTGCTTTCCCACGCCGACGTGGCCGAATGCGCGGTCATCGGAGCGCCCGACGACGAACGCGGCAACATCGTCCAAGCCCATGTGGTGCTCAACGACGGGATCGACGCGGATGATGAGGCCGTCAAGCGGCTTCAGGACCACGTCAAATCGGTGATCGCGCCGTATAAATATCCGCGCTCGGTCATATTCACCGACGCGCTGCCGAAGACCCAGACCGGGAAGATCCAACGTTTTCGGCTGAAGGCCGGCGAGTGAATGAGGTACAAGCCCAACCAACCACCATTTACCAAGAGGGAGAAAACACCATGAAGAAGTTAGGCACTCTGGCCGCGGCCACCTTGCTGTTGGCGGGCGCCGCCCAGGCGGACCCGCTCAAGGTCGGCATGATCACCACACTTTCGGGCGGCGGCGCCGGGCTCGGCATCGACGTTCGCGACGGTTTCATGCTGGCGGTCAAACAGTCGGGCAATTCCGACATCGAGGTGATCGTCGAAGACGACCAGCGCAAGCCGGACATCGCCGTGCAGCTCGCCGACAAGATGATCCAGTCCGACAAGGTCGATGTCCTGACCGGCATCATCTGGTCGAACCTGGCGATGGCGGTGGTCCCCGCGGTAACCCAGCAGGGCAAGTTCTATCTGTCGCCCAATGCAGGCCCGTCGGCGCTCGCGGGCAAGGGCTGCCACGAGAACTATTTCAACGTCGCCTGGCAGAACGACAACCTGCACGAGGCCGCCGGCGCCTATGCCAAGGGAGCCGGTTTCGCCAACTCCTTCATCCTGGCGCCCAACTATCCAGCAGGCAAGGACGCACTGACCGGCTACAAGCGCTTCTACGGCGGTGACCTGGCCGGCGAGGTTTACACCAAGCTCGGCCAGTCCGACTATGCCGCCGAGATCGCGCAGATCCGCGCTTCCGGCGCCGACAGCGTGTTCTTCTTCCTGCCCGGCGGCATGGGCATCGCCTTCATGAAGCAATACGCCCAGTCGGGCGTCGACATCCCGCTGGTCGGCCCGGCATTTTCGTTCGACCAGGGCATCCTGCAGGCCGTAGGCGAGGCGGCGATGGGTGTGAAAAACACCTCCCAGTGGAACAAGGACATCGACAATCCGACCAACGCCGCCTTCGTCGAAAGCTTCCAGGCCGAATACGGCCGGCTGCCGTCGCTCTACGCCAGCCAGGGCTTCGACACGGCCAACCTGCTGCTGTCGGCCATGGGTAAAGCTTCCGTTTCGGACGCCGGTGCGTTCCGCGCCGCGCTGAAGGAAGCCGACTTCGCGTCGACCCGGGGCGACTTCGAGTTCGGCTCGAACCACCATCCGATCCAGGACATCTATGTCCGCGAAGTGATCAAGGAAGGGGACGTGTTCACCAACAAGATCGTCGGCCCCGCGCTGGAAAATCACTCGGACGCCTATGCCGGCGAGTGCTCGATGTAGCCACAGTCTCCGATCAGCCTGACCGGGCCGCCACGACGTGCATGCGGCCCGGTCGACTACAGGTGGTCTGATTGTCTCTCATTCTACTCATCGAGCAGGTGCTCAACGGCCTGCAGTTCGGCGTCATGCTGTTCTTGATGGCGGCCGGGCTGACCCTGGTGTTCGGCGTGATGGGGCTGATCAACCTGGCGCACGGCTCGCTCTACATGGTCGGCGCGTTCGCCTGCGCCGCGGTGGCCACGGCGACGGGATCGTTCTGGCTGGGCCTGGCGGCCAGCCTCGCGGCAGCCGCAGCAGCCGGCGCGCTGGTGGAGATCGTGGTGATCCGCCGGCTGTATGACCGTGACCATCTCGACCAGGTGCTCGCCACCTTCGCGCTGATCCTGGTATTCTCGGAAGCCACCCGCTGGGCGTTCGGCTCGTTTCCGCTGTATCTCAACGTGCCGCCGTCGCTTTCCGGCGCGGTGACCCTGCCCGGCGGCATTGAATATCCCGCCTATCGCCTCGCCATCATCGTCGTCGGTTTCGCCGTGGCCGCCGGCCTGTTCGCGCTGATCGCCAAGACCCGGCTCGGCATCCAGATTCGTGCCGGCGAAGCCGACCGCGAGATGATCGGCGCGCTGGGCGTCGACATCGCCAGGCTGTACACCATCGTGTTCGCCCTGGGTGCCGGGCTCGCCGGACTCGCCGGCGCCCTGGTGGGCACCATCCAGTCGGTGCAGGTGGGCATGGGCGAGCCCGTACTGATCCTGGCTTTCGTCGTCATCGTCATCGGCGGCATCGGCTCGATCAAGGGCGCACTGATCGGCGCGCTGCTGGTGGGGCTCACCGACACGCTGGGCCGTTTCCTGCTGCCCATCGTCTTTGCGACCTTCATGGACGCCTCCTCGGCCACCTCGGTGGGTTCGGCGCTGGCCTCAATGGCGATCTATGTGCTGATGGCGGGCGTGCTGGTCGCCCGGCCTTCCGGCCTTTACGGCGTTCGCGCATGAATCGCGAAACCGCCATCAACACGGTGCTCGTTGCCGGCCTTGCCGCGGTGCCGCTCATCGCTTCCGCGTTTGACGACCCGTTCATCGTCACGCTGGCCACCCGCATCGTGATCTTCGCGCTCGCCGGCGTCGGGCTCAACCTGGCGCTGGGCTATGGCGGCCTGGTATCGTTCGGCCATGCGGCGTTCTTCGGCCTGGGCGGCTATGCGGCCGGCATCCTGGCCAGCCACGCGCTCAATTATGAGCCGCTCGCCACCTGGCCGTTTGAGATTTCCGGCACCACGCAGATGCTCGTGATCTGGCCCATCGCGATGGTGGTGAGCGCTTTCGCCGCGCTCGTGATCGGCGCCTTGAGCCTGCGCACCTCGGGCGTCTATTTCATCATGATCACCCTGGCGTTCGCGCAGATGATCTTCTTCTTCGCCATCTCCTGGCCGGCCTATGGCGGCGAGGACGGGCTGTCGATCTACGTGCGCAACCAGTTCCCGGGAATGAACACCCTGGATCCCACCAGCTTCTTTCTGCTCGCCTGCGCCATCCTGGCGTTGGCGCTGCTGTTTTCGTCGCGCCTATCGGCGTCGCGCTTCGGTCTGGCGCTCAAGGGCGCGCGGCAGAACGACCAGCGGCTTGCCAGCGTCGGCATCGGCCCGTTTCGCGTCCGACTGACCGCCTTCGTCATCTCCGGCATGATCACGGGGCTTGCCGGTGCGCTGTTCGCCGATCTCAACCGCTTCGTTTCGCCCTCGATGCTGTCTTGGCAGACCTCGGGCGAGATCATGGTGTTCGTCATTCTGGGCGGCGTCGGCCGCCTGTTCGGTCCGGTTGCCGGCGCGGCGTTGTTTATCATTCTGGAGCATTCCGTCGGCCCCATCTCCGAGCACTGGCAGTTCCTGCTCGGCATTCTGCTGCTCGCCGTCGTCCTGTTCGCCCGCGGAGGGGTGATCGGCGTGCTGGCCGGAGGCGCGCGCCATGGCTGAGCCGGTGCTTGCCATCGAGGGCTTGTCGAAGCGGTTCGGCGCGGTCATCGCCTGCGATGACGTCAACCTCGACCTGCGCGAAGGCGAGATCCATGCGCTCATCGGCCCCAACGGCGCGGGCAAGTCGACGCTGATCAAGCAGATCGCCGGCGAAATAGCCAGCGATGCCGGCACCGTGCATTTCGCCGGTGTCGACATAAGCGCGCTCGACGCGGTCGCCCGCGCCCGCGCCGGTCTGGCGCGAACCTTCCAGGTCTCCTCGCTGGCGCCGGAATTCTCCGCCCTGCAGAACGTCATGCTGGCGGTGCAATCCGGGGCCGGCGGAACCTTCCGCTTTCTCGGCCGGGCCTTGTCGGACCCGGCACTCACCGAGCCGGCAATGGCCGCGCTGTCGCGCGCGGGACTGGCCGAACGCGCGCGGATGACCGCATCGGACCTGTCCCACGGCGAGCGCAGGCAGCTGGAGATCGCCATCGCCCTTGCCATGCGGCCGAAGGCCTTCCTGCTCGACGAGCCGATGGCCGGCATGGGGCCGGAGGGCTCCAAGACGCTGACCGGCTTCCTCGATGGCCTGCGCGAAGAAGCGCCTATCCTGCTGGTCGAGCACGACATGGACGCCGTGTTCGCCCTGGCCGACCGGGTCTCCGTGCTGGTCTACGGCAAGGTGATCGCCACCGGCGGCATCGACGAAATCCGCGCTGACCCGCAAGTTCGCGAAGCCTATCTGGGCGAGGAGGGGCCATGAGCGCGTTGCTGCAGGTCTCGCAGATCACCGCATGGTACGGCGCCTCCCAGGCCTTGTTCGGCGTCGATCTGGAGATCGGCGAAGGCGAGGTGGTGGCGCTATTGGGCCGCAACGGCATGGGCAAGACCACCACCATCCGCACGATCTGCCGCATGCTGGCGCACACCGAGGGCGCGATCTCGTTTGCCGGCCACGACCTGGCGCGGCTGCCTTCGCACAAGGTGGCGCGGCTCGGCGTCGGCCTGGTGCCGGAAGGCCGGCGCTGCTTCGCCAACCTGACCGTGCGCGAAAACCTGATCGCCGCCGCGCGCCCGGGCGAATGGGGCCTGAGCGAGGTCGACCGGCTGTTCCCCACCTTGGGCCAGCGCGCCAACCAGATGGCCAGCACGCTTTCCGGCGGCGAGCAGCAGATGCTGGCGATAGGCCGGGCGCTGATGACCAACCCGAAATTGCTCATTCTCGATGAAGCGACCGAGGGGCTCGCGCCGGTAGTGCGCCACGAGATATGGCGAGCGATCCACGCGCTCAAGAACGCCGGCCTGTCGATCCTGTTGGTCGACAAGACGCTCAAGGAACTGCTGGCGGTGGCAAATCGCTGCGTCGTCCTGGAGAAGGGCACCACCGCCTGGACCGGCGAACCAGGCGGGCTTACCGCCGAGATCAGCGATCGATATCTGGGCGTTTGACGCAACTGGAAGGACTGGTGAAGACCATGCACAAAATCATCGAGCCCGATGGCTGGGCGCCGGCGAAGGGCTATGCCAACGGCGTCACCGCGCGCGGCGAACGGCTTTATGTGGCCGGCCAGATCGGCTGGAACGCGGCCCAGGTCTTCGAGACCCACGATTTCGTCGGCCAGGTCGAGCAGGCGCTTTCGAACGTGCTGGCCGTCGTACAGGCGGCCGGCGGCCAGGCCACCGACATCGCCCGGTTGACCTGGTACGTCACCGACAAGCGCGAATATCTGGCCCGCTTGGCCGAGGTCGGCGAAGCCTATCGTCGGGTGATGGGCCGGCATTTCCCGGCCATGACCATGGTGGTGGTCGCCGGCCTGATCGAGGATGAAGCGCTGGTGGAAATCGAGGCCACCGCGGCGATCGAACGCTAGACCAATTTTTTCGAGGATAAGTGGGAAATTCCCGGCTTGCCACCGCCATAGCCGAACTCGTCCATGCGAATGGACCAACCCTTGTCGGCTTTCTCGATCTCAAACCAATTATACCGCGCCGGTGGACGATGGCCGCCCGGCGCGTTACCCGCGGCGGGCACACCCACAACCGGGACCCTTCCACCTGCCCCTTCAATGTAGTCCAGCCTATCCACATGGGTATGGCCGTATAAGACCAACTCAGCGCCGGCTTGCGCGATCGCCCGGCGAAACCGATCAGCACCGACAAGCCTCTTGTGCCACTTGGTGATGTCCAGCGGCGGGTGGTGAATGAGCACCACGCGGCAACGCCCTGCTTCAGCGGCCAGCGCGGCGCTTAGCCGCTCACCCTGGCGCGCATCGAACCGGCCGGTCGCCATGAACGGCGGCGTGGCGACGGCTGAGTTGGCGGCAATGAAGGAAACAGGTCCCGACCGTTTGATGAGTGGGAAGTCGCGTTCATTGATCGGTCCATCGCCCAGCCAGGGTCGCCAGTGTTCCAACGCCCGGGCAAGCGCGCCAGGCACGTAGGCGTCGTGATTTCCGCAAACAAGCGAGACTTCCTCGCCATCGCCCACACGCGCCAGCCATTCGCGGGCGCGAGTAAATTCGGCCTCCAGCGCGATGTTGACCAGATCGCCCGTGACCGCGATGTGGTCTAGCTTCCGTTCGCGAAGATGATCAACCAGATCATCGAGTATCTCAGGCTGGAATCGACGCGCCCGGTTGAGCCGCCAGTTGAGCCAGCCGGTCAGCCGCTTCGAGGCGAGATCAAGTGGGCGTACTGGCGGCAGCGGCCCCAAATGGACATCGGAAAGGTGGGCGAGGCGGAACATGGATCAGCGGCGTTTCGGGTCGATCCTGTTTAGAGCAGTTGGGGGCTGGAAGGAATCGTCATTTCCCCGCTTCCGTCATCCCAGCCAACTCTTGAACTGTGCAACATTCCCGATATGGTGCGCCGGCCCTCGCGCCGGCCGGTCCACGTGCCCCCAAAACAACTCGGTGAGTTTCATGCCCAAGTTCTCCAAAGGCGACATCAACAAGGTGGTGCTGTCCTATTCCGGCGGTCTCGACACCTCGATCATCCTGAAATGGCTGCAGACCGAATACGAGGCCGAGGTGGTCACGTTCACCGCCGATCTGGGCCAAGGCGAGGAACTGGAGCCGGCCCGGCGCAAGGCGGAGATGCTGGGCATTCGCGACATCTATATCGAGGACGTGCGCGAGGAGTTCATCGCCGACTTCGTCTTTCCGATGTTCCGCGCAAACGCGGTCTATGAGGGCGTCTACCTGCTGGGCACCTCGATCGCCCGGCCGCTCATCTCCAAATGGCTGATCAAGATCGCCAACGAGACCGGCGCCGACGCGATTGCCCACGGTGCCACCGGGAAGGGCAACGACCAGGTCCGTTTCGAACTGTCGGCCTATGCGCTCGATCCCGACATCAAGGTGATCGCCCCGTGGCGGGATTGGGATTTCAAGTCGCGCTCCGACCTGATCGAGTTCGCCGAGAAGCACCAGATTCCCGTGCCCAAGGACAAGCGCGGCGAGGCGCCGTTCTCCATCGACGCCAACCTGCTGCACTCGTCATCGGAAGGCAAGGTGCTCGAAGACCCGGCCGACGAAGCGCCTGAATATGTCTACCAGCGCACGGTCTCGCCGATGGACGCGCCCGACAAAGCCGCCGACATCGAAATCGAATTCCAGTGCGGCGACCCGGTGGCGCTCAACGGCAAGACCATGAGCCCGGCCAGCCTGTTCGCCGCACTCAACGATCTGGGCCGCGACAACGGCATCGGCCGGCTTGATCTGGTGGAAAATCGCTTCGTCGGCATGAAATCGCGCGGCATCTACGAAACGCCCGGCGGCACCATTTTGCTGGCCGCCCATCGTGCCATGGAATCGATCACGCTCGACCGCGGCGCGGCGCATTTGAAAGACGATCTGATGCCGCGTTACGCCGAGTTGATCTACAACGGCTTCTGGTTCTCGCCCGAGCGCGAGATGCTGCAGGCGGCGATCGACGCCAGCCAGGCTCATGTGGAAGGCAAGGTTCGGCTCAAGCTCTACAAGGGCAATGTGATCGTGACCGGCCGTGAAAGCGACAAGTCGCTCTATTCGGAGGAACTGGTCACCTTCGAGGACGATGCGGGCGCTTACGACCAGCAGGATGCGCACGGCTTCATCCGCCTGAACGCATTGCGCCTGCGCACGCTGGCCGCGCGCAAACGCAAGTTTTCCTAGGCGGCGGGCCGGCGCCATCCACACAACTTCCGATTGCGGCGACGTAGCTTATGTCCCGACGCCGACTGTGAAAAATCGGGCAAATCGTCGCTCGGGCGCTTTTCGTTAACAGATCGTTACCCTATCATCGCGCCATGAGCACGGTTTCACTGGACATCCGGCGCGCCGGCCCGAAGGACGCGACACAGATCGCCGAAGCCCATGACGCCGCCTGGCGCTATGCCTATTCAGGTTTGGTGCCCTATGGCGCACTCCACCGGATGATCCGCCGCCGCGGCCCGCGCTGGTGGGCCAACGCCATCCGCCGCTCGACCATCATCCTGGTCGCCGATGTGGGCGACACCATCGCCGGCTACGCCACCTTGGGCCCCAACCGGGTGCGCACCCTGCCGTTCGCCGGCGAAATGTACGAACTCTATCTGCGGCCCGAATATCAGGGCGTCGGTCTTGGCACCAATCTGTTCCTCGATGCCCGCACCGAACTGCGCCGCCGGCGGCTTAGCGGCTGCGTGGTATGGGTGCTCGCCGACAACGAGCCGGCAATCCGGTTCTATGAGAATGCCGGCGGGCGCGCCGTTGCCGAAGGCAATGAGTGGTTCGACGGTACCAAGCTGGGCAAGATCGCCTACGCCTGGGACTGACCAGCACAGGCTTCGTTCGGCTATCGGCCCGCCCCATCAACCGGCAACTGAAGTCGGTGATCCCGAAAACGGACCGCGATTGCCGTGAAAGGCCGGCAGGTCGATATCACAGCGGAAATCGACGGCAATCGTGTCGGCGACCTGCCGGGCCAACACATTGGCGTCCCCGTTCGCCCTGGCGTCTACATAACCGGCGATACACGAACCCTGGCCCGGCCGCACCGCGACGGTTGAGACCACCAGCACCTGGCCGCGATGGTTCGCGTCGGGAGCGCCCGTTTCGGGATTGGCGTTCTCGATAAACCAGCGCAGGATGGCCGCGTGCGGAATGCCGCCCGTGTGGCGCCACTCGATGGTTTCTCCGACATGGTTGAACTGGGCGAAGCTCTCCCAGCGATTGCCATCCGTCACGTGGCCGTACTGGACCGAATGGCGCAGATCGCCTTCGGCAAAATGCACCGCGAATTCGCCAAAGCCGGTGCAAAGCATGCTCACACCGGCTTCGTGTTCCACAACCACGACGCAGGCTTCGTCGAAATCCAATTTGGTGTAGGCGCTTTCGATATCCGCCGCGCGGGTGGTCACGAGACCGAGCGCCAAGACAGCGATCGCACCAATCCCGGCAATCAGGTCCGTGCGCCAGCGATTCATTGCGCTCAAGTCGCTCAGATGCGCACGCCGAACATCGGCGCCACCGAGGTGGCCAGGAACACGCGAAGGAAGATGATCGCGAAGATCAGCACCACCGGTGAAATGTCGATCTGGCCCAGATTAGGCAGAATCCGGCGGATCGGGCCCAACGCCGGCTCGGTCAGCTGGTAGAGGGCCGAGCCTATCGCGGAGACGAACTGGTTGGACGGATTGATCACCCGAAACGCGAACAGCCAGGAAAACACCGCGCTGGCGATGATGATCCAGATGTAGAAGCTCAGGACCAGATCAATGACATAAAATATCGCGAACATGCAGTTCTCCAATTCGGCTTGGAGCTTACCTAGCGTTGGATGAGGATCGCTTCAAGGCGCAACCTGCTCATGGCGCGTGCGACGGTCTTTGGAGCCAGTCTGCTTGAGGCTCAACTCAGGAATCGCTCCTCGAACGGAAACGACGTCAGGTCCTCGATGCCGTCCTCGGTGATCAGCACCTGCTGCTCGAGCTTGACCCCTTCCCGGCCGCCTACCGCACCCACATAGGATTCGACGCACAGCACCATGCCGGGCAGGATCGTGTGGTCGTAGCCCCAGGCGGGCTGGTCGATGGGATAATAGATCGACGGATACTCGTCGCACAGGCCTACCCCATGCACCATCACGCCGTAGCGCTGCGGCAGGAACTCCTCCGTCAGCGTGTTGGCCTGGGCCGTAAACTCGAAGAAACCCATGCCCGGACGAATCAACGCCATGTTGTCGCGAACCTGCTCGTAGGCAGTCTGGTAAAGCCTCTTCTGCTCGCCCGTCGGTTCGCCGTCGCCCACCAGCCAGGCGCGGGAGATGTCGCAGCACATGCCGTAGGGGCCGACGAGATCGGTGTCGAACGAGACAATGTCGCCGTCTTCCATGATGCGCGGGCCGCATTCCTGGAACCACGGATTGGTGCGCGGACCGGACGCCAGGATGCGGGTCTCGATCCATTCGCCGCCATGCTTGATGTTTTCCGCGTGCAGGATCGACCAAAGCTCGTTCTCGCTCATGCCGGCTCGCGTTTCGCGATGCATCTGCCACATCGCCAGCTCGCACGAATGAATGGCGCATTTCATCGCCTTGATGTCATCGGGCCCCTTGATCGAGCGCGCAATCTCGGTGACTTCCTGACCTTCCTTCGGCTCGATGCCGACCGCCCGCAACGCGTCCAGGCCGGCGGGCTCGATCCGGTCGATGGCAAGCCGCCGGTTGTCGCCGCAGTGTTCGCGCATCAAATCGTCGAGCTCGGCCGCGAATTTGGCCGCCTGCTCGTCGGTGCGGTCACCTGATAGAAAGTAGAAAAAGCCCATGCCGCTGCGCACCTCGCGCACCAGCGGCAGGTGGGCGGAAAGATGTTCGCCGCCGGGAAAGTCCCAAAGCGTGATGTGCCCGTCGGCGGAGACGAAACACGCGCGCGACGGGTTGTGCATGATCCAGACCTGCATGTTGGTCGAATCGGTCACGTAGCGGATGTTGAGCGGATCGAAGCACAACAGCCCGCCATAGTCGTGGCGGGCGAGTTCGCCGGTGATGCGTGACAGCCGGAAGCGCCGCATCGCGTCGAGATTGGGGGCTTCCAGCCCGGCTTTGGCCCAGGCCTCGAAAGCAATCGTCGTCGGGCCGATCTCCACCCGGTCGTTATCGTCCGGCGTTCCGTCGGGCTTGAGCCGCGGCCGCCGCGATGGATCGATCTTGCGGTTGGACGTGGAATAGGGACTGATCTCGTTCATCGCCTGCTCCTGCGATTTGCACAAACCCTAGTTGTCGATCACGGGCGTACCAATGTCCGTTCACGCCATCGCTGTCTCGAATGCGGCGGCGGGCTTTTCGCCTAGGCCGGCAAAATCTACCCCCTCCGGTGGCAATTGGATTACAATCACCGGCAACTGCGGCGATGAACGGACATCATGCGGATAGCGATTTTCGGCGCCGGCTCGATCGGCTGTACCATAGGCGGCAAGCTGGCCGCCGGCGGACTGGAGGTGGATTTTCTCGGCCGCGCCCGGCTCGGCGAGCAGGTTTCGCGGCACGGACTTACGCTTTCGCACCATGCCCACAGCACGGTGCGGCTGGAGCCCGGGCAGATCGCGTGGCACACCGATCCCGATTGCCTGCGCGAGGCGGCCATGGTTCTGGTTTGCACCAAGAGTACCGATACCGCCGAGGCTGCGGCGCTGATTGCCCGGCACGCAAGCGACGGTGCTATCGTTGTCAGCCTGCAAAACGGCATCGGCAACGTCGCCACCCTGCGCGACGTGCTCGACGCAGCGGGCGACGAAAGCCGGGTGCTCGCCGGCATGGTCGGCTTCAACGTGGTGGCGCAGGGCGACGGGCGGTATCATTGCGGCACCGATGGCGACATCGTCGTCGAGAACCATGCGCGAGCACGCGACCTGGTGGCCAGCCTGCGCCGCTGCGGATTCTCTGCCCACACCAGCGACCGCATCGAGGCGGTCCAGTGGGGCAAGCTGTTGATGAACCTGAACAACGCCATCAACGTGCTCGCCGGCGTACCGCTGCGTGAGCAGTTGATGGATCGCGACTGCCGTCACGCCCTGGCGTTGTCGGTGGAGGAAGGGCTAACGGTCCTGCGCGCGGCAAACATCACGCCGGCGCGGGTGGGTCGAGTTCGCCCGACGCTGATCCCCACCATCCTGCGCCTGCCCGACTTCGCGTTCGCGCTGGTCGCCCGCTCGATGCTCAAAATCGACGCCCAGGCGCGTTCATCCATGTGGGAGGACTTGGAACGCGGCCGCACTTCCGAGATCGATTTCCTCAACGGCGCGATCACCTTTCTGGGCCGGCGCGCCGGCGTGGAGACCCGGGTCAACGAAACGATCATTATCGAGGTCAAGAAGGCGTTCGAGGCCGGCAAGTCGCCGCGAATGACGGGTGCGCAGATGTTGCGCATGCTGGGCGAATAGACCGGTGCAGCCGGCACGGTCGCTTGTGACGCAAATGACATATTGAGTTCCTAATAGGTGGATGAGGAGGCCGATTCGGCCGACGTCCGGCAGCCGAGCCGATACCGGCGGCGGCGCGGCCCCAACGGAGAAACATGACCACCATGCGAGGCAATCTCTCGGTTCTGGCTGCCGTTCGTCATGCAGCCCGACTTGGCCGCAAGAGCGATCTGGAAGCGGACGCTCTGGGTCGCATGGGCGACCTGGAAGTGCACCTGGCGCGAACGCGCAAGCAGGTGCGCCAGGCCCAGGCCGTGCGCTACGATGTGTTCTGCACCGAAATGTCGGCCGGAGCCGACCCGCTGGGCCATGCGGCCAGGCTCGACCGGGACCGCTTCGATGCGCATTGCGGACATCTCATCATGGTCGACACCGTCGCACCGCCGCTGCCGCGGACCGGGCGGACCATCGGCACCTGTCGTATCCTGACCGCCGACCGCGCCAATTCCGCGGGCGGGTACTACTCGCAGGGCGAGTTCGATTTGTCGCGCCTGCTTGCGCGCAACGACGACCTGCGGATCATGGAACTGGGGCGTTCGTGCATCCTGCCCGCCTACCGCCATCAGCGAACCGTCGAGCTGATGTGGCACGGCATCTGGTCGTGTGCGCTGGCCAGCCGAACCCGGGCGATGATCGGCTGCGCCTCCTTTCAAGGCGTCGATCCAACCCGGCACGCCGCGCCGCTGAGACTGCTCGCTGAGATCGCCGCCGCGCCGCACGAATGGCGGGTCGCCGCCAGATCCGACATGGAGAGCGTCGAACTGACGGACCTGGCCGCGGCCGACCTCGACCGGAAGGCGGCCATGCGGGCACTGCCCCCGCTTGTCCGCGGTTATCTGCGCCTGGGCGCGGTGGTCTCTGGGCATGCGGTGATCGATCGCCGGTTCGGCACCACAGACGTGCTCATCATTCTGCCGGTCGAGCGCATCTCGCGGCGCTATCTGAAACATTTCGGTCCGGCCGCCGAACGACACTCGCTCTAACCGGCGTTTTCCTTGCCAATTGCAACCCGGTAGGCGATCCTTGCGCTGATCCAGTTCAGCTTGCCGCTTAGCTCACGCGCGGCATTTCGGGGATTTGACCGGTTGCACGACCAGACCGCATCAGGCGCCACGGCCAAAGTGACGCCCATGATGGAGCAGTATATCGAAATCAAGTCGGCCAACCCCGACATGCTGCTGTTCTATCGCATGGGCGATTTCTATGAGCTGTTCTTCGACGACGCCGAAGTCGCCTCGCGCGCGCTCGGCATCGCGCTCACCAAGCGCGGCAAGCATCGCGGCGCCGACATCCCCATGTGCGGCGTACCGGTGCACGCGGCGGAAGACTATCTGCAGAAACTGATCGCACTGGGCCACCGCGTGGCTGTGTGCGAGCAGATGGAGGACCCGGCGGCCGCGCGCAAGCGGGGCTCAAAGGCGGTGGTGCGGCGCGACGTGGTTCGGCTGATCACGCCGGGCACGATCACCGAGGACAAGCTGCTCGATCCCTCCCGCTCCAACCATCTGGCCGCGCTGGCACGGGTACGCACCGGTGAAGGCGAGGATGATGCGGGGCTTGCCTGGATCGATCTTTCGACCGGCCTGTTCAGGACCACCTCCACCAGCGCGGCCTCGCTGGCCGCCGATCTGGCGCGCATCGACGTCAGCGAGCTGGTGGTCGCCGACACACTTTGGGACGATCCGGCCTGGCGCGGGCTCATTCAACTTCCTCCCGCGGCCATCTCGCCCCAACCGGCCAACCTGTTCGACAGCGCCACGGCGTCGACCCGGATCGCCAACTATTTCGGCGTCGCCACCCTGGATGGCTTCGGCCGCTTCCCGCGTCCGGAACTCGCCGCTGCGTCCGCGCTGCTGGCCTATGTCGACAAGACCCAGCTGGGCGAGCGGCCCGCGCTTTCGCGACCGATCCGCCAGGCGGCGGATGAAGCGATGTTCGTCGATCCGGCGACGCGCGCGAACCTGGAACTAACCCGCACATTGTCGGGAGAACGCCACGGCAGCCTGCTCAGGGCAATCGATCATACCGTGACCGGCGCCGGCGCCCGGCTGCTGGCCGAGAGAATGATGAATCCGCTCACCGCCATCGACGCGATCGTTCGCCGGCTCGATACGGTCTCACGGTTGGTCGACGACCGTGCCCTGGCCGGCGATCTGCGCGAACTGCTGCGCACATGTCCGGACCTCAGCCGGGCGCTGTCGCGGCTCGCGCTCAACCGTGGCGGTCCTCGGGACCTGGGCTCGATCGCGAAGGCCGCCGGCGTGGTCGCGCAGATGGCGCACCGGCTGGCCGAGATCTCCGAACCGGGCGATGAACTGGCCGAGACGCTGAGCCACCTGCGCGCGCTGCCGCAGGAATTGTCAGAAGCCCTCGATGCAGCCCTTGCCGACGATCTGCCGCCCCACAGGCGCGACGGCGGCTTCGTGCGCTCCGGCCATCACCGCGAACTCGATGAGCTGCGCCTGTTGCGCGACGAAAGCCGCCGAGTGATCGCCGGCCTGCAGACCCGCTATGCCGGCGAGGCCGGGGTGAAATCCCTGAAGATCCGCCACAACAACGTGCTCGGCTACTTCATCGAGGTCACCACCGCCAACGCCAAGGCGCTGACCGGCGAGGAACAGGCCGGCCGCTTCATTCATCGCCAGACGATGGCAAACGCCATGCGGTTCACCACCACGGAACTGGCGGAACTGGAGACCAAGATCGCCAACGCCGCAGGCCGGGCGCTCGAGATCGAGTTTGAGATTTTCGACAAACTGGCCGCGCTCGTCGTCGATGCGCGCGAGCCGATCACCGCGGCGGCGGGCGCGATCGCGCGCATCGATGTGGGCGCATCGAACGCCGAACTGGCGGTCGCGCGCAATTACTGCCGGCCCAGGGTCGACGACAGCCTGGCCTTCGACGTGCGTGGCGGGCGCCATCCCGTCGTCGAACAGATGCTGGCCCGCGAGGTCGGCAACCCGTTCGTCGCCAACGATTGCGACATCGGGCCGGGCGAGAACGCGGAACTGGGCCGCATCTGGCTGATCACCGGGCCGAACATGGGCGGCAAATCCACCTTCCTGCGCCAGAACGCACTGATCGCGCTGCTGGCGCAGATGGGCTCCTTCGTACCGGCGACCAGTGCCCATATCGGCGTGGTCGATCGGCTCTTCTCCAGGGTGGGTGCGGCGGACGATCTGGCCCGCGGTCGATCCACCTTCATGGTGGAGATGGTCGAGACCGCGTCGATCCTCAATCAGGCGGGTGAGCGCTCGCTGGTCATTCTCGATGAGATCGGCCGCGGCACCGCGACGCTCGACGGTTTGTCGATCGCATGGGCCGCGATCGAACATCTGCACGAAGTCAATCGCTCGCGTGCGCTGTTCGCCACTCACTATCACGAACTCACCGCACTGGCAGAGCCGCTGGTCCGCCTTTCCAACGTCACCATGAAGGTCAAGGAATGGCGCGGCGAAGTGGTGTTCCTGCACGAGGTGGTGGCCGGCGCCGCCGACCGGTCCTACGGCATCCAGGTCGCACGGCTCGCCGGCCTGCCCGAGGCGGTGACCGAGCGCGCGCGCGACGTGCTCGACCAGTTGGAAAGTGCCGACCGGCAGTCGGCGGCGGCCAAGACCATCGACGACCTGCCGCTGTTTTCCGCACAACCTGCCCAGGCGCCCGCCAGACAGGCAGACGATGAATTGCGCTCCGCCTTGACTGACCTTGCGCCGGACGAGCTGACGCCGCGCGAGGCGCTGCAGAAACTGTATGAGTGGAAGGCGAAGTTCAGCGGCGAGCGTAGTTAGAGCGGCCTGGCGGCGGCGTACCCGACAACCAGCATGAGGGAGCAGAAGCCAACATGATCGCGAAAGATGCCCTGGCCTACGAGCCGATCGCTCTGCCCGATCGTTCCGAACTCGACGATGGCGAGATGGCGGATGCGGCCCAGGCCTTCTACGACAAGATGCGACGCCGACACACCGTGCGCGATTTCTCGCCGCGCCCCGTTCCGCGTCAGATCATCGAATCATGCATCCAGACCGCCGGCACCGCGCCAAGCGGCGCCAACCATCAGCCGTGGTATTTCGTTGCCACGTCGAACGCCGATTTCAAGCACCGCATCCGGTTGGCCGCCGAGGAAGAGGAGCAGCATTTCTACGAGGCCGGGGCCGGCGATGAATGGCTGCGCGCGCTCGAGCCGATCGGCACCAACGCGCACAAGCCGCATCTCGACTTGGCGCCGTGGCTGATCGTCGTCTTCGCCCAGCGATGGGGCGAGTTCGAGGACGGCGCCCGCTACAAGAATTATTACGTTCCCGAAAGCGTCGGCATCGCCACCGGCTTCCTGATCGCCGCGCTCCACCATGCCGGGCTGGCTTCGCTAACCCACACACCCAATCCGATGAAGTTCCTAAACCCAATGCTCGGCCGGCCAAGATCGGAAAAGCCGGTCATGATCATCGCCACCGGCCATCCCGCTGACGATGCCACGGTTCCCGCCTCCGCAAAGTGGAAGAAACCCCTGGAAGAGATACTGAGTGTAGTCGAGTAGCCGCGGATTCCGCCATCAAGCAGCCCGTCAACAGGACGGAGCACGATATTGACGTTTACGAAAACGTAAGCGATTATGCTACGACACCAATATCCTGGTGCCGTATCGGCCGCGACCGTCCCGGTCGACTTCAACCAATTGCACCACCAGCAAGGCAAACCGGTGAGCGGACACAAATCCTCCCTACTGGCCGATCGCACAGGCCGACGAACCGGCTCCACCGGGACGCCCGCGTCAACCGCCGACCAGAAGGCTAAACCGCGCCCGCATCTGGCGCAGCTGTTCTTCTCCGCCAAACACCCGCTGCTATCGGCATTTCATTTCGAGTTCATCCGCACCGATCGCGATCATCTGGCGACCCGGCTTGAAGCGCCGGAGCAGTTTGTCGCCGATGAGACGAGGGGAGAGCTTCACACGGGATTTCACACGCTGATTCTGGATACGGTGATGGGTGGCACGGTGCTGGGATCACTCGAGCAGCCGCAGCCGATCGCTACCATCAAGCTGACGACCCAGCATTGCGGGCGCATCTTGGTCGGACAGACCATCGTGTGCGCCGGCGCGCTGCAAGGCGTACGCAACGGCGTCGCTTATGTGCACGGCGAAGTGCGCACCGAACCCGGCGATGAGCTGATCGCGACCGCGGTCGGTACTTTCATGATCGGCACCCGGGCAGTGCCGCTCGACGGAAGCTCGCCCGGCCCCAGCATGGGGCTTAGGCGATGACCCCGGTTTCCGGCCCTCTGGGTGATTGGCTGCCTGTCGAGCGGGTAAGCGCAGACGAACCGCGTTTTCGCATGCGCTTCGGCGAACACCACATCGGCAACCCGATGATACGCGCGGTGCATGGCGGCGTCTCGGCGGCGGTAATCGAAGCAGTCGCCCAGGCGGCCGCTCGCCACGAACTCGGCGAAGCCGTCGACGTCGAACTGGTTTCGTCGTCGATCGACTATCTACGCGTCACCAAAGACACCGACTTGCACGCCAAAGCCGTCACCGCGCGAACCGGCCGGCGGCTGGCCTTCGTCGACGTGTGGTGCTGGCAGGATGACGAAGATACCCCGGTCGTGCGCGGCACCTGCACGCTGCGGATTCAGGCAGCGACCTGACCGGCTTCCCAACCCAGCATCGCCCGTTTGCGCGTCAGTCCCCAATGGTAGCCCGTAAGCGCGCCCGACTTGCCGACCACCCGATGGCACGGCACCACGAACGAGATCGGATTTCGGCCGACGGCGCGGCCCACCGCACGTGGGGCATCCGGGCGGCCGATGTGGCTGGCAAGCTGCGAATAGCTTGCCGCATGTCCGACCGGAATTTGCAGCAGGCCTTCCCAGACGCGAATTTCGAAATCGGTTCCGATCAGCACCACCCGTAGCGGCTGATCGGGCCGCCATCGGTTGGGATCGAAGCTGCGGCTGGCATAGGGCGCCGTCATTTCGTCGCTGCGGATATAGGTGGCGCGCGGCCAGCGGCTCATCATGTCGTCGAGCGCCTCATCCTGGCCGCCCTCGTCGCAGAACGCCATGCCGGCCATGCCTCGCTCGGTCACCATGATCAACGCCTTGCCGAACTGACAGTCGTGAAACCCGTAGTGGATTTCCAGACCCTCGCCCTTGGCCTTGTAGCAGCCCGGCGACATCGCCTCGTGGGTGATGAACAGATCGTGCAACCGACCCGGCCCGGACAGACCCAGCTCCAGGCTGGCTTCCAACAACGGCATGTCGTCGTTGAGCAGCCGCTTGGCGTGATCCAGCGTCACCGCCTGCAGAAAGGCCTTGGGAGAAAGCCCTGCCCAGCGGGTGAACGTCTTCTGCAACTGCAGCGGCGGCACATCCACGGCCGCCGCCAGTTCGTCCAGCGACGGATGGTCACGCCAGTTGTCCGATATGAGCTCGATCACCCGGCGCACCTTGGCATAGTCGCCGCCCAGTGCATCCAGGGATTTGCCGTTGAGGGAGGTATCGATGTGGTTCATGGATCCGCTCGTCTTGGGGCTGTTCGTTGTCTGCCCAAATCTAGTCATGCGTTGTTACAACGCCACCCGAAACCTGCCGCCTTGAATGCGATCCCCAAACGTTCCTAGGCGCCCCTGGCCCGCGCAAACGCGCTGGCGAAGGCGGTGGCGAAGCTGGAGCGATCCTCCGGATTGAGAAACGAGCCCACCACCAGTTCCCGGCCCCGAGTAACCAGCCGCATACCGGTGACGCCGAACTCCTCGTGCCTGTCAACCAGGAACCGGGTCCAGAACGGATTGAAGCGGTGCTCGGCCACCCGGCCCGCCGGCGACACCTGGCGCACCAGCAATTCGTCGGGCCAGATCGCCACTTCCTCGTAGCGCGCGGCCGATCGGTAAGAGATGCGGAACGCCACCCATACGATCACCACGTCCAATCCTGAAAACACCAGCACCGGCCATGCGCCGACCACCGCAAACAGCAGGCCGGAGATGAAACAGGTCGCACCGACGAAGATCATCAGCAACACAAAGCCGCGGCGGCCGAGCGAGCGATACGGCGTCAGTCGCGCAGCGAACACGGGCGGAACGTTGCACTCGCCGCCCGCTTCACGGCGAGACAGAGTTCCGCGGTCTTCCGCCCGGTTTTGGTTGTCGTCGGCCATCGCCCATGAGTATAGGTTTTCGATGAGCAAAGAAAAGCCATCGTCCAAAAGCCCGGCCACTGCCGATCGTGCCGGTGGCAAAGCCCTGCCGGGGACGCGGTATTCACAAGACGAACTGGTGGCGATCTTCTCGCGTTTCGCCGAGCACCGCCCGGAACCCAAGGGCGAGCTGGAGCACACCAACCCTTTCACCCTGCTGGTGGCGGTGGTGTTGAGCGCCCAGGCCACCGATGCGGGCGTCAACAGGGCCACACCGGCTCTGTTCGCGGCCGCCGACACGCCGGCGAAGATGGTGGCTCTCGGCGAGGACAAGGTGCGCGACTTCATCCGCACCATCGGGCTCTATCGCAACAAAGCAAAAAACGTCATCGCGCTGTCGCGCATGCTGATCGAGGATTTCGGCGGTCAGGTGCCGGACGATCGCGAGGCTCTGATGCGACTGCCGGGAGTGGGGCGCAAGACCGCCAATGTGGTGCTGTCGATGGCGTTCGGTCAGCCCACCATGGCGGTCGACACCCACATCTTCCGCATCGGCAACCGGCTGGGCCTGGCGCCGGGCAAGACGCCCGACGAGGTGGAACAAACGCTGATGCGGATCATTCCCGAACCGTTCCTCTACCACGCCCACCACTGGCTGATCCTGCACGGACGCTATGTGTGCAAGGCACGCAAGCCCGATTGCGAGGCCTGCATCATCGCCGATCTGTGCAAATCGCCCGAGAAAACCTGCGACGTGCCCGCGCCGATCACGCAGGCGCCTGTTGGCGGCCGCTGAGCGGGCCGGCGGCGTCAGCCTCGATCGCCTTGAACAGATGCATCATCAGCGCGGCGGCGAAGATCGGCGTGCCTAAGTTGACGATGGGGATGGCGACAAACACGGCGATCGCCAGACCGCCCACGAATACCGTGCCGCCGTGGGACTTTCGCAGCTGCTCGGCTTCGCGCTCCCCGTAGAACCGCATGGCCGCGAACTGGAAATACTCCCGTCCCAGCAGGTAGCCGTTGACGAGGAAGAACACGCCCATATTGATGCCCGGCAGCAGAACCAGCGCCAGCGCGACCAGATTGGCGGCGAGCACGACGAACGCGAACTTGACCGCTAGCCAGATCGACGGACCCATCGGCAACGGCTGGCCCGGAGGGTCGTGCGGATAGCTGACCCGCTCTACGCATTCGGCGATGTCATCGAGAAACAAGCCGGCGAAGATGGCGGTGACCGGCGCGATGACGAAGCCGGCGCCCACGAGCAGGCCGGCGCCGATCAGCCACTGCACGCTCGTCGCCACCCACGGCCAGCTGTCCAACATCGGCACCAGGAAGATCGCCACGAGCTGTTGCAGCACCAGCCATGCCGCAATCAGAAGAACGATCGTCCAGCCCAACGACTTCCACAGAACGGAGCGAAACTGTGGGGTGAACATCTGGCCGGCGGCCAGGCGGATCGATCGAACCAGCAAAGGTTACTCCGATATCGGCGTATAGGGATGACTGGCAGATAGGAAGCGGTCAGGCACGGCGCAAGCCGCTCCCCACCGCACGCGGGCTTTTCATTGACCTCAAACGCGGTTAAGGACTGCCGGTCCGAGCAGCGGGCGGATCAAAGCAAGGAGGCGGTCGCCCCATGGCCGAGGCCAAATACGATGTGTTGACCGTCGGCAACGCGATTGTCGATATCATTGCCCAGGCAGAGGACGATTTCCTCGCCCGAGAAGGCATCATCAAAGGTGCGATGAACCTGATCGACACCGAGCGCGCCGAGCATCTTTATTCGGTCATGGGACCTGCGATCGAAGCTTCCGGCGGTAGTGCGTCGAACACCGCAGCCGGCGTCGCCAGCCTGGGCGGCAGTGCGGCGTTTTTCGGCAAGGTGTGCGACGATGGGTTGGGCAGGGTGTTCACCCACGACATCCGCGCCGCCGGCGTCGCCTACGACACCAGGCCGCTTGACGAAACACCCCCTACCGCGCGCTCGATGATCTTCGTCACCCCGGACGGCGAACGCTCGATGAACACCTATCTAGGCGCCTGCGTGGAGCTGGGCCCGGAGGATGTGGAGCCGGAGAAGGCCGCCGCCGCCAAGGTCAGCTATTTCGAGGGTTATCTGTGGGACCCGCCACGGGCCAAGGAAGCCATCCGGCTCACCGCCCGGATCGCCCATGAGGCCGGGCGTCAGGTGGCGATCACCCTGTCGGATTCGTTCTGCGTCGATCGCTATCGCGACGAGTTCCTCGACCTCATCCGCTCCAAAACCGTCGACATAGTCTTCGCCAACGCCGCCGAACTGCATTCGCTATACCAGACCTCGTCTTTGGAAGCGGGATTGGAGGCGATCGAAGCCGACTGCGAATTGGCCGCGGTGACCCGCTCGGAAAAAGGTTCGATCGTGGTCTCCGGCGGCCAGCGGGTTGAGGTCGATGCGTTTGCTGTCGACCGGGTGGCCGACACCACCGGAGCGGGCGATCTTTACGCTGCCGGGTTCCTCTATGGGCTCACCCATGGGCGCGATCTGGAAAGATGCGCGCGCATCGGTTCGATGGCCGCCGCCGAGGTAATCGGCCATGTGGGACCGCGGCCACAGGCGCGGCTGGCGGACTTGCTGGCAGAACACGGGCTGTAGAAAAGCGCCCTGCGCCGCACACGCTACTCAGCGTTCGCTGAGATCGGTTTGGTGCGGGAATTCGCCGTTGTCGATATATTCGCGCTCGGCCGGCGTTGACGGACGGCCGAGAACGTCATTGCGGTGGGAATGGCGGCCGAACTTGGCGATCACCGCCCTGTGCCTTTTCGGCTGGTCGACGCTGAGCTGATAGAAATCCCGTAGTTGGCTCGGCGCCTCATCCTTCATCCGCGCCCGTATTTCAATGACCCGGTCCATGTTCGCCAGATGGTCGTCGCATTCGCAATGCTCCATGGGAAGGGTGAACATGACCTTGTACCAGACGTGCTCCAGCGCATCGAAGTCGCCATTTTCCAGCCCTTCCAGGCAAAGCGCCAGCGCTTTGGAATCCTGGGCATAGGCTTCCGGCTTGCCCGCCCACACGCTTCGCGAGAACTGGTCGAGCACGATGATCAGCGCCAGGCGCCCTAGCGGCGTGCCGGCCCAATCGTCAAGCTCGCCTTCGGCGGCACGCCGGGTGACGTCGCAATAGCGTTCGACAATCTCATCATGAGCGCCGCCGCGCATGCGCCACATCCACAGCTCCATATGCCGTTCCGGCTGCGGATTTGGCCCATCGGGGAACCAGAAATCGACTATGTCCCGTGGCGTGATCGCCTCTCCTGCCATCAGCCGTCCTTCAATCCAGCACTTCCTTCGATTTGACCGTCGAATCGGCGTTGAGCCGGTAGACCATCGGCACCCCGGTTCCGAGATTGAGGCCGGGAATCTCTTCCTGGCTCATTCCGTCCAGCACCATGATCAGCGCGCGCAGCGAGTTGCCGTGCGCCGCCACCAGCACCCGCTCGCCGCGCAGCACGCGCGGCAGGATAAAGCGCAGATAGTAGGGCCACACCCTCGCGCCCGTGTCGCGCAGGCTCTCGCCGCCGGGCGGCGGGGTATCGTAGGACCGGCGCCAGATATGCACCTGCTCGTCGCCCCATTTTTCGCGCGCATCGTCCTTGTTGAGACCCACCAGATCGCCATAGTCACGCTCATTGAGCGCCTGGTCGCGGATGGTCTCCAGATCGCTCTGGCCGATCTCGTCGAGCACCAGCTGGCAGGTCTTCTGCGCCCGCTTGAGCGCGCTGGTGAACGCAATGTCGAATTCCATGCCGCGCTCCGCGAGCAACCGGCCGCCCCGGGTCGCTTCCTCGACGCCCTTGTCGGTCAGTTCGACGTCCTTCCAGCCGGTGAACAGGTTTTTCAGGTTCCACTCGCTCTCGCCGTGGCGAACCAGCACCATCGTGTGTTCCATATGCAATCTCTTCTAGTTTCTAGTTGCCGGCCGACCCGCCCAGGCCCAGAACGTCCCGCATCGAGTAGACCCCGGGCTTGCGCCCGCGTGCCCAAAGCGCCGCCCGGACCGCGCCCTGGGCGAAGATCGAGCGATCTTCGGCCCGGTGGGCAAGCTCGATGCGCTCGCCCGCTCCGGCCAGGATCACGGTGTGATCGCCGACCACCGACCCGCCGCGTAAGGTGGCAAAGCCGACGGCGCCGGCAGGCCGCTCGCCCGTATGGCCGTCGCGGGTGCGCACGGACGATTTCTCCAGATCGAGTTCGCGCCCCTTCGCCGCCGCCTGGCCCAACAGCAAGGCGGTTCCCGAAGGCGCATCAACTTTGTGGCGATGGTGCATCTCGACGATCTCGATGTCGAAATCGGCTGCCGGCAGAGCTCGCGCGGCTTGCTCGACGAGCGCGGCCAGCAGATTGACGCCCAGGCTCATATTGCCCGATTTGACGATCGTCGCGTGGCGCGCGGCCGCGGCGATTTTCTTTTCGTCATCGGCGCTCCAGCCGGTGGTGCCAATGACGTGCACGATTCGCGCCTGCGCGGCCAGCGCCGCGAATTCCAGGCTCGCCGCCGGTACCGTGAAATCCAATATGCCGTCGGCGTGCGCGATCACCGGCAGCGGATCGTCGCTCACAGCAACGCCCAACGCTTCAAGGCCGGCAAGGCTTCCCGCATCCTTGCCCAAAGCGGGCGATCCGGGCCGTTCTAGCGCCCCGACGACGCATGCACCCTCGCTCGCTACGATCGCGCGGATCAGCGCCTGGCCCATGCGCCCGCCGGCGCCGGTCACCACCAGTTTCATATCCGCCATGGCTGAAGCCTGACTTTTTCCATGCAAATCCCGATTTCGTGTCCGCTGTCCGAACGATGCGGTTGTGACCCGCCGGCGTTGAGTTTGCAAGTGTCGCAGATGCCGGGGAGATGGTTCGAACCCGAAGGGTTTGCAAGGCCGCACGGCCACCGGACGGTCAGGTCGCGCTCAAGTAGCCGATAGGCGATAGCGCATGAGAGATGCCGCCCCGCGGAGGCGTTGAGCGAAGCGAAACTGCGGTGAGCGAAATAATGACGGAGTGGCTATCGTTCGAACCGCCGCGCCGCCAGCGTCAGGTCGAACCGGTCGGGCGCCTGCACATGGCGAACCAGCCCGGCTAGCGAGGAATCGCGCCGCGCCACCACGCTGGTAGCGATCGAAGCCATCAAATCGCGATACGGCGCCTTGTCCTCGAAGGCCGCACGAAAGCCGCCGTCGGTGACGAGCGGCAACAAGGCGTGGGCAACACCGCCGCAGATGTAGACGCCGCCGCGGGCCATGGTCGTGAGCGCCAGATTGCCGGCCACCCGGCCCAAAACGGTGCAGAAGACTTCCACCGCCTCGCGGGCCACCGGATCCGTTCCCGCGATGGCTTCGCCAGCGATATCGGCAGCTTTCAGCGGTTTCTCCTCCTGACCGTCGCAACGGCGGATCGCGCGACACACGTTCTCCAGCCCACGGCCGGACAAAACCAGTTCGGCGATCATGCGGCCTTCCTTTTTGTCGAGATGAGGCCACAGCTCGAACTCGCGGTCCGACTGGGGACCCAGATCGGTATGGCCGCCTTCGCCGGTAACGATCGTCTGGCGACCGCCGACATCGATAACGGTGGCGACCCCGAGCCCGGTGCCGGGTCCCATGACAATGATGTTGCCGGGGTGGATGTGTTCGCCGCCGCCAACGCGAACCAGCTCGTTCTCATCGAGCGTCAGCGCGCCGATCGCCTGGGCGGCGAAATCGTTCATCAGCTCGATGCCTTCGAGGCCATAGCGATCGATAAGCGCGGCCGGCTCAATGTGCCAGTCGCAGTTGGTGAGCGCGAAGGTTTCGCCGAACAGCGGTGCGGCAAACGCCAGCACGAAAGTGCGCGCAGGTTCCGGCGCAGCGGGCAGAATCGCGCGATCCAGTGCGTCCGCCAGCGTCGGATGCTCGGCCGTCTTGACCGCGCCCAGATGGTGCGGCTCGCCGGCCGGGTCGGCCAGATAGCTGAAGCGGGCATTGGTCCCGCCAATGTCCCCCACCAGCGCCGGATAGGCCAATTGCACCATTGCCATCTGTCCGTATCGATAGAGTGAATGTCCTGCCCACCGTTCGGTTGGCCGGCAAGTCCATGCCCGCAAATCGCCCGGCCTACAAGCCTTCAATTCGGTAAAACCGACCGAGCGCGGCTATTTGATCGGCGACGATTAATTGCTCTGCTTCGCGCCCAGCAACACCCACCTGGCCGTCAAAGCCGAAGCCGCACCGGAAACGGCGATGGCGAATGCCAGAAACAGGCCGGTTTGCGCCATCAGCTCGTCCTGCCGCTCCGATTGGACGATGACGAAACTGGCGATGAGTCCAAGCGATGCGCCGACCGCCAGCCACACCCAAACGCCAGCCCGCAACATGAAGGAACGCGACAGGGCGATAATGACAAGACCAACAATCGAGCCCACCAGGGAAGGCACGAAGCCGGCAAACAGCGCGATCCCGGCCGCCAGCAGGATGAACTGTCCGGTTTCCACGACACCTTCGCCTCTGGCGATACCCACCAGCAGCCACATCCACAGCAGTGGCGAAGCCAGCGGGCCCACCACGGCGGCGACCAACCCGGCAACAAGCCATCGCAGAATGGAAGGATTCGGCACGGACGCGGCGGCCGTCATCGCGCCAGCGCCGCCAGTTTATCGCGCCAATCATCGGACAGTTTCACAGGTCTACGAGAGTGCCTGTCCACATAGACATGGACGAAATGGCCCTGGGCGGCGGCCAACTCACCGTCATTACGGAACAGGCCCACCGCGTATTTCACCGAAGAGTTGCCCAGATGCTCGACCGCGATGCCCGCATCGACCCGGTCGGGAAAGACGATCTCCTCGAAATAGCTGCAACCGGTCTCGACCACCAGGCCTACCGTCTCGCCGTTGACGAAGTCCAACAGACCGGCGTCGATCAGCCAGCCGTTCACCGCGGTGTCGAACAGCTCGTAATGCACCACATTGTTGACGTGACCATAGACGTCGTTATCGGCCCACCGCGTCTGCAACGGGCGGAAGGCGGCATAATCTGCGCGCGCGCGTGGCGTCGGTCGGCTCACCGTCGTCTCCCGCTCACCAGGCCGCCCGGTAGATGGCGAGCGCATCGGCTTTTGTCACTTCGCGCGGATTGTTGACCAGCAGCCGCGTCTGTTTCATCGCTTCGCCCGCCATCGCCTCGAGCTGGTCTTCACCCACACCGACCTGCCGAAGTTGGGTCTCCAGCCCTAGCCTTGCCGAAAGGTCGGCCAGCCGGTCGATGAACTCCGCACACACCGCCTGGCGGCCGCGGCCCGTGTCGATGTCCGCGAACAGATGCGGCGCCAACTCCGCATATTGTGCGGCGCAGGCCGGCGCGTTGAAACGCAACACGTGCGGCAGCACCAGCGCATTCGACAGGCCGTGCGCCACGTGGAACATACCGCCGACGGGATAAGCGAGCGCATGCACGGCCGCGACAGGCGAGTTGGCGAACGCGATGCCCGCGAGCATCGAGCCCAGCAGCATGCCGGCCCGAGCGTCCCGGTTCGAACCGTCGGCGACCGCGGTCTCGATATTCGTGCCGAGCAATCGCAGCGCCTCCACGCCCAGTGCCCGCGACAGCAGATTGTTGTTGGCGCTTGCCGACGTATAAGCCTCGATGGCGTGCACCATGGCGTCGATGCCGGTGGCGGCCGTCGCATGTGCCGGCAGGCCAAGCGTCAGCAGCGGGTCGAGGATCGCCATGTCGGGCAGAATGATCGGGGAGACCACGCCGCGCTTCTCGATGCCTTCCACCGTGATGATGGAGACCGGCGTCACTTCCGAGCCGGTGCCGGCGGTGGTCGGCACCAGCACCAGCGGCAGGCGTGGCCCTTTCGCATTGCCCACGCCCCAGGCATCGTCCAGCTCTTCGCCACTGCCGGCCACCAGGGCGACCAGCTTGGCCACGTCCATCGACGAACCTCCGCCGAAACCGACAACTCCGGTCGCCCGGGCCTCCTGTGCAGCGCGGGTCGCCGCCAACACGGTAGCCAGCGAAGGATCGGCCTCGACCCGATCAAACCACGTTACCTGAACGCCGACCGATTTGAGCGCATCGACAGCCGGGTCGGCCAGGCCGAGGGCGCGTATGCCCGCATCGGTCACCATCAAGACCCGTTCGCCGGTCAGTCCGGCGTAATGTCCCGCCAACTGCGCCGCGGCCCCGTCGCCGAAACGGATGCCGGCAGTGGTGTTGAAGGAAAAGGTGGATAGGATAGTGTCTGTCGACATGGACGCGGTTCACCGGCGCGTTGCGGAGAGTAAGGATGATCTGCAATTGCCGCCAAAACGCAAGCCCCGAAAGATCGGCCAGGCCGACCCGGGGCCCATCGGGCAAATTGACCGGATGGATGAATTTCGGCATTGAACGGGCGGGAGGAGCCATCGCGCATGCCCAATACCGAATACGACGCCACGCGACTTCTGCAGCTCGCACGCCAGGCGATGGCAAAAGCGTACGCGCCCTATTCGCAGTTTCCCGTCGGCGCGGCTTTGGTGACGGTTGACGGGCGCGAATATTCCGGCTGCAATATCGAGAACGTGGCCTATCCGGAAGGCTGGTGCGCGGAAACCACGGCGATTGCGCACATGGTGATGGACGGTGGCGGGCCGATCGCGGAGCTGGCAGTCATCGCCGAGAAAGTGGATGCGGTGACGCCGTGCGGCGGCTGTCGGCAGCGCATAGCCGAGTTCGCCCGGCCGGACACCAAGATTCATCTTTGCGGTGGCGATGGCATCGTCGAGACCACCACGATCGCCGCGTTACTGCCCAAGGCGTTCGAACATTTGGGGGACGAGCCTGGTGAAGGGTCTTAATCGATGAAAGCGGCGACGGCTGAGCTCATCCGCCGGCTCGACGGGCTGGTGCCGAAGACCGCGCTGGTGCTGGGTTCCGGCCTGGGCGGGCTGGTGGACACGGTCTCAAAGCCCAGCCGGATCTCCTTTGCCGATCTGGACGGCTTTCCGCAAAGCGGCGTTTCCGGACATGCCGGCGAGGTGGTCGCCGGGCGGATCGCCGACGCGCCGGTGATCATCCTGTCCGGGCGGGCGCATTATTATGAGCGCGGCGACGCCGCCGCCATGCGCACTCCCATCGAAGCGCTGAAGGCGATCGGCGTCGAACGGCTGATATTGACCAATTCAGCCGGCTCTCTGCGCCCAGAAATGGGGCCGGGCTCGGTGATGCAGATCACCGACCACATCAACTTCTCCGGCACCAACCCGCTGATCGGCGAACCGACCGACCGCCGTTTCGTCGGGCTCACCAATACCTATGACGAGACCATGCTGGCCGATCTGGCGGCGGCGGGCGAGCAGGCCGGCGTCGATTTGCATCGCGGCGTCTATATGTGGTTTTCCGGCCCCACCTTCGAAACTCCGGCCGAGATCAAGCTGGCGCAGATCGTCGGCGCCGACGCCGTCGGCATGTCGACGGTGCCCGAGGCGATCCTGGCCCGGTTCGTCGGGCTGGACGTTGCGGCGTTCTCGATCATCACCAATCTGGCCGCCGGCATGACCGGCGATGAGCTGTCGCATACCGAGACCAAGGAGATGGCGCCGAAGGGCGGCGAGCGGCTGGCCAGGCTGTTGGCGGCCTATTTTGAGCGGGCGAAACCATGAGCAGCGAACGAACCTCGACGCTGATGAACGAACAGGCGGGCATGATCAGGCCCGAACCAGGCGATGGGCGCGAACTGGTCGCGGTCACCCCGGCCCATGCCCGCAACGAGGGTATGGTGCTGCGGCCCGATCTGTTCGAGGGCGTGGAAATCAACCTGTCCGCCGCCCGGCGCCGCGCGGCCACCATGACCACCCGTCGCTCGGTCAAGAAACAGTGGCAGGCGGCCTGGCTTATCAAGGCGATCCAGACCATCGATCTGACCACGCTCGCCGGCGATGACACGCCCGGCCGCGTGCGCCGTCTGTGCGCCAAGGCGCGCAATCCGTTGCGCGCGGATCTGATCGCCGCACTCGGCCTCGAAGGCGAACGGGTGACCACCGGTGCGGTGTGCGTTTATCCGACCATGGTCGCCACCGCCGCCCATGCGCTCGCCGGCACCGGCATTCCCGTCGCTTCCGTCGCCACCGGTTTCCCGGCCGGGCTGACGCCGCTGCCGCAGCGATTGGAAGAAATCCGCTACGCGGTCGGCGAAGGCGCCGATGAGATCGACATCGTCATCACCCGCGCCCATGTGCTCAACCGGGACTGGCCGGCGCTTTATGACGAGGTGAGCGCCATGCGCGAAGCCTGCGGCGAAGCACACTTGAAGGCGATCCTGGCCACCGGCGATCTCAAGACCCTGACCAACGTCTACAAGGCGTCGATGGTGGCGATGATGGCCGGCGCCGACTTCATTAAAACCTCCACCGGCATGGAGGCGGTCAACGCCACGATGCCGGTGAGTCTGGTCATGGTACGCGCCATCCGCGACTATCTCGACGCCGGCGGCGCACCGGTGGGCTTCAAGCCGGCCGGCGGCCTGCGCAGTGCCAAGGACGCGATGGCCTGGCTGATCCTGATGAAGGAGGAGCTGGGCCGGGATTGGATGGAGCCCGACCTGTTCCGCATCGGCGCCAGTTCCCTGCTCGCCGACATCGAACGTCAGATCGAGCATTTCGTCACCGGCCGCTACTCCGCCGGCCACCGCCATCCGATGGGTTAGAAGGCGCAATGAACAAGATCACCGACATCCTCAAGACCATGGACTACGGCCCGGCTCCCGAGGCCGGCGATATCGCGCAGGCCTGGCTCGACGGCCATGGCCGGGCGTTCGGCCACTTCATCGCCGGTAAGTTCACCGCCCCCAAGTCGGCCAAGACCTTTACGGTCACCAACCCCGCCACTGGGGCGAAGCTCGCAAAAGTCGCGCTGGGAAAGAAAGCGGACGTTAACGCCGCGGCCAAGGCGGCGAAGAAGGCGTTCGGCCCCTGGTCGGCGCTGTCCGGTCATCAGCGCGCGCGCCATCTGTATGCGCTCGCCCGCCACATCCAGAAGCATTCGCGCCTGCTGGCGGTGCTGGAGACGCTGGACAACGGCAAGCCGATCCGCGAAACCCGGGACTTGGACATTCCCTTGGTGGCGCGGCATTTCTACCATCATGCCGGCTGGGCGCAGTTGCGCGATGACCAGTTCCCCGGCCAGGCGCCGGCCGGTGTGTGCGGCCAGATCATCCCGTGGAACTTCCCGCTGTTGATGTTGGCCTGGAAAGTCGCACCGGCACTCGCCGCCGGCTGCACGGTGGTGCTCAAGCCGGCCGAGTATACCCCGCTCACCGCCATGGCCTTCGCCGAGATCTGTCGCGAGGCAGGCCTTCCCGCCGGCGTCTTCAACATCGTCAACGGCGACGGCGGCACCGGGGCGGCGATCGTCGCCCATGACGATTTCGCCAAGATCGCCTTCACCGGCTCCACTGAAGTCGGTCGCATCATCCGCAAGCAGACGGCGGGCAAAGCCAAGAAATTGTCGCTGGAGCTGGGCGGCAAATCGCCGTTCATCGTGTTCGACGAGGCCGACATCGACGCGGCGGTCGAAGGTGTGGTCGACGCGATCTGGTTCAACCAGGGCGAGGTGTGCTGCGCCGGCTCGCGCGCGCTGGTCCAGGAAGGCATCGCCGAGAAATTCACCGCCAAGCTGAAGGCGCGCATGGAGAAGCTGCGTATCGGCGACCCGCTCGACAAGTCGGTCGATATGGGCTCGGTGGTCCACCCGGTACAGCTCGCCAACATCACCGAGCGCGTAGACGAGGGCAAGGCCTCCGGCGCCAGCCTGTGGCAGCCCAGCTGGGCGCACGAAATTACCCAGGACGAGCGCGCCAAGGGCTGTTTCTACCCGCCCACCCTGTTCACCGACGTTCAGCCGGCTTCGCGGCTGGCTCAGGAAGAGGTGTTCGGACCGGTGATCGCGGCGATGACGTTCCGCACGCCGTCTGAGGCGGTGGCGCTGGCCAATGACAGCCGGTACGGGCTTGCCGCGTCGATCTGGTCGCAGAGCCTCGACATCGCGTTCGATGCGGCCAAGCGGGTCAAGGCCGGCGTGGTGTGGATCAACTCCACCAACCTGTTCGACGCGGCCGCCGGCTTCGGCGGCTACAAGGAAAGCGGCTTCGGACGCGAGGGCGGACGCGAGGGCATGGCCGAATATCTGGTGCCGGCCTGGGCCAAGAAGGCGGCCGCCCTGCCCAAGGCGAAACCGATGGCGCAGGCGGTCCCGGCCCACAGATCAGTCGAGGTAGGTGGCGTCGATCGCACCGCCAAACTGTATGTCGGCGGCAAGCAGGCCCGCCCGGACGGTGGTTATTCCTATCCCGTTCTCGATGCCAACGGCGCGCTCATCACCCAGGCCGGTCTGGGCAACCGCAAGGATATCCGCAACGCCGTGGAGGCCGCGCGCAAAGCCGAAGGCTGGTCGGAGATGACCGGGCATCAGCGCGCCCAGGTGCTCTATTATCTGGGCGAGAACCTGGAAGCGCGGCGCGACGATTTCATCGCCCTGCTGACCCGCATGACCGGCGCGAGCACCGCCGCAGCCCGGCGCGAATTCGATGTCTCGCTGGAACGCATCTTCCACTACGCCGCCTGGGCCGACAAATATGACGGCGCGGTGCGCGGACCCGCCGCGAACATGCTGTCGCTGGCGCTCAACGAGCCGTGGGAGGTGGTCGCGATCTCCTGCCCGCACGAGGCTCCGCTGCTGGCGTTCGTCTCAACGGTGCTGCCGGCAATTGCAATGGGCAATCGTGTGGTGGTGACGCCCTCGCAGCCGCACCCGCTGATCGCCACCGAACTGTATCAGGTGCTCGACACGTCCGACGTGCCCGGCGGGGTCGTCAACATCGTCACCGGCGACCGCGACGAACTGGCCAAAACGCTGGCCGCCCATGACGACGTCGCGGCGCACTGGTATTTCGGCACGGCCGACGGCAGCGCCATGGTCGAGGCTGAATCGGCGGGCAATCTGAAGGCCACCTGGGTCAACAACGGCAAGGCACGCGACTGGTTCGATCACGAACAGGGAGCAGGCGAAGAGTTTTTGTTCCGCGCGGTACGGATCAAGAATATCTGGACGCCGTTCGGCGTGTAGAAGGGACGCGCGATGCTACCGCAGGAAGTCATCCGAACCAAGCGGGACGGCGACGTGCTGGACGGCGACGCCATCGCCGATTTCATCGCCGGCGTCACCGACGGCCGGGTCAGCGAGGGCCAGGTGGCCGCCTTCGCGATGGCGATCTTCTTCAACGGCCTGGAACGGGCCGAGGCGGTCGCGCTCACCCAGGCCATGCGCGATTCGGGCGAAGTGCTCGACTGGTCTTCGCTCGACGGCCCGGTGCTCGACAAGCACTCCACCGGCGGTGTCGGCGACAACGTTTCGTTGATGCTGGCGCCGGCGGTGGCCGCCTGCGGCGGCTTCGTGCCAATGATCTCCGGGCGCGGTCTGGGCCACACCGGCGGCACGCTTGATAAGTTCGATTCCATCCCCGGCTACCGCACCGAGCCGGACACCGGCCTGTTTCGCGAAGTGGTCGCCGACGTGGGCTGCGCCATCATCGGCCAGACCGCCGATCTCGCTCCCGCCGACAAGCGCCTGTACGCGGTCCGCGACGTCACCGCCACCGTCGAGAGCATACCCCTGATCACCGCCTCGATCCTGTCGAAAAAACTCGCCGCCGGCCTCGACGGCCTGGTGCTCGACGTCAAGACCGGCTCCGGCGCGTTCATGGCGTCGGTCGACGGCGCGCGCGAACTGGCGCGCAGCCTGGTCGACGTGGCGAACGGCGCAGGCCTCGCCACCACCGCGCTGATCACCGACATGGACCATCCGCTGGCCACCGCGGCCGGCAACGCGGTGGAGATGCGCAACGCCGTCGACTTCCTGGCCGGCAAGCGCATGGACGCGGCGCTCGCGGAAGTCGTTGCCGCGCTGGGGGCCGAAATGCTGGTGAGCGGCGGGCTGGCCGACGATTCCGAGGCCGGCGAGGCGAAGATGCACGAGGCATTCTCCTCGGGCGCGGCGATCGAAACGTTCGCGCGCATGGTCGCCGCGCTGGGCGGACCGGCCGACTTCGTCGAGAAGATAGATGATTACCTCAAACCGCCGCCGATCCGGCACGAAGTCCTCGCGCCCGACGGCAGCGAGGCCATGGTCGGCAATCTCGCCTTCGATACACGGCAGGTCGGCCTGGCGATCATCGAGCTGGGTGGCGGGCGCACCCGCCCGGGCGATGAAATCGACCATGCCGTCGGCATCACCGACATCGCCGGCCGCGACTGGGACGGTGCCGCACCGGTATGCGTCATCCACGCGCGCGACGAGGCGACGGCGAAACGGGCGGAGGACCGCGTCCGCGCCGCGATACGCCCCGGCGCGGATGGAGCCGGCGCCAGGCCGGTCATCGAGCGGTGGACCAAGTCGTAACGGGCGGCGTGCGTACGGACATGGATACCAGCTTGAACCGATATGCCGCCCTCGATGCGCGCGCCGACGGCAATGACGAGGAACTGGCCCGCATCTACGACGATTGGGCCGCCCGCTACGAACACGACAACGACAACGCGCTGGGAACGGTCTCCCAGCCGGTCGCCGTGCATTACTTCTCACGCTTCGCGCAGGATCGGTCGATCTCCATCCTCGATGTAGGCTGCGGCACCGGCCTGGTCGGCAGGCACCTGGCCGAAGCCGGCTACACCATCGTCGACGGTCTTGATCTTTCCGTGCAAATGCTGGAGATCGCCCGTTCCCGCCCCTACCGCCGCCTGCACTGCGCAAGCCTGAGCGCCGGACTGCCGTTCGACGACGGAGCATATGGCGCTGCACTGTGCGTGGGCGTGTTCACCCACGGTCATGTGCCATCCTCGGCGTTGGCCGAGCTGGCCCGCGTGGTCCGGCCCGACGGGCTGGTCTGCTTCACGGTCAATGACGACATATACCATTCGGACGGGTTCGAGGCGGAGGCCCGTCGGCTCGAGACCGCCGGCGTCTGGACGCCGTTGGTGATCGAGAACGACCGCTATATGACCGCGGAGGGCGTCACCGGCTGGTATCACGTGATGCGGGTGTCGTAGGTCCGGCGGTTAAGACCGGGCTACTCCAGCTTCTGATTGTACTCGCCTACTTCGGGGTTCTCGCGCAGGAGCGCGTCGATCGCTTCGAACATCGCCCGCTTGCGTTCGTCGGATACCGGGCTTTCCACCACCACCACGAGTTTCGGTTCGTTCGATGAGGCCCGGATCAATCCCCAGGTGCCGTCCTCGGCGCTGACCCGCGCGCCGTTGACGGTGACCAGGTCGGCTATCGCCTGTCCGGCTATCGCCTCGCCCGCACGCCGCATCGCTTCCAGCCGCTCGCTCACGCGGCTCACCACGTCGTATTTCACCTCATCGGCGCAATAGGGCGACATGGTCGGGGAACCGTAGGTCAGCGGAAGGGCGCGGCGCAGGTCGGCCATCGAGCGGCCGGGATTGCGTTCAAGCATGCCGCACACCGCGATCGCTGTCACCAATGCATCGTCATAGCCGCGGCCGATCGGCTCCCCGAAGAAGAAGTGACCCGACTTCTCAAAGCCGGCGGTCGCGCCGGTCTCCGAAACCCGCCGCTTGATGTAGGAATGTCCGGTCTTCCAATACTCCGTGCTGGCGCCCTGGTCTTTCAATACATCGTCGGTGGCGAACAGGCCGGTGGATTTGACGTCGACGACGAACTTGGCGCCGGCGTGCACAGCGGAAATGTCGCGCGCCAGCATCACACCCACCTTGTCGGCGAAAATCTCCTCGCCTTCATCGTCGACCACGCCACAACGATCCCCGTCTCCGTCGAAGCCGAAGGCGAGATCGGCGCCGTGTTCGCGAACCTTCTTCCCCATGGCGCGCAGCATGCCCATGTCTTCCGGGTTCGGATTATAGTTGGGAAAGGAATGGTCGAGCTCGGTGTCCATCGCGATGACTTCGACCCCCAGCCGCTCCAATACCGCCGGCGCGAACGCACCTGCGGTCCCGTTGCCACAGGCCGCCACCGCGCGAATCTTGCGTTCAAAAGGCTGCCGATCCGCCAGATGCGCGATGTAGCGCTCGGCAAATCCCGGCACGAACTCGTAGGCCCCGCCGTCCGCCGCCTGCCACTGGCCGCCCAGCACGATGTCGCGCAGCCGGCCCATCTCGTCGGGCCCGAAGGTGAGCGGACGCTCGCAACCCATCTTCACTCCGGTCCAGCCATTGTCGTTGTGCGAGGCGGTGACCATGGCGACCGAGGGAACATCGAGCGCGAACTGCGCATAGTAGGCCGTTGGCGACAAAGCCAGGCCGATGTCTTTTACCCGCGCCCCACCGGCGACGAGGCCGGTTATGAGCGCCTGCTTGATCGATAGTGAATAGGACCGGTAGTCGTGACCGGCGACGATGTCGGGTCCGGCCCCCAGTTCCCGGATCAGGGTGGCCAGTCCCATGCCCAGCGCCTGAACCCCCAGCAGATTGAGTTCCGGGATACGCTGGGATCCGGGATGGCCGAACCACCAGCGCGCGTCATATTCGCGGAACCCGGTCGGCTTGACGAGCGGAACGTTCTCGAATTCGGCGGTGCCTGGGGTCAGTTCGGCGACGGGAACGGGCAGCATGGGCACTGCTGTAGGTGAACCGCGTGCCAATCACAAGGGCGCCGCTTCCCGCCGCTACTGGATCAGCACCAGCTCGCCGCGCTCGACCCGAAAGCTCTTCAACCGGCCGAGAAAACTCATGCCCAGCAGCACGGTGTCGAGCGCTTCGTCGCGCAGCACGCTGGCCCGCACGTCGCGCACCGAAACCCGGCCGATGCGCACCTCGCCAATGGTCGCCTGTGCCGCCGCCGTGGTGCCGTTGGCGGTGCTGACCCGATACTTGAAATCGGACGTCTTCAGCCGGATCCCGAGCCTGCGCGCGGCCGATTCGTTGAGCGCCACCAGGGTGGCGCCGGTGTCGACCAACACTTGGACGCGGCGATTGTTCATCTTCGCGTCGGCATGATAATGGCCTGTGCGATCGGCTTGCAGTCGAACCGATCTTCCCGAAAGCGGATTGCCGCCCGCGCCTTCACCACGGGTTTCCGCCGAGATCGGTTTTGCGACGGTCGGCGGGGCCTGGGGCTCGTCGGCGAACTGCTGCAAGATGCGCGGCGCCTCGAAGGCGGCTACCGCGACCACGGCGATCAATGCAAGACTGCGCCACATGTGCCTGCTCCGGCTGCTTCGTTGGCCGACCCATCGGTCGGAAACAGCCACAATAAGGCATCGCGCCTAATGACGGGTATCCGGCCCGCAGGGACCGCCGGCAGCCGGAGAAAAATCGCGATAGCGGTAAACGGCGCGTTAACGCTGGCGCGCCCGCCGGTCAGACCTACTTGGTCCCGTACATGCGATCGCCCGCGTCGCCCAGGCCGGGCACGATGTAGCCTTTGTCGTTGAGATGGCTGTCGATGGCCGCGGTGAAGATCGGCACGTCGGGCTGGGAAGCGGCGAAGGCTTCGATCCCTTCCGGCGCCGCCAGCAGGCACAGGAAGCGGATATTGTTGGCGCCGCGCTCCTTCAGTTTGTCGATGGCGGCGGTAGCCGAGTTGGCGGTGGCCAGCATCGGATCGACCACCACCACGAGCCGGTCGGAGATGTCTTCGGGCGCCTTGAAGTAATACTCGATCGCCTCCAGCGTCTTGTGGTCGCGATACAGCCCCACATGCGCCACCCGGGCCGACGGCACCAGATCGAGCATGCCCTCCAGCAGCCCGTTGCCGGCACGCAGGATCGAGGCGAACACCAGCTTCTTGCCGGCGATCACCGGAGCCGACATGTCGGTAAGCGGCGTTTCGATGTTGACGTTGGTGAGTTCGAGATCCCGGGTCACCTCGTAGCACAACAACAACGACACCTCGCGCAGCAGCCGGCGGAAGCCGGCTGTCGAGGTGTTCTTGTCTCGCATCAAGGTAAGCTTGTGCTGGACCAGCGGGTGATCGACGACGGTGACGTTGGCCATGACCGGTTTGGTTCCTGAAGTTGCGGCCATTCACCCTAGCGCCGGCCCGTGGCGTTGCTCAAGCTGTCGGGCGCTGTTTCCCCATCTGTAGCCGCCGCCAGCCGTCTCACAGAAAGCTTCTCCCGTGGCGACCGGCGCCGATGCCCAGATGGGCGGCGATACTCTGTCCGATATCGGCGAAAGTCTGCAAGGCGCCGAGGAAGCCTGGCTCGATGCCGGGACCGTAAACCAGAACCGGCACCTGCTCGCGCGTGTGATCGGAGCCCGTCCAGGTGGGGTCGCAGCCGTGGTCGGCGGTGAGAACCAGCAGGTCGCCATCGCGAAGCCGATCCATGATCTGCGGCAGCCGTCCGTCAAAATGCTCCAGTGCCGCCGCGTAGCCGGCAACGTCGCGTCGGTGGCCGTACAGCATGTCGAAATCGACGAAGTTGGTGAAGACGAGATCGCCATCGCCGGCATCGGCGATCGCATCGATCGTCGCATCGAACAGCGCCTCATTGCCGCTCGCTTTGCGCACCTGCGTCGTTCCCTGGTGTGCGAAGATATCGTCGATCTTGCCCACCGCGATCACCTGGCGCCCGGACGATTTCAGCCCGTCTAGCAGGGTTGGTTCGGGCGGCGGCACCGAATAGTCACGCCGGTTGCCGGTTCGCTCGAAACTCGCCGGGTCCTCACCCACGAACGGCCTTGCGATCACCCGGCCGATATTGAGATCGTCGACCAGCGCGCGCGCAACCCCGCAAATCTCGTACAGTCGCTCCAGGCCGAAATGATCTTCGTGAGCGGCGATCTGGAACACCGAGTCCGACGAGGTGTAGCAGATCGGCCGACCGGTCTTGATGTGCTCGGCGCCGAGCTCGGCGATGATTTCGGTTCCCGATGCGTGCTTGTTGCCCAAGATCCCGGGAAGAGCTGTTTCAGCGCAGAACCGGTCGACCAGGTCTTGGGGGAAGCAGGGAACCTCGCGCGGAAAATAACCCCAGTCGAACATCACCGGCACGCCGGCGATCTCCCAGTGGCCCGACGGCGTGTCCTTGCCGTTGGAAATCTCGCATGCGTGGCCCCAGCGACCCAGGAGTTCCGGCCCGGCGTCGAAGCCCGCCGGCAGATCGCCGCAGGCCGCCCGGGCGGCCAGGCCCAACCCCAGCGCTTCCATGTTGGGCAGCCGCAGCGGGTCACCGGCCTGGTGCCGAGCCTGCGCGATGTGACCCAGCGTATTGGCGCCCGCATCGCCGAATCGAGCCGCATCCGGCGCGCCGCCGATGCCGAAGGAATCGAGTACACAAAGAACTGCCCGCGCCATGATTTATCCAAACCGGCATGAATGCTTGGCCGAGCATGCCACAGGCTCGTGGCCACCTCCACAGCCGAATGTGCCCGCACCGGAAGTGTCGGACGTTGGCCCTTGCCGGCGCTTGAGAAGCCGGGCATGAAGGATCGCCATGATCGCCTACCCCTGGAACAAGAAACGATTGCCCGGTCCGCAGACATCGTCGCGGTGGCCGGCTCATGCATCCCGCCTGCCGATGATCGCGGGCGCGGTCTTCCTGGCGCTGGCGACGGCCGACGCGCGGGCGGACTGGCGGCAGGATGTCGATACGTTCCGGATCGGCATTGTCGGCGGCGAGGATGTGGCGTCCGCAGCAGCGCGCATGGAGCCGTTTCGCCTGGCCGTCGCCGAAGCGCTCGGCGTCAATGTGGAGATCTTCGCCGCGTCGACCGCGGCTGCACTGATCGATGCCCATGCCAGCGCGCGCGTCGACTATGCGGTTTATTCGGCGACCGCCTATGCCTCCGCATGGCTCGCCTGCGAGTGCGTGGAACCCCTCGTCATCCCCAAGTCGGCCGACGGCGTCAGTTCGTTTCGTTCCGTCATCATCTCACGGCCCGGCGGACCACAGGTTTTGGACGAGATCGAAGACGGCCGCGTTGCCGGACTTGCCCGCGATTCCTTCGCCGGCCACAACTTCGCGGTTCATCAGCTGGTTCAGCAGGAAGCTGAGATACCCATACCGATCCGGTTCGAAGCCGACGGCGAGGCCGCCATCGGCGCGTTGATGGAAGGCCAGGTGGACGCGCTGATCGGCTGGAGTTCCCTGGCCGGCGACCCGGCCTCCGGCTACAGCCGCGGCACGTTGCGGCTGATCGCCCGCCGCAATGAAGGCGAGGCCGCCGGCTACCAGATCATCTGGCAGTCGGCGGAGGTTCCACACCGCCCGCACGCCATCCGCAAGGAGCTCAATGGCGAGCCCAAGCAGATTCTACGCGATCTCCTGGTGGGACTGTATGACGATGATCCGATTTCGTATGACGCGGTCGAACCGCTGTTCGGTGGCGGTTTCGTCGTCGCCCGGCACGGCCAGTTCAACGCCGTCATCGACTATGTGGAACAGACGACCGGCATCAGCAAAGACCGGCCGGAATCCGAAGAAGTCGAGGAATAGGGCGCGGCCGCTAAGCCTTCCCGCCGCAGTCAGTCAATCAGCAACTCACGCTCACCGCATTGCCGGCGCGCGGGCGCAGGAACATCTGCTCGTCCATCGTGACCCCGGTCATGTCGAAGCTGACGCCGTTGGTGGCGCTGTAGCGCGCCCAGCCGACCATCGGCGTGTAGTCGACCTCCACCTGGGTCACCACCATGAACGTGCCATCGATCAGAATGCCCGAAGGGGCGGGAAAGATCGACCCGCTCGGCAGAGACGACCAGGAGGCGTTGCAGCTCCACGAAACACGCGCCTGACCGCTGTTGACCGCTAGGCCGGTGATGCGGACTTTGACCGTTTCGTTGTGCGGACGCATGATGTCGCGCGAAACGTCCATAATGTTGTTGATGTCGCCGCCGGTAAGGCTTTCGCTCTGGGTCACCAAGTCGCCGATGGCGCTGGAGATGCGCGAGACTTTCCGGTTGACCGAAACGCCGGCCGAAACCTCCAGCGTGCCGACGAACATCAAAATCATCAGCGGCGCGATCAGCGCGAACTCCAGCGCCGCGACACCATCTCGCGATCGGCGCAGGCGTTCAGCGGCGGCTTGGAAGTTTCTGCCCCAACGGGCTACATGGAAGCGCATTGTATCGGTCCCTGCGATAACTCTTAACTACGGCGTACCGTTACGGCCCGGTCGGGTACGGCTCGGTACGGAAAACCGCGATCGCCGAAAGCGGTGCATTGCCGCTGTTGAGATCACCCAGATGCGCGGCAACATAGTTGCTGAAGACCGGCCACTCGTAGGTCGCGGTGATCCGCACGATCTGGCTCGGGCCGGCGGCGGTGTAGCTGAAATCGGCGGGATCGTATTCGCCGGCCGTCGGGCCCGGCGGCTCGCCCAGCGAGCTGAACGTGGCAGCCACGCGCTGATCGACCATCAGCCCGCTACAGTTGAACAGCAACGCGGTCTCCGAGCAGATCGCCGCCTTGAACTCCGCCTCGGTGGCGTTGGAATCGAGCTGGCCGGTGCGCACCTGCCGGCCCACCTTGTCGACCGCGGTCTCCAACATCTGGCCGGCGAAGAAATAGAGCGACGATTCAACGATCGCAGAAAGCAGGAAGAAGAACGGAAACGCCACCAGCGCGAACTCCACGGCGGTGGCGCCGCGTTTCTCGCGTCGGAACCGCCCCACGATGCCCGCCAGCGGGCGTAAACGTGCGACGGCGTTGTTTGCTAGTGGATTTGTCATAACCTGCCACCCACGGGTGCCGAAACTACCTGAAGAAGCAATCTACTACCGCGACGTTGATCCACGGTTTGGCCGGCGGGGAGAATTTGACCGAAGTCGGAAACCGTTCGTTAGCCAACTGCGTCAACCTTGCGTAAAGGACGCCGCCTCACTCCTGGACCGCCGCGTTTTCCTCAGACAACGAGTTGCGCGCCTTGATCTGATCGGACGCAAACGAGAACGTCTCCTCATCATCACCGATGGTCAGCGTCGGCTCGCACACCGGTGCGCAGGCGAGCGTCTCACGCGATGCGCGGCGGTAGATTCGCACCGTGTTGGTCTCGTGTCCGCGGACCACCACGGTCCGGTCGATGATCGGCTCGCCCTGCTCGTCGAGGATGATGAGGTTGGTGACGCCGAACGACCGGCCCGTCAGGACCAGCGTGGTATTGTCCTCGACCGTCGCATCGGCGATCGACGGATTACCGATAATCACCGTGCGCGCCGGCCGCGAGATGCGGAACACCTTCGCCCGGTCTACGGTGACGATCACCTTATCCTCGGTCTGTTCTGGATTTTCGGCGGCCTGCCCGATAGCGGGGACAAGCAGGGCCAGCGCCATTGCGGCGGTCAAAATCGATTTCATGAGACTGCTCCGGACGGAAGAACTGTCGCCATTTTCATCGACCATGGTGAATGAACCCTTAAGCCACCGGCTGTTGATCGCCGGCGAACCCGGTCCCGCCGATGCGCCCTAAGGTTGCAGATTGCGCACGCTACGCCGGCCGACCCGTGCCAACACGGCAAAATACCAGTCGCCGGCGGGCGAAGTTCGGCCAAAAACCGGGAAAACCGCAGAGTTTGGTGACCAACTCGTCAAAAATATCCGCCCAGAACGACACACAACGTTAACGGGCGGATAGGGGTCGCTGTTAACCTGATCTCAATTCACCACGGGTAGTTTGCGCACAGTCAGGCGGGACAAACCCGCCGGCAACCAGTGCGAAAACCGTGGAGTTAGGAGCTAACAATGAAACTCGTAGCACGTTTTGTGAAGGAAGAGTCCGGCGCGACCGCGATCGAGTATGGTCTGATCGCCGCGCTGATCTCCGTTGCCATCATTGGCGGCGCGACTGCTCTGGGTACGGGCCTGAACACTCTGTTCGGCAACATCGACGCCCAGCTGTAAGCGTCAAACTGAGAACCAAGGGTTCGCGAGGCCGTCCGATTTTCGGGCGGCCTTTTGTTTTGCGCTTTGTTTGCCGCTTGCCCCGAATTCCAGCGAACGCGGTAACACGGCGTTAACCCGGCCTACGCCACCATCCGCCCGGATCGCGAATCGCCGCTGCAGAGGCCCACTCATGCTGGAACCGGCACTCATTCTATTCTTCCCGGCTCTAATGGCCTACGCCGCCGCGTCGGATCTGATCTCCATGACGATCTCCAACAAGATCTCGCTGGCGCTCATCGCCGGGTTCATGATCTTCGCTGTCTGGATGGGCCTCGACTATACCGCGATCGCCTGGCACTGGGCGATGTTCGCCGTGGTGCTGGCGGCCGGTTTCACCTTGTTCGCGTTTGGCGTGATCGGCGGCGGCGACGCCAAGCTGGCCGCGTCGACTGCATTGTGGTTCGGTTGGGAGCACACGCTCATCTATTTTGTCCTGGCCGCCCTGCTAGGCGGACTGCTGACATTGGTTCTGTTGCGGCTGCGCGCCATTCCCATGCCGGCCAGCCTGGCGAAGGTGGAGTGGGTCGCGCGGCTGTATCGCGCCGACCAGGGCGTGCCCTACGGCATTGCGCTGGGTGTCGCGGCGATCGCGGTCTATCCGCAAACCGACTGGATGCAGCACGTCTTCGACGCCGCCGCCCGCATCTAAGCCCGCACCCGGCCGCCCCTTAGTCTTTTCCGCTCGCCTGATCCGTTCCAAGCCCCGGCCTGGACCGGACAACCATTGGTGCAACGTTAACTAAAAATATCAGCACTCCATTAACCATAATTACACCATTGCCCGCCGAATATGCCGGCAACGACGGGGGGCGTTCCGTACCCGCGTGGAGCATGGACAATGAAAGTAGCGCGTTTGGCAATATTGGGCGTGGCCGTCATGGCCGCGGGCGGGGCGGCGATCATGGCCAGCCGTATGGCCAGCCGGAGCCCGGAAGTGGTGGTCGAGGCCGCCCCCCAGCCGGTCCAGCTGACCGAGGTCCTGATCGCAGCCAGCGATATCGGCCTAGGCAACAAGCTGGATGCGGACATGATCCGCTGGCAGAAGTGGCCGGACGAGGGGTTGGCGGACGGCTATATAACCCGCCGATCGGACTCCGATAACTCGCAGATGGAAGAGATCGTCGGAGCGATCGCGCGCGCTTCGTTCTTCACCGGCGAGCCGATTCGGCGCAGCAAGCTGGTGGTCTCCGATCGCGGCTATATGTCGGCCATCCTTCCCGCCGGCCAGCGCGCCATCGCCACCAACATCTCCACCGAGACCAGCGCCGGCGGCTTCATCCTGCCGAACGACCGGGTCGACGTCATCATGACTCGGCTAGACCCAAACGCCGACGAACAGACTTATCTGACCGAGACGATCCTGGAGAACGTGCGGGTGCTGGCGATCGACCAGACCATCGAGGAGCAGGACGGCGAGGCCGTGGTTGTCGGCGAGACGGCGACGTTGCAGCTGACGCCGCGCCAGACGGAAATTCTGACCGTTGCCCAACAGATGGCCGATCGGCTGGCGCTTTCGCTGCGCTCGCTCGCCGACAGCGGCGAGGACGCCACCCAGGGCGCCGACCACCTGCTGTCGGGGATCGGCGCCGGGCGGGTTCGCATGATCCGCTACGGCAAGACCAAGACGGTTAACACGGGTCAATAGACGAGAAAGCAGGGCCAGGCATGCAGTCAATGGTTCGCCCAAAGCCGGGAGTTCGCGTGATGTGTAGAGCAGTGTTGAAGACCGTTTTAGCAATGGTCGTAGCAGCCCCGCTTATGGCCGGTCTGCCGGTTCCATATTCCGGCGTCGGCGAAGCGGTGGCCAAGAACTACCTGAAGCTCAATGCGTCGACCGTCGGCACCAGCCGGCGGGTTCAGCTCGGCCTCAACAAGTCGATGGTCATCGACCTGCCCGGTGACGCACACGACATCATGGTCGCCAACCCGAGGGTGGCCGATGCGGTGACGCGAACCTCGCGGCGCATCTACATCTTCGCCAAGGAAGTGGGCGAAACCAACATTTTCGTTTTCGACGCCGACGGCAATCAGATGATCAGCCTCGATCTGCAGATCGAGCGCGACATCGCCGGCATCGAGGAATATATCGCCAGATACGTGCCGGGCTCGCAGGTCAAGGTCGAGATGATCTCGGACAACGTGATCCTGACCGGTTCGGTACCGACGCCCCAGGCCGCCACCCGCGCCGTCGAACTGGCCCGCATCTTCGTGACCGGCGGCGAGGCGACGACCAATCAGTTCAACGAAGCCTCGGGCGACGGCGGCACCGGGACTACGATCGTGTTCGAGGACTCCGAGCGCCAGACCAGCCAGATCGTCAATCTGCTCACCATCGATGGCGAGGACCAGGTGCATCTGAAGGTGACGATCGCCGAGATCCAGCGCACGATCGTCAAGCAGTTGGGCTTCGATTTCACCGCCGCCAAATCGGTGGGAGACATTGTCGTCGGCGCGCTCACCGACAACCCCTTCGCGCTCAACAAGGCGATTTCCAACTCCAGGCTCACGGCCAGCTGGACTCACGGCAACGAGAGCGTCAACTCCATCCTGACCGCGCTGGACCAGGCAGGCGTTCTGCGCACCCTGGCCGAGCCGACATTGACCGCAATCTCGGGCGAAACCGCATCGTTCAAGGTAGGTGGTGAACTGTCGGTCTCCGACGGCAAGGAGGAATCCGCCGACGGTGTGGAATATTCCTACAAGGCCGATGTGGAGTATGGCGTGGGCCTGGCTTTCACGCCGACCGTGCTTTCGGCCGGCCGCATCAGCCTGAAGATCAAGACGGAAGTCTCCGAGCCCACCACCGAGGGCTCCTACAACATCCCACGCGGCGCGGTGACGTCGGCCCCGGTGGTCTCGATCCGCCGTCGCGAAGCCGACACCACCGTTGAACTGCCGTCCGGAGGCTCGATGGTCATCGCCGGCCTGGTCAAGGACGACGTGCGCCAGGTGATGAGCGGATTCCCCGGCCTGCGCAAGCTTCCGATCCTGGGCGCACTGTTCTCGAGCCGGGAGTTCGAGCGCTACGAGACCGAGCTGGTCATCATCGTGACGCCTTATCTGGTTCGCCCGGTGGCGCGCCAAAAACTCGCCCGCCCGGACGACAATTTCACTCCGCCGTCCGACGTCGCCGGCATCTTCCTGGGCCGGGTCAACCGCATCTATGGCGCCGTGGACGCAGCCCCGCCGGAAGGCAGGTACCACGGCAATGTAGGGTTCATCTTCAAATGAGCCGCCGCAACGGAGAATTCGCCATGTTGAGCGTAAACGACACCCCGAAGCGGGAGATCACACGCCGAGCACCAAGCATAGCCGCGGGTCTCATCGTCGCGCTGCTCGCGACGGGATGCGCGAGCTCGACCCACGATCGGCTGACCGTGGGAACGGTGCCGGATGACTATCGCACGCGCCATCCGATCGTGGTCGCGGAAAACCAGGTGGTAGAGGCCATCCCCGTCACCACCAACACCAAGTCGCTGTCGTTGCGCCATCGCAACGTGGTGGTCGACTTCGCCAACCGGTTCAGACGCTCTGGCAGCCGCTACATGCAGATCGTCGTGCCCGTCGGCTCATCCAACGAAGGTGCGGCGAACGCGGTGGCGCGCTCGATCGTGGCGACGCTGGGCGATAACGGCATAACCGCGTCGCAGATCGCGCTTTCCAACTATCAGGCCGACGGCGCCGGCGCACCGATACAGTTGGCGTTCATGTCGCTGACCGCGGAAGCGGGACCGTGCGGAGAGTGGCCGGAGGACATTTCGGTAACCGGCCAGAATCGCCAGTACCACAATTTCGGCTGCGCTACCCAGAACAACCTCGCCAAGATGATCGCCAATCCCGCCGATCTCGTCGGTCCGCGTGGCGAATCGGAAATCGATTCGACCCGTCGAGACAACGTGATCACCAACTGGCGCACTAACGGCAGCGAGGATCTGACCAGCCAGTTCTGACCGGCCGGCAATCATGCACCGCGAAGCAGGAACCTCTTGATGTCCAATCTCGCCGAACAGCCGCTTGAGAACGAGCCCGCGCCGGAGCGCGTGGTTGTCGAGGATACAAGCCAGCTGGCGGAAATCCGTCCGATTCCACGCGTCACCATTCAGGCGTTCTGCGAGAGCGAAGCCGTGTCGCGCACGTTGGAGCTGGCCTCCCAGGATCGCCGCATGGCGAAGGCGCATGTCAAAGTCCATACCGGCGGAATACCGGCGGCGATCGAGTTCTACGACAGCGCGCCGACGCCCAACCTGATCATCGTGGAATCCCGGCTGCAGGGCGCCGAACTGATCGAGGAACTGTCAAAGCTGGCGGAAGTCTGCGACGCCGAGACCAAGGTCGTCGTCGTCGGAACGATCAACGACATCGTTGTCTACCGCGATCTGATCGCGCGCGGCGTGTCGGAATATCTTGTGGCGCCGGTGACCATGGCCGACGTGATGAGCACGGTCTCGGACATTTTCGTCAATCCGGAAAACGGCGTGCTCGGCCGCACCATCGCGTTCATCGGCGCGAAGGGCGGCTGTGGCTCCTCGACCATCTGTCACAATGTGGCATGGGCGATCTCCAGCGCCTACGAGAACGACGTGGTGCTGGCCGATCTCGATCTGGCGTTCGGTACCGCCAACATCAACCTGGACCAGGATCCGCCCCAGGGGATCGCCGAGGCCGTCTATTCGGCCGATCGCGTCGACGACATCTTACTGGACCGGCTGCTGGCCAAGTGCGCCGAACATCTGAGCCTGCTCGCTGCTCCTTCCACGCTCGACCGCACCTACGATTTCGAAGCCAAGGCGTTCAATCAGATCATGGAGGTCGCGCAGCGCGGCGCACCTTATGTGATCGTGGACGTCCCCCAGCAATGGACCGGCTGGACGAAGGAGGTGCTCTCCTTCGCCGACACGGTGGTAATCACCGCCTGTCCGGAGCTGACGAACCTGCGCAACACCAAGAACCTGATCGACAAGCTGGGCGAATTGCGCCCCAACGACCCCAAGCCACATCTGATCATGAACCAGATTGGTGTGCCCAAGCGGCCGGAAATCGGCGTCGCCGACTTCGTCGCGTCTCTTTCGGTCGAACCCATCACCACCATTCCGTTCGAGCCCGCGCTGTTCGGATCGGCGGCCAACAATGGCCAGATGATCTCCGAGGTGGACCCCAAGAACGCGATCTCCGGTTCGTTCAACATGATCGCCCAGGTGTTGACCGGCAAGGCCGAGATATCGGGCGAGAAGAAAAGTTCCTTCAACCTGCGCGCGCTGCTCAGGAAGAAAAAGTAGCTAAGGTGTCATAATGTTCGGAAAGCGTGGAAACGATACCGAAAAACCCCGGACTTTCGGTGCCGAAACCACCGAGCCGGCACCTGCGAGCGCGCCCGCGGTGCCGCCGCCGGAGGCGATCGTTCCCAAGATCGTCGACGAAGACGTGCCGCCGCCCGCCGCCGAACCACCGGAGCCGATGGAGGTTTCCGCCGCCGCGGCGCCGGTCGAGGTCAGCGACGGCGCCAACCGCTCGGAAGACTACTACGATATCAAGACCAGCGTGTTCTCCGCACTGATCGATACCATCGATGTGGGTCAGCTTGCCAAGATGGAAGCGGAGGCCGCGCGCGAGGAAATCCGCGATATCGTCTCCGACATCATCTCGATCAAGAACCTGGCGATGTCGATCGCCGAGCAGGAGGACCTGCTCGACGACATCTGCAACGACGTGCTGGGCTACGGCCCGCTGGAGCCGCTGCTGGCGCGCGACGACATCGCCGACATCATGATCAACGGCGCTCAGAACGCCTATATCGAGGTTGACGGCAAGGTAGAGGCGGCGAACATCCGTTTCCGCGATAACAGCCAGTTGATGAACATCTGCCAGCGCATCGTCAGCCAGGTCGGCCGCCGGGTCGATGAATCAAGCCCGATCTGCGATGCGCGCCTGGCCGACGGCTCTCGTGTCAACGTGATCGCGCCGCCGCTGGCGCTCGATGGGCCGGCGCTCACCATTCGAAAGTTCAAAAAGGACAAGCTCACCCTCGATCAGCTGGTGCGGTTCGGCTCGATCACGCCCGAGGGCTCCACCATCATGCAGATCATCGGCCGGGTGCGCTGCAACGTGGTGATCTCCGGCGGCACCGGCTCGGGCAAGACGACGCTGCTCAACTGCCTTACCCGCTACATCGACTCCGATGAACGCATCATCACATGCGAAGACTCCGCCGAACTGCAGCTGCAACAGCCGCACACCGTCCGCCTGGAGACCCGCCCGCCCAACATCGAAGGCGAAGGCGAGATCACCATGCGCGATCTGGTCAAGAACTGCCTGCGCATGCGCCCGGAACGCATCATCGTCGGCGAGGTGCGCGGACCGGAAGTGTTCGACCTGCTCCAGGCGATGAACACCGGCCATGACGGCTCGATGGGCACGATCCACTCCAACTCGCCGCGCGAGTGCCTCAACCGTATCGAATCGATGATCGCCATGGGCGGCTACAACCTGCCGGCCAAGACCGTGCGAGAGATCATCGTCGGCTCCGTTGACGTCATCGTCCAGGCGGCGCGGCTGCGCGACGGTTCGCGGCGGATTACCCACATCACCGAGGTGATCGGCCTGGAAGGCGATGTGATCACCACCCAGGACCTGTTCGTGTTCAAGATCGAGGGCGAGGACGCCAAGGGCAACCTGGTCGGTAACCATGTGGCGACCGGCATCGGCCGGCCGAAATTCTGGGACCGCGCGCGCTATTACGGTGAAGAGGGGCGCCTCGCCGCCGCTCTCGACGCGGCCGAGGAAACCAAGGAAGACTGATCGGCTGCGCGAATCATGTTCGGTATCGAAACCAATGTCCTGATTTTCACCCTGCTCGCGGGCGTCAGCGCGGCCGGGCTCGCCTATGCGTTCCTGTTCACGCGTCTGTCCGAGGAGGCCCGCCGCGACAAGCGCATCAAGTCGGTCAACACCCGCAACATCGCCCAGCAGGCTGCCACCCAGGCCAAAATGACCGACGCCAGCAAGCGCCGCAAATCGGTGCAGGAATCGGTCAAGGAGCTGGAAGCCAAACAGAAGCAGAGCGCCCGCGATCGGCTGACGCTGAAGAAAATCCTGCAGCAGGCGGGCATGAACATCACGGTGCCCCAGTTCTTCATGTTCAGCTTCGTCTTCGGCGTGCTTTTTGCTTTCGTCGCATTGCTGCTCGGCGCCGGGCTCTATATGAGCCTGGCCGCGCTGGCCGTCGGCACGTTTGGAGTTCCGCGCTGGTTCGTCGGGCGGCGGCGCAAGAAACGCCTGAACAAGTTCATCGAGGAATTCCCAAACGCAGTCGACGTGATCGTGCGCGGGGTCAAGGCCGGCCTGCCGCTCAACGACTGCATGGCGATGGTCGGCCAGGAGGCCAAGGAACCGGTTGCATCGGAGTTCCGCAAAATCATCGAGGTGCAGCAGTTCGGCGTGCCCGTGTCGGAGGCGGTGACCAAGCTCTACGACAACGTGCCCCTGGCCGAAGCCAATTTCTTCGGCATTGTGGTTTCGATCCAGCAGAGCGCCGGCGGCAACCTGTCCGAGGCTTTGGGCAATCTTTCCGGCGTGCTGCGCGACCGCAAGAAGATGAAGGCCAAGATCCAGGCGATGTCGGCGGAAGCGAAGGCTTCCGGGATGATCATCGGCGCCCTGCCCGTGGTGGTGGGCGTGCTCGTCTACTTCACCACCCCCGACTACATCAAGATCCTGTTCACCGATCCCACCGGCAATCTGATCCTGGGGGCTTCGGCGATCTGGATGGGCGCGGGCATCTTCGTCATGAAGAAGATGATTAGCTTTGATTTCTAGGGACTCGGTGCGGGCGTCATGATCTTCGATTTCGTATTTTCCCTGCTGGAGCCGCAGAATATGCTGGCGGCGCTGTCTGCGACGGCGGTGTTTGCCACCATCCTGACGATCACCCTGCCCCTGTTCCGACGTGACGAACTGGGAGCGCGAATGAAGTCGGCCGCGCTGGAGCGCGACAAGATTCGGGCCCGCGAGCGAGCCCGCCTGGCCGCCGAGAAGGAAACTGTACAGCTGCGCCAGAACTCGGGCGGCCTGGTGCGCGACGTGGTCGAGAAGCTCAACCTGCGCAATGCGCTGGCCGATGAGGCCACCTTTTCCAATCTGCGCATGGCCGGCTATCGCAAGCAGTCGCACGTCTATGTGTTCCTGTTCTTCCGCTTCGTGCTGCCGATGATCCTGCTGCTGGTGGCGTCGATCTATGTTTTCGGCATCTCCGACATGGACCGACCGTTCATGGTCAAGATCATGATCGTCATGCTGGTGGCCTATGCCGGCTTCTACGCGCCCAACCTGTTCGTCAAAAACAAGATATCCAAGCGGCAATTGTCGATCCGCCGAGCCTGGCCGGACGCGCTCGATCTGATGCTGATCTGCGTCGAATCGGGCATGTCGATCGAGAACGCGTTCCAGAAGGTCTCGATCGAGATCGGCCTGCAATCGGGTGAGCTGGCCGAGGAACTGATTCTGACCAACGCCGAACTGTCCTATCTGCAGGAACGCCGCAAGGCCTACGACAACCTGGCCGAACGCACCGGCCTGGACGGGGTCAAATCGGTGACCCTGGCGCTCAATCAGGCGGAACGATACGGCACGCCGCTGGGCACCGCGCTCAGGGTGCTCGCCCAGGAAAACCGCGATATGCGCATGGCGGAAGCCGAGAAGAAGGCCGCCGCCCTGCCGCCGAAGCTGACGGTTCCCATGATCGTGTTCTTCCTGCCGGTGCTGTTCGGCGTCATCATGGGCCCGGCGATGATCCAGATTTTCGCGCTTCAATAAGATTAGGCGGCAACCCGTTCCGCCTGGCGGCATATGCAGCGCAGGTTTCGGGTGGCCTCAGCCGATCCGCGCATGTTTGGTGCGAACACCATCATCGACATGCGAGATTGACTATGCGCCTTTCCTATCAGGCCCTGTCCACCGACTGGGCGAACCGGCTGCGCGCGGGCGGCCCCGACGATTATGGCAACCCCGCCGAGCGCACGATTTCCGACGGCGGCGGCAGCCCCTGCCGGCATTGCCTGCGCGACATTGGCGAAGGCGAGCCGATGCTGATAGCCGCCCACCGACCGTTTGCCAGCCTCCAGCCCTATGCCGAGACCGGGCCGATCTTCCTGTGCGCCCGACCGTGTGAGCGTCACCCGGGCGCGGACGCGCTTCCGCGACTGTTTCGATCAAGAGAGCGCATGCTGGTGCGCGGCTATCGCGCCAATGACCGGATTTTGTACGGCAGCGGCAGGGCGGTGGCCAGCGACCGCATCGATCATGCGGTCCGCGAACTGCTCACCGACCCAGATATCGCCTATGTGCACCTGCGCTCGGCGGCCAACAACTGCTATCAATGCCGGGTCGAGCGGGGCTAGGCTTCATTATGTTGGCGGCATCGGCCCTCTCCCCCACGCAGCCACCGCACGGCAGTATCCTTGCAAGGGGTGACTGGGTGGGGGAGAGGGCCGGTGCCGCTTCTAAATAATGCGCCTGCTCACAACTATTGCGTAGCGCGATCTTCGGCTTCCAGCTGATTCCAGGCGTTTTGCTGGGACAGCATCTGACGCAGATAGGCGATGTTCTCTTCCGCCTCGCCGGCGGGAAGCTCGCCGCGGGCGATCTTCTCTGCTTCGCCAAACCGGCCCTGCAGGCCGATGACCAGCGCCAGGTTCTGGCGAACCCGGCTGTCGGCGCCGGGCTGATCGATCGCCTTGCGCAGATAGGTTTCCGCCGCGCGCAAATCATTGCCCAGCACGTAGGACATGCCCAGATTGGACAGGACGGAGGGTTCATTGGGCGCGATGTCCAGCGCCCTGCGATACATGGCGCGCGCCTGCTTCTGCTGCCCGATCTGATCCAAGATCGCCCCTTCCGCGGAGTAGAGCTTCCAGTCGGGCTGGTCGGGCCGCTGCGCCTTGCGCACCACGGAAAGGGCTTTTTCCAGGTTGCCGGCCGCCGCCAGCGCCTTGCCATACGCAGCCAGCACCTCGCGGTCTTCGGGATGATGGATCACCATCTGCTGCATCACCGCCAGCGACTGCTCGACGCGACCGGTCATTCGCAGCGTGGAAGCATAGGCCAACCCGATATTCTTGTCCCTGGGTTTGCGTTCATACAGCTTGCCATAGCTGCGGCTTGCCTCGCCAAGCTCCGCGACCGTCATCTGCGCCTTCGGTTTTTGCACCGAGCTGGTCGTCCTGGGATCGGTGGCGCAACCGGCGGCAACAATGCCGGCGATCACAAGCGCCGTCAGCGGGGCGCAGGCGGATGGAAGAAATGGCAGCTTCATGACGTAAGAGACCTGTGGACCGTTATGTGGTAACGGCAATTTGATTGGGTCCGTACGACGAACGCGGGCAGGCCCCTGACAACCTCGATAAGTAATCTGTTAACCCTAATGGATGGTTAATGCGGTCCTCCCCCCACCCCATCGCGATTAGCCGTAAAAAGACGGGTGGAACGTCCATCTGGCTGGTCGCAAAGCCCGATTTGGCGAAGCTTTCCGCCGTTACTTCGCCGGCGATCGCTGGTTGGGCTGCGCAGGCCGGTTTTGCCGGCAGGCACGGCCAGTTGTGCCTGGTGCCGGGCGATGGAGGCGAGCTCGCCGCCGTCTTGTTTGGCGTCGGCGAAGACGCTTCGCCGATGGGGGTCGGATCACTCGCCCGCCGCCTGCCGGCAGGCGACTACCGATTCGCCGGCAAGTTGTCCGATCCGCGACTTGCAAGCCTGGGCTGGCTGCTGGGCGCCTATTCGTTCGATCGCTACAAGAAGACGAAGTCGGATGCGAAGGTTCGGCTGATGGTCCCCGACTGCGTTGACGCGCAAGAGCTCGCCAGCGCCGCCCGGGCGACTTTCCTCGCCCGCGACATGATCAATACGCCCGCCAACGACATGGGCCCCGCCGAGATCGAGGGCGAGGTCCGTCGGCTCGCCCGCTCGCACGACGCGAAGGTCTCCACCATCAAGGGCGACAATCTGCTGAAAAGAAACCTGCCGATGATTCACGCGGTCGGCCGGGCCAGCGCCCATGCGCCGCGCCTGATCGATTTGAGATGGGGCAAGACGGGCGCGCGCAAGGTGACTTTGGTCGGGAAAGGCGTCGCGTTCGATACCGGCGGACTGAATCTGAAGCCCGGCAGTTCCATGAGCTTGATGAAAAAGGACATGGGCGGAGCCGCCAACGTGCTGGCGCTCGCCGCCATGATCATGGATGCCGACCTGCCGGTGCGCCTGCGGGTGCTGATACCGGCGGTGGAGAACTCCGTATCAGGCAACTCGTTCAGGCCCGGCGATGTCCTGCCCAGCCGCAAGGGGCCGACGGTTGAGATCGGCAACACAGACGCGGAGGGCCGGCTTATCCTCGCCGATGCGCTCGCCCTGGCAGATGAAGAGCGTCCGGACCTGCTGATCGACATGGCGACGCTGACCGGCGCGGCCAGGGTGGCCCTGGGCCCGGACCTGCCGCCGTTCTTCACCGACGACCAGGCGTTGGCCGTGGAACTTGCGGCCGCCGGCGAGGCCGAGCAGGATCCGCTGTGGCGGTTGCCTCTGTGGCCCGGCTACCAGTCCATGCTCTCATCGCGGATCGCGGACGTGTGCCATATCGCCACGGGCGGATTTGCCGGCGCGGTAACAGCGGCTCTGTTTCTGTCGCGTTTTGTCGAGCACGCGAAGGCTTGGATACACCTGGATATCTTTGGCTGGGTTCCCAAAGAAAAGCCGTGGGCGCCTATTGGCGGCGAGGCTCAGGGGGTTCGGGCATTGCAGCGTGTGGTTGCGAATCGGTTTGCCAAGTAACAATCCAGACTTGCAGGCGGTTTAACCAGCTTTTATGTATGGTGTAGGGGCACTCCCACGTTTCGAGCCGCCCATGAGACATTCCGTTACTGCGGAGTATTAATTCCCGAGGGGCGGCGGGAAACATGAACTCGGGGGGTGAATGACGCTTGAGCTGACAGAGAGCGAAGCACTTCGTTTGTGGCAACAGGCGGCGTTGTCTCAGGTGCGCGACGATGTTCCAGACTTAACCCTGCGCCAGACGGCAATTTTGCTCACCATCTATCTCGAACCTCCGCCCCACACCGTTCGTGGTCTGGCTTCCCGTCTTGCCGTCACCAAGCCGGTGATCACCCGTGCCCTGGACAGCATGGGTCAGATGAAGCTGGTCAGCCGCAAGCGCGACGAGAGGGACAGGCGCAACGTGATCATCCAGCGCACGGTGGAGGGAACGCTGTATCTGGAGCGGCTTGCCGAAATCATAGCCGACGCGGCCAACCGGCTATCGCCATAGGACCAACCGCCATTTAGGATCGCGAGCGTGGCGACCCTGGATTCCCTCGACCGGCGCTTGAACGCCCATCGCGCCGACCTTGCCGATGTCCGCCTGGACGGCAAGGTCGAAGCGGTCCGATTCGTTGCCGGCAAACCGGCCACGATCTGTTCGGCGATTGCCGACCTGCGCGGCTCTCCCGATCCTGCTTCGCCCATCGATCATCAGCTGCTGCTGGGCCACCCCATAAAGGTGTTCGAACAGCGCGATGGCTGGGCCTGGGCGCAGTCGGATATCGATGGTTATGTGGGCTACACCCAGGCCGAAAACATCGGTCCGCCCGCCGGCGAACCCACCCACACGGTGGCTGCGCGCTCCACCTTCGCCTACCCGGCCCCCGAGATGAAACTGCCGCCACGCAATCATCTGTCCATGGGCAGCCTTCTCCAGATAGAAAGCGAGGCCGAAACCCGCGGTACCCGGTTCGCCGTCACGGCCGACGGCGTTGCGCTGGTCGCAAGCCATCTGCGGCCAATCGCGCAAACCGAGCCCGATTATGTCGCGGTCGCCGAGAGCCTGATCGGCCAACCTTATCTGTGGGGCGGCGCCAGCGCGCTGGGGCTCGATTGTTCCGCGCTGGTGCAATTGGCGATGGCGATGACGGGGCGCACCATATTGCGCGATTCCGACATGCAGGCGACGACGGTCGGCGTGCCGGTCGAGCCGGGCGACGATCTGCAAAATCTGCGTCGCGGCGATTTGATCTTCTGGGCCGGCCATGTGGGCATCTGCCAGGGCGATGTGGGCGCGGCACCGCACATGGTGCACGCCAGCGGCCGTGCGATGGCGGTCGTCAGCGAGCCGCTGGATCAGGCGATCGCACGCATTGCCAAGACCCACGGCAGGCCCACCGGCTTCCGCCGGCCGTAACGGGCCTCAATAGCCCGCCGCGCGGTCCACCAGATTCCGCAGAGGCCTGCCGCGATCGTGATCCTCCATCTGCGCGATCATCAGCGGAACCAGGGCCTCCGGCTCCGAATTGCCCCCGGCATGGGGCGTGACGGTGACCTTCGGATGACGCCATAGCGGGCTTTCGGCCGGCAGCGGCTCGGTCTCGAACACGTCCAGGCTCGCCGAGCCCAGCAACCCCTCGTCCAGAGCGCGGATGATATCGGTCTCCACCTGCAGGCCGCCGCGCCCGGCATTGATCAGCACCGGTCCGCTGGGCATGGTCGAACGCCTGAATTTCTCGAACAGTTCATAGTTCAGAATGCCGCTGGTCGCCGGCGTCAGCGGCAACAGAACCACCACGATGTCGCTCGCTCCCAAGAACGGCCCCAGGCCATCCTCGCCGGCATAGGTGGCCACGCCTTCGACCGATTTTGCCGTGCGGCTCCAGCCGGCGAGCTTGAAGCCTATCATCGCCAGCTTGCGCGCCGCGTCCTGGCCCAGCACGCCCAACCCCATGATGCCGACGGTGACCGCGTCGGCCGCGGTCTGCGGCAGCCATTTCCACGTCGCCTGCCTCTGCAGGTCGCGATAGGCCGGACCCTGTCGGAACTGGTCCAACACCTGCCAGACCACAAATTCGCCCATCCGGTTGGTCAGATCGTCGGCGACCACACGAACCACCGGCACGTCGGGCAGGCTTTCGTCCGCCAGCACATGGTCCACGCCCGCGCCGATGGAGAAGACCGCCTTCAGGTTCGGCAGACCGATGAGCAGGCCGGGCGATTGGCTCCACACCACCGCATATTCGATGTCGCCGTCATGATCGGCGCTACGGCCGGTCACCACGCGACGATCGGGCGCCAGCCGCTCGAACACGCCGACCCAGGCGGGCAGGCTGGCTTCATCCGTCGATATCAGGATCGTGCCCGGCGAAGATTGTGTCATTGCGATACCACTCCGGCGTCGGTGGTCTGCAGATCGAAGGCTGCGGCCATCAGCGCCCTGGTATAGTCGGTGCGCGGAGCTTCGAAGATCTGGCTCGCCGACCCACGCTCCACCACCTTGCCGGCGCGCATCACGATCACGTCGTTGGCGAGCGCACGCACCACCTTCAGATCATGGCTGACGAACATATAGGCGAGCCGGTGTCTCTCCTGCAGCTCGCGCAGCAGGTCGACCACTTGGGCCTGCACACTCATGTCGAGCGCCGAAGTCGGTTCATCCAGCATGATGAACCGCGGCTCCAGCACGATGGCGCGCGCGATGGCGATGCGCTGGCGCTGACCGCCCGAAAACTCGTGCGGATAGCGGTGGCGGGTATCGGGATCGAGCCCGGTCTCGGCCAGTGCGTCGGCGACCCGCGCGTCCCGTTCTTCGAAACTGAGATGCGGACGGTGGATGCTCAGGCCTTCGGAAACGATCTCGCCAACCGACATGCGCGGCGACAACGATCCGTAGGGGTCTTGAAAGACCACCTGCATCGAATCGCGCAGCGGCCGCATCTGCCGGAAGGAATAGGCGTCGATATCCTGACCCACAAAGGAAATCCGCCCTTGTGACGAAATCAGCCGGGTCAGCGCCAGGCCAAGGGTCGTCTTGCCCGATCCCGATTCGCCGACGACGCCCAGCGTCTGGCCTTCCTTCAGTTCCACATCGATATCGTCAACCGCTTTCACGTGATCGACAGTCCTTCGCATGAAGCCGCGCTTGATGGGGAACCAGACCTTGATGCCGTCGCCCTTGAGCACGGTCTTGGCGGCCTTGGCGGCCTGCGGCGGATCGCCGGAGGGTTCGGCGGCCAGCAGGTGCTGGGTGTACGGGTCCTTCGGCCTGGCGAACAGCTTATCCGTCGGTCCGTGCTCGACGATCCGGCCGCCTTCCATCACGCAGGTGCGATCGGCGAACTTGCGCACGATGCCCAGATCGTGGGTGATGAACAGCATCGCCAGATCGCGGGTGCGCTGCAACTCCTTGAGCAGTTCGAGGATCTGTGCCTGTACGGTCACATCCAGCGCCGTCGTGGGCTCGTCGGCGATCAGCAGTTCCGGCTCGTTGGCGAGCGCCATGGCGATCATCACCCGCTGGCGCTGGCCGCCGGACAACTGATGCGGATAGGCGCCGAGCCGCCGTTCGGCATTGTGGATGCCGACCTGGGAAAGCAACTCCAGGGTCCGCTCGCGCGCGGCGCCTTCGGAAAGTCCGCGGTGCAGGGAAAGAATCTCACCGATCTGCCGCTCGACCGTATGCAGCGGGTTGAGCGAGGTCATCGGTTCCTGGAAGATCATCGTAATATCGTTGCCGCGCACCCGGCGCAGATCGGTCTCGTCGGTATCGAGCAGGTCCTCCCCTTTGAACAGGACCCGGCCGGAAGGATGGCTGGCCGCCGGATAGGGAAGCAGCTTGAGCACCGAAAGCGCGGTCACCGACTTGCCCGAACCCGATTCACCCACCAGCGCCACGGTCTCGCCGGGATCGATGGCGAGGCTGACCCGGTCGACGGCCAGGTTGCTCCTGCCGTCGTGGCGGAACGCGACGGAAAGGTCTTCGATGGCAAGAAGCGGTGTTTTCGCCATGATCCTCACCCGAACGTCTTGCGCGGATCGAAGGCGTCGCGGGTCGCCTCGCCGACGAAGATCAGCAGCGACAGCATCAGCGAAATCACCACGAAGCCGGAGATGCCCAGCCACGGCGCCTGCAGATTGTTCTTGCCCTGGGCAAGCAGTTCACCCAGCGAGGCAGAGCCGGGCGGCAGGCCGAAGCCGAGGAAGTCGAGCGAGGTCAGCGTGGTGATCGAGCCGTTCAGGATGAACGGCAGGAAGGTCAGCGTCGCCACCATGGCGTTCGGCAACAGGTGGCGGCGCATGATCGTCCAGTTGCCAACGCCGAGCGCCCGGGCCGCGTTGACATATTCGAAGTTGCGCGCCCGCAGAAATTCCGCACGCACCACGCCGACGAACGCCACCCAGGAAAACAGCAGCATGATGCCAAGCAGCACGAAAAAGCCGGGCGGCAGGACGGCGGCGATGATGAGCAACAGATACAGCACCGGGATAGCCGACCAGATCTCGATGAAGCGCTGAAACAGCAGATCGATCCAACCGCCGAAATAACCCTGTACCGCACCGGCGGTCACCCCGATGATCGCCGAGGCCGCGGTGAGCAGCAGGCCGAACAGCACGGAGATGCGAAAGCCGTAGATCACCCGGGCGAGCACATCGCGCGCCTGATCGTCGGTACCCAGCCAGTTCCAATTGCCAATGACGCAGGCCGGGTCGTCGACCCCGGCGGGATATTGAGCGCACCGTTCCTGGGCGGAATACAGCCAGGACGGTTTCGAGGGCGCGGGTTCGGGCACCTCGTTATTGACGGTGCGGAACGAGTAGCGCACCGCCGGCCACAGCGCCCAGCCGTTCTCGGAGATCGCCTGGTGGATCTCGGGGATGCGATAGTCGGTGACGGGCAGAAAGCCGTCATCGCCCAGGAACACGGTCTCGTCGTAGTTGACGAAGACCGGCATGTAGATACCGCCCTTGAAGACCACCAGGATCGGCCGGTCATTGGCCAGGAACTCGGCGAACAGCGACAGAACGAACAGGACAAGAAACAGCCAGGCCGACCAGTAGCCGCGTCGGTTCTTCTTGAAATTCGCCCAGCGGCGCTGATTGAGCGGGCTCAGCGCAAACCGGCGCCGATCCGGCGCCGCCGCTTCGAAACTCCGTGTGTCCACCGCTCCGTCCACCCCGCTACACCTCCCGCGATTCGAAATCGATGCGCGGATCGATCCAGGTGTAGGTCAGATCGGAGGCCAGCGAGATGATCAGCCCCATCAGCGAGAAGATGTACAGCGTGGCGAAAACCACCGGATAATCGCGCCCGATCACGCTTTCGAAGCCGAGCAGGCCGAGCCCGTCCAGCGAGAAGATGGTCTCGATCAGCAGCGATCCGGTGAAGAACGCGGTGATGAACGCGCCGGGAAACCCGGCGATGATGATCAGCATGGCGTTGCGGAACACGTGGCCATACAGCACCTGGCGCTCGGTCAGCCCCTTCGAACGCGCGGTCTGCACATATTGCTTGCGGATTTCGTCGAGGAAGGAATTCTTGGTCAGCAGCGTGGTCGTCGCGAACGAGGCCAGCGCCATGGAAATGAGCGGCAGGGCCAGGTGCCAAAAATAGTCGACTATCTTTTCCAGCGGTGACAGTTCGGCGAAATTCTCCGAAGTCAGCCCGCGCAGCGGAAACCAGTCGAAAAACGAGCCGCCGGCAAACAGTACGATGAGCAGAATGGCAAACAGGAAACCGGGGATCGCATAGGCGACGATCACCACGCCGGAAGTCCAGATGTCGAACGGCGTGCCGTCCTTGACCGCCTTTCTGATGCCCAGCGGAATCGAAATGCCGTAGGACAGGAACAGGATCCACAGGCCCAGCGACACCGAAACCGGCATCTTTTCGATGATCAGATCGAGGACCGTGATGTCGCGAAAATAGCTTTCGCCGAAATCAAGCCGCAGATAGTTCCACATCATCGTGCCGAACCGCTTCAGCGGCGGCTGGTCGAAACCGAACTGTGCTTCCAGTTGCGCGATGAATTCCGGGTCGAGGCCCTGGGCGCCGCGATATTTCGACGCGCCTTCGCCGCCGGCATCGACCCCGGAATCGGCCTGGGAGAAATCCGATCCGGCACCGGAGATTCGATCAGTCGCCGAACCGCCCTGGCCGGTCAGTTCCGCGATCACCCGTTCCACCGGCCCACCCGGTGCAAACTGAATCACTGCAAACGAGATCGCCATGATCCCGACCATGGTGGGGATCATCAGCAGCAGTCTGCGCAGGATGTATGCACCCATCGCGGTCGCGGTCCGTTATGGCGTTACAGGCATCGACCTACGCCTTGCCGATTGCTCGAGCCTTGTCTTCGTCATACCACCACAACTGCTCGACCGGGAAATGATAGTCGGGCTTGGGCTCCTTCCAGCCGAACATATCCCAAATTGCGATCCGGTGGCTGGCTGAGAACCAGTTGGGTATCCACACATGATGCGCGCGCATCACCCGGTCGATCGCGCGCATGGCGGTGACCAACTGTTCGCGCGAGGTCACCTTGGCCAACTCGTCGATCAGCGCGTCCACCGCCGGGATCGTCGCGCCGGGATAATTGTACGCACCGGGCCGTGCGGCGGCGTCCGAGTGGAAGAACTGGCGCATGCTCTCGGCGGTTGGGCTGGCGGCGAAGGAAAACGCGATGCCCATCATGTCGAAGTCGTATTCGTCGAGCCGGGCCTGGAACTGCGACGGGTCGACCAGCCGGATGGTCGCCTCGATGCCCACCTGGCGCATGTTCTCCACATACTTGCCCAGTATGCGCTCGAACACCGGCGCGCGGATCAGGAACTCGATAGTAAGCTTGTCACCGGCGTCGTTGACCAGCCTGCCGTCCTCTCGCCGCCAGCCGGCATCGCTAAGCAGATCGACCGCCTGGCGCAGCAGCGATCGGTCGGAGCCCGACCCGTCACTGACCGGCTGGCTGATCGCCGGTCCAAACACGGCCGCGGGCAGCTCGCTGCGGAAAGGCTCGAGCAGTGCGAGTTCGTCGGCCGACGGCCGGCCTTCGGCCTTGAAGTCGGAGGTCTCGAACAGCGATTGCGAGCGCGCATAGGCGCCGTAGAAAAGGTTGCGGTTGGTCCATTCGAAGTCGAAGCACAGGCCGATCGCCTGGCGCGTGCGCGGATCGGCGAACTTCGCCCGTCTTGTGTTGACCGCCCATGCCTGCATCGACGGGCGCAATTCGTCGGGGAACTCGCGCTTGACTACCCTGCCGTCTTCGGCCGCGGGAAAGTTGTACTCGGTGGCCCAGACCTTGGAGGTGAACTCCTGGCGCCACAGGATTTCGCCCTTCTTGAACGCCTCGAACGGCGCGACGCGGTCTCGGAAGAAATCGATGCGGATGGTATCGAAGTGATTGAGGCCGATCGCGAACGGCATCTGCCGCGCCCAATAGTCCTTCGCCCGCTCATATTCGACGAACTTGCCGGCGGAGAACCGCCCGACCTTCCACGGTCCGGAGCCTAGGACGGGATCGAGAGTCGATGCGTCGAACTCGCGGTCGGCAAAGTGGCTTGCTGACAGGATCGGCACGGTATGGGCGATCGCCAGGATCGCCCGATCCGACTGCCTGCCATTGAACCGCAACTCGAAAGTATGCGGATCGACGGCCACGGCTTCGTCCAGGTCTCGCAGGTCCTGGGAAAGCTGCGGATGGCCTTTTTCCTGGATGATGTTGTACGAAAACGCCACGTCGGCGGCGGTGATCGGCGTTCCGTCGTTGAAGCGCGCTTCCTTGCGCAGCTCGAACCGATAGGTGTTGCGGTCGGGCGAGATCTCCACCGAGCGCGCCACCGCGCAATAAAGCGCGTCCGGCTCGTCGATCGCCCAGACCATCAGCGAATCGTAACACAGCTCCATGCGCGGCGGCGCCTCACCGCGCAGCACGAAGGTGTTGAGGGTGTTAAAGGTTTGGGTGTTCTGGTTGTAGAACCAGTAGGATGGGGTGAACACGAACGTCCCGCCCTTGGGCGCGCCGGGGCTAGCGAAATCGAACTGCTTGTAGTCGGGCGCGTATTTCAGATCACCGAACGACGACAGGCCGTGCAGTTTCACGCCGGTCGGATTGGCGGCCAGGCTTGGGCGAACGCCCAGGAGACCCACCACGCCGACGCCGGCCAGCCCGCCGATAAACTGCCTGCGGGTGTGGGGATAGATGCCGGCGATCCTCATCGGCCCGCCTCCAGCTCGCGTTCGACCGCCTCGTCGATCCAGAACGAGAACAAATCAACGCCCACGAGCGTCGGCTGCGGCTCGGGGATCTGCAATTGCCGCCAATAGGCGATCCAGTCGTCCGGATTGTGCCAGTGGGGCACCACGTAGAAGCCCCATTTCAGCACCCGGTCGAGCGCGTGCACGAGGTGGACCTGCTCCTGTCGGTTAGGCGCCACGATGATGCGCTCCACCAACTCGTCAACCACCGGATCCTTGATGCCGGCATAGTTGCGAGAGCCGTGCGTATCGGCCGCCGAACTGCTCCAATATTCGCGCTGCTCGTTGCCGGGAGACTGCGATTGCAGCGTGAGGACGGACGTCACCTCGAAATCGTGCTCATCGACGCGGTTGCCATATTGCGCGGTATCGACGACGCGCAGGTTGGCCTCGATCCCCAGCTTGCGCAGGTTCTCGATATAGGGAATGGCGATTCGCTCATCGACCGGACTGTCGCCGAGAAACTCGATCGAGAATTGTTCCCCGTCCGGCCCCAGCATCTTGCCGCCGGCGAAATTGAAGCCGGCTTCCCGGAACAGCCGGATGGCGGTGCGTTGCGCTGATCGGAAGTCACCCGGTTTTTCGAATACCGGAAGCTCGAATGGCTGGGTGAACAATTCCGGCGGAAGCTGATCGCGATACTCTTCCAGAATTTCCAGCTCGCGCCCCTGTGGAACACCCGATGACTGCAACTCCCCGCCCTCGAAGAAACTGTCCGTGCGCCGATAGGCGCCGAAGAACAGGGTCTTGTTCATCGACTCGAAGTCGAACAGCAGACCGAGCGCCTGGCGTACCCTGCGGTCGGCGAACTTCTCCAGCCGGATGTTGAAGTAATAGCCCTGGAACGGCTCACCGCCTTCGCCGGGAAACGCCTTTCTTACTACGTCGCCGCGCTCGTAAGCGGGAAAATCATAGCCCTGGGCCCAGCGCTGGGACCGGTTTTCCACCCGCAGGTCGGATATGCCGCCCTTCTTGAACGCCTCCCAGATCGCGGTCTGGTCGAGGAAGTAGGTGTATTTCAGGTGATCGAAATTGAACCGGCCCTTGCGCACGGGAAGGTCCGCGCCCCAATAGTCCTCGACTCGGTCCCAGGTGATCGACTTGCCAAGATCGAACTCGCCGATGCGATATGGACCCGAACCCAGGGGCGGTTCCGTGGTGGGTTTCGATATATCGCGCGGGTTTCCGTCCGCGCCGATGCCGGTCCACCAATGTTTGGGCAGAACCGGCAGATCGCCGATGATGTGCGGCAGTTCGCGGTTGCCCGCCTGGTCGAATCGGAACTCGATCTCGCGCTCGCTCAGCGCGCTCACCGTCTCGATGTTCTTATAGTAATCCTTCCACAACGGATAGTTGGCGCGAAGCACCTCCATCGACCAGATCACGTCTTCCGCCGTGATCGGCTCGCCGTCGTGCCAGCGCGCCTTCGGGTGGATGCGATAGACGGCCCAGGAATGATCATCGGCCGCCCGAAACGCGTCGGCCACCAGCCCGTACGACGCGCTCGGCTGGTCGACCGACTGCTCCAGCAGATTGTCGTAGAGAATGCCGCCGAAGGAGGTCAGGCCGGCGGCGGGCCGGCCACGCACCACGAACGGGTTGAAACTGTCATAGCCGCCATGGACGGCCTGATGGTAGGTGCCGGCCTTGGGGGCGTCGGGGTTCACGTGTTCATAGTGAGAAAAGTCCGGACCGTACCGCAACTCGCCGAACAGGGCGTCGCCGTGGCGCCAGTCGGCTTCCCCGGCGTTGGCCCAGGACGTAAACAGGGCCAACGCCCAGACGATGGCAATCGCGCCCAGGCGTTGCTGACAAACGGGGTTGGATGTCACGATTCCACCTCCCAAAAACCGGATCTCGCGAAACAGCAGGATATTCGCGTGGCGAAATCGCGGCAATGGGCCGGTGATTACGGTTTTGTCATCGGCGCACCCGCGCCGATTCATGATCGCTGATTAAGGCCTATTCGCCCGGCAACGGCGCCGGCGTATCAGCGAGCGAGCGCAGATAACCCACCAGATTGGCCCGGTCGGCGACTTTCTTGACGCCGGCAAAGCCCATCGAGGTGCCCTTGATGTAGCTCTTGGGCTTCCACAGGAAACCGTTGAGCTCGTCATAGGTCCACTGCTTGCCGGCCCCGTAATCGCGCAGCGCCGCCGAATAGCTGAAGCCGTCGGCGTTCGCCATCGGCTTGTTCACGATGCCGAACAGCGCTGGGCCGACCTTGTTCTTGCCGCCCTTGTCGAAGGTGTGGCAGGCGGCGCACTTCTTCGCCACCCGCTCGCCGGCCGCCAGATCGGCGGTCGCCAGCAAATCGGCGATCGGCTCATATTTGGGACCCGAGGCGACGGCTTCGCCGCCTCCGCCGTGATCGTCTTCGGCTTCGATCACATATCCGGCATTCTGCGGCACCGACGAATGGAACAGGGCGTCGGACATGAAACTTACGGACAGTATGAAGAACAGCGTGCCGAGCACGGCCATCGCTATCTTGTTGAATTCAAATGAATCCATCATCGCCTGATCCCCAACTGGCGCCGCGCGCGGGCATCGCCGCGGCCACCTCAAGAATTCGCAAATCGGCCGTCAAACTATTTGGTTTGCCTGTGCGTGACAACGCCTGTATCGGTGATCGGGTGAGACTTTTTGCCACTTGGAGCCGGCACATAGCCGGAAATTAGGCGCCCGCCGCTTCCAGGCCATCCAGCAATGAGCGAACCCCTGATCCTGATCCCGGCGCGCATGGCGTCGACCCGGTTTCCCGGCAAGCCGCTGGCCATGATCGCCGGCAAGCCGATGATCTGCCACGTGATCGACCGCGCTAACGAAGCGGGCATCGGCCAGCCGGTGGTGGCGACCGACGCCGATGAGATCGCCGACGCGGTACGCGCCCACGGCGGCGAGGCGGTGATGACCGGCGACCACCACCAATCCGGTTCCGACCGTATCTGGGAGGCGGCCTGCCGGATCGACCCGCAGGGCACGGCGGACATCATCATCAACCTGCAGGGCGATTTCCCCACCGTCCCGGGCCCCCTCATCGCGGCGAGCGCCGGCCCGCTCACCGAAGATGCCTGCGACATCGGCACCATCGCGGTCGAAATCGAGCAGGAGCGCGAAAAGACCGACCCCAACGTCGTCAAGGCGGTGGGCAGTCCGCTGACGGCCAGCCGCATGCGCGCGCTCTATTTCACCCGTGCCGCCGCGCCGGCCGGCGACGGCCCGCTCTATCATCACATCGGCATTTACGCGTATCGCCGCGCCGCCCTGGAGCGGTTCATCAACCTGCCGCCCTCGCCATTGGAATTGCGAGAGAGGCTGGAGCAACTGCGCGCGCTGGAGGCGGGAATGCGCATCGATGTGGAGATTGTCGAAGCGACCCCGCTTGGTGTAGACACGCCGGCGGACCTGGAGCGGGCCGAACGCCTGCTCGCAGAACATTAGAGTTGTTGACGGCTCCGGCCCGCTCCCCCTCCCAACCACCCCCTGCGAGGATACTGCCGTGGGGTGGTTGGGAGGGGGAGCGGGCCGGAGCCGAGCATCGGAGTAACGAATTATGCCCGCGCAAACCGGCCGGATCGCCTTCCAGGGCGAGCCGGGTGCGAATTCCGATACTGCCTGCCGACAGATGTTTGAAGGCATGGAGCCGGTTCCGTGTGCGACCTTCGAGGACGTGTTCAACGCGCTGGACAAGGGTGACGTCGATCTGGCGATGATCCCGGTGGAGAACTCGATCGCCGGCCGCGTCGCCGACATCCACCACCTGCTGCCCCACTCCAATGCGCACATCATCGGCGAGCACTTCCTGCCGATCCATTTTCAGTTGATGGCGCGCTCGGGCACCAAGATCGAGGATATCGAGACGGTCTATTCCCACGTGCACGCGCTCGGCCAGTGCCGCGACATCATCCGCCGGCACGGTTGGAAGGCGGTGGTTGGCGGCGACACGGCCGGCTCCGCCCGGCTGGTGGCCGAAGCCGACGAGCACTCGATCGCGGCCCTGGCGCCACGGCTGGCGGCTGAACTCTACGATTTGAAGATCCTGGCCGAGGACGTCGAGGACGCAGCGCACAACACCACCCGTTTCCTCATCCTGTCCCAGGAAGACAAGCAGGCCCCGGCGAACAACGGGCCGGTGATCACCACCTTCCTGTTCCAGGTCCGCAACATTCCCGCCGCGCTCTACAAGGCGATGGGCGGGTTCGCCACCAATTCGGTCAACATGACCAAGCTGGAGTCGTATCAGCTCGGCGGCAACTTCTTCGCCACCCAGTTCTACGCCGACGTGGAGGGTCACCCCGACGACGACAATGTCCGCCTGGCGCTGGAGGAACTCCAATTCTTCTGCAAACAGTTCCGCATGCTCGGCGTCTATCCGGCGAGCCCGTTCCGCGACTACTGACGCAGGTCAGCCGTTCACCCACTCGCGGATGATCTGCGCGGCGATGGATTTCGACGGCGGCGCGCGCAGTTCGGCAGCGTGTTCGCCGGCTATCATCGCGCGCACCTCGTCGCGCGCGAACCAGCGGCAATCGTCTAGTTCTCCTGTGTCGAAATCGATCTGGCCGCTGATCGCCTCGCAGAAGCAACCGATCATGAGCGAATGGGGAAACGGCCAGGGCTGGCTGGCGAAATACTTCACGCGACCGATGCGCACGCCGCTTTCCTCGTGACCTTCGCGCCGCACCGCGTCCTCGATGGTCTCGCCCGGTTCGACAAAGCCGGCCAGGCACGAATACCAGCCGGTTGGAAAATGGTGGCTGCGTCCCAGCACGCAACGCTCGCCGTCGACTAAAAGCATAATCACCACCGGATCGGTGCGCGGAAACGTCTGGCGTCCGCACCCGGCGCAGTCGCGCCGCATCCCGCCGATCGCCGGCGTGGTCACGCCGCCGCAGCGGCCGCAATGGCGATTGCCGGCGGCCCAGGCAATCAGCGCGCCGGCCTGGGCGATCGCGCCGGCATCCTCCTCGGACACGCTGCTGGCGTAGAGCAGACCGCGAAAATCCAACGCCTGCCAGGGCGGCTCGACCGCTTCAGCGTCAGCCGCGACCGGCACGGCAATCACCGGAACGTCGCCGTCATTGCCCAGCAGGATCGCCTCGTCCAGGTCCGGCTCGAAGGCCGCCAAAGTCGCCTTGTCGAGCCGGGTTCCGGCCTGGTCGGCATCGTTGACGAACACCTTGCCTTGCGAAAACGCGAAGTAGCGGGTGGCCGGATTGGCCAGAGCCTCGGGCAACCAGGCATCCGTGCGCCGCTCGCTGTCGCGAACCAGCGTGTTGTGGGAAAACCCGGTGCGTTTGCTGGGTTCCGGTTCGGGGCAGTCGTCGAACGAAATCGGCATGATTGGGACGCGGTCGCAAAATGAGAACGTCTGGCCCTATCAGCAACCCGCCCCCGACGCCAGTGACTTGCTTTTTTTGCCGCGATACCGGATATCTGGCGATGGAAGGTCGCAGGTGGACGTACGCCTCGCCAACCGGGTCAGGTCCGGAAGGAAGCAGCCCCAACGAGTTTTGTGCGGGTCACCGCTAAGTCGGCCTTCCACCGCTTATGTCAGCGCTAAGTGCCTATCGGCCCGGCCGGCGCTTTTTCCCGGACTTTCGCGCATGCACGGTTTGAGCGCCGGCGAATTGCGCTATGATGACACCATGCACGACGATGCCAACTCGACGGCCGGCGGCGCCTACCGGGTGCTCGCTCGCAAATACCGTCCCGAAAGCTTCTCCGCCCTGATCGGCCAGGAGCCGATGGTGCGCACCCTGACCAACGCGTTCGAGACCGGCCGCATCGCCCAGGCCTATATGCTCACCGGCGTGCGCGGCGTCGGCAAGACGACGACGGCGCGCATCCTGGCGCGCGCGCTCAACTATCGCGACGAGGCGACCGACCAGCCGACCATCAAGCTCGAGAAGCACGGTGAGCATTGCGCTTCCATCATGGCCGGGCGCCACATGGACGTGATCGAGATGGACGCCGCCTCCCACACCCAGGTCGAGAAGATGCGCGAACTGCTCGATTCGATGCAGTACCGGCCGGTGTCCGCCCGCTACAAGGTCTACATCATCGACGAAGTGCACATGTTGTCCAAGCACTCGTTCAACGCGCTGCTCAAAACGCTGGAAGAGCCGCCCGAGCACCTGAAGTTCATCTTCGCCACCACCGAAATCCGCGAAGTGCCGGTCACCATCCTGTCGCGCTGCCAGCGCTTCGACCTGCGCCGGGTGGATGCCGGCGTGCTGTGCGATCATCTGCGCATGGTCGCCCACGCCGAAGACGTGAAGATCGAGGAGCCGGCGCTGGCGCTGCTGGCGCGCGCATCGGAAGGCTCGGTGCGCGACGCGCTGTCGTTGCTCGATCAGGCGATCGCCCACGATGGCGGTGACATCAAGGCCGACAGCCTGCGTGCGATGCTGGGCCTTGCCGACCGCGCCCGCGTCATCGATCTGTTCGAGCACGTGATGGCGGGCAGGGTGGGCGAGGCGCTTGGCGAGCTTCGCTCGCAGTATGATGCGGGTGCGGAGCCCTCCGTCGTGCTCGCGGACCTGGCCGATTTCATCCACTTCGTGACCCGGCTGAAATATGTGCCCGGCGCAGCCGACGAAGCGACGCTCATCGAAGCCGAGAAGAAACGTGGGACCGAGTTCGCTGAAAAGCTCTCGGTGCGCGTGCTCGGACGCGCATGGCAAATGCTGCTGAAGGGCATTGACGAAGTGGCCACCACCGAGCGGCCACTGGCGGCGGCTGAAATGGTGCTGGTGCGGCTGACCCACGCGGCAACGCTCCCCACCCCCGACGAACTGGTTCGCCAGTTGCAAGGCACCGGCGAAACCGTCCGGGGAAAACCCGATCCGGCACCACCGACAAATGGTGGCGATCGGCCATCCACCAACAATACCGGCGATAGCCCGGCGCCCGCGATGGGCCGCTCCGACGGCCCGGCATCAGCCGGCGGCGGGCCGGCCGGCGCCGCACCCAAGCTGGCCGCACGCCCACAGGAGGAAGCCGAACCGGTCCAAACGACGACGATCGCGCTCAACCGCTTCGAGGAGCTAATCTTTCTCGCCGAAGACAAGCGCGATTTGCAGATGAAGGAGCGGCTGCGGCGCAACGTGCGTTTGGTGGCCTTCGAGGACGGACGCATGGAGGTCAACCTGGTGGGCGATCCGCCCGCCAACTTCATCCACGATCTGTCGGCCAGACTGTCGGACTGGACCGGCAGGCGCTGGATCATCACCACCAGCCGCGAAGGCGGCGCGCCGACGTTGGAGGAGACCGAGCGCACCGGGCGCGAGGCCGCCCATGACGAGGTGCGCGCAGACCCGGCGGTGGCCGCGGTGATCGCCAGGTTTCCCGGCGCACGCATCGTCGATGTGCGCATTCGCGAGGCCGACAGCGAAACGACGCCCGTCGAGGAAACCGACAATCTAGATGACTTCTTTGAATAACGCCGGCTCCAACCCCATCTGGCTGGCATATGCACAAGCCTAGAAAATCAGTGAGAAAGCGATGAAAGACATCATGGGCCTGATGAAGCAGGCCAAGCAGATGCAGGAAAAGATGCAGGCCATGCAGGAGGAGCTGGCGAGCCTTGAGGCGGAAGGCATCGCCGGCGGCGGCCTGGTCAAGGTGCGGCTGTCGGGCAAGGGGGAGATGCGGTCCGTCGACATCGATCCATCGCTGGTCAAAGAAGGCGAGGGCGACATCATCGAAGACCTGGTCATGGCCGCCTATAACGACGCGCGCGGCAAGGTCGACGAGATGACGGCGCAAAAGACCAGCGAGCTCACCGCCGGTCTGCCGCTGCCGCCCGGCATGAAACTGCCGTTCGGCTGAGATGGCCGGCACGACCGATTCGCGCGACCGCAAAGGGAAACATCGCCAATGACCGGCCACACTGCGGGACCGGAGATCGAGCGCCTTATTCAGTTGCTCGCCCGCCTGCCCGGCCTGGGTCCGCGCTCCGCGCGCCGCGCCGCCCTGCACCTGATCAAGAAGAAAGATCAGCTGATGACGCCGCTTGCGGCCGCGGTTGCCGACGCCGTCGACAAGGTGACGGTCTGCTCGCGCTGCGGCAATGTGGATACGGTCGATCCCTGCACGATCTGCGCGGACCCGCGTCGTGACCCGGCCACCATAGTCGTGGTCGAGGACGTGGCCGACCTATGGGCGCTGGAGCGCGCCAACGCCACCAACGGCACCTACCACGTGCTCGGTGGCACCTTGTCGCCGCTCGACGGTGTGGGCCCGGACGACCTCAACATTGCATCGCTGATCGATCGAGCCACCGCGGCCACCGGTTCGGGACAGCCGGCGGAACTCGTCTTGGCCGTCAACGCCACAGTCGAGGGCCAAACTACCGCTCATTACATCACCGACCAGCTGACCGGGCTCGACGTGAAGGTCACCAGGCTTGCCCATGGCGTTCCGGTCGGCGGGGAGTTGGACTATCTGGATGAGGGTACCCTGACCGCCGCGATGCGCCAGCGCGGCGAGTTTTAGCCGGCCGGCGGACTTTCGGACGGCGCAGACGCGTTTTGCGTCTTCGTTTCGGCCGCAATTTCCGGCTATAGAGCGGCGAATCAGCTATCGGGACATGCACGGATCGGAGGGCGGACATGCCGGCAGGATCAGTTTCGAACATCATCATGCCGGCTGTGCTGGCGACCGTCGGCCTGTTGGTCGCGGCATACCCGGCCTCGGCGCAGAAATGTCAGGACTCGCAGCAGTTCCGCCCCTGGCTCGCCGATCTCAAGGCGGAGGCTCTGGCGGGCGGCATCTCGGCGCGCACCTGGGCCACCGCCGCCCCGCAACTGGTGTTCGACCCGGCGATCGTGCGCAAGGACCGCGCCCAGGGCGTATTTTCCCAGACCTTCCTGCAGTTCTCCGATCGCATGGTGGCGCAATACCGGCTCGACCAGGGCCGCGCCAACCTGCGTAAGCTCAAATCCACCTTCGACCGTATCGAAACGCAGTTCGGCGTGCCCGGCCCGGTGATCTCCGCCTTCTGGGGGCTGGAGACCGATTTCGGTCAGGTGTTGGGTAACGATTCCACATTGAAGTCGCTGACTTCGCTTGCCTATGACTGCCGCCGGCCGGCCAAGTTCCGCCCGCAACTGATCGACGCGCTGCGTCTGATCGAGAACGGCGATCTGCAGGCTTCCCAGATGATCGGCGCGTGGGCCGGCGAACTGGGCCAGATGCAGTTCCTGCCCACCGAATATTATCACGTGTCGGTCGACTATGACGGCGATGGCAAGCGCGACCTTCTCAAGAGCCGTGCCGACGCGCTGGCTTCCGGCGCCAACCTGATGAAGAGCTTCGGCTGGCGCCGCGGCGAGCCGTGGCTGGAAGAGGTCAAGGTGCCCACGCGCATGGACTGGGCCCAGGCCGATCTGGCCGTCGAACACCCGCGCTCGCGCTGGAAGACCTCCGGCGTGCGCTATGCAGATGGCCGCCCCATTCCCGGCGACGGGCTAAAAGCCTCGCTGCTGCTGCCGATGGGGCACAAGGGACCGGCCTTCCTGGCCTATCCGAACTTCCGCATGTTCCTGGAGTGGAACCAGTCGCTGGTCTATTCGACCACTGCGGCCTATTTCGCCACCCGGCTGGCCGGCGCACCCAAGGTCAGCCGTGGCGGTAAGATCAATTCACTCAGCCACCAGCAGATTCGTCAGCTGCAGCGCATTCTGGTCGCGCGCGGCTTCGACGTGGGCAAGGTCGACGGCATTCCCGGTCGCAGGACCCGCGCCGCCGTCAAGGTCGTCCAGCAACGGCTGGGCCTGCCGGCCGATTCCTATCCGACCGCCGAACTGCTCGCCCGGCTACAGTAGCTATTCCCAGCTGAAATCGACGGTCTGCCCGTCCGCATCGAAGCCGAGCGCCCGGCCGGCGTCGAAGCGCGCGAACAGTTTGGCGCCGATATCGAAATGATGTTCGCCGAACATGCGCACCACCAGCGTGCCGGCGTCCGCGCAATCGAGATACAGGTTCATGTCGGCGCCCAGATGCTCCACATGCGAAACCGCGCCTTCCAGGTCGCCGGCCTTGCCGTCGACCGTGATGTGTTCGGGTCGCACTCCGATGGTCGACACCCCATTGCGACCAACCGCGCCTGCCTCGATGAAGTTCATCTTCGGCGAGCCGATGAACCCGGCTACAAATTGGTTCTGCGGGCTGTTGTAGAGCTGCATCGGTGAGCCGATCTGCTGGATAACGCCGCCATGCAGCACCACGATGCGGTCGGCCAGCGTCATCGCCTCGACCTGGTCGTGGGTGACATAGATGGTGGTGGCCGCCACCTCGCGATGCAGTCGCGCAATCTCCAGCCGCGTCTGCACCCGTAGCGCGGCGTCCAGGTTGGACAGCGGCTCGTCGAACAGGAACAGTTCGGGCTCGCGCACGATCGCCCTGCCGATAGCGACGCGCTGGCGCTGGCCGCCGGATAGCTCCGCCGGCCGCCGCTCCAGATACTCGGCGAGCGACAGCATGTCGGAGGCGGTTCGCACCCGGTCCGCAATCTCATCCTTCGCGGTGCCGGCCTGCTTCAGCCCCAGGCCCATATTGTCGCGCACGGTCAGATGCGGGTACAGCGCGTAGGTCTGGAACACCATGGCAATGCCGCGCTTGGCGGGCGGGACGGTGGTCACGTCGCGGTCGTTGATCCTGACTGCGCCGGAGGTGGCGTCCTCCAGTCCGGCGATAATGCGCAGCAACGTCGACTTGCCGCAGCCCGACGGCCCGACGAACACGACGAACTCGCCGTTGTTGACCTCCAGATCGATGCCCTTGAGCACCTCGACCGCGCCGAAGGACTTGTGAATGGCTTGCAGCGACAATGAGCCCACTGGTTCAACTCCGAATGTTCAAAGCGCGACGGCGCGCCGCTCGCGCACGCTGACGTCGGCCGCAAGACAGATGCGCAGCGACAGAACCGCATCGTGCATGTGGCGGTCGAGATCGAGGTCCGCGCGGATCGCCTTGAGCACAAACGCCTGCTCACGGTCGCACAGTTCCTGGTGGTCCGGCTCGTCGGCCATGTCGATGTCTTCATCGTCGCGCGCAAACTGACCGTTAGTCCCTGTTTCGGCGCTGTGGCGACGGATGATGCCGGTCTTGGTATGGGTGCCGTAATTGTCCGTCGCGCCGCCGGCCTTGTGGACGATCGACACCGACCCGTTGGGTGAGATGATGTCTTTGACGAAGAACGCCGTCTCACTCATCATCGGCCCCCAGCCTGCTTCGTACCAGCCCACCGAGCCGTCCTCGAAAAGCACCTGAAGCTGGCCGTAATTGTACATGTCTTCCGCCACTTCGTCGGACAATCGTACACCGATGCCATGCACCTGGATCGGCCTGGCATCGGTGATCTGGCACATCGCGTCGACATAGTGCACGCCGCAATCGACGATCGGCGGCGTCGAGCGCAATAACTGCTTATGGGTCGCCCAGGTCGGGCCGCTCGATTGCTGATTGAGGTTCATGCGGAACACATACGGGCCGCCGAGCGCGCGCGCTTCGGCGATCAGCTTCACCCATGAGGGATGGTGGCGCAGGATATAGCCGACCACGAGCTTGCGGCCATTGGCCTTGGCGCAATCGACCACACGCTGCGCGTCATCGAGCGTCGTCGCCAGCGGTTTCTCCACGAACACATGGCTGCCGGCTTCCATCGCGGCGGTCGCATAGTCGGCATGGCTGTCGGAATAGGTGGCGATCGCGCACAAATCCGGCCTCAACTCGCCGAGCGCGACGTGAAAATCGTTGCGAACCCCATAACCGGCAAGCCCGTCGGCCAAGTCGACCGGTTCGCGGTCGACCAACCCGACGATCTCGAAGCCCGGATTGCCGGCATAGGCAAGCGCATGGCTGCGGCCCATATTGCCGAGCCCGGCCACCATGACCCGCACGGGCGCGTCACCCTGGGTCATTTGACCGCCCCGGCGGTGATGCCGCTGATCAGCTGGCGCGAGAACACGATGTAGAGAACCAACACCGGCAGGATGGCGAGCGACAGCGCCGCCAGCACCGCGTTCCAGTTGGTGACGAACTGGCCGATGAACACTTGTGCACCGAGCGTGACGGTCTTGGTCTCCTCCGCCGAGGCCAGCAGCAGCGGGAACCACAGATCGTTCCAGATCGGAATCATGGTGAACACCGCCACCGTCGCCAGCGCCGGGCGCACCAGCGGCAGCACCAGGCGGAAGAAGATGCGGTATTCGCTCAAGCCATCGATGCGGCCGGCATCCTTCAGGTCATCGGAAACCGTTCGCATGAACTCCGATAGGATGAAGATCGCCAGCGGCAGGCCTTGGGCTGTATAGACCAGGATCAGCGCGGTGAGCGTCGGCACCAGGCCGGCGGCCACCATCATCTGCATGATGGCCACCGTGCCCAGCCGGATCGGGATCATGATGCCCAGAGCCAGATACAGCCCCATTAGCATGTTGCCGCGGAAGCGATACTCCGACAGTGCGAACGCCGCCATGGCGCCGAACAGCAACACCAGCGCCAGCGCCACCACCGTGACGATGAGGCTGTTCTGGAAGTACAGAACGAAGTCGCCCTGGGCCATCACGGTCTCGTAGCCGATCAGGGAGAAGGTCTCGCCGTCCGGCGGCGACAAGGGCGAACGAAAGATTGCTTTGCGGGTCTTGAACGAGTTGACGACGATGACGATGACCGGGAACAGGGCGATCACGGTATAGGTGGCGAGGATCGCATGGGCCGCGAACGAACCGACGTTCGAATGTCTGGCGACGCTCACGACCGGCCTCCTAGAACTGGTAGCGGCGCAGCCGCGTCTGGATGCCGAACAGATAGATCGACACCCCGGTCAGAATGATCAGGAACATCACCGAGGCGATCGTCGCGCCCATGTTCGGATCGCCGAGCTGCAACTGAAAGCCGAAGAAGGTGCGATACAGGAACGTGCCCAGAATATCGGTGGCGAAGTTCGGCCCCGCCAACGCCCCCTGGGTGGTGTAGATGAGGTCGAATGCATTGAAGTTGCCGACAAAGGTCAGGATCGAGATGATCCCGATCGCCGGCAGCACCAGCGGCAGCTTGATCTTCCAGAATTGGGCGAAGCCCGTGATCCCGTCACATTCGGCCGCCTCCAGAATCTCATCGGGGATCGACAGCAGCGCGGCATAGATCAGCATCATCGGAATGCCGACGAACTGCCACACCGAGATCAGCGCAAGCGTGGTCAACGCATAGGCTTCCTTGCCCAGCCATGGGGCGAACAGAAACTTCAGCCCCACCGCGTCGAGCATGCCCGGCGCCACCCCCCAGACCGGCGACAGGATCAGCTTCCACACGAAGCCCACGATGACGAAAGAAAGAATGGTGGGGATGAAGATCGCGGTTCGATAGAACCCGCGCAGTCTCAGGGAAGGGCGCGACAACAACGCGGCCAGTGCGATGCCGATCGGGTTCTGCACCAGCATGTGAATGATGAAGAACCAGGTGTTGTTGGCAAGCGCGTTCCAGAACGATTGAGACCAGCGCGGATCACCGAACAGCACTTCGAAATTGCCGAGCCCAACAAACGTCTGAGCTCCGTCAACCGACCTGAACAGCGCCAGTTGCAGCGTGCCGAACAACGGCACGATCATGATCGTGGTGTAGACCAGGACCGCCGGCGCCAGGAAAACGGCTATGTGCAGACGAAAAGCGGGTTTGCCCTTGGGCGCCGACGACAATGGATTTCAATCCGATTGAATGGGTGGGCCGCGCCGAACGGGCGGCCCACCGGGTTTTCGTTACATCTGCGGCTTGTACCAGCTTGCAAGACCCTCCTGCAAACGCGCGCTCGCCGCTTCCGGCGTCTCCGAACCGCGAACCACGTTAGCGGAAGCATTCCAGGTCTCGTTCTCCAGATTGGGCGTTCCACGCGACAGGATCTGGTAGGTCGAGCGGATGGTGGATTCACACTTGCCCCGCCAGGAGATGAATTCCTGAGCGAGCGGATCTTCCAGTTCGACCGGCTCGCTGGACAGCGGGAAGAAGCCCGGCAGCGCGTTGGCGTAGAGCGAGGCGAACTCGGCTGAGGCCACCCAGTTCAGGAACGCCCTGCCTGCTTCCGCGTTCGGCGAGGCGGCGTTGAGACCAATGGCGATATCCGTATGGTCGGAAATGTAGCAGGTATCACCCGCTGCCTTGACCGGCGGAATGAAGGCGCCCATCTCGAAGTCGGCCTGCGCGTTGAAGCCGGAAATCTCCCACGAGCCGGCCGGATAGATTGCAGCGCGGCCGAGCGTGAAGATGTTCTGGCTGTCGGGATAGGTCTGCGCCTCGAACCCGTCGCCCAGATAGTCCTTCCAGCGCGCCAGGGTCTGATAAGGGGCGACCCAGGCCTCGTCGGTGAGCTTTTGGTCGCCCGAGATCAGCGCGTTGCGGCCTTCCTCGCCCTTCCAATAGTTCGGGCCAATATTCTGGTAGCCCATGGTGGCGGCTTCCCACTGGTCGTTGGTGCCCATCGCCATCGGGATATAGGTGCCGTCCGCCTTGATCTTGTCGAGTGCGGCGAAGAACTCGTCCTCGGTCTGCGGCACGGAGATGCCCAGTTCGTCGAACGCGTCCTTGTTGTAGATGAAGCCGTGAATGACCGAGGCCATCGGCACGCAGAACGGGGTCGAGCCGTCATCGGTGATCCAGGCCGACTTGGCGACCGGCGAGAAGTTGTTGATGCCTTCCAGGTCGGTCAGCGGCGCCAGATGGCCGGCGTCGAACAGGGCGAGCGAGGCGTCGAACGGCCGGCAGGTGATCAAATCACCGGCCGAAGCCGATTCCAGCTTCGAGTTGAGCGCGGCGTTGTACTCGGCCGGCGCGGTCGGCGAGAACGTCACCTTGATGCCGGGATGCTTGGCCTCGAAGGCCGGGATCAGGGTGTCCTGCCAAATGGTAAGATCGTCGTTGCGCCAGCTTTCGATGGTGAGCGTGGCGTCCTGGGCATACGCCGCTCCCACGGCGCTGATCGCGGTCGCCGCGAGCAGCAGACCTTTAAGTGCGGTGGCTTTCATGTCTTTCTCCCTTTTCTTTCATCGTTGGCCCGAGCGGGTCCGGGTTTGTCAAAGCTGTGAGACCGCGGCCAGTGCGCGGCGAAGATTGTAGTCCGATTGTCGAAGCCAGCCGTCGGCCTGGCTGCGGTCGCCCGCGCCGCTGGCCATCAGCACCGCATGCTTGACCGAGCCTTCGGCCTTGTCCAGCCAGCCGGCGCCTTCATCGGCGCCGACCCCGGCGATCGCGGACACGATGGCGCCGGCGCGCGCGCGCAGCTTGGCGTTGTCGGCATGGACGTTGACCATGTAGCCGTCGTGCACATGGCCCAGACGAATGCCGGTCAGCGTCGACAGCATGTTGAGCGCGATCTTTTGCGCCGTGCCGGCGCCCATCCGCGTCGAGCCAGCGACCGGCTCCGGCGGCGTGGCGAGCAGGATCGAAACCGAAGCGCCATCGAAGATGACCGCACCCGCGTTGTTGGCGACGGCCACGACCGGCGCACCGGCGCTCGCGGCGGCCTCGACGATCGTCTGCGTGTACGGGGTCGAACCGCTGGCGCTCACCGCTATGACGCAGTCGTTGGCGCGGATAGCGTTTCGCACCAGATCGGCGCGTGCGGCGGCCTCGTCGTCTTCCACCCCACCGGACAAGGTGGCGAGGCTGGCGGGACCACCGGCGAGCAGAATCACGATCCGGTCGGGCTCGATGCCGTAGGTGCCGGGAAGCTCGAGAGCATCGGCCATCGCCATCAGGCCGGAACTGCCTGCGCCGGCGTAAAACAGTCGCCCGCCTTCCCGCAGCGTATGTGCGGCAAGCTGCGAGGCGCGTACGATTCCGTCCAACGCGCCGCGAACGGCATTGGATGCTTCAAGCTGTGTTTCGAACAGGATCGACGCGGCTTCTCCGGCGGCCAGGGTGTCCAACCCGACCGCCCGCTCGTGGCGTTTTTCCGTCGCTTTCGCAGTCATCTGCCCCGCCTGATAGCCGGCTTTTTGATCAGCATACCAAAACAATACCATTTGTCCAGAAAAAGTTAACGCGCCGCGCTGCTTCAACACGTGCCCAATAATAATATTTAAAAACAACATTTTACAGAGTTGCCGATAATTCGCTTGTGCAGGATTCATGGAGGATCGGATTTTGCGCTTGGCTAGTGGTATTTTATTGGTATTATAGATGTGCAATTGACGGGTCGATGGATTCCCAATGGAATATGTGATCGCGATCGACGGCGGCGGCACCAGTTGCCGCGCGGCGGTAGCCGATGCCGACGGACGGATTGTCGGGCGTGGCGAGCACGGCGCCGCCAACGTCAGCACGGACCTGCCGGCGGCGATCGACAACATCGCGGCCGCCGCCGGCAAGGCGCTGGCCGATGCCGGGATCGCCGATGTGCAGCTTGCGGACCTGCCGGCGCTGCTGGGCCTGGCGGGCTTCAATGTGGACGAGGACACCCGGTCGACGGCCGCCCGGCTGCCGTTTGCACGCTGCGTATTCGAGGACGATGTGGTGATCGCGCTGCAGAGCGCGCTGGGCGATACGGATGGCGTTGTCGCGGTGCTGGGCACCGGATCGGTCTATATGGCGCGGAGCGGCGACACGATCACCAAGCGTGGCGGTTGGGGGTTCATGGTCGGCGACCAGGCGAGCGGTGCTTGGCTTGGCCGTGCGGTGCTGCGCGAGACCTTGCTTGCCCATGATCGCCTGCGTGCGCATACGCCGCTAAGCCAGGCCGTTCTGGACGAATTTGGCGGCGATCCGGCCACCCTTGTTCGCTTTGCCCAACAGGCGAAACCCGGCAGCTTCGCACGCTTCGCGCCGATGGTGTTCGATCACGCCGACAACAACGACGTCATCGCCCGCGATCTGGTCGACGATGCGGTGGCCCACATCGACGCGGTGTTGGAAACCCTGGTATGGCCGAAATGTCCGCAACTGTGTCTGACCGGCGGATTGGCAAAATTCTACTACGGCCGTATCGGCGAGCGGTTTCGCGCGATGCTGCGCGAACCGCAGGCCGAAACCCTGGCCGGCGCGGTGCAACTGGCGGTGCGCGCCTTTCATCCGACGCCGGTAGGGAGCTGAGGCGATGGACGCTGCAACCATCTTCTCCCCGGACCGGCTGAACGCCGAGCAACCCGGTCCGCTCTATGTGAAGCTGCGCCGCGTTCTCGAAGACGCGATCGACAACGGCCAGCTGAAGGACGGTGAGGCGCTGCCCACCGAACGCGAAATCGCGCGAATGGCTTCGCTCAGCCGCGTCACCGTGCGCAAGGCGGTCGAAGACCTGGCACGCGAGGGACGGCTGGTGCGCCGTCGCGGCTCGGGCACCTTCGTCGCCGCCCCGGTCTCCAGGGTCCAGCAGCCCCTGTCGCAGCTTACCTCGTTCACCGAGGACATGGCGCGGCGCGGCCTGCAGACCCGGTCGCAGTGGCTCAAGCGCGAACTCGTCTCGCCGTCGCCCGACGAGATCATGACCCTGGGCCTGTCGGTGGGCGAGCCGATCGCCCGGTTTGACCGGCTGCGCATGGCGAACGGCACGCCTTTGGCGATCGAGCGCGCGGCCATCGTCGCCCAGTTCATCGACGACCCGGCCGCCGTATCCGGTTCGCTTTATGACGCGCTGGAAAAATGCGGCGCGCGCCCGGTGCGGGCGACCCAGCGCATCTCGGCGCGCAACGTCGACGCCGACGAAGCCAAACTTCTTGGCATCGAATGCGGCGACGCGGCGCTGCGCATCGAGCGTGTGTCCTACCTGGCATCGGGCCGGGTGGTCGAATTCACCCGCTCGATCTATCGCGGCGACGCCTACGACTTCGTCGCCGAGCTGAAAATTCAAAGCAGCTAGCGTGGATACGCTTTATCAACCATGCAAGCCGTTTCCACCCATATGCGCGCCGAGATCGACGAGATCGCGCAGGCGGTCGAGCGGATGCTCGATATATCGCGCGCCGACATCGACCAGGCTGCAGCCATGCTTCGATCGCTGGACCCGCCCTTCGCCATCTCGATCGCGCGCGGTTCATCCGATCACGCGGCTCTGTTTTTCAAATACGCCGTCGAACTGACGCTGGCGATACCGCTCGCCTCCATCGGCCCGTCGCTTGCGTCGATCTATGGAATAACCCCGCGTATGGCCGGCGCGGCCGCCTTCGCCATATCCCAGTCCGGCGCCAGCCCGGACATCGTTGCCATGGCGCAGCGCGCGCGCGCCGGCGGCGCGGCCACGGTGGCGCTGACCAACACCCTGCCCAGCCCGCTGGCCGACGCCTGCGATCATTCCATCGACATTGCCGCCGGGCCGGAACTGAGCGTTGCGGCCACCAAATCCTTCGTCTGCGCCATCGCGGCCGGCCTGGCGATCATCGCGCGATGGGCGCGCGATGACGCACTGGCCGGTGCGGTGGAAGCGCTTCCCACTTGCCTGGAACAAGCCCTCGCCAACCGCTGGGCGACCCTGGAGAACGGCCTGGAAGGACCGAAGTCGGTATATGTGCTGGGCCGCGGCCCGATCGTCGCCATTGCCCATGAAGCCGCGCTGAAGTTCAAGGAGACCTGCGGCATCCACGCGGAAGCCTATTCGGCAGCCGAGGTGCTGCACGGGCCGGTCGAGATCGTCGGCCCCCGCTTTCCGGTGATCGTGCTGGCCGCCGCCGACGCCGCCGAATCCTCGACCGCCCAGGTAGCCGACCGGCTGGCGGAACAGGGCGCCACCGTATTCGCCACCTCGCCCTTGTGCTCGCGCGCCCACGTACTCGAACGCGTCGTCACCGGCCATCCGCTCACCGACGCGCTGGTCTCGATCATGCCGTTATATGACCTGATCGAGCGCTGGTCGCGGCGGCGCGGGCGCGATCCCGATCAGCCACGCAATCTGCAGAAGGTGACCCAGACCACATGAGCGACAGCACGGCCTTCGTTGGCGCCCGGATATTCGATGGCGAAGAGTGGCACGAGGAAGCGGCTCTGCTGGTGAGCGGCACCCGCTGCGACGGCATCGTCGCGCGCAAGTCAGTGCCGGCCGATGCGCATATCCGACCGGTCGACGGAACGACGATCGTGCCTGGCTTCGTCGACATGCAGGTCAACGGCGGCGGCGGGGCGATGTTCAACGCCGATCCGAGCGTGGAGACGATCGCGACGATCTGCGCCGCCCATGCACGCTTCGGCACTACCGCGCTATTGGTGACATTGATCAGCGACACGCCGGACACGACAAAAAAAGCGATCGCCGCCGCGGTAAAGGCTGGTGAACGCTGTGTACCTGGTTTCGCCGGACTGCACCTGGAAGGCCCGCACCTGGCGCCGGCCCGCAAAGGCGCTCACGACAAACGCCACTTTCGATCGATGCAGGACGACGACCTGCAGGTGCTTGTCGACGCACGCAAGCGGCTACCGGCGCTGATGACCACGGTGGCGCCGGAAGCGGTGAGCCGCGAGCAAGTGCGCGCAATGGCCGACGCCGGCATCGTCGTCAGCCTCGGCCATTCCGACATCGATTGCCGCACCGCCATGGACTATGCCGCCGCCGGCGCCTCGATGACTACCCACCTGTTCAACGCCATGAGCCCGCTCGCCCATCGCGAGCCGGGCCTGGTGGGCGCCGCACTGGCCACCCCGTCCCTGAGCGCCAGCCTGATCGCCGACGGGTTCCACGTGGACCCGGTGGCGATCGCGATTGCGATGAGGGCCAAGACCGGCCCCGGACGACTGTGCCTCATTACCGACTCCATGGCGCCGCTGGGCACCAGTACCGACCGCTTCGAGCTCAACGGCCGCGTCATCAAACGCGCCGGCGGCCGCCTTACGCTGGAGGACGGCACGCTGGCCGGCGCCGACATCGACATGGCGGGCTCGGTGCGTTTCATGCACGATGCGGTCGGGACCAGCCCCGCCGAAGCGCTGCGCATGGCAGGTCTCTATCCGGCGGAGGTTCTGGGTTTGAGCGCGCGCAAAGGACGGCTGACGCAGGGTCACGATGCCGATTTCGCCGTCATGGATGAAAGCGGGACGGTCACCGCCACCGCAATCGGCGGCGAGTTCGTTTTTAAGGCGTAAACCGGCCAGTGGTTCACCGCGCGGTGGTTCGGTACGCCTTAATCGTCGAAGCGATAACCAACGGCACACAAAACGCTGGCAATTCGCGCCGCTTTACCCTATATGCGGCGCCATACAGGCATCGGCCGGCTAAGCCCTGCTGATTCCAGTGTTTTCCAAAACCCTTGCTGGACGACATCCCGGCTGCGGGCCAATGCAGACCCGATGGTGATCCGATCACCTCGGCACCAACTTTCCAAGGATATCGCGATGTCGATTACGCCCGAGCGCAAGAGCGAGCTCATTGCCGAATACGCCACCAAGAAAGGCGACACCGGATCGCCGGAAGTGCAGGTGGCCGTGCTTTCAGAGCGCATCGCTAATCTGACCGAGCACTTCAAGGACCACAAGAAAGACAACCATTCCCGTCGCGGCCTGCTGAAAATGGTTTCGCAGCGCCGGCGCCTGCTCGACTATGTCAAAGGCATCGACGAGGAGCGCTACAAGTCCTTGATCGGCCGGCTGGGCCTGCGCCGCTAGTGACAACCGTTTCGGCCGACGGGCTTCGCCAGGTCGGCCGTATGTCGTTCGTCGCGATTGCCTAACTCCGTGTCATCGCGATCGAACCGTTTAAAGTAGGTACCGGCTCCTTAGGGGGCAGGATTACAAGACGCCCGGAAACCGTTGTATCCCGGCCTCTCGTTGTCTTGCCCGCACCGAGCCCGACACGGAGCTCAATCGCGTGGGTGCGGTTTCGCCGAACAAGGCTGACCGGGCGCCCGCGCAGACATAAGGACAAGACATGTTCGATCATCATGTAATCGAAATCGAGTGGGGCGGACGCCCGCTCACCCTGGAAACCGGCAAGATCGCCCGCCAGGCTCACGGCTCCGTGGTCGCCACCTATGGCGAGACCGTCGTCCACGCCACTGTGGTCGCCGAAAACGAGCCGCGGCCGGGCCAGGACTTCTTCCCGCTCACGGTCAACTACCAGGAAAAGACCTACTCCGCCGGCAAGATCCCCGGCGGCTTCTTCAAACGCGAGGGACGCCCTTCCGAGAAGGAAACCCTGACCTCCCGTCTGATCGACCGGCCGATCCGGCCTCTGTTCGCCGAAGGCTTCAAATGCGACACCCAGGTGATCATCACCGTTCTGCAGCACGATCTGGAGAACGATCCCGACGTGGTCGCCATGGTCGCCGCCTCTGCCGCGCTGACCTTGTCGGGCATCCCCTTCCTCGGCCCCATCGGCGGCGCGCGCGTGGGCTATATCGACGGCGAATACGTGCTCAATCCCAATGTGGACGAGATGCCCGAATCGAAGCTCGATCTGGTCGTCGCCGGCACCAAGGACGCGGTGCTTATGGTTGAATCGGAGGCCTCCGAGCTCGACGAGAAGACCATGCTGGGCGCGGTGATGGCTGGACACTCCGGCTTCCAGCCGGTGATCGACGCGATCATCGCGCTGGCCGAAAAGGCCGCCAAGGCGCCGCGGCCCCATGAGGCTCCCGACCATTCCGACCTGGAAAAGTCCATGGACAAGCTGGTCGGCAAGGACATCGCCAAAGCCTACACCATCTCCGACAAGCAGGAGCGCTACGAGGCGCTGGACGCCGCCAAAGCCAAGGTCAAGGAAGAGCTGCTCTCCGAGGACTCCAGCGCCGACGAGGCGCAGGTGGTCTCGGAAGTCTTCAAACACCTGCAGGCCAAGGTGGTTCGCGGCAGCATCCTGAAGACCGGCAACCGCATCGACGGCCGCGACACCAAGACGGTGCGCCCGATCGTCGCCGAGGCCGGCATCCTGCCGCGCACCCACGGCTCGGCCCTGTTCACCCGCGGCGAGACCCAGGCGCTGGTGATCACCACTCTGGGCACCTCCGACGATGAGCAGTTCGTCGACGCGCTGACCGGCACCTACAAGGAAAACTTCCTGCTCCACTATAACTTCCCGCCGTTTTCGGTGGGCGAGACCGGGCGCATCGGCTTCACCGGCCGGCGCGAGATCGGTCACGGCAAGCTGGCCTGGCGCGCGGTGCGTGCGGTGCTGCCGAGCTCCGAAGACTTCCCCTACACCCTGCGCGTGGTCTCCGAGATCACCGAATCGAACGGCTCGTCGTCCATGGCCACCGTGTGCGGCACCTCGCTGTCGCTGATGGACGCCGGCGTGCCGCTCAAGGCCCCCGTGGCCGGCATCGCCATGGGGCTCATCAAGGAGGGCGATGATTTCGCCGTGCTCTCCGACATCCTGGGCGACGAAGACCATCTGGGCGACATGGACTTCAAGGTCGCCGGCACGGCGGAAGGCCTCACCTCGCTGCAGATGGACATCAAAATCACCGGGATCACCGAGGAGATCATGGCCGTGGCCCTGGAGCAGGCCAAGGATGGCCGGTTGCACATCCTCGGCGAGATGGCCAAGGCGCTTTCCGAAAGCCGCGAGGAACTGGGCGAGTTCGCACCACGCATCGAACAGATGTCCATTCCCGTCGACAAAATCCGCGACGTGATCGGTTCCGGCGGCAAGGTGATCCGCGAGATCGTCGAGAAAACCGGCGCCAAGATCAATGTGGAAGACGATGGCACCATCAAGATCGCCTCGTCCTCGGGCAAGGAGATCGAAGCCGCGCGGTCTTGGATCCATTCGATCGTGGCCGAACCGGAAGTCGGCGAGATCTACCAGGGCACCGTGGTCAAGACGGTCGACTTCGGCGCCTTCGTCAACTTCTTCGGCTCCCGCGACGGCCTGGTCCATATCTCGCAACTGGCGCCCGAACGGGTCGGCAAGACCACTGACGTGGTCAAGGAAGGCGACCAGGTCTGGGTGAAGCTGATGGGCTTCGACGATCGCGGCAAGGTGCGCCTGTCGATGAAGGTGGTCGACCAGGACTCCGGTGAGGAAATCCCCCGCGACGTCGCCTGAGGCCAACCCTACAACATGTTTCTGCCGTGAAAGGGCGGCGTCCATTGCGGGCGCCGCCCTTTTGCCGCCCGCAAACCGATCCTAACCCGGCAATCCGGCTTGCGGTGATGCCGTTCCACCCTACCCGGATCTTCCGGTCTTCTTGACTCCGATCTCTTTGTTCCCAAAATGTTCTTGTTTTCTTCCATAGGTTGCGCTAAGGTTGCATCCGGCGGGAGGACACATGGTTTCACGAGTCCAGACAGTCGCGTTTCACGGTGTCGAGGCGGTGCCGGTAGACGTTCAGGTGATGCTGTCGCCGGGCAAGCTGGTGATGTCGATCGTCGGCCTGCCGGACAAGGCGGTCGCCGAGAGCCGCGAGCGGGTTCAGGCGGCGCTCCACGCCTGCGGCCTGTCGATGCCGCCCAAGCGCATCACCGTCAATCTGGCGCCCGCGGACCTGCCCAAGGAAGGCAGCCACTACGACCTGCCGATCGCGCTTGCGCTGATGGCGGCGCTGGGCGCGGTGCCCGCCGACGCGCTCAACGACTTTGTCGTCATCGGCGAACTGTCGCTCGACGGCGGTCTGACTTCGGTGGCCGGCGCGCTGCCGGCAGCGATCGGCGCCAACGCGCTGGGCAAGGGATTGATCTGCCCGGCGGGCAGCGGGCCCGAGGCGGCCTGGGCGGATACCCAAATGGACATTCTGGCGCCGGTAAGCCTGATCGCGCTCGCCAATCATTTCCGCGGCACCCAGGTGCTTTCCCGGCCCAAGCCGGCGATCGCCGCGTCCGCGGCCACGGTGCCGGATCTGGCCGACATCAAGGGCCAGGAGACCGCCAAGCGGGCGCTTGAGATCGCCGCGGCCGGCGGTCACAACATGCTGATGGTCGGCCCGCCCGGCTCCGGAAAGTCGATGCTCGCGGCCAGGTTGCCGGGCATCCTGCCACCGCTGTCTCCCAAGGAACTGCTGGAAGTCTCCATGATCGCCTCGATCGCCGGTCAGCTTCCCGACGGCAAACTGTCCGACCGGCGGCCGTTCCGCGCGCCCCATCACTCGGCTTCGATGGCGGCGATGGTCGGCGGCGGCGTGCGTGCCCGGCCGGGCGAGGTCTCGCTGGCGCACAACGGCGTGTTGTTCCTCGACGAACTGCCGGAATTCTCTCCCCAGGTGCTCGATTCGCTGCGCCAGCCGCTGGAAAGCGGCGAAACCGCCATCGCGCGGGCCAACCACCGGGTGACCTATCCCTCGCGCATCCAGCTGGTGGCCGCGATGAACCCGTGTCGCTGCGGCATGGCCGGCGAGCCCGGTCACGTTTGCCGGCGCGGCCGCCGTTGCGTCACCGATTATCAGGCGCGAATTTCCGGCCCGTTGCTCGATCGCATCGACATCCGCGTCGATGTTCCCGCCGTTACCGCGGCCGATCTGATCGCTCCCGCTTCGATGGAGAAGAGCGAAAAGGTAGCGGCCCGCGTTCGCCGCGCCAGGGACGTCCAGCATCAGCGCTACGAGGGCTCGCCGTCCGGCCCCAGAACCAATGCGGCGGCCGGCGCCAAGCTGATCGAGAAGCTCGCGGAGCCCGACAAGCCGGGGCGCAAACTGCTTTCCGATGCGGCCCATTCGATGAAGTTTTCCGCCCGCGCCTATCATCGCATCTTGAAGGTGGCCCGCACGATCGCCGACCTGGACGGCGTCGAGACCATCGGCAGGGTGCATCTGGCCGAGGCGATCGCCTACCGCGTCGCCAGCGAGCGGCTCGCCAACGCGGCGTAGGGCAACGTAGCTGGGGCGGCCATCGCCGCTCAAGAATACGGCAAACGCTTCACGATTAGTGAAACCCTTTCGCAACCCCTGTTCGAGTAGATTCTGTCTTTGATTTGTCCGGCCTTTGCAGCGGTCATGCCGATAGCAACCGCAGATGGGACCGGCTTTGGCACCCCTATAGGCGCGATCACAGACAACCGACAGGACAATGGCGAAGATCCGACCCCAGACCAAACCGAAGAGCGCTGCCACGGATGCTGGCGAAGACGCCGTGCCCACGGATATCGCCCGCGGCGTCGGCCGCCGTGCCGCCGATCGACAGCGAGCCAAGGCACAAGAATCAAGCCAGGCCAAGACGCGCTTTCTGGCCATCGCCAGCCACGAAATGCGCACGCCCCTCAACGGAATCCTGGGCATGTCGAAACTGCTGGCGGAAACCGGGCTCACGCCCGAACAGCAGGCCTATAATCAGGCGATCCGCAACTCCGGCGAGGCGCTGTTCGCGCTGGTCGAGGACATTCTCGATATCACCAAGATCGAATCGGGCCGCTTTACGCTCCAACCCGAGCCGGTGGCTGTTGAAGAACTGATCGAAGACGTTTGTGAACTGCTGGCGACCCGCGCCCACGAAAAGGACATCGAGCTGACCGCGATCGCGGAACCCGATCTGCCCCGTTCGGTCGTGGTCGATCGCGCCCGCCTGCGGCAGATACTCCTCAACCTGGTCGGCAATGCGATCAAATACACCTGCGTGGGCGGAGTGGTGATCCGCGCGCACCGACGCCAAGATGCAGAGGCCGGCCGCGAATGTCTGGCTTTCTCGGTTACCGACACCGGCCCGGGCATCCGGACCGAGGACCAGGCCCGCATCTTCGAGGAATTCGAGCAGGCTGATCTGGAAACCGTCAGACGTCACGGCGGCGCGGGATTGGGCCTGACGATCTCCCGCAGCATCATCGAGCATATGGGCGGCCGCATCCAGGTCGACAGCGAACCCGGCCGGGGCAGTCGTTTCACGGCAATCCTGCCCTTCGAGCCGGCGCCCGACGCGACCCAGCCGTCCATCGAAGACGAGGGCCTGCCGGCCGATAATTCCACGCTAATCGTCTCGCCAAGCGTGGTCGGAGCCCCCGTGATCGCGGAGATGATTTGGTCCGCCGGCGGCACGGCCATCAAGACCGCCGAGGCGGCCGAGGCGGCTGCGCTCGCCGCCGCCAACGCGTTTGACACCGTCATCGTCGATGAGGCGGCCGGCCCGTCGCCGGGCGCGGTGATGGACATGATCGCCAAAACCGCTGCCCCGAGACCGCGCGCGATCGTTCTGTTGCGCCCGTCAGGCCGCTCCAGGCTTGAGGACCATCTGCAGTTCGGCTTCGACGGGTACCTGATCCGCCCGTTGCGGCGGAAGTCCCTGTTGCGGGTTCTGGCCGGTCATCCCCCGCTGACGACACCCGAACCCGCTGGCGAAGCCGGCGGCCAATCGGCGCACCCGGCCCCGACCAATGGCAGTCCGCTCGCCATCCTCCTGGCCGAGGACAATCCGGTCAACGCCCTGCTGGCCAGATCGGTTCTGTGCAAGGCCGGCCATCAGGTCGTCACCGTTCACAATGGCGCCGAGGCGATCGATCAGTTCGCCACCTACCTGCATTGCGGCCAGCCGTTCGATGCGGTTTTCATGGACCTGCATATGCCGATGCTGGACGGCATTGCCGCGATCCGCTGCATCCGCGAGACCGAACGGGAGATCGCCGGCGCACACGAGACCGGGTCCGCGCGCACGCCGATCGTCGCGCTCAGCGCCGACGAGCAGGAAGACACCCGAGAAGAGGCGCTGGCCGCCGGTGCCGATGCATTCATCACCAAGCCGGTCGACCCACAGCACCTGACACGGATCGTCGAAGAACTGGCCGATCCGTCCACTGCATAGCCTGTCCGCTTTGTCGGATCAGGCTTGTGACCGCGAATTAGATATCGAGATTGGTGACGGCCAGCGCATTGTCCTGGATGAAGTTCTTGCGCGGCTCGACATTCTCGCCCATCAGATCCGAGAATACGGTCTTGGCGTCCGCCTCCTCGGCATCCTTGACCTGCACCTGCAGCAGCGAGCGGATATCGGGATCGAGCGTCGTCTCCCAAAGCTGATCCGGGTTCATCTCGCCTAGCCCTTTGTATCGCTGCAGCGTCACCCCCTTGCGGCCGGCCGCGAACACCGCATCCAGCAGCGCGCTGGGGCCGGTAATCGGCTGGGCCGACTCGCCGCGATGCAGAACCGGCGGCTTGCCATAGACCTCCTGCAGGTGGCCTGCATGGGCGTCCAGCCGGCGTGCGTCCGCCGAGCCAATCAGCGCCATGTCGACATGGGTGGTCTCGGTGACGCCGCGCACGGTTCGCTCGAACCGCAGGCCGCCGTCCTCGGCCGCAGCCCCGGTCCAGCCGCGCTCGGTCTCCTCCGAGATCACGTCCAGTCGCTTGGCCACATATTCCGCCGCAGCGCTTGCCTTGGCCAGATCGGTCATCAGCTCGGCGTTAAGGGCGCCCGCGATCGCAACCTGTTCGACGACCGTCTTGGGATAGCGCGAATGCATGCCGCCCAAAAGCGCACGCGCGACGATCGCGGTATCGACCACATGGCGCAAATCCGCACCCGTGCGCACCTCGCCCGACGCCAGCTCCAGGCGGGCTCCTTCAAGTCCGCCTTCGATCAGGAAATCCTCGAGCGCCCGCTCGTCCTTGAGATATTGCGAACTCTTGCCCCGGGTCACCTTGTAGAGCGGTGGCTGGGCGATGAACAGATGACCGTTCTCCAGCAGTTCCGGCATCTGTCGGAAGAAGAAGGTTAAAAGCAGGGTGCGGATATGCGCGCCGTCCACGTCGGCGTCGGTCATGATGATGATCTTGTGGTAGCGCAGCTTGTCGATGTTGAACTCATCCTTGCCGATGCCGGTGCCCAGTGCCGTGATCAGCGTGCCGATCTCCTGGCTTGAGAGCATCTTGTCGAAGCGGGCGCGCTCCACGTTGAGGATCTTGCCGCGCAGCGGCAGCACGGCCTGGTTGGCGCGGTTACGGCCCTGTTTCGCCGAGCCGCCAGCCGAATCGCCCTCGACCAGGAACAGCTCCGACTTGGCCGGATCGCGTTCCTGGCAATCGGCGAGCTTGCCGGGCAGCGAGGATATGTCGAGCGCCCCTTTGCGCCGGGTCAGTTCGCGCGCCTTGCGGGCGGCCTCGCGGGCGGCGGCGGCTTCGACGACTTTGGAGACCACGGTCTTCGCCTGGCTCGGATTCTCCTCGAACCAGCGATTGAGCGTTTCGTTGACCAGCGCCTCGACCGCAGGACGCACCTCCGATGAAACCAGCTTGTCCTTGGTCTGCGACGAGAACTTGGGATCGGCCACCTTGACCGACAAAACGCAGGTCAGCCCCTCACGACAATCATCGCCGCTCAGCGACACCTTCTCTTTCTTCATCACCCCGCTGGAATCGGCATAGCCGGTGACCTGGCGCGTCAGCGCGCTGCGAAAGCCGGCCAGGTGCGTTCCGCCGTCGCGCTGGGGAATGTTGTTGGTGAAGCACAGCACGTTCTCGTGGTAGGAATCGTTCCACCACGCCGCCACCTCCACGGTGATGCCGTCGCGCTCGGCCTTCAGATAGATCGGGGTCTCGATGAGCGGCGTCTTGGAGCGGTCGAGATAGCGCACGAACTCTTCCAGACCGCCCTCATAGACCAACTCGGTCTTCACCGGCTCCGCACCGCGCTCGTCCGAAAGGACGATGCGCACGCCGGAGTTCAGAAACGCCAGTTCGCGCAGGCGGTGCTCCAGGGTGCCGTAATCGAAATCGGTCATCGAAAAGGTCTCGGGCGACGGCAGGAACGTAACGATCGTGCCGCTTTCACCCTTGGCCTCTCCAACCACCGCCAGCGGCGCTTCGGCCGCCCCGTCGGCGAATCGCATCCGATGCACCTTGTCGTCGCGGCGAATCTCCAGCGACAGCCAAGTCGACAGCGCGTTGACCACGGAAACGCCGACGCCATGCAGCCCGCCGGAAACCTTGTAGGAATTCTGGTCGAATTTGCCGCCCGCATGCAGCTGGGTCATGATCACTTCGGCCGCCGAAATCCCTTCCTCCTCATGGATGCCGGTGGGGATGCCGCGCCCGTTGTCGGAAACGGTGCACGAGCCGTCTGGATTGAGCGTGACGGTCACCAGATCGGCGTGGCCTGCGAGCGCCTCGTCGATGGCGTTGTCGACCACTTCATAGACCATGTGGTGCAGGCCCGACCCGTCATCGGTATCGCCGATATACATGCCGGGGCGCTTGCGCACCGCATCAAGGCCTTTGAGGACCTTGATCGCCTCGGCGCCGTACTCGCCATCCGCGCCGGCGGTTTCGCCGTCGGCCGTCGCGCTATCGCGCACATTTTCGGTGTCGGCTTTTTCAGCCATTACCCATCCATTCCCATGCCGATGATACGCCGCCTGCCGAGCTCTTTCGCAGTTCGCGAATCGACCCGGTTAATGAAGGTTAATATAGTGATTTTTGACGCAAATTCCAAACGCGGCGGCTTCAGTACAGCCGCATGCTGCACCGCGACACAACCGGCCGTAGCACCTTGAATTCGGGCGCTAGCGACCGCATTATCCCGCCGGGGTGTCTTGAGGCGAAGCAAGGCGGACGGCAATGCATGGCTCCGCCTGGCTGTGCGGAGTAATGCAGCATGGATGACCGGCTCGGGCAGCCCACGACCATGATCGCGTCATTGAGCGGCGGGCGCGGTCCTTGGATTCTTGTCGCCGCGGCAGGATTGGCCGCGACAGCGGCCTCTGGCGCTTTCGCCGCCTCCAGCGTGCGCATCGGCGATGCCCTGTCGATCACCAACACGGTGATCGCAGACGACGGTCCCAACGCGGGCCCGATGGAGCACGGCTCGCAAATCTTTCACGAGCAGTCGATCCAGACCGGCGCCGAATCGGCGGCGGAATTTCAACTCCTCGACGAAACGCACCTGGCCCTGGGCGCAAGCTCGCAACTGGTCCTCGACAGCCTCATCTACGATCCTACCGACAAGAGCGCCAATGAGTTGGTGCTCTCGGCCGCCGTCGGCAGTTTTCGCTTCGTCAGCGGCCTGATCGATGACGAGCGCGTGACCATCAACACGCCGACCAGCACGATCGGCATCCGCGGCACCGCATTCGACATGCATGTAACGCGCGAGGGCGAAACCGTGATCGCCGTTCTGGAGGGCGAGGTCGAAGTGTGCAACCGCAACCGCGAATGCAGGCGGCTGAGCACCATCGGCCGCTTCATCAAGGTGGCGCTGGGCGGCCTCATCAGCGCGCCAGTGGAGTGGAACGGCGATCTACTGGAGAACGTCGGTTTCGAGACTGCCTTTCCGTTCATTTCAGACCAGCAAACCCTGCGCGCCGGCCTGCAGGTGCCCGAGCAGGCGCTGGGTGCCTTCGCGGGACTGTTGGGGGCCGCGCCCGCCGGCGGCAAGGTCGTGCGCCAAGCCGGGGAGACCATCGCCAACACCGGCCAGAAGGCGGGGACGGCGGCCGGCGAGGCGCTGACCAATACCGGCAAGGCGGTTCAGCGCGCCGTGCGCAAGCCGAAGATACGCGTGCCCAAGCCGCGTCGGGGATTCAGGCTGAAGAGGTAGCGCGCCGCTACTCAACCGGCCAGGCGCAGGATCGCTCGCCGGCGTCCTTGCAGGGTTCGTAGACGGCGACTTCGCTTTCCGTGTCGTCTTCCCAGACCACCTGCACCGCGACCGTTTCCGCTTCATTCGGCGCCAGCGAGATGGCGATCGTCTCCGGTCCCGCATCGGCCGGCAGCGACAACGGCAGTTGCGGATTGCATTGCGGCAAAGCGAAACTGCGGTCCAGCTGCCGCGAATTGACCGAGTAGCGGATTTCCTTCAGCCGGCAGTGCAGGGTGACCAGATGGCTGAAATAGACCAGCTGCCGGCCATCCCAGTTTCGAAACTGCACCCAGCCCGTCTGACGCGCCGAGTCCAGCATGGTGCGATAAAGCTCGATTGGCGGAATGCGCGAAGCTTCCTGGGCATTGACCGGCGCCATGCAGCCCAGACCCAGCATCAACCATAAGACGGGTCGAATACCACCCATAAGCCGTTCCTCCCAGCTCCGCCGACGTCGGTACACGCGCAATCGGCGATGTTTTACCCGACTCTAGTAGCATCACCGTCAGCCCTCAAGCCACGCAGCCCGCAGCGGACGCCCGGGCGGCGCGGACACATGCCATAGCGCGGATGTGTGCGAAGTTGATTGCCGGCAACCAGGCCGGTTATTACCTTCTCCATGACAAACCCTGGGGCAGCCGCCGGCCGCTACGGCCGGTCGGCCCGCATTGTCCGCACGCGAGGCAATCCCCAAAGGCAAGCTGGAGTCCGGTCTTTGACCTTCATCGAATATCTTATCCGAAACTTCCTGACACCGGCCGACCGTTCCAAGCTGCCGGCAAGGGTTCGCGCCGCCGTCATCGAGCGCGAGCGCACGAACGAGATCCTGGCCCGCGTCATCCAGCTGTCGATCGTGCTGATCTTCGCCTTCATCTACACCGTCAGCCCGAAGACCAGCCCGCCGGAGGCCTTTGTACCGGTTCCCTACGTGTTGTGGACCTACCTGATATTGTCCGTCATCGGGCTCGTCTGGTCGATCCGCCGCAACCTGCCCGACTGGGCGGTCTACGGCTCCATCCTGTTCGACTTCGCGCTGCTGTACGGCCTGATGATCTCCTTCCACATCCAGTACATGCAGCCGGCGTCGTTCACGTTGAAGGCGCCCACCCTGCTTTACGTATTCATCTTCATCGCGTTGCGGGCTTTGCGGCTGGAATCGCGGTTCGTCATCGCCTCAGGCCTGGTCGCCGCGCTCGGTTGGTTCGCCATGATCTTCTACGTCACGTCGATCGATCCCGGCGACAACATGCTCACCCGGTCCTATGTGGAATATCTCACCTCCAACTCCGTCCTGATCGGCGCCGAGGTGGACAAGATCCTGACCATCCTGTTCGTCACCGCGATCCTGGCGCTCGCCGTCAACGGATCGGAGAACCTGCTGGTGACCGCCGCGACCGAACAGTCGGCGGCCAGGGCGTTGTCGCGCTTTTTCGACACCTCGGTGGCTTCCAACATCCGCGCCCGCGATGAAGAGCTAGTCGCCGGCGATGGCGAGAAGGTCGATGCGGTTATCCTGAACGTCGACATCCGCGGGTTCAGCGCCATGGCCGCGCACATGGAAGCCGGTCAGGTAATGAAAATCCTATCCGCCTATCAAAGCCGCATCGTGCCGATCGTGCAGGGCTCGGGCGGCGTGATCGACAAATTCATGGGCGACGGTATCATGGCCACTTTCGGCGTGGCCGGCGAACGCGGCCGGCCGGCGGCAGACGCCGTTCGCGCGGTCGAGCAGATCATGGCCGACGCGCGAACCTGGGCCGATAGCGGCGACCCTTGGCTCGGCGAGGTGGCCAGTTGCAGCATCGGCATGGGCCTTGCCTCGGGAACCGTCGCATTCGGCGCGGTGGGGCAGAATGAAAGGCTGGAAATGACCGTGATCGGCGCGGCGGTCAACCTGTCCGCCAAGCTGGAAAAGCACAACAGGGCGATCGGTTCGGTGAGCATCGCCGCCCAGGCCACCTACGACCAAGCGCTGGAGCAGGGCTATGACGGCCCGCTGAGCGGCGAGCGGTGCAAGGCCAAGATCGACGGTCTGGGCGAACAGGACATCGTCGTGCTGTCCCTGCCGCCCGCAATCCAGCCGACGCCGGCGACCCGGAATGCCGAACCGGCCTGAACCTCGGCTCTATGTTCCCGTTGAGCCGAACCCGCCCGACCCGCGCGCGGTCGGGGTTGCCGACATGCGCTCCTCGATGACCGCCCGGGTCACCGGCGCGACCACCAACTGGGCGATCCGCATACCGCGCTCGATGGTGAACGGTTCGCTGCCATGGTTGATGAGCAGCACCTGGACCTCGCCGCGATAGTCCGCATCGATGGTGCCCGGCGTGTTGAGACAGGTGATCGCGTGCCTGGCCGCCAGGCCCGAGCGCGGGCGCACCTGGCCCTCGTAGCCGGTCGGCAGCTCGATGATCAGGCCGGTGGGCACCCGCGCGCGCTCGCCCGGCGCCAGAACGATTGCGGCATCTTCATCGCATGCCGCGCGCAGATCGCACCCGGCCGCTCCTGCGGTTTCATAGGCCGGCAGGTTCAACCCCTCGCCATGGGGCAGCCGCACGATGCCGACCGTCACCGCCATCGCGCCTGCCCTCTATGGACCATCCGGTCAGGCATGGGCCGTATTCTCGGCAAAGTAGTCAACGACACGCTCCGTCAGCCGTTCCGCGACCGCTTGTTTCGACAGCGTCGGCCAGGCCTCGATGCCGTCGCGACGGATAAGCCGGATCGTATTGGCGTCCCCTCCCATGACGCCGGTTTCCGGCGAGACGTCGTTGGCGACAATCCAGTCGGCGTTCTTGCGCTCCAGCTTGCCGCGGCCGTGCTTGTCGATCTTCTCGGTCTCCGCGGCGAACCCCACCACCAGGCAAGGCCGGCGCTCGTGATGGCCGACCGCCGCCAGGATGTCCGGATTTTCGACCAGGGCGAGTCGCGGCGTGCGCTCACTGGCGGTCTTCTTGATCTTCTCGTCCGCCGCACCGTCGGTTCGCCAGTCGGCCACGGCGGCGACCATCACGGCGATATCCGCAGGCAGCGCGCCAAGCGCCGCTTCATGCATCTGCCGCGCGGTCTCCACATGAATGACCTCGACGCCCGCCGGATCGGCGATGTTGACCGGGCCGGAAATCAGCTTCACTTGTGCGCCGGCGCGCGCCAATGCGGCGGCGATGGCATGGCCCTGCTTGCCCGACGAGCGATTGGCGATGTAGCGCACCGGATCGATCGGCTCGTGGGTGGGACCCGATGTAACGATCGCGATGCGACCGGCGAGCGGCTTGGGACCGGTATCGAGCAAAACGCCGATGCGCTCGACGATGGCCATCGGCTCGGCCATGCGCCCGGTTCCCGCCTCGTCGCTTTCCGCCATTTCGCCGGCTTCCGGGCCGATGAAATGAACCCCGTCCGACTCCAATGTCGCGTAGTTGCGAACCGTCGCCGGATGTTGCCACATCTTCGGGTTCATCGCCGGCGCCACCAGGATCGGCTTGTCACTGGCAAGCACCACGGTGGAGGCGAGATCGTCGGCGTGACCGCCTGCCATCTTGGCCAAAAAATCGGCGGTGGCCGGCGCAACCACGATAAGATCGGCCTCGCGCGAAAGCCGGATATGACCCACATCGTGCTCGTCTTCGCGGTCGAACAAATCGGTGAATACCCTGTCGGCCGCCAGCGCCCCCAAAGATAAAGGCGTGACGAACTCGCCGCCGGCGCGCGTCAGCACCGGGCGAACCGATACCCCGCGTTCGCGCAGCCGACGGATCAAATCGAGGCATTTGTAGGCGGCTATCCCACCGCCGATAATCAGCAGTATCCGCTTGCCGCGCGCCGGATAGGCGTGATCGGGGTCCGCACCACCCACCGGTTTGGGCAGGTTCGAACCGCCAGCCGCCATTGGCCGCTGATCCGGTTCGCCAACGCCGTCCGCGAGCAACAGGCGGGCTTCCTCTTCCATCGACCGATCGTGCCGCGCGGCGCGCAGGCGCAGCGCCTGTTTGACGGTTTCGTCCAGATTTCGAACGGTGATGCTGGCCACGGATCTTCTGAAGTGATTGCGTTGCAATCATATTATAGGGCTAATCGGCGAAATATTGCAAATAAAGCGCCATTGCCGCAGTCAACGCAATCACCCAGAGCGCGATCCGGCCCCATCTCGTATGCCTTGCCTCCGCCCGCCCGATCCGCTCGGCGGTCTCGGTATCGAATCGCAGCCCTTCCCGGCTCATCCGGTCCAGTTCGCCGGAAAGCGACTGGGCGCGGTCGGCCATTTCCGGCAGCGACGAGGCCAGCCTGCCCACCGCGCGCAGTCCCAGGCCCGCCTCTTCCAGTGCACCGGCCGGACCCAGGTTGCGCCGCATCCATTCGCCGACCACCGGCTCGGACACTTTCCACATGTTGAAATCGGGATCGAGCGAGCGCGCCACCCCTTCCACCACCACCATGGTCTTCTGCAGCAACAGCAGTTCGGGCCGGGTCTGCATGTCGAACAGTTCGGTGACCTCGAACAGCAGCGTAAGCAGCCGCGCCATCGAGATCGACCCGGCCGACTGGCCATGGATCGGCTCGCCGATCGCCCGCAGCGCCTGGGCGAAACTGTCCACGTCGTGATGCAACGGTACATAGCCGGCATCGAAATGCACCTGCGCGGCGCGGCGATAGCCGCGCGAGATGAAACCGTACAGGATTTCCGCCAGGAACCGGCGTTCCTTGCGCCCAAGCCGTCCGGCAATGCCCAGATCGACGGCAACGATAGCGCCGTCCGCCTCGACGAACAGATTGCCGGGATGCATGTCGGCGTGGAAGAACCCGTCGCGCAGGGTGTGGCGCAGAAAGGACTGCATCAGGGTTTCCGCAAGCTTCTTGGGATCGTGACCGGCGGCCTTGAGCGCATCCACATCGGTGATCTTGACGCCGTCGATCCACTCCAGCGTCAGGCAGTCCCGGCCGGTCAGCTCCCAGTCGACCCGGGGCAGGCGGAAGCCGGGATCGTCGGCGACATTGTCGGCCATCTCCGACAGCGCGGCCGCTTCCAGCCGCATGTCCATCTCGATGCGCGCCGACTGGGCCAGCGTTTCGGCGACGGCCATCGGCCGTAGCCGGCGCGAGGCGGCGATGAACCGCTCCTGCAGGCGCGCGGCGACAAAAAACGTGTCCAGATCGCGAACGAACCGCGTGCGAATGCCGGGCCTCAGCACCTTGACCGCGATGTGTTCGCCGGTCTCGCGTTTGACCGCTTTGTGCACCTGGGCGATCGAGGCCGCGGCGATCGGCTCGGAAAATTCGTCAAAGACCGTGTCGGCGTCCCTGCCCAGCGAAGCCGCGATGACCTCCTTGGACTGGGCGGTCGCAAACGGCCGCATCCGGTCCTGCAGCAGCGCCAGCTCGCCGGCGATCTGGCTTCCGACCACGTCGGGCCGGGTCGCCAGGAACTGCCCCAGCTTCACCCAGCTCGGCCCCATCCGGTTGAGCGCCAGGCTGAGCCGCTCCGAAGGCTCGGCATCCGCCGCCCGCCGGCGCGCGATCATCCGTGCGACGAAATGCCCGGCCCGGGCCGTCGGCGGCAGGGCGTCGGCAGGCAGCGCGGAAAAAACACCCTCGCGGGCCAGCACATAGCCGGCGCGGGCCAGCGTAAACAGGGAGGAAACGGTGCCCATGGCTACTACAGCCTAGACCTTCCAGGCCGAGTGCAGCGCGACGATGCCGCCGGAATAGTTGCAAAAGCTCACCCGCTCGAAACCGGCGTTGGCGATGAGCTTGGCGAAAGCCGGCTGATCGGGAAACCTGCGGATTGATTCCACCAGGTACCGATAGGGTTCACGCTCGCCGGCGACCAGATGGCCGAGCTCGGGGATCACCTTCATCGACCATTGGTCATAAAGACCCTCCAGGATCGGCAAGTCGACCTGGGAGAATTCCAGGCAAAGAAACCGCCCACCGGGCTTGAGCACCCGATATGCCTCGCCGAGCGCGACGTCCATGCGTGGCACGTTGCGGATGCCGAACGCGATCGTGTAGGCGTCGAAATGGCCGTCCGGCCACGGCAGCGTCTCGGCGTTGGCTTCAACGAATTCCAGCCGCTCGCCATGGGCTTGCCGCTCGGCGCGGCGCCGGCCTTCTTCCAGCATCGAACCGTTGATATCGGCCACCACGACGCCCACCGCGCCCTCGGACCTTTGCGCGATGCGAAACGCGATATCGCCGGTGCCGCCGGCCATGTCGAGCACGCGCCACTCGCCGGCCGGCCTGCGGGGCGGAGCCAGGGCCGCCACCATCGCATCCTTCCACAACCGGTGCATCCCCGCCGACATCAGATCGTTCATGACGTCGTAGCGCCCGGCCACCTTGTGAAAGACGTCGTCGACCAGCGGCTGCTTGTCGGCTTCGTCCACCGCGCGATAGCCATAGGCGCGGGCCATCTCCTCTGCGCTGCTGGTTCTGGGCTGAGACATGAAACGGGTACCCAACTGCCGGCCAGCGGCCGGCTCTTGCGATATGGGTATTGAAAATGTTGTATCGGCGCAAGCAGCACCACCGGCGCGCCTCAGTTTGCCCGCCTCGTGCGGCTACACCCAAACCCAGGCCCGCAAATCCCGCCGATGCCAGAGCTACCCGAAGTGGAAACCGTCCGTCGCGGCCTCGTGCCGGTGATGGAAGATGCGCGCATCGCCAAGCTGGAGCGCAACCGACCCGACCTGCGCTTCCCCTTTCCTCCTCGTTTCAAGGCCCGCCTGGAAGGCAGCACGATCACGGCGCTGGCGCGGCGCGCCAAATATCTGCTGGCCCATCTCGACAGTGGCGAAGTCCTGATCATGCATCTGGGCATGTCCGGCTCGTTTCACGTGCGCGCCGGCGCACAAACGGGCGAGCGCGTGGCCGACGGCGCCTATTACGAGCGCGACCGCGACCCGCGCCATGACCATGTGGTGTTCCATCTCGACGGGCCGGCGGGACGGGCTACGGTCACCTACAACGACCCGCGCCGGTTCGGCTTCATGGATCTGGCCGCCGTGGGCGATTTGCCGCAGAACCGGTTCCTGCGCGATCTGGGCGTCGAACCCACCGGCAACGAGCTGGACGGCGTGCTGCTGGCGGGCCTGCTCACCGGCCGGCACACCAGCTTGAAGGCGGCGCTGCTGGACCAGAAGACCATCGCCGGGCTCGGCAACATCTACGCCTGCGAGGCGCTGTGGCGCGCCGGCCTGTCGCCGCGCCGGCTCGCCAGGTCCGTGGCAGGAAAAGACGGAGCCGGCACCGAACGATCGAGCCGGCTGGCTGAAGCGATCCGCTCCGTGATCGCCGACGCGATTGAGGCCGGCGGCTCGTCGCTGCGCGACCATCGTCACACCGACGGCAGTCTTGGCTATTTTCAGCATGAGTTCGCCGCCTACGACCGCGACGGCGAGCCCTGCAGGAAACCCGGCTGCAGCGGACATATCGAGCGCATCGTGCAATCGGGTCGCTCGACTTTCTTCTGCCCGGTTTGCCAGCGTTGACGCTACTGTAGACAGGCGTTATAAGCCGCCGGTCCCGCCCGCGCGCAAGACGAAATGCGCCCGGCATCATCGAATAATCTGCAAAGAACGATCCATGGCCAACACAAGCTCGGCAAAGAAAGCCGTCCGCAAGATCGCGCGGCGCACCGACGTCAACAAGGCTCGGCGCTCACGCGTGCGCACCTTCATCCGCAAGGTGGAGGCCGCCGTTGCCGACGGCGACAAGGATGCCGCCAACGCGGCGCTGAAACAGGCCCAGCCGGAAATCATGCGCGCGGTCTCCAAAGGCATCCTGAAAAAGAACACCGCCTCGCGCAAAGTCTCCCGCCTCGCCGCCGCGGTCAAAGCGGTCAGCGTTTGAGTTTCTAGCGCACTATCGCCTATCGGCTATCTGAGCGCGGTTTAGCACGCTATCGCTCACCGGCTATCTGAGCGCGGCCATGCTTTCGGACCTTGCGGGTTCGAGTTTCCGTCACTCTACTTCACGCGTTAACGGCGGCGAAACAAAGTTTCGCCCAGCCGGTTGGCTGTCATCGGTTTGTCGCCTATATTGCGCCGCAGCAAATATCTGCGCACCGCAACAAGGGCGGAATCGGTTGAGGTGCGGGCGGGTTTATGCCCGTCCGGCACGTGACGGTCCGCTACTGGATTTTGGATGTATTATCAATTCTATGAGCTTTCCCACGCGGCGATGACACCGCTGCGCGCCGCCGCCGACGCAACCCGGCTGTTTTATTCCAACCCGTTCAACCCCGCTTCCCACACCGTAGCCGGCCGCTCGATCTCCGCCTTGTGCGAGATGTTCGAGCGCACCACGCGGCGATACGCCAAGCCTGAATTCGCCATCACCCGAACGCGGATCGACGGCAAGCCCGTTGCGGTCAAACAGAAAACCGTCTGGCACAAACCGTTCTGCAACCTGCTGCACTTCGAGCGCGACCTGCCCGCATCCGCCGACGCCGGGCCGACAATATTGATGGTTGCACCGCTGTCGGGCCACTACGCCACCCTGTTGCGCGGCACCGTCGAGACGATGCTGCCATACGCCGATGTCTACATCACCGACTGGATCGATGCGCGCATGGTTCCTTACTCGGACGGCACGTTCGATCTCGACGACTATATCGACTACGTCATCGAGATGCTCGACCACCTGGGTCCACAGACCCATGTGATGGCGGTATGCCAGCCGTCGGTGCCCGTACTGGCGGCGGTGGCGCTGATGAGCACCGAAAACGATCCCAACCTGCCGGCGACGATGACGCTGATGGGCGGGCCGATCGATACCAGGCGCAACCCGACCGCCGTCAACAAACTGGCCGAACAGCGGGGCACCAAATGGTTCGCCGACAACGTGATCATGTCGGTGCCGTTCCCCCATCCCGGTTTCCTGCGCGAGGTCTATCCGGGCTTCCTGCAGCTGTCCGGCTTCATGTCCATGAACCTCGACCGGCACATCTCCGCCCATGGCGAGTTTTTCAACCATCTGGTCGAGGGCGACGGCGATTCGGCGGAGAAGCACCGCGATTTCTACGACGAGTATCTGGCGGTGATGGACTTAGACGCCGCGTTCTATTTGCAGACGGTTGAGGCGGTGTTCGTCGAGCACGCCCTGCCCAAGGGCGAGATGACCCATCGCGGCACTCCGGTCGACTGCTCCGCCATCACCAACACGGCGCTGCTGACGATCGAAGGCGAGAACGACGATATCTCCGGCCTGGGACAGACGGAAGCCGCCCATGATCTGTGCACCGGCCTGCCCGAGGCCATGCGCCAGCACCACGTTCAGCCCAAGGTCGGCCATTACGGCGTGTTCAATGGCTCGCGCTTCCGCGCGGAAGTGGCGCCGAAGATCCTCGATTTCATGGCCCGGCACGGTCGCCCGGCAGCGAGAAAAAGGCGGAAATCAGCCGCCAGCCAACGGGCCGCCTGATTCGGTATTTATACAAGTATTTGATTTAAAGAGCATATTTCCAGATCTGATGATTCCTGGGCGCCGCCCTTGAATCGACGCGCCACCGCTCCCACCTCAAAGCCACGGCGGTTTCCGCCGCGACGCAAACGAGGGGTAGACCTGTATGACCAATTCGGCACTGATCCGTCCCGCCTGGACGCCGATTACCATCGCCATGATGATCATCGGCTTCATGATCTTCTGGCCCTTGGGGCTGGCGATGTTGGCTTACATCTTGTGGGGCGATCGCCTCGACGAGATGAAGGGCGACATCAACCGGGCGACGGACCGTGCGGCGCGGTCTTTCGGCAAATGCGGGTTCGGCCATCGCCATACCGTCAAGCGCACCGGCAACGTGGCGTTCGACGACTGGCGCGAGGCGGAACTGGCGCGGCTGGAAGAAGAGCGCCGCAAGCTCGACGAGATGCGTCACGAGTTCGACGAATATCTTCGCGAACTGCGCCGGGCCAAAGACCAGAAGGAGTTCGACGAGTTCATGGCTTCGCGCAACGGCAAGCCGGCTCCCAAAGGTCCGCAAGCGCCCAGACGCAAATCCGTTCCCGATACCTGACCTCCAGATCAGACATCATCGGAACTGAAAACACGGGGCCTCGGGCCCCGTTTTTCATTGGCCTTCCCGCCGGCCTGCGAAGGCAATGCAATTCCCAACTCGGGCGAATTGCTTTAGACAGCCGCATAATCCAAGTGATTCACGAGCTTACCAGGGAAGCCGCTTGCTGGCGTTCACCAAACGACGCAACAGACCACCGCGGCACGGGCGGAGCATCGACATCGACGGGGTGCCGTTCCCGATCGAGGTCGTCGACAATGTTCGCTCGCGCCGGCTGACCCTGCGCATCGTGCCGGGCGGCGAGCGCGCCAAGGTGACCGTGCCCCCGCATGTGGGGGACGCCGAGATCGACGAGTTCATCGCCCGCAACCGGTCGTGGCTGACCGCCCGACTGGCGCGACTGCCGGCCCGCGTCGAGATCAGGCCCGGCTGCCGCATCCCGTTCCGAGGCGCCGATCACCGCATTGTCGAGGCTGGTTCGGCCGGCAGGCCCGGCCGTGTGGTCTCGATCGGCGAGCGCGAAGGCGAGCCGGCCCTGTTCGTGCCGGGTCCCGATGAACGAATGGCCGGCCGGCTGTTGACGTTCATGAAGGCCCGCGCGCGCCGCGAGCTCGACCTGGCGGTAACCGGTCATGCCGGGCGCCTGGATGTCCGTCCCAGAGCGATCCGCATCACCGATTCGGTGAGCCGCTGGGGTTCGTGCTCGTCGGCGCGAACCCTGTCGTTTTCCTGGCGGATCATCATGGCGCCGCCGCCGGTGTTGGATTACCTGGCCGCACACGAGGTGGCGCACCTGCGCGAAATGAACCACTCGCCCGCATTCTGGCGTCTGGTCGGCGAGTTGTGCCCACAGTTCAAATCGCACAAGAGCTGGCTGCGCGCCAACGGACCGACCCTGCATGCGGTGAGGTTCGGCTAGCCTTCGCGCTGATGGACTCGGCGCCGATTTCGTGCCAGTTCACACCGAAATCGTCACAAACACACGCTGCACGCCATGGCCAATCCCGCGCCTGCTATCGAGATCAAGATCTGCGGTCTTTCGGATGGGGAAGCGATCGACGCCGCCGTCGATGCAGGCGCGTCGCATGTCGGCTTCATCTTCTTTCAGAAAAGCCCGCGCAACGTCTCACCGACATTCGCCGCGGAACTGGCCGATCCCGTCGCCGGCAGGGTCTGCAGGGTGGCGGTGACCGTCGACGCGGACGACGAGACGCTCGACGAGATCGTCGAAACCGTGCGACCCGACATGCTGCAGTTGCATGGCGGTGAAACGCCGGAACGTCTGTCCACGCTGACGGACCGCTACGGGCTGCCGCTGATGAAGGCACTCTCCATCCGCACGGCCGCCGATGTTGACCGCGCCGACGATTATCGCGGCACCGCCGACCGGTTGTTGCTCGACGCCAAGCCTCCCGCCGGTTCCGATCTGCCCGGCGGCAACGGGCTCGCCTTCGACTGGCGCCTGCTGACCGGCAAAGCGCGCGATAAGCTTGACCTGACACAACCATACATGCTTTCCGGTGGCATCGACGCGGCCAATGTCGGCGAGGCACTGCGCCTGACCGGGGCTCGGGCCATCGATGTTTCGTCAGGCGTCGAAAGCGCGCCGGGGCGCAAGGACGCCGCAGCGATCCGGAAACTGATCGAGCGGGTCCGCGCCCTGCAGGCCGAGACCGTTTGAGCAGACGCGTATCGGCGAAGACAGATTAGTGGTTTGAAAGGAAGGGCGGTGAGCCAGCCGGTTGATCCCAACTCATTCAGGACCGGTCCGGACGAGGCCGGCCATTTCGGCATTTTCGGCGGCCGCTACGTCGCCGAAACCCTGATGCCGCTCATCCTCGATCTGGAGAAGGCCTACAACGACGCCAAGGCCGACCCGGCGTTCGCGGCCGAACTGACCGAGCTCAACGCCCGCTATACCGGCCGCCCCTCGCCGCTCTATTTCGCCGAGCGGCTCACCGAGCATCTGGGCGGCGCGAAAATCTACTTCAAGCGTGACGAGCTCAATCACACCGGCTCGCACAAGATCAACAACTGCCTGGGCCAGATCCTGCTGGCGCGGCGCATGGGCAAGACCCGCATCATCGCCGAGACCGGCGCCGGCCAGCACGGCGTCGCGGCGGCCACGGTGGCGGCGCGCTTCGGCCTGCCCTGCGTCGTCTATATGGGTAGGACCGACGTGGAGCGCCAATCGCCCAACGTATTCCGCATGCGGCTTTTGGGCGCCGAGATCGTTCCGGTCACCGCCGGCGCGGGCACGCTCAAAGACGCCATGAACGAAGCGCTGCGCGACTGGGTGACCAATGTATCGGACACCTACTACCTGATCGGCACCGCCGCCGGCCCGCACCCCTATCCCGAGCTGGTGCGCGATTTCCAATCGGTCATCGGCAACGAGACCAAGGAGCAGATCGTCGCCGCCGAGGGCCGCCTGCCGGACCTGATCGTCGCCTGCGTCGGTGGCGGCTCGAACGCGATCGGCCTGTTCCACCCGTTCCTGGACGACTCGGACGTCGCCATTGTCGGCGTCGAAGCGGGCGGCGAGGGCCTGCAAGGAGACCAGCACTGCGCCTCGCTGTCGGCCGGTCGACCCGGCGTGCTGCACGGCAACCGGACCTATCTGCTGCAGGACGGCGACGGGCAGATCCTGGAGGGTCACTCGATATCCGCCGGTCTCGACTATCCCGGCATCGGCCCGGAACATTCCTGGCTCAAGGAGATCGGCCGGGTCGAATATGTGCCGGCGACCGACGAAGAGGCGATGGAGGCTTTCCAGATGATCACCCGGTTCGAGGGCATCATCCCGGCGCTCGAACCGGCCCACGCCTTTGCCGAGGTGATCAAGCGGGCGCCGAAGATGGACCCCGATCAGATCATCGTCATGAACCTGTGCGGGCGCGGCGACAAGGATGTGTTCACCGTAGGCAAGGTGCTGGGGGTCGAGCTGTGAGCCGCATCGATACCCGTTTCGCCCAGCTGAGATCGGAAAACCGCGCCGGCCTGGTCACCTTCGTCACCGCCGGCGACCCGGACGCCGAGACCTCGCTGGCGATTCTAAAGGCGCTGCCCGAGGCTGGCGCCGACGTCATCGAGATGGGTATGCCGTTCTCCGATCCCATGGCCGACGGACCGGCGATCCAACTGGCCGGCCAGCGCGCGTTAAGCTCCGGCCAGACGATGGCCAAGACGCTCGACATGGTGCGCCGGTTCCGCGACGGCGATGACCAAACTCCCCTGGTGCTGATGGGCTATTACAACCCGATCTACATCTACGGCGTGGACAAATTCCTCGACGATGCGGTCGCCGCCGGCGTGGACGGGCTGATCATCGTCGACATCCCGCCGGAGGCGGACGAGGAATTGTGCATTCCCGCGGTTCATCGCGGGCTCAACTTCATCCGCCTGGCCACGCCGACCACCGACGACAAACGCCTGCCCACCGTGCTCAACAACACCTCGGGCTTCGTCTACTACGTGTCGATCACCGGGATCACCGGCGCCGCAGCGCCGAACCCCGATGAGGTCGCAGCCTCCGTCGCCCGCATCAAGGCGAAGACCGACCTTCCCGTCGCCGTCGGCTTTGGCGTGAAGACCGCCGGCCAGGCGGCCGCGATTGCCGCCGCCGCCGACGGCGTCGTGGTCGGTTCCGCACTGGTGAGCGCGATCGCGGGCAGCCTGGATGACGATGGCCGCGCCGGACCCGCAACGGTGGGCGCCGTCACCGATCTGGTGCGCGACCTGGCCGCCGGCATTCGAGGCGCGGCAAACGGCAGCGCCGCTTGACCGGCGTCTGCCCGCCCCGCCACAATGCGGGCGGAATTCTCGTCGAAGTTTCAGACCGACCAAACTCCTAAGCCCAACCGAACGAAAATACGCCCATGAACTGGATCACCAGCTACGTCAGGCCCCGCTTCTCCAGCCTGCTGCAACGCAAGGACATGCCGGAGAACCTCTGGATCAAATGTCCCGAGACCGGGGAGATGGTCTTCCACAAGGACCTGGAAGCCAACATGTGGGTGATTCCCGGTTCCGGCTACCACATGCGCATCGCCGCGCGCGACCGCCTGACCCATTTCTTCGACGGCGGCGAATATGCGGTGCTCGAGGCGCCGAAGGTGGCGGTCGACCCGCTCAAGTTCCGCGACCAGCGCCGCTACACCGACCGGCTGAAGGACGCACGGGCGAAGACCGAGATGGAAGACGCGGTGCTGGCCGCCCGAGGCCGGCTGGAAGAGGTCGAGATCATCGCGCTGGTCCAGGACTTTAATTTCATGGGCGGTTCACTGGGCATGGCCGCCGGCGATGCGATCATCAATGCGATGGAGCTGGCGGCCGGCGAGAAGCTGCCGCTGGTGCTGTTCGCCGCATCGGGCGGCGCGCGCATGCAGGAAGGCATTCTATCGCTGATGCAGCTACCGCGCACCACGGTGGCTGTGCAGATGCTCAAGGAAGCCAACGTGCCCTATATCGTGGTGCTCACCAACCCCACCACCGGCGGGGTCACCGCGTCCTACGCCATGCTGGGCGACATCCACATCGCCGAGCCGGGCGCGCTGATCGGCTTTGCCGGTCCCCGGGTTATCGAGCAGACCATCCGCGAGAAACTGCCCGAAGGCTTCCAACGCTCCGAATATCTGCGCGACCATGGCATGGTGGACATGGTGGTCGAACGCCACCGGCTGCGCGAGACCATCGCCACCTTGATCGCGCTGCTGCTCAAACAGCCGCCGCGCACCCTGGCGCTCGCCGATCGCTCAGCCGATGACGATGGCTCGGATGGCGCCGATGGCGAAGCCGGCGCATCGCCGCCACCGGGCGAGGTCGCCGCGGACGAAACCGCCGATCGACCTTCGGCCGACTAAGCCGGCTGCCGACCCACGCCCCCACCGAAAATCGAGTGAACCGATGACGACCCAGGATCTGCTGGATCAGCTGTCGCTGCGCCATCCCAAGGGATACGATCTGTCGCTGGAGCGGATCGGCCGGCTGATGGCCGCCCTTGGCGATCCGCAGCACCGCCTGCCGCCGGTCTTCCACGTCGCCGGCACCAACGGCAAAGGATCGGTGGTTGCCTTCTTGCGAGCGATGCTCGCCGAGGCCGGCCACACCGCCCATGTGCACACCTCGCCCCATCTGGTCACCGTACACGAGCGTTTCCGGCTGGGCGGCCCCGACGGCGGCCGACTGGTCGACGATGCGGTGCTCAAGGATGCCCTGCAGCGCGCGGTCGAGGCCAATGATGACGCGCCGATCACCCTGTTCGAGCTACTGGCGGCGGCCATGTTCGTCATGTTCCGCGAACACGCTGCCGAGTATTGCGTGATCGAGGTCGGCCTGGGCGGCCGGCTGGACGCCACCAATCTGATCGAACGGCCGGCCGCGGCGATCATCACGCCGATCGCACTCGACCATCAAGGGTTTTTGGGCGAGACGATTGCCGAGATCGCAGGTGAGAAGGCCGGCATCATCAAGCCCGGCGTGCCGGTGATCATCGGACCACAGGAGGGCGATGCGCTCGATGTGCTAGTGGCGCGCGCGGCTGCTGTGGGCAGCCCGACGATGATCGCCGGTCAGGACTTCGACTTCTACGAACAGGAAGGCCGACTGGTCTATCAGGACGGCACTGGCCTGCTCGACCTCTCACTGCCCCGATTGCGCGGCCACCACCAGCTGGCGAACGCGGCCGTGGCGATAGCCGCCCTGCGCTCGGCCGGGCCGGCCATATCCGACGACACAGTCGACAAAGCGATGAGCAAGGTCGAATGGCCCGGCCGCATGGAACGGCTGAAGCCCGGCCGGCTGACGGCGGCGCTCCCGCCCGGCACGGACGTGTGGATCGATGGCGGCCATAACCCGGCCGCCGCCCGGGCGGTTGCCGCCGAGCTGGCCAATATCGAGGATCGCGACCCGCGCCCGGTATGGCTCGTCTGCGCCATGTTGCGCACCAAGGACGCGGCCAGCACGCTGAGCGCCTTTGAGGGACTGGTCGGGCGGGTGGTATGCGTTCCGGTGGTCTCATCGGATGCCGGTTACGCACCCGAAGACCTTGCCCGAATAGCCGGCGACGTGGGTTTGAACGCCACCTCCGCCGCCAGCCTCGGCCAGGCGATGGAGCAGGTCGCTGGAGACATCAATGCCGGCGACCGTCCCGCCCGCGTCCTGATCTCCGGCACGCTCTATCTGATCGGCCAGGCGCTGGCGGAAAACGGCACTCAGCCGCAATAGATCTAAAGTCAGATCAAATGCCCGTCAGCGCGAGCGCAACAGCCGCTCCAGGTAATCGCGTTCGATCAGCGGCTGCAGCGGATTGGAAAGCCGCTCGCGGATCGCCTCGAGAATCTCTCGGGCGCGCTGGGCGTCGATCTCGCCGGGAACCCTGGTCTGGTCGCCGGTGTCGGGCCCGCGGGACTGCTGGGCCCGCCCGAGCGGATCGCGCATGCGCCGTGGCGAAGAGCCCACATTGCCCTGGCCCTGCTCCTCACCGCCGGCCTGCCGGTCTCCGGCCATCTGCTGCATCATGGATTGCGCCCCGCGCCGCAGCGCGTCTAGTGCCTGGGCCTGATTTTCCATCGCTTCGCCGGGCTGACGCTCGCCCAGCCGGCGGCCCGCCTCACCCATTTCGCTTTGGGCTTCGCCGAACTCCTGCGACGGATTGGCGCCCAGCTCTTCCAACTCCCGGCTCAGTTCACCCAGTTCCCGCTCCAGCGCTTCCTGCTGCTCTTGCAGTTGGCGCAACGCGTCGGCGAACTCTTCCGGAGTCATCGGTTGCTGGTCGGAAGGCTGGCCGGGCTGCCGCTCCCCCTGCTGCTGGTTCTGCGAGCGCCCGCGCGCACGATTCTCGTTCTGCATGCGGAACGTCTCGTTCATCAGTTCCTGCTGGCGCTGCATCAGCTCGCTAAGCTTGTCGAGCGCCTCATTCGCCTGGTTGCCTTCCGCCTGACGCTGCTGCTGATGGCGGCCGGCGCGCAGATTGTCCATCAGCCGCTGCAGCTCATTGAGCAACTGGCGGGCCGCGTCCTGCGATCCGGATTTCGCCAGGTTCTCGATCTGATCAAGCATGCGCTCCAGATCGCGCTGGCGCAGCACCTGGGCCATTTCGTTGCCGAACGGGTTTCGGGCCAGCGGGTTCTGACGCCCCTGTTCGGCGAGCAGCTGCATCAGTTCGTTCATCGCCCGACGCAACTCGGCCATCAGCCGTTCGATCTCCTCGTCGCTCGCGCCATTCTCCAGCGCCTCGCTCAGGGCCTCCTGGGCTTCGCGCAACGCGCGTTCCGCATCGGAAAGATCGCCAAACTCCAGCCCGAGAGCGATGTCCCACAGAAGATCGAGCGAGCTGCGCAACTGTTCGTCGTTGCGGGCATCGACAATGCGCCGGTACGCCATGCGAATGCCGGTGTAGGCGGCGGTGTCGTCGAGATAGGTCTCCGGCCTGGTGGTGATGGCGTCGAGCATCTGCGCGACGGCGGGCCGGGTGCGCGCATCCAGCGCCAGCTTCCGGCGTTGTTCGACCAGCGCTCGCGAAACCGGGTTCGAGAACCGCCGGCCGGGCAGAACCAGTTCGTGCGATCGGCTGCGCCCCGTTTGACCGGCATCGTCCTCGGCTTCCAGCGTGATCGATACCCGGCTGCCCGCCCACGGATGCTCCGACAGATCGCGATTGACCCGGGAGGAGCCGGACTTGGCGCGCGCGCGCGGCAGGGACAGCTTCACCCGCGGCGCCTCCACCAACGGCCGGGCGCCCTGCTCGGTTGATTCCAGGCTTTCGATATTCGCATGCGCCTGGGTGACCCCGTAATCGTCTTCCACCTCGTAGGACAGTTCGAGGGATCCCGACAGCGCCGCGCTGGGCGGCTCGGTGAAGGCGATGGACGGCGGATCATCGGGGATGATCTCCAGCCGCCAGGTCGATATCTCATCGTCACGCTCCAGCAGAACGGCCGTGCCACTGGCCTGAAGATCGTGGGAGAAGCGCAGCTCGCCCCCCGGCTGGGTCGACGGGTCGGCAGATGATGACGCGATCTGGTCCGGTTCGATGGGCTTCAACTCGGTTTCGCCGGCGGCGGTGCGATAGACGATGGATATCTGGCCGTCGCCCACATAGCGAAAGAACAACTCGCTGCCCTGCGGGGCGTTGATGGGCGCGGCCTGTCCCGGCATGGAATCGGCACGGCGCGACAGATAGATCGGCGGCTTTCTGGTGTAGGTGGGCGGGTTGATCCACACATCGGTGCGCGCCAGCACCGGCGTTCCGTCGCGTGCGGGGCTCCAGGCATCGGCAATGCGGCCGCCCTGCGGGGAATAGGAGAACAGATAGGCCGCCACCGCCAGGATCGGTACAAACAGGCGCAGTCCGAGACGGTCCCGCTTGTCGCCGTTGGCCGCCGGCGTTCCAGCGGTCAGATGCTTGAGGCGCGTGCGCATGCGGGCCTGATGTTCGCGCCACAGCGCGTCGGCGAATTCATCTCCCGCACCCAGAGCCAGCGGATCGGATTGGGCGGTGAGCGGGCGATCCTTAAGCCTGCTGCGAGCCTCGATGCGCCGGGTAATCTGCGCCTCGTCGGGCAGTTTCACCCCACGCAGGCCGGCAAATCCGGCCAGGAACGCGAGCGCGAAGGCCGCAAGCAGGACCCAGTGCACCGGCTGGGGCAATGCCGGCCAGACCCCGATCCACGAAACGGTCGCGAAAACCAGCGCGATCGCGACCGGCGGCACCAGTTCCGGCCATACTCGCTCCCACACGATCGATATCCAGGCCGTCGGTCGCGCCAGAGCGCCAAATCGCCTGGTGGATTTTTCCCGGTCGCTCGTGTGGGGGACGGATGGAGCCATGTTCCCTCGGCCTGCGCCGCCCGTTCCGACGGCGGCTCATAGGGGAATCTAGCACACAAGTAGCGGATTTTGTGATCCCGCCGGAAATTGTGATCGCCGGCGCGGGCCTCAGGCCAGCCAGTCGGGCATCGAGTCGAGCCCGATCAGCGCATCGATCGTCTGGCGCGGGCGCACCGCGTGCCAGTTCTCTCCCGAAACCAGCACCTCGGCGACCAGCGGTCGCGAATTGTAGGTCCCCGACTGGACGGCGCCGTACGCTCCAGCCGAGCCGATCGCGAACAAATCACCAGGTTGCATCGCCGGCAGATCGCGATCGAGCGCGATATAGTCCCCGGTCTCGCACACCGGCCCCACCAGATCGCCGGGCATCGTTTTGCCGTCGCCGTCGCGGCGCACCGCGAAGATCTCGTGCCAGGCATCGTACAGGGTCGGTCGGATAAGATCGTTCATGGCCACATCGCCAACCACGATGGCGCGCCCGGCCGACGATTTCACATAGATGACCCGTCCTACCAGGATGCCGGCATTGCCGGCGATCAGCCGGCCGGGCTCGAAAATCACCCGGCAGTCCAGCGAACGCACATGCTTTTTCACGATCCGGGCATATTCACCCGGGTCGGGTGGCGGCTCATTGTCGGCGCGATAGGGGATGCCCAGCCCGCCGCCCAAATCCACATGGTCGATGTTGTGGCCGGCGTCGCGCAGCTGCCCGATCAACTCGCCGAGCCTGGAAAACGCCTCATCGAACGGCTGCAGCTGGGTGATCTGGCTGCCGATATGCATGTCGATGCCGCACACTTCGACATCCGCCATCGCCCCGGCCCTGGCATAGATCTCGTGTGCGTCCGTCCAGTCTATGCCGAACTTGTGGCCGGCCTTGCCGGTGGAGATTTTCGCATGGGTGCGCGCATCCACGTCCGGATTGATGCGGAACGAGACCCGCGCGACCCGGCCGGCCGCGGCGGCGCGGCGTTCCAACACCTCCAGTTCCTGGGCCGACTCCACGTTGAAGCACAGGATGTCGGCCGCCAGCGCCGCATCGATTTCGTCGGCCGTCTTGCCGACGCCGGAGAACATGATCCTGTCCGGCGGTACGCCGGCGGCAAGCGCACGCGCCAGCTCGCCGCCCGAGACCACGTCCGCGCCGCTGCCCAGCCGCGCCAGGGTGGCCATGACGGCCTGGTTCGAGTTGGCCTTCAGCGAGTAGCACACCAGCGTCGGAATGCCTTCGAACGCTCCACAGAACACACGATAGTGCCGCTCCAGCGTGGCTGTCGAATAGCAGTAGAACGGCGTGCCGATCTCCGCCGCGATCGCCGGGATCGGCACGGCCTCCGCGCACAGCACGTCGTCGATGTAATCGAAATGGTTCACTGACCGCTCCTGACGGGACCTCGGCCCCCTTGGGCGCGACTTTACAGCAGGGCGTCCAGGATGAAGGGTTTGTCAGCGACCGGCTTCTGCTCGCGGGTCACCACGCCGTCTTCATCGGTGGTAACGACCGCCGCCGACGGCGGCGGCTCCAGCGGCCCGCGCCGGCCGCACGCGCTGACAAGCGTGCTTGCCGCGGCAAGCAACACAACCGACAGGGTCAGGCGCAGAGGAAGAGAAGCCATAATACCTAATCTCGCGAGCGGCTCTCGCCGACATCGCCCGCCATATTCGACACAACGGTTCGATTGTCAAATCAAAGCGGTCCGCCCGGCCAGGACCCTTTAGCCGGTCGCGCCTCGCGCTATGCGCCCGACTTCAGCCGCTCCCGCCACCACGCGATCTGCTCGCGCACATTAGCCGGCGCAGTGCCGCCGAAACTGGTGCGGCTCGCCACCGATTTTTCCACCGAAAGCACTTCGAAGACGGCTTCAGTAATCTTCGGTTCGATTGCCTGCAGCTCATCGAGCGGCAATTCGGCCAGGGCGCAGCCGCGCTCTTCGGCCAGCGCGACGGCCCGTCCGGTGATCTCATGCGCGCGCCGAAAAGCGATCCCCGTCTCGCGCACCAGCCAGTCGGCGAGATCGGTGGCGGTGGCGTGACCGGCGCCGGCCGCGCCCGCCATCGCCCCGGTGTCGATGCTCATGTCGCGCACCATGCCGGCCGCCGCCGCCAGCATGACGGCAATCGAGCCCGCGGCGTCGAACACGCCCTCCTTGTCCTCCTGCATGTCCTTCGAATAGGCCAGCGGCAGGCCCTTCATCACGGTGAGCAGGCCGATCAGCGCGCCGTTGATCCGCCCGGTCTTGCCGCGCAGCAACTCGGCCGCGTCGGGGTTCTTCTTCTGCGGCATGATCGACGAGCCGGTCGAGAACTTGTCGGACAGGGCAACAAAGCCAAACTGCGGCGTCGACCAGATGACGATCTCCTCGGCAAGCCGGGACAGATGGCCGGCGCAGATCGCCAGTACGGAAAGAAACTCCAGCGCGAAATCGCGGCTGGAAACCGCGTCGAGCGAGTTGCGCGCCGGCCGGTCGAAACCCAGCGCCTTGGCTGTGGCATCGCGGTCGATCGGGAAACTGGTTCCCGCCAATGCAGCCGCGCCCAGTGGACACTCGTTCATCCGGACGACCGCATCGCGCATCCGCGATAAGTCGCGGGAGAACATTTCCACGTAGGCGAGCAGGTGGTGGCCGAAGGTTACCGGCTGCGCCGCCTGCAGATGGGTGAAGCCCGGCATGACGGCATCGGCATGTTCGTCGGCGCGATCGACGAGCGCGGCGATGAGGTCGCCCAGACCCGCCTCGACGTCGCCGGCGCGGTCGCGCACCCACAGCCGCATGTCGGTCGCCACCTGGTCGTTGCGCGAGCGTGCGGTGTGAAGCCGCCCGGCGGCCTCGCCGATCAGCTCGGCCAGCCGCGCCTCCACGTTCATGTGGATGTCCTCAAGCGCCCGGGAGAACTCGAACGTGCCCGCCTCGATTTCTGACAAAATCGTGTCTAGACCTTTGGCGATGGCGCGCCCATCTTCCGCACTGATGATGCCCTGATCCACCAGCATTCGGGCGTGGGCCTGCGATCCGGCGATATCCGGGGCGTACAGAACCTTGTCGAAATCGATCGAGGCGTTGATTCGCTCCAGGGCCTCGTCGGGCGCGACGGAGAACCGGCCTCCCCACATCGGGTTGCCGGATGGCTTATGTGAGCACATGGGACGAACTCCAGGAGCTTGATCGATGAGCGAACCAGCGACAACACGGCGACCCCGCTCGGCACTGGTCGCCATTGCGCTGCTGGCGGTCGCCGGCATCGCCGTGTTTTGGGCGGTATACGGGATCAACCCTGGCCCTGGCAATGTGGCCGGCGGGCAAAGCTGCGAGGGCGCACACCGGGTCGCCGAACTTCTCGATCAGCGGGCAGTGGGCCAACTCGCAGCGTTTCAGGTTTCCGAAGACCCCAAACCCGTTCCTGAGATCGCCTTTGCCGATGGTGAGGGAAATGCGCTGAAGATCTCCGATTGGCGCGGCCGCACGGTGCTGCTCAATCTGTGGGCCACCTGGTGCGCGCCGTGCCGCCACGAGATGCCCGCGCTGGATGCGCTGCAAGAACGCTTAGGCGGCCCGGACTTCGAGATGGTGGCCGTCAGCGTCGACCGGGGCGAGCCTGACAAGCCTAAAGCCTTCTTCGAGGAAATCGGCATCGAATCGCTCAACTTCTACGCCGACGGAACCACCGACATCTTCACCGAACTCAAACAGGCCGGCCTGGCGTTCGGCATGCCCTCGACCGTGCTGATCGACAAGAATGGTTGCACGCTGGGCGTCTTGAACGGTCCGGCGGAATGGGCCAGCCCCGACGCGTTCGACCTGATCGCCACCGCCATCAATCCGCCGGCATAAGGCCGTTTTGGTTTTGATGGAATCGAGACTTCGTTTGCGGGCGCGTCGCTTACCCATGTGGTTCACCCCCACCCCTAACCCCTCCCCTCAAGGGGGAGGGGGATGAGACCGTGCCGCCTGCCCCGGCGTCTTCCTTGGGCTTGTCCCAAGGATCTAGCCCCCTATCCACCACTGCGGACTAATCACTGACCGCATTAGATCCTCGCCACAACGGCGAGGATGACGCAGGTGGATTCGGCAGGCGGGTTGCCGCGACACCTTCCCTCCCCCTTGTGGGGAGGGAATGAGGGTGGGGGTGAAACAACGAGGCAGCGAGCCGGCGCGAAACCCGCAATTGAGCCTACCGCGTAGGCACCGGTTCGCCGCTGCGATAGTCGTAGAAGCCACGTCCCGTCTTGCGGCCCAGCCAACCGGCCTCGACATATTTAACCAGCAGCGGACAGGGCCGGTATTTGGAATCCGCCAACCCGTCATGCAGCACCTGCATGATCGACAGGCAGGTGTCGAGACCGATGAAGTCGGCCAGCTGCAGCGGCCCCATCGGGTGGTTGGCTCCCAGGCGCAGCGATGTATCGATCGATTCCACGTTCCCTACGCCCTCGTAAAGCGTGTAGATCGCTTCATTGATCATCGGCAGCAGAACCCGGTTCACCATGAAGCCGGGAAAGTCCTCCGAGATCGCTACCGTCTTGCCGAGCTTGGTGACGAACGTCTTGGACGCTTCGAACGTCTCGTCATCGGTGGCGATGCCGCGCACCAGCTCGACCAGATGCATGACCGGCACCGGGTTCATGAAGTGGATGCCGATGAACCGCTCCGGCCGGTCGGTCGACGAGGCCAGCCGGGTGATCGAAATCGACGAGGTATTGGATGCCAGATAGGCCTGTGGATTGAGCGACGGGCACAGGTCCGCGAAAATCCGCCGCTTGATCGCCTCGTCCTCGGTCGCCGCCTCGATCACCAGATCGCAGCTCGCCAGCGCCTCGGTCTCCGGCGCGGGCTCGATGCGGCCGATCGCCTGCTTGCGCTCATCGTCGCCGATCTTCTCCGCCGAGACCTGGCGGGCCATGTTGCCGGCGACGGTGGCGAGCCCGGATTCGATCTTTTCGGCATTAAGATCGTTCAACAATACCCGATAACCGGCAAGCGCGGCCACATGGGCGATGCCGCCACCCATCTGACCGGCGCCTACGACACCAACCGTCTTGATCTTTTCGGCCATCGTGCGCTCCTGTGCCGGATCAATCGAGCGCCTTTTCGAACTCCGGCAGCACGTCGAAGAGATCGGCCACCAACCCGTAGTCGGCGACCTGGAAGATCGGCGCTTCCTCGTCCTTGTTGATGGCGACGATCACCTTCGAATCCTTCATGCCGGCAAGGTGCTGGATGGCGCCGGAAATGCCGCAGGCGATGTAGAGATCGGGCGCCACCACCTTGCCGGTCTGGCCCACCTGCCAGTCGTTGGGCGCGTAGCCGGCGTCGACGGCTGCGCGCGACGCGCCCACCGCGGCGCCCAGCTTGTCGGCGACGGGAAGGATGACTTCCTCGAACTTCTCCGACGAACCCAGCGCCCGGCCGCCGGAGATGATGATCTTGGCGGACGTCAGTTCCGGACGATCGGTATCCGACAATTCGTTGGCGATGAAGGTCGACAGGCCGGAGTCGCTCGTCGCATCGATCTTCTCCACCGGCGCCGAACCGCCGGCCGTGGCCGCGCCATAGCCGGCGGTGCGCACGGTGATCACCTTCTTCGCGTCGGTCGAGGTGACGGTCTGAATGGCGTTGCCGGCATAGATCGGCCGTTCGAACGTGTCGGCGGATTTGACCGCGATGATGTCGGAGACCTGCATCACATCGAGAAGCGCGGCCACCCGCGGCATGATGTTCTTGCCCGAGGTGGTCGCCGCCGCGATGAGCACGTCATAGTCACCGGCCAGCGAAACGATCAGGTCCGCCACCGGTTCGGCCAGCCCGTGTTCGAAATGATCGGCCTCGGCCAGCAGCACCTTGGCCACGCCGTCAAGCTTGGCGGCGTCGTCTGCCACCGCACCGCAGCCCTTGCCCGCCACCAGAACGTGCACGTCGCCGCCGATTTCGCCGGCCGCCGTCAGCGCCTTGGCGGTCTGGTCGGACAGGGTCTCGTTGTCGTGGTCGGCCAGAAGAAGGATGGTCATTGGTCAGTACTCCCCGCTCGCACTGCTATTGCAGGACGCCGGCTTCGTTTTTCAGTTTGTCCACCAGTTCGTCAACCGAGCCGACGATGATGCCGGCCTGCCGGCCCGGCGGCTCGGTGGTCTCGACGACCGTCAGCCGCGGCGTGGTGTCGACGCCGTAGTCGGCCGGCGTCTTCTCGTCCAGCGGCTTCTTCTTCGCCTTCATGATGTTGGGCAGGGAAGCGTAGCGCGGCTCGTTCAGCCGCAGATCGGTAGTGATGATCGCCGGCATCTTCAGGTCGATGGTCTGCAGCCCGCCATCAACCTCGCGAGTGACCTTGATGGTCTCGCCGTCGATTGCGATCTTGGAAGCGAACGTGCCCTGGCTCCAGCCTAACAGCGCCGCCAGCATCTGTCCGGTCTGGTTGGCGTCATCGTCGATCGCCTGCTTGCCGACGATCACCAGGCCCGGCTTTTCCTCATCGACGATGGCTTTCAGCACCTTGGCCACCGCCAGCGGCTCGACCGGATCGTCGGTCTTGACCAGGATGCCCCGGTCGGCGCCCATGGCGAGCGCGGTCCGGATCGTCTCCTGCGCCTGCTGCGGGCCGATCGAAACGGCAACGATTTCATCGGCGGTGCCGGCCTCCTTCAGCCGAATCGCCTCCTCGACGGAAATCTCATCGAATGGGTTCATCGACATCTTCACGTTGGCCAGTTCGACGCCGGAACCGTCCGACTTGACCCTGATCTTGACATTGTAGTCGACGACCCGCTTGACGGGCACGAGAACCTTCATCGCACAATCCTCATGAAACCTTGCCCTCCGGCCGTTCCCCGATCGTTCGGCGGGGCATCTTTGGTAGACGTTTGCAACGGAACAAAGGGGTTATGAAAAGCGCACATCGGTTGGGTGCGAACCGATTGACTATCCAGTTCTACAGCGAGCGTCAACAAGATTGGCGGCGACATTTTTACCGTCCGAAACGGCGGGTCGCGCCGGCTCGCTCAACCGCCGCGGCCCCAGGGACGACCGGTCTTCTTCTGCGGCTTTCTTTTCGTCCTTGTCCATGGCCCGGCAGGAACTTTAGCATCGACAGTGCGGTCGAACAGCACGACCCCGCGTCGCCTGAGAAACACGATCAGCACGGCTCCGGTGACGATGCCGCCCACATGGGCCGCCCAGGAAACCTGGCTGCCGGTCAGGAACAGAAAATTGAAAAACTGAAAGGCGATCCACGCGCCGATCACCCAGTAGGCGCGAATGCGTAGCGGTATCGTACCCACCGCCAGCACCCACAGCCGCACATTGGGATGCAGCAGCAGGTAGGCCGCCACCACGCCCGACGCCGCCGCCGACGCACCGATCAGCGGCGAGACCGATTGCGGGTCGACGAACGCGTGCAACCAGGCGCCGGCCGCCGCGCAGGCCAGGTAGAAGACCAGGAAGCGGATATGGCCGGTGGCATCTTCCACATTGTCGCCGAACACCCACACGAACAGCATGTTGCCGGCCAGATGCATGAAATCGCCGTGCAGGAAGGCGTAGGTCACGTAACTTACGTCCTCCGGCAGCACGGCAAGCGGCGCGGGCAGGGCGTGGATGTCGTTGACCACCGCCGGGATGAAGCCGAACGACAGTACCGATTGGCGAACCACCTCCTCGCCGACGAAGGTCGGCGTGCCCACCGCCAGCCAGATCACTACGTTGAGCGCGATCAGCACCAGCGTGACGAATTGCAGGCGCACGTGGTTGAGCGCATTGGCGTCGTGCAAGGGAATGAACATAGGCCGGCCTCGTTGGACCGCGAGCTTATCGCGAGCGGTGCTGGCCGGGAACCCACAACACGTCGGATTGGCCGAAATCGTTCGCCACGCGGGCGGCGACGAACAGCAGATCGGATAGGCGGTTGGCGTATCGGATGGCGACCGGATTCACCAACTCGCCGTCGATCGACGCCAGTGCCGTCATGTCCCGCTCGGCGCGGCGCGCTACCGTGCGCGCCAGATGAAGATAGGCCGCCGCCGCACTGCCTCCCGGCAGGACAAACGACTTCAATGGCTCAAGCGGCTCGTTCAGCCGGTCGATCTCGCTCTCCAGCCATTCGACCTGGGGTTCGACGATGCGCAGTGCCTCGCCCGATTTTTCCTCGTCGTTTTCGGGCACGCAAAGATCGGCGCCCAGATCGAACAGATCGTTCTGAATGCGCGCCAGCATGTCATCGAGACCGGCATCGTCGCCGGCTCCCAGGTGTACGCGCGCAAGCCCGATCGCCGCATTGGCCTCGTCGATCGAACCAAAGGCGGCCACGCGCGCGTCGTCCTTGCGACGGCGCAACCCGTCGCCCAGGCCGGTGGTGCCGTCATCCCCGGTGCGCGTGTAAATCTTGTTGAGCTTGACCACCGAACCCTACCCGGCGGCGTAAACCAGCGCCACGACGATCGCGGCGACCGCCAGCGCCTGGAGCAGCACCCGGTAGCGCATCAGGATCTGCGACCGGTTGGAGCTGCCGCCGCGGACCATGTTCATGAGCCCGAGCAGCAGGACGACGGCGACCAGCGCCAACAGGGCCGCCGCCAGATAGGTGAAGAATTGCGACATGGGCCGGCCCTCACACCTGCCGTTCGACCATCATCTTCTTGATCTCGGCGATCGCCTTGGCCGGGTTGAGCCCCTTCGGGCACGCCTGGGTGCAGTTCATGATGGTGTGACAGCGATACAGGCGGAACGGGTCTTCCAGATTGTCGAGCCGCTCGCCGGTGGCCTCATCGCGCGAATCCTTGATCCAGCGATGCGCCTGCAGCAGCACGGCCGGCCCCAGATAGCGGTCCGAGTTCCACCAGTAGGACGGGCACGAGGTCGAGCAGCAGGCGCACAGGATACACTCGTAAAGCCCGTCCAGTTCCTCGCGGTCTTCGTGCGACTGGCGCCATTCGGTCTGGGGCTGCGGCGAGACGGTCTTCAGCCATGGCTCGATCGACTGGTGCTGGGCGTAGAAATTGCTCAGATCCGGCACCAGGTCCTTGACCACGTTCATATGCGGCAGCGGATAGACGGCGACCACGGCGCTGATCTCGTCCATGCCCTTGGTGCAGGCGAGCGTATTGGTGCCGTCGATGTTCATCGCGCACGATCCGCAGATGCCCTCCCGGCAGGAACGGCGCAGTGTCAGGGTCGGGTCGATATTGTCCTTGATCCACAACAGCGCGTCCAGCACCATCGGGCCGCAGTCGTCCATGTCGACGAAATACGTATCGACGCGCGGATTTTCGTCGTCATCGGGCGACCACCGATAGATGCGATACTCCCGCAGGTTGGTGGCGCCCTCCGGCTTCGGCCAGGTCTTGCCCTTGGTGATCTTGGAGTTCTTCGGCAGCGCCAGCTCGACCATGGTCTTTTCCTATTGGTTCTGACACGTGCTCGGCGTGACGGTCATGAACTCGGTCAGTTCGAGCATCTCATCGCCGGTAAGCTTGCCCTGCGCTTCAACCATCGCGGCCGAGTCATTGGAAACCGCGGCGGAGAAGAACGCGATCTGGCCGTCGTTCAGCTTGTCCTTGGTTTCGGCGATGACGCAGTCACAGCCGGAATCGGACAGTTGCAGGACTTCCTTGCACGAATTGTAGATCGCCTGCATGGGGTCCTGCGCCATCGCCGGCGAGGCGAATGCCCAGCCGGCTATCCACAGAGCCGCGAGTGGGAAGCTGCCGTTCGGTCCAAACATCGATTGTTCCCTTCCTGCCCTAATATACCCGCGCCTTCGGCGCGATTTTCTTAACGTCGATCTCGTCGGTCAGCGTGGCGGTGCGAACCGGGTTGTAGGTGAGTTTGACCTTGCCCTTCGCATCGAGGGAAGCAAGCGTGTGCTTACGCCAGTTCTTGTCGTCGCGCCCGCCCAGCGGTCCGTCCTTATAGTCCTCGCGCGCGTGTGCTCCGCGAGATTCCTTGCGCGCGGCCGCGCTGTAGACCGTGGTCACCGCGCAGGCCATCAGGTTTTCCAGCTCCAGCGTTTCGACCAGATCGGAATTCCAGATCATCGAGCGGTCGTGCACCTTGAGTTCGGCCAGTTCGCTCCAGGCCGCGCTGATGCGCTCGCACCCCGATTTCAGCGACTGGGCATCGCGGAACACGGCCGCGTCCTCCTGCATCGCCAGCTGCATCTTTTCCCGCAGCCGCGCAGTGGGAGTGCTGCCGTCGGCGTGGCGCAGCCGGTCAAACCGGTCAAGAATCTTCTCGCACGCCGCCTCATCGGGCGCGGGCACCGCGCCATCTCGATCGATGGTCTTGCCGGCGCGGATGGCGGCCGCGCGGCCGAACACCACCAGGTCGATCAGCGAATTCGAGCCCAGCCGGTTGGCGCCGTGCACCGACGCGCAGCCCGCTTCGCCCACCGCCATCAGTCCGGGAACTGTGCGATCCGGGTTCTTCGCCGTGGGGTTGAGCGCCTCGCCCCAATAGTTGGTCGGGATGCCGCCCATATTGTAGTGCACCGTCGGCAGCACGGGGATCGGATCGCGGGTCAGATCGACGCCGGCGAAGATCTTCGCCGATTCGGTGATGCCGGGCAGCCGCTCGGCCAGCACCGCCGGGTCGAGATGGTTGAGATGCAGATGGATGTGGTCGGCCTTCGGCCCGACGCCGCGTCCTTCCCTGATCTCGATGGTCATGCAGCGCGAGACCACGTCGCGCGAGGCTAGATCCTTGGCCGACGGCGCATAGCGCTCCATGAAGCGCTCGCCTTCGGAATTGGTCAGATAGCCGCCTTCTCCGCGCGCGCCCTCGGTAATCAGAACGCCGGCGCCGTAGACGCCGGTGGGATGGAACTGCACGAACTCCATGTCTTGGAGCGGCAGCCCGGCGCGCGCCACCATGCCGTTGCCGTCGCCGGTGCAGGTGTGCGCCGAAGCCGCCGAGGCATAGGCCCGACCGTAACCGCCGGTGGCCAGCACCACCATCTTGGCGTTGAACCGGTGCAGCGTGCCGTCGTCCAGGTTCCAGGCGACCACGCCGGTGCACCGTCCGCCATCCATGATCAGATCGATGGCGAAATATTCGATGTAGAACTCCGCATTGTGCCGCAGCGCCTGGCCGTAGAGCGTGTGCAGGATGGCGTGGCCGGTGCGGTCGGCCGCCGCGCAGGTGCGTTGCACCGGCGGGCCGGCACCGAAATTCTGCATGTGCCCGCCGAACGGGCGCTGATAGATACGCCCGTCCTCGGTGCGCGAGAACGGCACGCCGTAATGCTCCAGCTCGTAGACGGCGGCCGGCGCCTCGCGCGCCATATATTCCATCGCATCGTTGTCGCCCAGCCAGTCCGAACCCTTGACCGTGTCGTACATATGCCACTGCCAGGAGTCGGGGCCCATGTTCTGCAGGCTGGCGGCGATGCCGCCCTGGGCGGCCACCGTGTGCGAGCGGGTCGGGAAGACCTTGGTGACACAGGCGGTCTTGAGCCCCTGCTCGGCCATCCCCAGCGTAGCGCGCAGGCCGGAACCGCCCGCACCCACGACCACCACGTCGTGGAAATGGTCGACCAACTCATACGCAGCGCGTGGACGTGCGGATTTGGCTTTGCTTGCGGACTTCGCCATCGCCACTAACTTCCGAACGCGATTGTGAGGACGGAAAAGACGGCGATCGCCGACACCGCCAGGGTGAAGAAGAGGTTGGCGATCACCAGCGCCATCTTCGTGCCTTCGCCATGCACATAGTCCTCGATGATCACCTGCATTCCCAGCTTCATGTGATAGGCGATCGACACGATGGCGAGCAGCAGGGCGATGGCCACCGGCCCCGACGACAGCCGCTCGACCACCTCGGCGTGCGAGCCGCCCGCCGCCGACGCCAGCAGCCATAACACGAAGATCGCCAATGGCAGGTTGGCGATTGCCGTCAGTCGTTGATGCCAGAAATGGCCGGTGCCGCTGCCGGCCGAACCCATTCCGCGAACCTTGCTCAGGGGAGTGCGCATCTCGTCGACCGCTCCTATGCCATGACCAGCAGCCACAGGGCGGCGGTAAGAAGCAGCGAGCCCGCCAGCGTCGCCCAGGCAAACAGTGTGGCCGTTTCTTTTTCAAGGCCGCGGCCGGTATCCCACACCAGATGGCGAATGCCGCCGAGCATGTGGTGGATCAGCGCCCAACTGAAACCGATGAGGATGACGATGCCCGGCCAGGAGCCCAGTATGCGCGATACGAAAGCAAAGTAGTCCGCCCCGTGCGCGGCCGCGAACAGCCACCAGACCACACCGGCGAAACCGAAATACAGCGCCGCCCCGGTCAGCCGGTGGACGATCGACATCACCATCGTCGGGATCAGCTTGTAGACGCTCAGATGCGGTGAGACGGGTCGGTTCCGCAATCGGGTGCTGCTCATCGTCTCGCTTTCAAATCGCCGCTGAAACGGCGGGCTCTGGACAACTGCCACGTCGGCGAATATGCCTCGCCCAGGCTTGTTCTAGAGCAATTGCGGGAGTGAGTTCAAGCAATCCAAACCCGGTTTTGTGCCAGGAAATCGCCGATGGGCGGAAACCTAGGCCATTGAATCGATTTAGGGAAAAATCGGGCCGCGCGAACGACACCGGCAGCCATTTCTCGAAGCTCGTCGCCGACCATTCCCAGCCGAAGTAAGATGCATGGCCAACGTGGTTGCGATCGTCAATATCGTCCTGCCGGTTTTTCTGGTCATCGCCGTCGGCTACGCGGCGGCCAGGACCCGGTACCTGCCCGAATCGCTGGCGGACGGGTTGAACGCGGTGAGCATCCGGCTCGCCATCCCGATCCTGCTGTTCAATGCCATGCTGCATCTCGATCTGGACGCGGCATTTCATGTCCCTACCCTGTTCGGTTTCTACGCCGGCGCGCTCGGCAGCTTCATCGTGGCCGCGCTGCTGGCGAGGTGGGGTTGGAAACGCTCTCCGGGCCAGGCTGTGGCGGTCGGGTTCTGCGCGACGTTCTCCAACACGGTGCTGATGGGCATTCCCATATCCCAGCGCGCCTTCGGTCCGGAGATACTCGATCTCCTGTTCGGGCTGATCGCCCTGCACGCGCCCGTCATCTACGGCGCAGGCATGATCACCATGGAGTTCGCCCGACGCGACGGCAAGCCCCTGCCGGCCGTGCTTACCGGCACATTGCGGGCGATCTTGTCCAACACGCTGATGGTCGGCATCATCGCCGGCATCGGCGCCAATCTGACCGGACTGCGGCCGCCGGGCCCCATCCAGGAATCGCTTGATCTGATCGCGCGTGCCGCAATCCCGATATCTCTGATCGGCATCGGCATCGGACTTACCCGCTTCCAGTTGAAATCGGAACTGGCCGAGACCGCGATGGTTTGCGCGCTGGCGCTGGTGGCGCACCCGACCATCGTGTTGCTCATCACCCACACCTGGCTGGGCCTGCCTGCGGCCAACGTGAAGCTGGCGGTGCTGATCGCCGCCATGCCGCCGGGCGTCAACGTCTACATCTTCGCGCTGATGTACAACCGGGCCGTCAGTCTGGCGGCGTCGGTGATGATCATCGGCACCGTGATTTCGGTGGTGACCGTCACCGGCTGGCTGTGGCTGCTCGAACGGCTCTTTGCCGCGTAGGCCCACGTTCTATTTGAGTGACACTCAGTCTAGATCGAGCGTGGCGATCACCGGCACGTGGTCAGACGGCTTATCCCAACCTCTAGCCTCGCGCAGTACCGTGACCGAAGCAAGTTGGTCGGCGACCCGTGGCGACGACCAGACATGATCGAGCCGGCGGCCGCGATCGGACGCCGACCAGTCGCGCGCGCGATAACTCCACCAGGAATAGACTTTCTGGTCGACCGGGATGTGTCGGCGCACCAGATCGACCCAGCCACCCTCGTCGAACACCCGGGTCAATCCTTCGGTTTCAACCGGCGTGTGGGAAACGATCTTCAGAAGCTGCTTGTGCGACCACACATCGTTCTCGTGTGGCGCGATGTTGAGATCGCCGACGAGCACCGCATCATCGTCGCCGGAATTGGCGCGCAAGGCTCGCATCTCTTTGACGAATTTCAGCTTGTGATCGAATTTCGGATTGGTCGCCGGATCGGGCTCGTCACCGCCGGACGGCACGTAGAAATTATGCACGGTGATCGCCATTCCCCCAACGTCCAGGCCGACGCTGACGTGGCGTGAATCGCCCATCTGGCAGTAGTCGTGGCGGTAGATGTCGCGGATCGGCCGTTTCGAAACCGTGGCCACCCCGTGATAGGCCTTCTGACCATGGACCGCCTGGTGTTCATAGCCGTATTTGGCGAACGCCTTGGCCGGGAACTGGTCGTTGGTGCATTTGATTTCCTGCAGGCACAAGACGTCCGGATCGTGCTCGGCTATCAGTCTTTCGACGGTCTTGATGCGCAGGCGGACCGAGTTGATGTTCCAGGTGGCGATTTTGAGCGGCATTGTCGGCTTTTCCGGCAGGTAACGAACAACAACAGCCGGCCACGATCGCGGCCGGCCCAGGCCGCCACACTGGCCCATGGCCCGGCCGATTACAAGGCGATCTCAGGGTAAGTATGGCCACACCGGCCACGGAGCTTAACGATCGGCGTCGAGCTGCCGCTGGCGAATGGCTCGCTCGTCGACGGTGAAGTAGCCGGACGGGATGTCGATGTTCTTCTGGACGTTAAAGATCATCACCGTGGTCTCCTTGCCGCGCGCATCGCGGATCACCCATTGGCGCAGATCGAAGGTTTCGGGATCGAACATCATCGTGATCACCGCATCGCCGAACACCCGGTCGTCGCCCATCACCACCGTGGTCAGATCCTCATCGTTGCGCACCTCGCGGATCGCGTCGGCCTCAACGGATATCTCATCGCCCAGCAGGAAGGCGAGCGGCGTCTTTCTCAGCGGATAGAAATCCCAGGTGTCCAGCTTGTGGTTGTTGACCGCGACGGTCTTGCCGTTGGAGATCACCTTGATCGGGTTGGGGTCTTCGTAGTTGAACCGGATCTTGCCCGGCCGCTGGATGTAGAAGACGCCGCCGGTCTGGCTGCCGTCGGGGCCGAACTGAATGAACTCGCCGGCCAGAGTCGGGTTGGCGGCAAAATAGTCGCCGATAGCCGCGATGGTCGCCTGTCGGGTTTCAGGCCGGGTTTCGGGACGGGTCTGGGACCGGATGTCGGATTCGATCTGTGGCCGTTCGGTAGGGATCGGCAGCGTCTCATTTGCGCCGGTCGCTGCCGTGACGCTCGTCACCAGCAGTGCGATTGAACCGAAGAGACGGCAAATCCTGAGCATATGGCGTCCATTCCTGATCGTTCCGCCGACCGATGGCGAATCCATCGCCGGCGCGTTTTCCCGCCGTAGGTGCCGACTGTGGTGATTTGGTGTCGGCCGGTCACAGGGTCTCTTCTTCACCGGGCACCAATATCTCCCGCTTGCCCGCATGGTTGGCGGCGCCGATCACGCCTTCCTGCTCCATGCGCTCGATCAACGTCGCCGCCCGGTTGTAGCCGATCGACAGCCGGCGCTGAATATAGGAGGTCGAAACCTTGCGGTCGCGCAGCACGATGGCCACCGCCTGGTCGTACAGATCGGCCGATTCCGACAATCCATCGCCGCTTCCGCCGCCGCCGACTTCGTCCTCGCCGTCATCCTCGGTGACCGCATCGAGATATTCCGGCACGCCCTGGGTTTTCAGATAGCTCACCACCTGCTCGACCTCGCCGTCGCCGACGAACGGACCGTGCACGCGCTGGATGCGCCCGCCGCCGGCCATATACAGCATGTCGCCCATGCCCAGCAGCTGCTCGGCGCCCTGCTCGCCCAGGATGGTGCGCGAATCGATTTTCGAGGTGACCTGGAACGAGATCCTTGTGGGGAAATTGGCCTTGATCGTGCCCGTGATCACGTCGACCGAAGGCCGCTGGGTGGCCATGATCACGTGGATGCCGGCGGCTCGCGCCATCTGCGCCAGGCGCTGGATCGCCCCTTCGATGTCCTTGCCGGCCACCATCATCAGGTCGGCCATCTCGTCGATGATGACCACGATGAACGGCATCGGCTCGAGATCGAGTTCCTCGGTCTCGAAGATCGCCTCGCCCGTCTCGCGATTATAGCCCGTCTGCACCGTGCGCGAGAGCGCCTCGCCCTTGGATGCGGCCTGGCCCAGGCGGGCGTTGTACCCGTCGATATTGCGCACGCCCAGTTTCGACATCTTGCGGTAGCGCTCTTCCATCTCCCGGACCGTCCACTTGAGCGCGACCACCGCCTTCTTCGGATCGGTCACCACCGGGGTAAGAAGATGCGGGATGCCGTCATAGATCGACAGTTCCAGCATCTTGGGATCGATCATGATCAGCTTCACCTGCTCGGGCGTGCGCCGATACAGGATGGACAGGATCATCGTGTTGATCGCCACCGACTTGCCGGAACCGGTGGTGCCGGCGACCAGCAGATGCGGCATTTTGGCGAGATCGGCGATCACCGGCTCGCCGCCGATGGTCTTGCCGAGCGTCAGGGCCAGGCCCGCCTTGGATTTGTCGTAGGCTTCGCTCGCCAGGATTTCGCGCAGATACACGGTCTGCCGGCGCTGGTTGGGCAGTTCGATGCCGATGGCGTTGCGCCCGGGCACAACCGCGACGCGCGCGGCGATCGCACTCATCGATCGAGCGATGTCGTCGGCAAGCCCGATTACCCGCGACGACTTGATGCCCGGCGCCGGTTCCAGCTCGTAGAGCGTGACGACCGGACCCGGCCGGATGTTGATGATCTCGCCTTTGACGCCGAAATCCTCAAGCACGCCTTCCAGCAGCCGCGCGTTCTGCTCCAGGGCGTCCGGGGTCAGTCCGGGGTCATGGATCATTCCTTTCGGCTCGCCCAGCAGGTGGAGCTGCGGCAGCTCGAACCGGTCTGGCAGCAGCGACCCCTGTGCCTCTCTTGTCTGACGATTGGAGCGGCGAGGCTTGGCCGCCATCGGACGCACCCGACCCGGATCCTCGCACTCAACGGCCGGCTCGGCCGGAACCGACCAGTCGCCGGCGATCTCGGCCTCTTCGGCCGGGTAGATGTGCTCGCCCCAATCCGGTTCGACGGCAGCCGAATCCAACGCCATCGAATCGGCGAAGCCGGGTTCGCGCCGAACCCCGATTGGCAGGCCCTCATCACCAAGCCCGTCATCATCTGCGTTCATCCATTGGCGAATCGCGGCAAAGGCCTCTGCGAAGCGGCTCGGCCGCGCCGGGTCAGCGGGATCGGGAGTACGCCGACGAAACCGGGAACGCAGCATGAAGAGCCAGTGGGCGGCCGCTCCCAGCGCCAGAGCCACATGGCCTTCGTCTTCATCGAAATCCTCGGCTTCCGGCTCGCCCGCCTGCCGGATCAGACCCGCGGCGTAGAACATCGAAACCAGGGCGGCGGCGAAGAACACCAGCGCCAACACCGCCGCGAGCCAGGAGGCTGGAACCGCTCCGGTAAACCGCGCGGGAATGCGCAGCACCATGTCGCCCGCGATGCCGCCCAGGCCAGTGGGCAGCGGCCAGGTCTGCGGCACCGCCACGCAGGCGAAGCCTGCGGCGGCCAGCACAAGCGAGACAAACCAGGCGGTAAGTCGCCTGCGCCATCGGCCGATCGGCTCGCGCAACAGCTTGGTCCAACCCCAGATCGCCACCGGAATGAGCGCGGTGGCCGAGGCCAGCCCGGCGAACTGAATGGCTAGATCGGCGAACACCGCGCCGGCAAAACCCAACAAGTTGGTGGGCGCCCTGCCATTGGAGTTCGACAGGCTCGGGTCGTCGACCGACCAGGTGGCCAGTGCGGCGAAGGCAAGGCAGACGAACGCAATCAGCACAAGGCCGACCAGCACCCCGACCTGGCCGCCGGCGCGCGAAGATTGACCATGGCTGCGAGCGCTGTTTTCCGCTTCTGCGACGCTCATCGATTCTCCAGGGCTGCACGTTGCAACGATTGGCTAGAAGCCTATGGCGTGAAGGTTAATCGGCCATTAACCATCGACCGGTGGATCACCGCCAAAAACTGCGCTCAACTAGCCGATAGGCGATAGCGCAAAATCAACGCGTGCGTTCGCGGATCAGCCCTTCCTGGGCCACCGAGGCCACCAGAACACCGTCGCGCGTATAGATCGAGCCGCGGGTGAAACCGCGCGCGCCCGAGCTTGAGGGGCTGTCCTGGGAGTAAAGGTGCCAGTCCTCAACGCGGAACGGGCGGTGAAACCACAGAGCGTGATCGAGGCTGGCGACCTGAATGCTCGGATCGAACACGGCGCGACCGTGCGCAAACAGCGAGGTGTCGAGCAGGGTCATGTCCGAGGCATAGGCGAGCACCGCCTCCTGGATCGCCGGATCGTCCGGCAGTTGCCCGGTCGCCCTGAACCAGATGTTCTGTTCCGGCTTCAGCTTCTTGCCGGAGATGTAATGGGTCAGATCAACCGGCCGCAGCTCGATCGGGCGTTCGCGCTGCCAGTATTTGCGCACCGCCTCGGGCGCGTGATCGATGAACTGTTCGGCAAGCTGTTTCTCGCCCACCAGCTTGTCCGGCTCCGGCACATCGGGCATCGGCAGATAGTGCTCCAACCCCGGCTCCTGCTTGTGGAACGAAGCCGACATGGAGAAGATCGCGTGGCCGTGCTGGATCGCCACCACGCGGCGGGTGACGAAGCTGCGGCCATCGCGAATGCGATCGACCTCGTAGATGATCGGCACCTTGGGATCGCCCGCGCGCATGAAATAGCCGTGCAGCGAGTGCACCCGCTCGTCGCCGTCGACCGTGCGCTGCGCAGCCACCAGCGCCTGGCCGATCACCTGGCCGCCAAACACCCGCTGCCAGCCCGACTGGGGGCTGCGACCACGAAACAGGTTGCGCTCCAGGATCTCCAGGTCCAGGATTTGCAGGAGATTTTCAACCGCTGTAGACATGCTTGCACTCGTCCGGTTTCGCATTGGAATGGCCGCCGACCCGGCTGGCACCCCGGCGGTGATATGGGCGGGCGATGGCGATGTAAAGCGGTCGACGGCTTTTCGCCAACCTCAGGGCGATGAATAGCGATATGAACGAACAAAGCCGACCAATCGATCACGACATCATCGTTGCCGGCGGCGGCTATGTCGGACTGTCGTTGGCGCTGGCGGTAAAGAAGGCGGCGCCGCATCTGGACATCGCCGTGGTCGACCGGGCGCCGGCAGAAAGCGGAACAGGCGATTCGCGCGCGTTCGCGATCGCCGCGGCGGCGCGGCGCATGTTGGAGGCGATCGGGGTGTGGGCCGAGATCGAGCCGTCCGCCCAACCGATCACGCAGATGATCGTCACCGATTCGCGTGTATCCGACGTGGTCCGGCCGGTCTTCCTCACATTCGGCGGAGACCAGGTCGCGGGCGGCGAACCATTCGCGCACATGGTGCCCAACGCGACCCTGACGGCAAGCCTGCGGTCCGCCGCTGACCGGCACGGCGTTGTGCTGAAATATGCAACTTCGGTCGAAGACTTCGCCTGCGAAACCGCGGGCGCCACGGTGCGGCTGTCGAGCGGCGAGGAACAGGCCGTCCGCCTGTTGGTCGCCTGCGACGGCGTCCGCTCGAAACTGCGCCAGATCGCCGGCATCCGCACGGTCGAGTGGTCGTACGATCAGATGGGCATCGTCGCCACGGTAACCCATGAACGCCCGCATGACGGCGTCGCCCAGGAACATTTCCTGCCGGGGGGACCATTCGCCATCCTGCCGCTCACCGGCAACCGCTCGTCGCTGGTGTGGACCGAAGGCACACGCACCGCCGAACGGCTGATGGCCATGGAAACCGCCCGGCTTGGCGACGAACTGGAGCGCCGGTTCGGCCATAAGCTCGGCGATGTAAAGCTTCAGGATACCCCGCGCGCATTTCCCCTGGGTCTGGTATTGGCCCGCGAGACGGTGCGATCGCGTTTCGCGCTCGCCGGCGATGCGGCGCACGGAATCCACCCGATCGCGGGCCAGGGCCTTAATCTCGGCTTCAAGGACGCCGCCGCACTGGCCCAGGTGATCGTCGAGGCGGATCGCTACGGCGAGGACATCGGTGCGCTCGACGTGCTGGAGCGCTACCAGATGTGGCGCCGTTTCGACACGGTGCAGATGGGCGTGGTCACTGACGTGCTCAACCGCCTGTTCTCCAACGACATCCCGCTGGTGCGCGCCGCGCGAGACTTCGGGCTCGCTGTGGTCGATCGTCTGCCCGGACTGAAAAACCGGTTCATCGAGTCGGCAGCCGGCCTGTCGCCCGACATGCCCAATCTGATGCGGGGCGAACCGATCTGAGAATTTGGTGTGCTTTTTGCATTAAGTCGGCACCAGCCCACTCCCCCTCCCAACCACCCCACGGCAGTATCCTGGTTAGGGGTGGTTGGGAGGGGGAGTGGGCTGGTGCCGATTTCCGCGTCAGCGGACGACGATTTAAGGCTACTCATCCTCGGCCAATTGCCGTGCCTCCGACGGCAGCATGATCGGGATGCCGTCTCGGATCGGATAGGCGAGGCCGGCTGACTTGGAGACCAGCTCCGCTTTCTCCCGATCGTAATGCAGCGTGCCGTGGGTAAGCGGGCACACCAGCATCTCCAGGAATTTGCGGTCGATCTCGCAATCCTTGCTCATGACAAGCTCGCTTTCCACCGCCGATAACCGACGGCAGGCGCGGCGCGCCGGTCGCTATTGCAAAGTGGGATTGTCACGTTCGCCGGTTTTGGCCAGTTCGAACTCGGTGATCGCAATCAGGGTCTCCGCCCTCGAGCGCAGGTCCGGAGCCTCCAGCAGCGCCTGTTTCTCCGCCGGCCCGTACGGGCTCATCATGCACAGAGCGTTGACCAACGTGTCGGTGGAGGTCCGCTCGACGCTTTCCCAATCGGCCTCGAGCCGGTTGGCCTCCAGATAGTCGCGCAAAGTGGCGATCAGCCGGCCGCGATCCACCTGATCGGCTTCGTCGCCTGCGTTGAGGTCATCGTCGCGAACCTCGATGCGAAAACGGCGATAGCCCGACACCTGCTCCACCTCGTCGACGATGCGATAGCGGCAGATGCCGGACAGGTTGATGACCATACGCCCGTCTCCGGATTCCTGGAATGCCGTGATGCGGCCCAGGCAGCCGGTCTCACACAGCGGCGGGTTCTCTTGCGCTTCGGGCGCATCGAGCTTTGGCTGGATCATGCCGATCAGCCGGTCGGCGCGTATAGCGTCGTCGACCATTGCCAGATAGCGCGGCTCGAAAATGTTGAGGGGAAGCTGGCCGCCCGGCAGCAGCAACGCGCCGGACACCGGAAAGATCGGCACCACGTCATCGATGTCCGATGGACTGTTATATGCCCGGTTTCCCGCTTTCATGACCCAATCACATCACGCCATAATCTGCTCGCCGCCGCTCACCCTATCACGAGAACAACATGGACGACAGTTTGCGCCGGCCGGACTGGGTAGCCGGGTCCTGATGACCCCAGGCCTCGAAGAACTGCAGCAACTGCTTTCTCGCCTTCTCGTCCTCCCAATTGCGGTCGGCGGCAACGATGTCCAACAGTTGTTCGGCGGCCTCCTCCCGCCGGTCGTTTGCGGCCAGCGCCACCGCTAGATCGAATTTCGCCTGCAGATCACCCGTGTTAGCGTTCACCGCTTCAAAAAGAGTGTCGAGCTCGCCCAGTTCCTCGCTTTGCCGGGCCAGCTCTATGGATGCCTTAAGCGCAACTACATCCTGATCGGACTGGGCTTCCGCAGGCAGTGAGTCCAGCAGGTTCTGGGCGCGTTCGGCGTCACCCGATTGCAGATAGATTTTGCCCATGATGGCCACCGCCGCAGCATTGGCCGGTTCCGCCTGCAGCACGGCGCCCAGCAACTGCGCCGCCTGGCCTGGATCGCCCGCGTCGACCAGACTGCGCGCTTCCTCTAACATCGCCTGCGCACCCGCGTCGGCCGGCGGACCGGCAAGTTTCTCCATGAAGGCGCGCACCTGGGATTCCGGCTGGGCGCCCATGAAGGCGTCGGCCGGTCGGCCGTCGACGAACGCGACAACGGCCGGGATCGACTGGATGCCCATCTGGCCGGCAATCTGCGGATGGGCCTCAATGTCCATCTTGACCAGCTTGATGCGGCCGGCGAATTCGCCGGCGACCTTCTCCAGGATTGGGGTCAGCTGCTTGCACGGCCCGCACCACGGCGCCCAGAAGTCGACCACCACGGGGACCGACTTCGAGGCCTCGATCACCTCCGGCACGAATTCGGCCGTACCGATGTCGATCGGCCCCGACCCGGCCCCACCGCCGGGACCTGCCGCCGGGCCGGCCGGCTGTTGATCGCCGAAAGTGACGCCCACATTTCCGTTGGCGCCATAGGCTCCGCCGTAGGGATTGTCCGACTGGTTCATGGGTTCACTTATCCGATTAGTTTGGTCTTGGGGCGATGGTTTGCGCGCATCTCAGCCTGCGGCTCGCTCGCCCGAGAGCTTCAGCACCAAAGGCTCATGCCCGGTCTCCTTCAGGAACCGAAGCAGATCATCCCTAGAGATGGTTGTCGTCATGGTGTTGGTCAATGGGTGGCAGTTGATGCGGTCATGCTCGAGCAGCGGCTCGTCGATGATCACGCGAACCCGGTTACCATGATCGTTCATTACGCAAAACGCGGTGACCGAGCCCGGCTCGATCCCCAAAAACTCCATCATCGGCTCCGGCTTGCCGAACGACAGCCGTCCGCGCGCGCCGATCACCGGGTGCAGCCGGTTCATGTCCAGCCGGGCGACCTGCTCGGCAATGATCAGATAATAGTTGTCCTTGCGGTCCTTCACGAACAGGTTCTTGGTGTGCCCGCCGGGAATTTGCGCCGTCACCTTCTCCGATTCCTCGACCGTGAAGACGGCTTCATGCACCATCGTCGTGGTGGCCATGCCCAGCCGCTCGAGCAGCGCGAACAGATCATCCGGGGTAGCGGGCATCGCCTTCTCACGGGGCTTATACGGTCGCAGGTCGACCGCTTGGTTGGGGGACGCAGCGTGGACCCATGACTATTTGCTCGCGCCGGCCAAAGCAAGCGCCGCCGGCCATCGCCATAACCGCAAGTTTCCTGTTGCATTGGCCGGACCGGTGCGCCATATCGGTGCGTTATGAACACGCCGCCCGTCGGCGTGTGAGCGGGCGTAGCTCAGGGGTAGAGCATTACCTTGCCAAGGTAAGGGTCGTGAGTTCGAATCTCATCGCCCGCTCCAATTTTCCTCCCTTCCGAATCGATGTCAGAGCACGCGGCCCGAGCAAACGAGCGGACCTTGATCGTGCTAAGGCCGCAGCGGATTTACCCGCATCTTGACCAGTTTCGGCTCCAGATAGGCCTCCAACCCCTCCGGCCCGAGCTCGCGGCCTATGCCGCTCATTTTCCAGCCGCCGAATGGCGCCTGAAGCTCGCTGACATCGTTGACGTTGATACCGACGCCGCCGAATTCCAGCCGGTCCGCGATCGCCCACATCCGCTCCAGGTCGCGGCCGTACACATAGGCGGCCAGGCCGTATTCGACGCTGTTGGCCATGCCGATCATCTGCTCGGTGGTATCGAAGGCGGTGATCGCCGCCAGCGGACCGTAGGTTTCGCTCATCATCGGCAGGCTGTGGAGCGGCGCGTCATCGATGACGGTGGGTCTGTAAAACGTTCCTCGAGCGAATCGATCACCGGCGGGCCGCTCACCGCCGGCCAGCAGTCGCCCGCCCTTGTCGATCGCGTCGTGGCGATGCGCGTCGACCCGGTCGATCACGGACGCGTTGAGCACCGGCCCGTATTCGACGCCCGGGTCGATCCCGTGGCCAAGCTCGGTCGCGTCGGCGAGGCCCGCCAGAATGTCGGCAAACTTGCGATGCACCTTCGCATCGACCAGGATCCGGTTCACGGTGATGCAGATCTGCCCCATGTTGGAGAACGCGCGCCGGTGCGCCGCTTTCGCCGCCGTTTCCAGATCGGCGTCGGCCAGCACGATCAAGGGCGCGTTGCCGCCCAGCTCCAGGCACAGTTTCTTCAGATTGCCGGCCGCGTTGCGCATGATGTCCTGGCCGGCCGCGACAGAAGCTGTTGCGGAAATCACACGCACTCCGGCATGCCGCGCCAGCGCCGCACCCGCGACCGGTCCAAGGCCGGGAAGGTCGGCCAGCGCACCGGCAGGCACACCGGCTTCATTCAGGCAATCGACCAGCATGGCGATCGCCAGCGGCGTCTCGTGTGGCGACTTGACGATTAGCGGACAGCCGGCGGCAAGCGCCGGCCCCGCCTTCCAGCAATACAGATCGACGGGATAGTTCCACGGCACGATCGCGGCGGCCACGCCCACGGGATGATAGGAGACCACATTCTTAATCCCGGCAGCCGAAGCCGGCCGCAGCGCGCCACCGATGCGCCTGGCCTCGCCGGCATAGTAGCGCAGCACGGTCGCACCGAAACGAATCTCCTTCACGTTGTCGGCCACCGGCTTGCCCTGCTCACTGGTGAGCAACCTCGCCATCTCATCGATGCGCGCTTCGATCAGATCGGCCGCCTGTTCCAGCATCCCCGCGCGCTCCTCGGCGTGCAGCTCGGCCAATACGGGCGCAGTCCGTTGCGCTACCGAAACAGCCTGATCGACGGTTGCCTCGTCGGCAAGCAGGGTCGAGCCCACCCGCTCGCCGGTCGCCGGATCGAGGATTTCGAACCGCTCCAGGCCCTTCGGCTCGGCCCATGCGCCGTCGATGAAGATTCCACGATCCATTCGCCTGACTTCCGGTTCAGCGCATCTTCAGCCGGCGCCACAGCTCCGCATAGTTGCGGTCGTTCTGCTTGTCGGCCTCAGCCTTCTCGGCGGTGTTGGGGCTGACCATGACGAAGGGCTCGTGGCCACGCTCGACCAGGATTCGCGCGGTTTCCGCATTGATCGCCTGACCCACCGCGATCGCGATCGATGTGGAAGTGGCGCCGACGCGATATTTCAACCCGTCGATCGCCACCCCGGCGTCGCCCTTGGGCACGCCGGTGTCGATCACCACGTCGGCCAGTTCATACAATCGCTTGCCGCAGGAATGGCGCGACGGGGTCGATGAGGAATGGGGCACGGAGGTGACGCCGATCAGCTTCATACCGCGCTCCTTAGCGCCCACGGCGATGTCCAGGGTCACCGCGTTGAGCCCGGAATGGGAGAAGATCAGCATGGCGTCGCCGGGATCGAGCTGGTGCGACGACAGGATCGCCTCGCCATAGCCCTCGCGGCCGTGGATGAAACGGTATTGGCGCGCACCACCGTCGCCGAGCACCCGATGAAACGAGATCATCGAGCTTTCCACGATCGGGCGAAAGCCGGTCACCGTGCCGGTGCGCGGAAACATCTCCATCGCCGCGAACGAGCCGTGCCCGGTGCCGAAGGTGAACACCAGCTTGTCGTCGCCGATCGCGTCGGCACAGATCTGCGCCGCGGCCCGGATCGCCTCGCCCTGAGTGTCGGCGACCTTCTGCAACCGTTCCATGACGGTGGCGAGATAGGTGCCTGCAATGTCGCTCATCGTGAAATCTCCGTTTGGTTCACGGCAGGCCGGCCAGGCCGGCCAGCGCGATCTCGAACAACCTCGCTTCGCCGGCCGCCAGCGCTTCGCTCGCCAGTTTTTCCTGGGTCAGCGCGTCGACGGTGCCCAGGCAGACGGTGGCGCACGACACGCCGAGCGCATTGGCCGCGGCCAGCAGCGCCGACGTCTCCATGTCCACCGCCATCACACCCCTTTCGGCCAGCATTTTCCGGTTGGCCGCCGCTCGCTCGCTCCCTGCCGCGTCGATGCCGAACATGTCGCGATAGAACGCATCGAAGGTGGCATAAAGACCGGTGGTGACGCTGAGCCCCGCCGATCTGGCCGCCGTCTCGAGCAGCGAAACCAGTTCGCCGTCCGCAGAATGGGGATTGGTATCCGAAACATAGGAGGGCGAGGTGCCCTCGAAACCCAACGCCGATCGGCTGATCAGCAGATCGCCGGCGCCGGCAGGCGGAAAATACATGGCGGTGCCGATGCGCAGGAAACGGCCGACGCCCAGATCGGCCAGCTCGTGCAGGACGATGGTCGCGATCGGCGCGCCCATGCCAAAGGCGGCGACAGTGATCTTCTTGCCGCTATAGCCGCCCGTTACCGTCTTCAGGCCGCGCGAAACGGGCAGAACTTGCGGTTCGTCCAACAGGCGCGCCATTCTGTCGACCCGATCGGGGTCGCCGATCAGGATCGCCCTGTCGCCCACGTCGGCCTGGCTGTGCCCCAGATACCACGCCCGCTTCATCCGCCTTCCTTCCCCTTTCGCCGTTCCAGCATGGAACGCACCGCATCGATGCCGGCTCTGGCCGCGCGCGCCGGCTCATCGACCCCGGACATCCGGGCGGCGATGAAGCCACCCGCGAACGTGTCTCCGGCGCCGGTCGTATCGCGAACGGTGATCGGCTCGGCTGACAGCGCTTCAATCCCGCCACCGTGCTCGATGCGGATTTGCGCAGGCCCGCTCGTCTCCACCAAAACGGCGCCGCCCGACGTCTTGCCGACCAACCGGCGTTCCGCCTGGTTGCAAAAGATCACATCCGCCTCGCCCGACAGCCGGGCGCGTATGGGGACCGTGAAGCAATGCTCGTCGCTTTTGAGCACCCAATACAGGCTTGCGCCGGGCGCCCGCGCGTCAAGAATGTCGTCCATCAGATGCGGCGGGCCTACCGAGACACACAGATGGTCGGCAGCCGCGATCTTCTCGCGCTGCGAATCGCTCAGCGCCTCCTCGCCGGTGAACGCTGGATCGAACAAACACGCGCACGAACCATCGCCCTGGTATACCATGACGGCCAGGGGAGAGCTTCTATCGGCGAACAGGTTGACGCCGGCCACATCGACGCCGGCTCGCTCCAGATCCTCCACGTAGATGACCCCGTTTTCGTCGCCGCCGACCCAGGTGACCGCGCAAACCTCACAACCGCCTGCGGCCACCGCCTTTGCGATATACGCAGCGCAACCGCCCACCCGAGGCCAGGCGGCCGGATCGCGGTGGTCGATCAAAGTGGTGCGGTCGCCCCCCGCCATGCCGGCAAGGCCGACCGGATAGTCAAGGCTCGCATAGCCGGTGACCGCCAATCGGCTCATGCCAGCATCTCCAGCGCTTCCTCGCTCGTCACTACCCGGCCCAGATAACGGCCGATGTCTTCCAACGACGCGTCCGCCAGGTGCGGCCGGTTGGAATTGGTCGCATCGGCGACCACGGCGACCTCAAAGCCGTGCGCGAACGCGTCCTGCGCGGTGGCCCGCACGCACACATTGGTCTTCACCCCGCAGATCACCACACGATCCACCGACTGCTCGCGCAGGAACAAAGCCAGCTCCGTGGCGAAGAACGCGGAGAACCGCCGCTTGACGATCTCGATCTCGTTGCCGCCTTCGCCGGGACCGAAACCCTCGAAATACTCCGCGTGAAAGCCGCCGCTGACACAGTGGCGCGGCAGGCGCTTGTCCTCGAAATCGCCGAAGCCCTCGCGATGCCGGTCGGCCACGTGAACGATCAGCGCACCACCCGAGCGCGCGCGCCCGATCAACCTCGACACATTGGCGACGATGCTAGGCGCGTCGTCGTAGTAGTTCTCGCCGTCGGGGTGCAGGAACGAGTTCTGCATATCAATGACCAGGAGCGCGGTGTTCATGCGGCGGCTGCCTTTCCTCTATGCGCCCGCCAGCCGGCGATGACGAGCGCGACCAGCACCATCAGATAGGGAATGGTGCCGATCAGCTTCGGCGGCAGGCCCGCGGTTTGCATGCGGATCTGGCTGGCGTCGAGAAAGCCGAACAACAAACACACCAGCGCGGTCGTGAGCGGGCGATCGCGGCCGAAATAGAACGCGGCCAGCGCAATGAACCCCCGCCCGGCGGTGAGGCCCTCGTTGAACAGGCCGATCGACGCCAGCGCCAGGTGCGCGCCGCCCAGGCCGGAGAAGAAACCGGCGAACGCGGTGGAGAAATCCTGCACGTTGGGCGCCGAAATCCCCATGGCGCGGGCCACCTGCGGCGCATTTCCGGTCGCGCGCAGCCACAAGCCGATGCGGATGTGTGCCAGCATGAACGGCAGCACCGCCACACTTACCCAGGCGAATACGGTCAACGGTTCGAGTTCGGACAAGGCCAAGCCGACCACCGGCACGTTGGAAACCTGCTCGGGCAGCAGCCTCGGCAGGAGCTGAACGTCCGGCAGGCGCAGCGTGCCGCTCGAATCGTACACCCAGTTCAAGATGAAGCCGATCACGCCGGCGACGAATACGTTGAGCCCCAGCCCGGCCACGATCATGTTGGCGCCGGCGCGGGTGACGACCAGCGAGAACAGCAGACCGATCGCCGCGCCCGCGACCGCCGCCGCCAGCACGGCGAAGAACCAGCCTCCGGTCGCCGATGAGACCACCACGGCGACAAAGGCGCCGGCCAGCATCTTCGCGTCGAGCGCGATGTTGACGATCCCCGCGCGCCGGTTCACCAGCCCGCCCATCGCGGCGAGCAGGATCGGCGTCGTCAACACCAGCGAGGCGGCGATGATCTGGTCGACGATCATGACGCCCCCCGCCACCGGCGCAGGCTCAGCCGGCCCAGTTCGACCACCGCGAAGATCATCACCGTGCCCTCGATGATGTTGACGATGTCGAGGGGGATGTCCGAGAACAGCTGCACCGTCGTGCCGGCCGAAGCCAATGCGCCGAACAGGATCGCGCCCAGCAATATCCCGGTCGCGGTGTTGCGCCCCAGCAGCGCGACGGCCATGCCGGTGAAACCATAGCCCGGCGAAAACCCGTCGGCGAACCGATGCAGCTGCCCCAGCGCGTGGGAAGCGCCGCCCATGCCCGCCACGATGCCCGAAATCACCATCACTAGGACGATCGTCGCCGGGATCGATATGCCGATCGCCTTGGAAAACCGCCGGTTGTGGCCGACCAGCGCACCCTCGAAGCCGGAAGGGGTGCGCCGTGCCCACAGGCCGTACGCCACCACCAGGACCAGGCCGACCAGGAACCCGGCATGCACGGTCGACGGCGGCAGCAGGCGGGGCAGTTGCGCGGCCTCGTGCACCAGCGGCGTGACATTGTTGCCGGAAATCTCCGAAAGCAGCGGCCCGTTGACCAGATAGCCGGTGATCCCGAAAGCGACGAAATTCAGCATCAAGGTGGAGACCACCTCGTCGACCTCATATCTCGCCAGCAGGTATCCGGGCACCGACAGCCAGAGCGCTGAGCCGATCGCGGCGAACGCGAACGCCAGCGGGATCAGCGCAAGGCCGAACCCGGCGGGCAGAGAAAATCCCACGAAAGCGCCGCACAGGCCGCCGATGACGAAGGCGCCCTCCACGCCCACATTGAACACGCCGGAACGGAAGCAGATCGCGGTGGCGACGCCGGTAAACAGCAGCGGCGTCGCCGCCGAAAGGGTGGCGGCGATGCGACGGGTCGAGCCGAAGGATTCCGCCGCCATCAGTGAGAACACATCGATCGGGTTTTCGCCCACCGCCAGCAACACGGCGCTGGCGACGGCCAAAGCGACAACAAACGGGAAGGCAAGGCCGATGCCCTTGTCGAACCAGGCGATCGCGTCGAAGCGGCGGGCGGCGGCGATCTCAGTCATCGGTCCCACCCTGGGTCAGCATCATCCGACCGACTTTGGCGACATCCGCCTCTTCGGCCTGCAGTTGGCCGACGATCCGCCCGTTGGCCATCACCGCAATGCGATCGGCCAGCTCGAGAATCTCGTCCAATTCCTCGGAAACCAGCAGGACCGAGCCGCCATCGTCGCGAAACCGGCGGAGAATGGCGTGGATGGCGGCAATCCCTTTCAGGTCGACGCCGCGCGTCGGCTGGGAGACCACCAGGAGTTTCGGATCCGACGCGATCTCGCGAGCGAATACCAGTCTTTGCTGGTTGCCGCCCGACAGGCTGGAAGCGGCATCGCCAAGCGCGCCGTAGCGCACCGCCAGCAGGTCGAGCCGCTGGCCGGCCTGCCGGCGCATGGCCGCCAGGTCGAGTAGGCCGTGCCGATTGATCGGAGCCTTACGCTGGCTGCCGGCCACCACATTGGCTTCCACTGACGCGGCCAGTGCCAGGCCTTCGTCGCGGCGATTGGCGCTGACATAGCCCATGCCGAGCTCCCGGCGGTCGCGGTTGGGCAGGTTGGTGATATCGTCGCCCGCCAGAAAGATCGCGCCGTCGCTGACCGCGCGCAGCCCCACCAGACACTCGACCAGCTCGCTCTGGCCGTTGCCGGAAACTCCGGCGAGCCCGACGATCTCACCCTCATTGACTTGGAGATCCACCCCGTGCAGCGGATGAGACTTCTCCAGCGCGGGCGTCGTCAGCCGGCGCGCTTCGAGCACGATCTCGCCGACAGCCCCTTTGCGCCTGCTTGAAGCGGGATGAGTCCGATCGCCCGCCTCGCCGATCATGTGGCCGGCGATGGTGTCGATGTCGGTGTCGGCCACCGGGCTCGAATAACACACCTCGCCGCGCCGAAAGACGGTGACCCGATCCGCCAGCGCCATGACCTCTTTCAGCTTGTGACTGACGAAAAGAATGGTCGTGCTGTCCTCGCGCAGCTTGCGCAGCAGAGAAAACAAATCCTCCACCTGCTGCGGCGCGAGGACGGCCGTGGGTTCGTCCAGGATTAAAATCCGCGCGCCGCGGCGCAGCAGGCGGATGATCTCGACGAATTGCTGGATGTGCACTGGGGTGCCGCCCGAGCGCCGGCTCCAGTCCACCTCGACCGCCGTGCGGCCGGCCAGTTCACGGCCCGAAGCCAGCGCGGCTTCCCAGTCGATGCGCGAAACCGGCCCGATACGCCGCACCAGCGGCTCGTCGCCGAGCACCAGGTTTTCCAGTAGCGTCAGATCCGGCGCCAGCATGAACTCCTGATGCACCATGCCGATGCCCAGCTCGAAGGCGTGGCCGGGCCCGGAAAATCTCACATCGCGATCATCGACGATGATGCGGCCTGAATCGGGCTGCTCGATCCCCTGCAATATGCGCATCAGCGTTGATTTGCCGGCGCCGTTCTCCCCCACCACCGCGTGGATTTCACCCGGCGCGATGAAAATCGAGATATCGCTGTTGGCCTGGACCGCGCCGTACCGCTTGCACAGCCGCTCGGCGCCCAGGCAGACCGAAACCGGCGCGGAGGCGCTCGAGGCCGCAGCATGGGCATTCATAGGCGCAACTTTCGCAACTGGGCACATCGCGGATCGGCGGACATCCGCACGTCACACGCGAAAAAACAAGAACCGGAGCATGCCTGTCTACCCGGTCTATTGGAGAAACCGCTCCACCGGAAGGGCAGCCGAAACCGCCCTTCCAGCGGGAGGATGATCCCGGACTATTTGAAGAATTCCGGGTAGCCTTCGCTCGACACATCCCATACGTCGATCTTGCCGGCGATGATGTCCGCTTCAAGCTGAGCGACCTTTTCCAGATAGGCGGCCGGAATCATGTCCTTGGTGTGGTTCATGTCCGACAGCGCGACACCGTTCTGCGCCAGGCCGAAATCCATGATCTCGCCACCGGGAAACTCACCCTGGGCATAGGCTTCGATGACGTTCTCGACCGCCACGTCAACCCGCTTGAGCACCGACGTCAGGACGCTGCCCGGAGCCATGCCGTCCTGATCGGTATCGACGCCGATCGCATAGTGCCCGGCAGCCTTCGCCGCCTCGATGATGCCTATACCGGTGCCGCCGGCAACCTGGTAGACGATGTCGGCGCCTTCATCGAACATCGCCTTGGCCATCTGCTGGCCCTTGGCCGGATCGCCGAACGAGTCCGAATAGGCGACCTTGACCTCAATGTCCGGATTGATCGCCTGGGCGCCTTGGATGTAACCGACGATGAACTTGTCGATGCCCGGCGCCTTCACCCCGCCAATCACCCCGATCACCGCATCTTCATTGATGCCCTTGATCGAGGTGTCGGTGGTCACCTGGGCCGCCAGCGCGCCGGCCAGGTACGAACCCTCATGCTCGGCGAATACGACCGAGGCCACATTGTCGCCCTTGCGGGTCTGGTTCATGATCACCCAGTTGGCGTCCGGGTAGTCGACGGCCAGTTTTTCCATCGGCTCGCCGTGAATCCACTCCAGCGAGATGACCAGGCCGAACCCGCCATCGGCGGCACGGCGCATGATCTCCTCGCCCTGGGCCGCAACGTCCTTTGATTCGATGGGGCGGCCCTCGACCCCGGTCTTCGCCAGGCCGGCCTCGAAGCCTGCATTGGCGGTGTCGTTCCAAGCGCCATCGCCCAGGCCGCCCTGGGCGATGATCAGCGCGGCCGGCGCCACGTCGGCCGCCATGGCCGGCATTGCCATGCCCAGCGACAGGGCGGCAAATCCGCCAGCGATTGCCGTTGATTTCAACATTCTATTTCCTCCCTTTTCTAGGATTGGACACCCGTCCGCCAAGGCTGAGAACGTTGTGCTCGTCGGGAGCCGGTCGTTCGCTATGTGCCGTGACCAGACGCATGTCATAGGTGTAGAACTCGCCGTGATAGACCGCCTCGACAGCCTCGACCAACCGGCCCGAACCGTCATAGGAGCGGCGGAACACCACCATCACCGCCGTGGGATCGGCAAGATCGAGCAGCCGGGTTTCCTCCCGGTTGGCTAGCCGCGTGGTGACCCGTTCGCGCGCCTCGGCGACCTTGTGCCCGGCCACCTCCAGCGCCTTGTAAAGTGAAAAATCACCGGCGCGCAGCGCGGTCTCGTCCTTATCGCCGAACGCTTCGACGCGCCGCGCCACATGGGCGGGCACCAGCGAGCGGTGAAGCGCGCAGGCCACGCCGTCGAGCAGGCGCAGCCGGCACAGATAGACCGCCGGCCCGCCACAATCGAACTCGCGAATCTGCTCCGGCGTGGCGGGGGCGAAATCGATGACGCAATGGCGCGAAGCGTGCCCCTCGCCGGCCGCCGCCTCGGTGAAACTCAGCAGATTGCCGGCGCGGCGGCGCAAGGACGGCCGGGCGACGAAACTGCCCGCGCCCTGGCGGCGGTGGATGATGCCGTCGCCTACCAGTTGCTCGATGGCGCGCACCGCTGTGCCCCTGCTAACCCCGTGATCGGCACAAAGCTGCGCTTCCGACGGCAGCCGGTCGCCCGGCTTGAACACGCCGTGCTCGATGCGATGGCGCAAATCCTCGGCCAGGGCCAGATAGCGCGGTTGGGCGGCAAGCTTCTGCATGAGGGAAGCATAATATGCCCAGTTGACTAGTCAAGTTGTTTCACGCCGTGAGATGCGAAGCGATGTCAGTGCGGCCGCTCGGACCGGGCCAAACCGGTCGAAACCCGCATAAGGATCGGTGGCCGGCAGCGCCGCCCATCGACACGTCGTCGCCCGCCCGGTACTGTCCGCCGCACCTGGCTTCATCCGCCCGGCAACAGGGCGAAACCGAAATCCGCGAGAGGCAAATGAAGACACAGGTGGCGAGCCGCTACACCGCCGCCCATTGGGGCACCTATCGCGTCGACGGCCCGCCCGGCGATCCGCGTCTTGCGCCGATCGACGACGATCCCGCGCCGTCTCCGATCGCGCGCGGCTGGATTGACGCGGCACGCGACACATCGACGAGGATCGCCAGACCGGCAGTGCGCAAAGGCTGGCTGGAACGGCGCGAAACCGTCAATCGTTGTCGCGATAGCTTCGTCGAGGTCGATTGGGATACCGCCCTCGATCTGGTGGCGGAGGAGTTGAAACGCGTTACCGGCGAGCACGGCAACCAGGCGATCTTCGCCGGCTCCTACGGCTGGGCCAGCGCCGGCCGTTTCCACCACGCCCAGTCCCAGTTGCGGCGCTTTCTCAATACGATCGGCGGTTTCGTCCCCGCCAGGGACACTTACTCCCACGCGGCAGCCGAAGTGTTGCTGCCGCATATCGTCGGCATGACGAACCGCTCGTTCCAGGACAACATGACCAGTCTGCAACTGGTCGCCGATCATTGCGAGCTGCTGATCGCCTTCGGCGGCATCTCCGCCAGAACCGCGCAGATCACCTCGTCGGGCACGTCGTGCCACGAAGTGGACGGCTGGCTGGCGAAATTCGCGGCCGGCGGCTCGGCGGTGGTCAACGTCTCGCCGCAACGCTCGGACTTCGCGGCCGAAGGCAATGTGCGCTGGCTGGCGGTCCGACCCAACACCGACACCGCGCTGATGCTCGCGCTTGCCCACACGGTGTTGAGCAAGGGCCTGCACGATGAAGCCTTCCTGCAAACCCGGTGCAACGGATGGCGGACCTTCAAGGCCTATCTGACCGGCGAGACGGACGGCATAGCCAAGAGCGCGGCGTGGGCGGCGCAAATATGCTCGGTGAGCGAAGACGAGATCATCGATCTGGCCACCGAAATGGCGCGAAAACGCACCATGATCACGCTGGCCTGGGGTATCCAGCGCGCCGACCATGGCGAGCAGCCCCTGTGGGCCGGCCTGGCGCTGGCGGCGATGCTCGGCCAGATCGGCCAGCCCGGCACCGGTTTCGGCTTCGGTTACGGCTCGGTTACCCCCGTCGGGCGCAGTGGCAGATTGCTGCCCTGGCCCTCGGTTCCCCAAGGCGTGAACCCGGTTTCGCAATTCATCCCGGTCGCCCGTATCGCCGATATGCTGCTCCATCCGGGTGAGGAATTCGCCTACAACGGCGGCACGCATATCTATCCGCACGCGCGCATCGTGTGGTGGGCCGGCGGCAATCCGTTCCACCACCATCAGGATCTGTACCGCCTGGAGGAAGCCTGGAAGAGGCCCGATACGGTGATCGTCAACGAGCCCTGGTGGACGGCCACCGCCAAACGCGCCGACATCGTATTGCCGGTCACCACGCCGCTGGAGCGCGATGACATCATGATGAACCGCCGCGATTCCGCACTGGTGTGGATGAGCAGGCTGCTGGAGCCGGCGGGCGAGGCGCGCTGCGACCACGCAGTATTTCGCGGTCTCGCCGAACGCATGGGCACCGGCGACGCGTTCACCGGCGGGCGCGACGAGAGCGAATGGCTTGCCTGGCTATGGGAGCGCGCGCAAGCCGTGGCCCGCGATCATGGCTTCGAACTGCCCGAACTCGATGAATTCCGCCGCGGCGGCATCTTCCGCTGTCCGCACGACGATGAACACCACATCCAGCTTGAAGACTTCGCACGCGACCCGCAGGCCTCGCCGCTGGCCACATCAAGCGGCAGGATCGAGATCGTCTCTTCGGCCATCGCCGGCTTCGATCTGCCCGATTGCCCGGCCCATCCCACCTGGATCGAGCCGGCCGAATGGCTGGGCGGCGAAATGGCCAAGGACGGAGCGCTGCATCTGGTATCCGGCCAGCCGGCGCCACGTCTGCACGGGCAGTTGGACAACGGCTCCCACTCGCGTGCCGCCAAGGTCGCCGGCCGCGAGCCGGTGGTCATCCATCCGCACACGGCCGCCGAGCGCGGCGTTACCGACGGCGACGTGGTGCGCCTGTTCAACGATCGCGGCGCGTGTCTGGCCGGCGCGGTGCTGAGCGAGGACATAAGGCCCGACTGCGTCGCGCTCGCCACCGGCGCCTGGTTCGATCCGCAGAACGTGGACGGCCAGGCGATCGAGGCGCACGGCAATCCCAACGTATTGACCATCGACAAGGGCACGTCATCGCTGGCCCAGGGCAATATCGCCCACACGGCGCTGGTCTGGATGGAAAAGTGGACCGGCCCGGTGCCGGCCGTCGAGGCACACCGTCCACCCCCGATCGAACCGTTTGACGACGTGAGCTAGCGACGGGCACCGGCAAAGACCTCGACCTGATCGCCGCCTTCGTGTACATCCGCTGGGATTTTACAGGGAAGACCCATGGAAAAATTCACCACGCTTACCAGCGCGGCCGCGCCGCTGGCGATCATCAATATCGACACAGACATGATCATCCCGAAGGATTATCTCAAAACCATCAAGCGCACCGGGCTGGGCAAGGGCCTGTTCGCCGAGCAGCGCTACCTGGACGATGGCTCGGATAACCCCGACTTCGTGCTCAACCAGCCCGCCTATCGCAATGCGCAGATCCTGGTCGCTGGCGACAATTTCGGTTGCGGCTCGTCGCGCGAGCACGCGCCCTGGGCGCTGCTGGATTTTGGCATCCGCTGCGTCATCTCCACTTCCTTCGCCGACATCTTCTACAACAACTGCTTCAAGAACGGCGTTCTGCCGATCGTGGTGACCCAGGAACAGCTCGACGAACTGATGGACGACGCCAGGCGCGGCGCCAACGCTACCCTGACCGTCGATCTGGAGTCCCAGACGATCCGCGGCCCCGACGGCGGCGAAATCCGTTTCGACATCGATGCGGACCGCAAGCACCGGCTTCTGAACGGCATCGACGACATCGGCGAAACCCTGGGTAACGTCGAAGCCATCGACCGCTACGAGACGCGCCAGGCCGACGACCGGCCCTGGATCTAAGACCCCCAACCGGTTCGCCTCTACCGGCCCGGAACCGCGGGCACGATGCACATCGCTTTCGGAACCTTGAAAAAATGACCACACGAAAACTCCTCCTCCTGCCCGGCGACGGGGTCGGACCCGAGACCATGAACCAGATGCGCAAGCTGATCGACTGGGCCAATCGCGAGCATGCGGCCGGCTTCGAAATCGAGGAGGGACTGGTCGGCGGCGCCGCCTACGACGCCCATGGCGCCTCGATTTCCGAACAAGACATGGCCAAGGCGCTTGCCGCCGACGCGGTGCTGTTCGGCGCGGTGGGCGGACCGAAATGGGACGACGTTGCTTACGAGGTTCGCCCGGAGGCCGGCCTGTTACGGCTGCGCAAGGATCTGGGCCTGTTCGCCAATCTGCGCCCGGCGATCTGCTACCCCGCGCTCGCCGATTCCTCATCGCTGCGCAAGGAGGTGGTCGAGGGGCTTGATATCCTGATCGTGCGCGAACTGACCGGCGGCGTCTATTTCGGCGAGCCAAAGGAGATCACCGATCTGGGCAACGGCCAGAAGCGCGCCATCGACACCCAAATCTACGACACGTTCGAGATCGAACGCATCTCTTCAGTCGCGTTCGAACTGGCGCGCACACGCACCAACCGGGTGTGCTCGATGGAAAAGCGCAATGTGATGAAGTCGGGCGTGCTGTGGAACGAGGTGGTCACCGCCACCCACGCCGCCGGTTATAAGGACGTGGAACTGACCCACATGCTGGCCGACGCCGGCGGCATGCAGCTGGTGCGCTGGCCCAAGCAGTTCGACGTCATCGTCACCGACAACCTGTTCGGCGATATGCTCTCCGACGTCGCCGCCATGCTCACCGGCTCGCTGGGCATGCTGCCTTCCGCCTCGCTGGGCGCGCCCGACGAAGCCACCGGCTCACGCCGCGCGCTTTACGAGCCGGTGCACGGCTCTGCCCCCGACATCGCCGGCCAGGGCATCGCCAACCCAATCGCCATGATCGCCAGCTTCGCCATGTGCCTGCGCTATTCCTTCGATATGGTCGAACCAGCCGGTCAGGTGGAAGAAGCGATCGCCGCCGTCCTGGACGCCGGCAAGCGCACCGCTGACATCATGTCCGACGGCTGCGAGCAGCTGTCCACCGACGCGATGGGCGATGCGATTGTCGAGCAGCTGACCGGTTAGCCTGAGCGAACGCGTTCAGGCCGATCTCGCCAGCATGGGGACCACCCGCGCCGGCTCGCGGTTCACGCCCTGGTCGGGCCGTCGTTCGAACATCATGCGGCGCTCGGTGAAGGTCGACTGAAAGAACGGCCGGCGCTGCAGCACCTGCTCGCGCAGTTCCGCGACGCTGCCCCGCATCAGGCAGATCGGATCCTTGAGCGTGGGATAGGGGCGCGGCTCGCACAACGGCTTGGAGCCGAACACCCGGCGATAGAACGCGCGATGCTCCTTGCGCACGGTCGCCAGGCAATAGTCCGCCTCGAAGTGCTCGGCGGCCAGACAGATCAGCCGCAACGTCAGATAGGGCAGCTCCGGGGTCCGCCGCGAGATCTCCGCATCGGCCACGAACCGGGTCGGGTCGACGACCACCTGCCCGGCATCGATCATCGGGCCGACGATGTCGGGAAAGACATCGAGCGCGGGACCCATCGGGTTTTCCGGCGAGATCACGTGCAGGCGGATCGATCCCACCAGACGGCCGGCCATGTGCACCCCGAAGATCCAGCAGTTCTCCAGCCTGTCATAGGCGTCGGTAAAGCGAAGCTGGGTGTTGGGATGGATCGCGCCTTCGCGCAGATACGCGCGATAGCGCAGCCGGTATATGGCCTCCTTCTCCCAGTCGGTGTGCGCCAGCCGGTAATCCGTTTCCTGCAGGCAGTCGTAAACCCGGTGAACAAAGGACTGTTCACGCCCAAGCACTTCAACAAACATGGATCGTCCCCGCTCAGATCTCCGCATCGAGATGCCGAGCAGGTTAACGAACCATTAATCTGTGTAAAGGAAAAGTTAAGTTTTCGGCTGTAAACGGCTGATAATTATACGACTATGGTTAACGCAAATGGTTACCGGCGCAACGCCGCCGGCGCCGCGGTCTAATAGGATAAACTGTCTGGATTCAGCCGGCGGCGGCTTGATCGGCTTCGATGCCGCCGCGCGCCTCGGCGCCAAGCAGTTCGCGCACGTCCGCCGCCGGAACGGCGCGGCCGAACAGCCAGCCCTGCACCTCGTCGACCGGCACCCGATTGCGCAGCAGATCCAGCTGCTCCTGGGTCTCGACGCCTTCCACCACGACGGTCAGTCCCAGACTGCCGCTCAACTGCGCCACTCCCTCGAGCAGGGTGATCGACTTTTCATCGCCGATGATGTTCTCGATGAACGAGCGGTCGATCTTGACCTTGTCGAGCGGCAGGCTGTGCAGATAGCTCAGGCTCGAAAACCCGGTGCCGAAATCATCGAGCGAGATGCGCACGCCGATGTCCGAGAGCTGGTTGAGCGTGTGCGTGGTTCCCTCGATGCTGTCCAGCATCGACGATTCGGTCACCTCGATCTCCAGCCGGTGCGGGTCGAGGCCGGTGCGGGCCAGAGAGTTGGCGACCACGTCGGCGACGTCGGTCTGCTGGAACTGGATGGACGAAACGTTCACCGCGACCCGGACATCGCCCGGCCATTTCAGGCACTCTCGCGACGCTTCGTCCAAGACGAATTCGCCGATCTGTGAAATCAGCCCGGTTTCCTCCGCGATGGGAATGAACACGGAGGGCGGAATGAAGCCGCGCTCGGTGTGGTTCCACCGCAACAACGCCTCGCATGTGGAAATCCGCCTGCGGTCGATGTCGAACAGCGGCTGGTAGTGAATCTGCAACTCACCGCGATTAATCGCGGCGCGCAGGTCCAGTTCGGTCTGGCGCCGTTCGAGAATCTGCTCGCCCAGCTCCTTCGAATAGAACGAGTAGGAGCCGCGGCCGCGCGCCTTGGCCTGATACAGCGCCGCATCGGAGAATTTCAGCAGCTGGTCGGGATCGCTCGAGCTCTCCGGGCACAGTGCGATGCCGATCGTGGCTCCCACGACGATCTTATGGCCGTCGAGATCGAGCGGCTGGTTGATCTCGTCGATCAGCGACTGGGCGAATTCACCGCACTGATCCCGCTTGGTCATGCCCGGCGCGACCACCACGAACTCATCGCCGCCGAAGCGGCAGATCAGCGAGCCGCGCACCAGTTTCGAGCGCAGCCGGTCGGCGATCAGGCAGAGCAGCTTGTCGCCGACCGAATGCCCCAGCGAATCGTTGATCTCCTTGAACTTATCCAGATCGAGAAAATAGACCGAGCAGGGCTTGAGCTCGCCGCGATGCGACAGGAGGCGGTAGACCTCGGACATGAAGAACCGCCGGTTCGGCAGATGGGTGAGCGGATCGTAGCTGGCGAGCTTTCTGATCTCTTCTTCCGATTCCACGCGAACGGTGATGTCCTCCAGCAACACCACCCCGCCGTTTTCCATCGGGTGATAGCTCGCTTCGACGATGCGGTCCTGCGGCAGGTAGTAGGAGAAGCGGTGTGGGCTGGTGCCGGCATGGCAGCGCTTGATCTCGTCGCGGAGCGTGCGGCGGCCGGACTTGACGTTGCGCAGCTGCGCGGGCACCTTCTCCAGATCGTCGAGTGTGGCGCCGACCATGTCGCGCCGGCGCAGCCCCACCAGCTGGCCGAAGCGGCCGTTGGCGACCACGAAGCGCTGTTCGGAGTCGATCATGGCGATGCCATGGGAGATGTTGTTGAGCGCCGCATCGAAGCGCTCGGCGATCAGCCGGTTGTCGTGGGCGGTATAGACCGCGTCCAACAGCATGTTGCGCAGCCGCGTTGAAATCAGCCGGATGCCGAGGAAGAACGGAAACAGAAAGGCGCCCAGCACGACATGATAGCCGGTGCCGAACAGCAGCAGGCCGCCCATCAGCGGCACGCCGGCGGCCAGCAATTGCACGCTGACCACCCGGTCCGAGCCGAAATTGCGCCCGGTGATGCCGACGAGATAGGCCAGGGTGGCCGCAACGGTCATCAGATGGATGAAATCGTCCGTCGAACGCATAAAGCCGGCCAGACACCAGGTGCCCAGCAGCCCCACATAGGCCGATCCCCAGACCAGATAGCGCAACTCCCAGCGCCGGAAATCGCCATCGTCGGCGCTTCCGCGCTCTAAAAAGCGGTAGAACGCGCGGCCGTCGACGATGCGCTTGATCCCGCAGAAGCTCAATAGCAGCGCGAAAACCAGGTGAACCGGATCAAGCGATTTGACGTAGATGATGTGGGCGGCGATGAACGTGCTGATGGTGCCGACCACCAGCGTCATCTGGTCGGCGTAAAGCGATCGTACCACCGATTGATAGACATCGCTCGGCGGCGCCTTTCGCGCTTCGGTCTGTTTCAGCCGGCGACGGAAATTCATGTGCCACTTCTGCGCTTTAGTACCGCATTCCCACCGCACAAAGGTGGCACAGATGCATTGTCAAATCGTAAATGATCCGCCTCGAAACCCTTGTCGCGAACCAACGGCGCGCTTTTCTGGCCGGTGCGATTGCGTTAAATTTACAGGCAGGCAGGAGTATCGAGCCGGATCGAAGGCGGAACGAGGAGCCCGGCGATGCAGACCTTGAACGACATTCCACTATTTGCCGACATGGACGCGCGGCTGGCCGAGCGCTATGCGCGCAATTGTTTCTGGAAGGACTACGACCCGCACGAGTTGATCATCGACACCGATGATGAATCTCAGGACGTCCGCTTCATCCTTTCCGGCCTGGTGCGGATCATCCACAGGATCGCGGTGGGCAAGGAAGTGATTCTAGGCGAGATGTCGGCGGGAGACTTCTTCGGCGAAATCGCCGCGATCGACGGCAATTCCCGCTCCGCCAACGCCACCACGCTCACCCGCTCGCGCATCTGCATCATGCCGCGAAACGTGTTTATGGAGATCCTGGAGGTCGCACCCCAGGTCAATCGCGCCGTGTTGCGCGTGCTGACGCAAAGGGTGCGCTCGCTCAACGTGCGGCTGGCGGAGCACTCCTTCCTGCAGGCCAAGCATCGGCTCTATTCGGAGCTGCTGCGCCTTTCCAAGCCGCGACCGGGCCACGACGAGCAACGATCCATCAGTCCCCCGCCGATCCAGCGCGAATTGGCCGAGCGGATCGGGTCGCGGCGCGAGGTAGTCTCACGCGAACTCAACAACCTTGAACGCGAAGGCGTCGTCGAAAAGACCCGCGGCGCCCTGGTGATCAAGAACGTCGACGAGTTGCAGCGGCGCATCTCCGAGGGCTGGGAGCATTAGGGCGTCTGACGCCGACGCGAACCGGGGACCACCGCCTCAGCTGCCGGAGATCGAATCCATGGCCGCCGCAAGGACCGGGTCGCGGCCGTAGACGTCCTCACGGAAGTGCACCGAACCGTCCTTGTTCACCCATGCCGTCAGGTAGGTGACGTGAACCGGAAGGCGGGTTTTCAGCGGCACCACCGTGCGCTTGCCCGATGCGACCGTCGCGTCGATCTTGGCCCTGCTCCAACCCTGCTCGCCCAGCAACAGTTCCGCCAGCTTCAGCGGGTCGCGCAACCGCAGGCAGCCATGGCTGAAATAGCGTGACGAGGCGGAGAACTTGGACTTCGACGGCGTGTCGTGAATGTAGACGTTGAACTCGTTGGGAAACATGAACTTGACCCGCCCCAGCGCGTTGCCTTCGCCCGCATCCTGGCGCAGCCGCACCGGGAAATTCTCCTTAGAGTAGCTGGTCCACGGCACGGCGCTAGCGTTGACGATCTGTTCGCCGGCCAGCACCTTGATGTTCTGCTTGGTCAGGATTCCCGGGTCGCTGCGCAGTTTCGGCAGATATTCGTTGACCGCGATCGAATAGGGCACGTTCCAGTAGGGGTTGATCTCCACATACTCCATCTCGTCGTGGAAGACCGGGGTGCGATGATAGGGCAGTCCCACCTGGATGAGTTCCGCGTGCACGGTCTTTTCATCGCGCACCAGCTTGATCACCTGGTCCGCCAGATTGGCGAAGATATAGGCGCGGCCATAGTCGTTCTGCATCCAGCGCCGTCGCTCCAGGTTGAGCACCATGGTGGCGATGCGGTTTTCTACGGCCACGTTCATGTGCTCGATGGTCTTGGGACCGATGACCCCGTCGGCCGCCAGCCCATGGCGGGCCTGGAACGTCTTGACCGCCGCCTCCAGCGCCGCGTCGTAGGTCTGGCCGTTCACCCGTTCGCGGCTCAACTCGCCGGTGGCCGCAAGCCGGCGGCGCACCTGGGCCACCCTCGGTCCGGTCGCGCCGGGTTTCAACGTGCCGCCCTTGGATACGGCCGGCCATCCGCCATCGGCGGCGATGCGTTTATAGTCGGCCAACGCCAGCCGCAACCGTTCGTAGCGTGGCGTGTGCGGCGCCAGCAGGCGCAGATAGACCTGGATATTGCCGGTCTTGCGGATCGCCGACAGGATCGCTTCCACGTTGAGCGCCTCGGGGTAGACGATCGTTTCGCGGCTCACCTGGCGCGGATTGACCCGGCCGGCATTGAGATGTTGGGCATAGGCGACCATCGAGCGGGTCAAGTGGACCTCCAGATCGGCCAGATCCTGCCCGCTATGGGTATTGACCTTCTGAAACAGCGCCTCGGCCTCGTAATCGGCCGGATCAAGCCCGTGCTCGCGCGCATTGACCAGCGCCTCGACGGCGGTAACCGCCTTTTGGGAGGGTTTGTCGCCGGCAATCCAGATCGGGGCATAGCCCGTTTTCGCGTAGTAGCTGGAAACCGCCTCAAGGCGGGTCTGCGAGGCGGCCGAACGCGGTTCGCGCAAATCGTCGGCAATCGCCGATTTGACTTCGCCGGCCGACACGGTGGAGTGCGATAGCCCGGCGCTGGTCGGCACCACCAGTTCGCGTCCGCCCACACAACCGGCCACAAGCAACGCCGCAGCCAGCACGCACGCCGCAGCGAGCCCGCTCATCGCCCGCCTGATCGAGAGTTCGCCCCCGGGGATCGGTTCAAACACGCTACTCACCACCTGATCCTTGTGCGCCCCATCGCAAACATAACCCAACCGGGCGTTGCTTCAAACAGGCCCGCCCAAGCAAAAGGGCGGCTTGGTAAAGCCGCCCTCGTATTGTCTGCCGGAAAATTCGCTTGTTTCAGCGAGTTATTCGCTCTTGTCGCCGCCGCCTTGCTTGGCCTCTTCCGCCTGGGCGGCCGCGTCTTCGGCGGCTTTTTCGGCTGCAAGCGCCTCGACCGCGGCGATCTTCTCAGCTTCGATGCGCGCTTTTTCTTCGGCCAGTGCCTTGCGCTCCGCCTCGTTCAGCCGTTTGGCGCGGGTACCGGTGTTTTCCGAGATGCGAGCCGACTTTCCGCGCCGTTCGCGCAGATAGTACAGCTTGGCCCGGCGGACCCGGCCGCGGCGCACCACTTCCACGCCCTCGACGATCGGCGAATAGGCGGGAAAAACGCGCTCCACCCCTTCGCCGTACGAGATCTTGCGCACGGTGAAGGACTGGTTGAGGCCGCTGCCGGAACGCGCGATGCACACGCCTTCATAGGCCTGTACCCGGGTGCGGCTGCCTTCGGTGACGCGCACCAGGACGCGCACGGTGTCGCCGGGTTCGAACGGCGGCAGTTCGCGTTTTGCGGCAATCTCGGCAGCCTGTTCGGCTTCCAATTGCTGGATGATATTCATGATCTTAAACCTCGTCCGGCAACGCCTGCCGGCCCTCGGCGGGGCTTTGCGCCCCGCTCGTTCACGGTCTTGCGCGTTGGTGAAAATTCGCGGCTGCTATAGGCGAAATCGCCGGTCTTGTCGACCGCATATCAGGATTCTTTTTCTCCGCTAGCGCCTCGAAACTTCGCCCAAAGGTCGGGCCGGCGCCGCCGGGTCAGCTGCTCGGCGCGCTCCCGCCGCCAGGCATTGATCCGCCCGTGATCGCCAGAGCGCAGGACATCGGGAACCGCCTCGCCTTCGAATTGCGCCGGGGCGGTATATTGCGGATATTCCAGCAACCCCGCCTCGTGGCTTTCCTCGCCTGCCGAGCGTTCGTTACCCATCACGCCCGGCAGCAGTCGCACCATCGCGTCAAGCAGGGCGATCGCCGCCGGTTCGCCGCCGGAAAGCACGAAATCGCCGATGGAGACTTCCTCCAGCCGCCGCGCCGCAACAATGCGCTCATCGACGCCTTCGAACCGGCCGCACACGATCACTACGCCGGGTCCAGCCGCCCACTGCCGGATCATCGCCTGGTCGGCCGGGACCCCACGCGCACTCATCAGCAGGCGCGGGCGTGGATCGTCTGGTGTTGCCGCCGCGTCGACCGCAGCCGCCAGCACGTCGGCGCGCATGACCATGCCGGGCCCACCGCCGGCCGGCGTATCGTCGACGCGCTTGTGCTTGCCGACGCCGAACTGGCGCAGATCGACCGCCTGCAGCGACCACACACCGTCTTCCGCCGCGCGCCCGGCAAGCGACGCGCCCAGCGGGCCGGGGAACATTTGCGGGAACAAGGTGATGACCGACGCAGCGAACATCGCATCTACTCGCTTTCCTTGCCGGTCTCGGCGGGCCGGTTGACGACCACTACGCCGCCGGCGAGATCGATGCGGGGCACATTGGTCCGATCAAAGACCACCAGGAACGACTCGGTTTCCCCGCTATCGTCGGGCGGCATCACCTCCAACAGATCGCCCGCACCGTAATTGGAAATCGAAACGATCGTACCGACAGGCCGGCCCTCTCCATCCACCGCTTCAAGCCCGATCAGATCGGCCTGATAGAACTCGTCTTCGTCCAGATCGTCGGCAAGCCGCGAACGCGCAACGAAAAGATCAGCCCCACGCAAACCTTCCGCCGCGCCCCGGTCGCCAACCCCGGCAAACCGCGCGACGGCCGACTTACCGGATCTGCGCATCCCCGTCACGCGAAGCGCCCTGCTGTCGCCGGTCACCAGCTCGCGATAACCCAGTAGACGCTCCGGCTCCTCGGCGAACACCGTGAGCCGGATCTCGCCCTTCAGCCCGACCGGCGCGCCCGCGTGCGCCACCAGGATCAGCTTCTCGTCGCCGGCCACGACTAACCGGCTTTGGCTTCCTCGGTCTCGGATTCCTCCGCGGGAGCGGCGTCCTCGGCGGGCGCTGCTTCCTCTGCCGGGGCTGCTTCCTCTGCCGGGGCTGCTTCCTCGGCTGGGGCTGCCGCCTCGGTCGCTTCGGCAACTTCTTCAGCCACCTCTTCCGCCGGAGCTTCCGCTTCGGCCGCAGCGGCTTCCTCTTCCTTGGCCTTCTTCTCGTCCAGGCGCTCCTGTGCCTTCTTGCCGGGCAGCGCCTTGGTCGGATTGTTGCGCGGCTCGCGCTTCAGGATGCCGGCGGCGTCGAGAAAGCGCAGAACCCGGTCGGTCGGCCGCGCGCCATGGCCCAGCCAGTGCTGCACCCGGTCGGCGTCGAACTTGACCCGTTCGCCGTCCTTGGGCAACAGCGGGTCATAGGTGCCGAGTTTCTCGATGAAGCGGCCGTCGCGCGGCGAGCGCACGTCGGCGACTACAATGGAATAGTGCGGGCGCTTCTTCGAGCCGCCCCGCGCCAAGCGGATTTTCAGTGACATTTGGGTTCTCCTTGAACTTGCGATGTTGGTCCGACCCGAAGGGTCAGCTTCGGGCCTGTTCGTGATGGCGGATCACTTCGGTAATGATGAACTCCAGGAACTTCTCCGCGAAATCGGGGTCGAGGCCGCTGCGCTCGGCAAGCCGGCGCAGCCGTGCGATCTGCTCCCTTTCACGCGCCGGGTCCGACGGCGGCAGATCGTGTTCGGCCTTGAATGAGCCCACCTTCTTTGTGGTACGAAACCGCTCAGCGAGAATATGCACCAGCGCGGCGTCGAAATTGTCGATCGCCGAGCGCATCAGCGCCAGCTCCTCGTGCGGTGTGAGAGTCTCGCTCATGCGCTTCGCTCCAGGAATTGCTCGGGCGGCAGATGGCGCCAGACCTGGACGGGAATCTTGTCACCCAGTTTGAACTCGCCGTCGCGGGTCGCGCCCAATCGCTGGGCCACGCGCTGCGAGGCGGTGTTGTCCTTGTCGATGAAGCTGACGGCCGTCTTCCAGCCGTGATCGCGATAGGCGTGGGTGAGTGCGGCGATCGCCGCTTCGGTAATGTAGCCACTGCCGTGATAGGCCGGCGCCAGGGCGTAACCGATCTCGCTCTCAGGCCAGCCGCCCGGTGCCCACATGCCGCTGAACCCGATCGCCGTGCCGTCCTGCTTGCGCTCCAGCACCCACATGCCGAAGCCGCGAAGATGCCAGTGACCGATCATCTCGGCAATCACCCGCCACGCCCGCCAGCCCGGGAGCACGCCGCCGATATAACGCGCGTTTTCCTCATCGCCATAGATTGCGGCAACCAGATCGAAGTCGTCCTCGCGCCAGCCGCGCAGAGTAAGACGCTCGGTTTCAAGCATCGGCACATCGAGCGGGGAGATGCTCATTTCTTCTTCCCCAATCCGCCCGGCAGCTTGGGCGCCCCCATGCCGATCTGCTTGGCCATGCGCTCCAGCTCCTTGGGGTCCATCCCGGAAAGATCCGGCATCGCGCCGCCCATTCCCGGTGCGCCCTGGGGCAGGCCCGGCAGGCCGCCTACCGGCATCTGCGGCATCGCGCCGCCGCCCAGAGCGCCCAGCAGGCCCCGGCGTCCGCCCGCCTTGCCCATCTTGCGCATCATGTCGCCCATCTGGCGATGCATCTTCAGCAGCTTGTTGATCTCTTGGACCGAAGTGCCGGAACCGGCAGCGACCCGCTTCTTGCGGCTGGCGTTCAGCAGTTTCGGCGACTTGCGTTCGCGCTTGGTCATCGACGAAATGATCGCCTGCTGTCGCTTGAAGATGGAATCGTCGAGCCCGGCCGCCTCGATCTGTTTCTTCATCTTGCCGACCCCGGGCAGCATTCCCATAATCCCGCCCATTCCGCCGAGATTCTGCATCTGGCCGAGCTGCTCGGAAAGGTCGTTCAAGTCGAACTCGCCCTTCTGCATGCGCCGCGCCATGGCCGCGGCCTTTTCCTGGTCGATGGTCTCGGCGGCCTTCTCCACCAGCGAGACGATGTCGCCCATGCCTAAGATGCGGTCGGCGATTCGACCTGGATGAAAATCCTCCAGCGCCTCCATCTTCTCGCCGGTGCCGATCAGCTTGATCGGCTTTCCGGTGACCGCGCGCATCGACAGCGCCGCGCCGCCGCGCCCGTCGCCGTCGACCCGGGTCAGCACGATGCCGGTGACGCCGACCCGCTCATCGAAGCTGCCCGCCAGGTTGACCGCGTCCTGGCCGGTCAGCGCGTCGGCCACCAGCAATATCTCGTGCGGATTGGACGCCGCCTGGATGTCAGCCATCTCCACCATCAACGGCTCGTCGATGTGGGTACGCCCGGCGGTATCCAGGATCAGCACGTCGAACCCGCCCAGCTTGGCCGCCTGGATGGCCCGCTTGGTGATCTCGACCGGGGCCTGTCCGTCTACGATCGGCAGGGTTTCCACCGAAGTCTGCTCGCCGAGCTGGCGCAGCTGCTCCTGGGCGGCCGGCCGACGCGTATCGAGCGAGGCCATCAAGATCTTCTTTTTCTGCCGCTCGGTCAGCCGCTTGCCGATCTTTGCAGCGGTCGTCGTCTTGCCCGAGCCCTGCAGCCCGACCATCATGACGACGACCGGCGGCGCGGCGGCAAGGTCGATGGGTTCGGCGTCCGATCCGAGCATATCGACCAGCTCGTCATGGACGATCTTGACCACCATCTGGCCCGGCGTGACCGATTTGACGACCTCGACGCCAACCGCCTTCTCCCGCACCTTCTCGGTGAACGAGCGCACCACATCGAGCGCCACGTCGGCTTCGATCAGCGCGCGGCGAACCTCGCGCAGCGCGGCGCCGACATCCTTTTCGGTGAGCGCACCACGGCGGGTCAGCCCTTCGAAGATCGCGCCGAGGCGGTCTGACAGAGATTCGAACATCGCTTCCTTGCTACATCGGCGCGCCCTTCTCTCGGCGCCACTGGCCACCGACCGCGATCCGGTCGGCAAACACGTTCGGCATCCGAGGGCGCATCGCGCTGTCGGATGGTCGCCTCCGGGATCTCTTTAGACCTTTTCGGGTCCCGGTCGGGCGATGAAACCAAACGTTTCGAAACTGGCGGGGTTAAATCGCCTCGATCCGTCATTGTCAAGCGCGACCAAACCCACTCGCAGCCGGCTTGGCGCGGACGCACCCGATCAATTCGCCGACGCGCGCTCCTCCGGTCTGCTCCGTCCGTTCGACTTGCGCGCCAGGTTGGACGGCCTGTTCTGTATGAGCTTGCCGATGTTGGCCTTGTTTCCCGCTTTGACGGCGGCCTCGATCTTGAGCAGGAACTCATCACCGCTGTGACCTTCGAACTCGCCGCCGGTCAGTCCGGAAAGACCGGGTATGTCGAGCTTGTGCTCGGTCTCGAACCGGTTGATGAGCTTCTCGTCGAAGCGCTCGCCCGGTCTCGGCCCGATGATCTCCAATTCGACATCGTCCCTGCGGCCGATCGGCGAATAGGCGGCGATGACCCGCCTGGCCAGATCTATGATCTTGAGCGGCTGGCCGATGTTGAGGATGTAACGGTTGTATCGCGCTTTCTTGTCGGCGAAGGCGTGCACCGAGGCGCCCAGCACCAGATCGGTCGCCTCCTCGATCGTCATGAAATAGCGCACCATGTTGGGATCGGTGATCGTGACCGGCCCGCCGCGCATCGCCTGTTCGATGAAGCGCGGCACCGCCGAACCGTTCGACGCCAATACATTGCCGAAACGCACCGACAGCGACCGGAATGAGGGCGTGCTGCGATCGGCGCGCGCCACCGCCAATTCACCGCAATATTTGGTAATCCCCAGCACCGAGACCGGATCGACGGCCTTGTCGGTGGAAATAAACACGAACAGCTTGACGGAATTGTCCAGTGCCGAGGCGAGCAGGTTCTTGGTGCCGAAATAGTTGGTCTTGAACCCCTCGATCCAGTCCTCTTCCAGCACCGGCACATGTTTGAGCGCGGCGGCATGCAACACCGCCCACGGCTTGTAGCGGGCGATCAGATCGCCGATGCGCTCGCGTTCGCGCACGTCGCAGATGCGGCCGGTGACCTTGATCTGCGGCGCTGCGGCCGACAGTTTCCCGACCAGTTCGGTGAGCAGATATTCGGAATTGTCGAGCACCACCAGGTGCTCCACGTCCAGCGTCACCAGCCGCTCGCAGATGCTCGATCCCACCGAGCCGCCGCCGCCGGTCACCATCACCGTGCGCCCGGCATAGTGCGCGCGCACCCGGTCCATGTCGATCGCGTTGGAATGGCGCAACAGAATGTCTTCCGGCGACAACTCCTGCAGGAGCTGTGCGCCCGCCAGCGGGTCCTCCGAATCGGACACGCGCAGCTTGCGCACCCGCAGCCCGATTCGGTTGGCTTCCTGCACCAGCTTGGCGACGTCGCCATGCTCAGAATAGCCGGCGAGGATGATCAGCACCGGCATGCGCTTTGGGTTGAACCGCTTCGTCGTCGTCTCCAGCGCGTCGGCCAGCATCGCCTCGGTGCCGACCACCGGAACGCCGCGCACGACCCGGCCCACATGGCCGCGCGTCGTGGTGATGATGCCGCGCGCGCGCATCGGCGAGCGCGCATTGTCGTGGATCGACTTGATGAACTGGTCACACTCGTCGAGGCCGCCGGCCAACAGCACGTCCTGGACGTCGTGGGTCGCCTCGAACACCGCACGGCTGCCCAAATCCGACAGATAGCGCGCCGCCACCCGCGTCGACGAGACCAGCACCAGCACGACCAGCACGAAGATGACCAGCGCCGGCGTGGCGATCAGCACCTTGGCATGCCCGGTAAACCGGTCCGGCAGCAGGTTCATCGCCACCAGAACCAGCCCGATCATCACGACCGAGCGCACGATGTTGGCGTAGTCGGGCAGCGAGGCGAACCGCCAAAGCGAATGATAAAGCCCGAAATAGCGGAACGAGAAATGGCAGAAGATCGCGATCAGCACGTAGATCTTCACGTTTTCGCTGATGTCGGCGATCGGCAGGGCCGAACCGTGCACGATCACGAACGCAGCCGAAAGGGCGACCACGACCGAAACCAGATCCAGCGCCATGACCGCCGGAACCTTCCACGCCCCGCCGGCGTGGTTGAGCGAGCGGATCGCCTTGGCGAACTGGAGCAGAAGTGCCGTGAGCCTCATAACCTTACAATCCAAAAAGATACTTGCGCGCCGGCGCCAGGCAAGGCGATGACACGATCGCCACGCCGCGCGTTATTCCTCTCGGACACCGGTTTGCGCCGGCCGGCCGCCCACCTGTGAGTCCGCCGGCGGCTGCCTGCGTGAAAAACCCGCCAGCGTCGTAGCCATGGACAGGACCGCAGCCGCCACGCATCCGGCTTCGACCCAACCCGGCAAGGCGACAAATGACGCCAACACCACAACCACGCAGATACAACCGGTGACCAATACCGTCAACGCTATGCGTGCGCTCGACAGGCCGTTCGCCTGCGCACGCTGATAGAAATGGTCGCGATGCGCTTTCAGCAACGGCCGACCGGCGACAAGCCGCCGCGCCAATGTCAGCGTCGCGTCGGTCAACGGATAGGCGAACAGCAGAACGAACAGCATCGAGCCCTGGATCATGAAAAACTGCGCCGACAGGATGCCGGCGGCCAGCCCCAGACCGAGACTGCCCGAATCACCCAAGAAGGCGCGGGCCACTGGCCGGTTGAACCAAGCAAAGGCCGCCAATCCACCCGCCGCCAGCATGGCCACCGCCCCATATCCGGCCGGGAAAAGCCCTCCCAGGGACAGCAGCGCCAGACCCAGGAAGCCGGGCAGAAGATTGGCCACCGTGATCAGATCGATGCCGTCCATGAAGTTGATTGCGTTCATGTACCACACAAGACCGATCACCATCGCGGCGGATATCGCCAACCATGTCACCGAAACCCCGCCGGCGCCGGCAAATATCCCGGTGATGCCGGCGGTCGCGGTTGCCGCCACGGCAATCTGGACCGCCAGCCGCAGCCGCACCGACAGACCGCGCAGATCATCGACGGCGCCGGTGAGCGCGATCACCCCCACCATCAGCACGAACAGTCCCAACGGCAGCGGATGGAAGCCGTTGGGATCAAACAGCCATACGGCGAGCGCCCCCGCCAGCATGACCGGCATGATGACCAGGCCGCCGACCTGCGGCGCGACGTGACCGTGATTGGCGGGGTGGTCGGGATTGGCGACAAATTGCCTGGCGCCGATGCGAAGCACCAGCCAGAGCAGAATGAAAACCGCCGCCAGTCCGGCCAGGAACGACCAAAGCACAACCATCGCTAGTCCATCCGGAACCATGAAGATACGCATCGCACACACACCAACAAACCAAACGCCGCCACGGCCGGACCAGTTAACACCACTGGCCTGGTAAGCCAAAACCAAAACCGCCGGCGCAATCGCCCGGCCGCGCCACGGCGAAGCTGCTTACCCCGTCGTCAATTTGCGTATGGTAAACCGCCGAAAATGGTCCTATGGACTACCCCGATCCGTTTCCTTTCGAACTACCGGAAAGCGCGGGGGCACACAGGCTCTCATGGTTCCCATTTTCACAGACGCCGATCATCGCAATGGCCTGTTCGCCCTGCTGGTCGCCGTGCTCCCGCTGGCGGCGGGAAGCTTTTCCACCGCGCTTTTCTTCGCGGCCGCTGTCGCGCTGCTGGTGGAATTCGGCCCGGTCAGCAGCCTGCGCCTTGCCCGCGATACGCTGTCGGCGCAGCCGGCCCTGTGGCTGTTGCTGGCTTTCTTTGCCGTAGCGTCCGCCACAAACCTCGCCGGCGACGATCCAGCGCGGGGCCTGGAGTTCGCCGGCGCCTATCTGCATTTTCCCGTCGCGGTGCTGCTGGTGGGCTGGCTCAGGAAACTGTCGCCGGAGCTCGATTTTCTCGGCTTCTTCATATGGGGATGCCGGTTCGGCGTGCCGATCGCATTCCTGATTGGCCTATGGCAGTTCGCCAACGAATATCCCCGGGTGGAGGGCGCCAGCATCAATGCGCTTCTGTACGGCTTCCTGTGCATGCTGGCCGGAACCCTGTCGGTCCTGAGGGTACAGGGCGACGGCAGAGCCGAACGGCTGTTTGCCTGGACAGGACTGGTGTTGGGCACCGCATGCGTATTGATGTCGTTCGCGCGCGGCATCTGGCTGCTGCTGCCGGTAATGTATCTGGTGATCGCTATCTATCTCGCCAGGATAAGGACACTGTCGCCGATGCATCTGGCGGCGCCGATCCTGGCGGTGGTGTTGGCGAGCGCCATGCTGCTGACCCCATACGGCTCGCGCGAGTGGGACGCGCGCATCATCACGCCCCTGCAACAGGTCGAAACCGGCGCTTTGACCGGCACCGCGATCCAGGACCGGCTCGACATGCTGGCGACCGGCTGGCGGCTGTTCCTCGACCATCCGGCGATCGGCGTGGGCATGCAGAACACCGTGGCCGCGGCGAACGAGATTTCGCAGCTTGTGGTGGGCCGGCAAACCGATTTCACCTTCACCCATCTGCACAACGACTATCTTACCCACGCGGCCGGCGGCGGTATTCTGCTGGCCGCCCTGTTCGTCGCCATGCTGGTCCTGCCCGTGTGGATCGCGGCGCGGTCCAAACGCGATCGGATGTATCACACCCGGCTTTATTTCGCGGCGATGGTCTCGATAGCCTATGCCGGCGCCGCACTGACCAACCTGGTCTTCCGGCACGACCTGCCCCAGACCTTCTTCATGTGCGCGCTGGTGTTCATCGCGGTCAGCGCCGCCCAGTCCGAGGCCGGGGTCGACAAGCCTACCCTGTGGCCAGACCGGGACCGGCCCGCGCCGACGTGACTCAGCGGTTGCGCCCGCGCGCCTGATCGCGGATACGGCCGGCCAGATCGGCCGCCGAGGCCAGGATATTGGTACCCGGCCCGTAGATCGCCGCTACCCCGGCATCGAGCAGAAAGGGGTGGTCCTGCGCCGGAATGACCCCGCCGCACACGACGATCTTGTCGGCGGCGTCCCGGTCCGCCAGTTCGGCCAGAAGCATGGGCGCCAGCGTCTTGTGGCCGGCCGCATGCGATGAGATGCCGACCACGTCGACACCCGCCTCCACCGCCAGTTCGGCCGCTTCCGCCGGCGTGCGAAACAGCGGCCCCACGGTGACATCGAAGCCCAGATCGCCGAAGGCCGAAGCGATCACGTGGGCGCCGCGATCGTGCCCATCCTGTCCCATCTTCACCACCAGCACCCGGGGCTTGCGCCCGAGCTCTTTGGAGGTCTTCTCGATCGCCGCTTCGACGTCGGTGAACGCCTCGTCTTCCGCCAGCTTGCCGCCATAGACCCCGCTGACGATCTCGGTTCTGGCGTCGTGCCGGCCCCAGGCGTCTTCCATCGCCGAAGAGATCTCGCCGACGCTGGCGCGGCACCGCGCCGCCTCGAGCGCCGTCTCCAGCAGATTGGTCTTGCCGTCGCGCGCGGTCGCCGACAGCTTCTCGAGCGCCGCGTTGCACGCCGCCTCGTCGCGATTGGCGCGCATTCGGTTAAGCCGCTCGACCTGGGTTTTGCGCACCGCCGAATTGTCCACCTCGAGAATATCGAACTCGCCGTCCTCGCCGTCGTTGGTGAACCGGTTGACGCCGACGATCACCTTGTCGCCCCTGTCGACGCGCGCCTGGCGCGCGGCGGCCGCCTGTTCGATGCGCGCTTTCGGCAGCCCCGCTTCCACGGCGGCCACCATGCCCCCCATCGCCTCGACTTCCTCGATCAGCTCCCACGCCTTGTCCGCCAGTTGTTGGGTCAGACTCTCGACGTAATAGCTGCCGGCCAGCGGGTCGACCACGTTGGTGACCCCGGTCTCGTGCTGCAGGATCAGCTGGGTGTTGCGCGCGATGCGCGCGGAGAACTCGGTCGGCAGCGCGATGGCCTCATCGAACGAATTGGTGTGCAGCGACTGGGTGCCGCCCAGCGCCGCCGACATCGCCTCAAACGCGGTGCGCACCACATTGTTGTAGGGGTCCTGCTCCTGCAGCGACACGCCCGACGTCTGGCAATGGGTGCGCAACATGAGACTTTTCGGATCCTTGGGCTCGAACTCGGCCATGATCCGCGACCACAGTAGCCGCGCGGCCCGCAGCTTCGCGGCTTCGGCGAAGAAGTCCATGCCGATGCAGAAGAAGAACGACAACCGGCCGGCGAACGCGTCCACATCGAGGCCCTTCGCCAATGCCGCGCGCACATATTCGCGCCCGTCGGCCAGGGTGTAGGCCAGTTCCTGGACCAGGGTCGAGCCCGCCTCCTGCATGTGATAGCCGGAGATCGAGATCGAGTTGAACTTCGGCATGTGCTTGGACGTGTATTCGATGATGTCCGCGACGATGCGCATCGACGGTTCCGGCGGGTAGATATAGGTGTTGCGGACCATGAACTCCTTCAGGATGTCGTTCTGGATGGTCCCCGACAGATCCGCGCGCGCCACGCCCTGCTCCTCGCCGGCGACGATGAAGCTGGCGAGCACCGGGATCACCGCCCCGTTCATGGTCATCGACACCGACATCTCGCCCAGCGGAATGCCGTCGAACAGGATCTTCATGTCCTCGACCGAATCGATCGCCACCCCGGCCATGCCCACATCGCCCACCACGCGGGGGTGGTCGGAATCGTAGCCGCGATGGGTCGCCAGATCGAACGCCACGGACAGGCCGCGCTGCCCGCCCGCCAGCGCCTTGCGGTAGAACGCGTTCGAGGCTTCGGCGGTAGAGAACCCGGCATACTGGCGGATCGTCCAAGGCCGGCCTGCATACATGGTCGCCCGCGGCCCACGCACATAGGGCGCGAAGCCGGGCAGGCCGCCCAGGTGGTCGATGCCGTCCAGATCGTCGGCGGTATAAAGCGGCTTGATGTCCAACCCGCTGTCGGTGCTTCCGGTCAGCTCATCCACCGCGCGTCCGCGCAGTTCCTTGTCGGCCAGCGCCTGCCAGTCGGTGACATTCGGCTTGTCGTGCTTGCTCATCGTCCCATCCGATTACCGGCCCTACTCGAATTCCATCATCACTTCATCGACCGCCAGGCTGTCGCCAGCGGCCACGTTGATCTTGCTCACCACGGCCTTCTTTTCGGCACGCAGGATGTTCTCCATCTTCATCGCCTCAATGGTGGCGAGCGCCTGGCCCTGCTCGACGCGCTGGCCTTCCTCGACCGCGATCGATACCACCAGGCCGGGCATCGGACACAGCAAGGTTTTCGAGGTGTCCGGCGGTGGCTTGTGCGGCATCAGTCGCGCCAGTTCCGCCTGGCGCGGGGTGTAGACCCGCACATCCATATGGGCGCCGCGATAGGCGATCCGGAAGCCCGACGTCGTCGACTTCACCTTCAGCAACCGCTCGGTGTCACCGACGAAAAGCCGCGCCAGCGACTGGCCGGGCCGCCAATCGGTGCGGATGTCGAGCTTGCGCTGCGAACCTTCGCGCCCGAGTTTCACCTTGGCGCCCTCATTGCGCGGCTTCAGCTTCAGCGGAACCGCCTCGCCGTCCACCAACACGTCCCAATTGCGCCCCACCCGTCGCTTGTGGTTCGCGATCGTGCCGGAGATCCGGGTGGCGCGTAACTCGCCGATCGTGTGGAGGACCGCCGCGCAGGCGGCGATCTGGTCGCGCTCGTCTTCGGCCAGCGTTACGCCGGCGAATCCATCGGCGTATTCCTCGGCGATGAAGCCGGTCGAGATGTCGCCGGCGCGAAAGCGCTCATGCGCCATCACCGCCGACAGGAAGGGTATGTTGTGGCCGATGCCTTCGATCTCGAACGCGTCGAGAGCGACTTCCATCGCTGCGATCGCGATGTCCCGATCCGGCCCCCAGGTGCACAGTTTGGCGATCATCGGATCGTAGAACATCGAGATCTCGCCGCCCTCGGCGACGCCGGTATCGTTGCGCACGATCGTGCCGTCCTCGCTCTCACCTTCGCGCGGCGGGCGATAGCGCGACAGCCGGCCGATCGACGGCAGGAAATTGCGATACGGATCCTCGGCGTAAAGACGCGATTCGATCGCCCAGCCGTTCGCTTTGATGTCAGCCTGGGTAAGATCGAGCTTCTCGCCGGCGGCAACCCGGATCATCTGCTCGACCAGGTCGATGCCGGTGATCAGTTCGGTGACCGGGTGCTCCACCTGCAGGCGGGTGTTCATCTCCAGGAAGTAGAAGTTCTTGTCCGCATCGACGATGAATTCCACCGTCCCGGCCGAGCAATAGTCCACTGCCTTGGCAAGCTGAACCGCTTCCGCGCCCATCGCCTTGCGGGTTTTCGCATCGAGAAACGGCGACGGCGCCTCTTCGATCACCTTCTGGTTGCGCCGCTGGATCGAGCATTCGCGCTCGCCCAGATGGATGCAGTTGCCGTGGGTATCGCCCAAGACCTGGATTTCGATGTGCCGCGGCTTGTCGATGAACTTCTCAATAAAGATGCGATCGTCGCCGAAGGACGAAGCCGCCTCGTTCTTCGACGAGACGAAACCTTCGCGCACTTCGGTTTCGTCCCAGGCGATCCGCATGCCCTTGCCGCCGCCTCCTGCGGACGCCTTGATCATCACCGGATAGCCGATCTGCTCGGCGATCTTCACCGCCTCGTCGTCATCCTCGATCAATCCCATATGGCCGGGCACGATCGATACGCCGGCCTCCTCGGCCAGCTTTTTCGAGGTGATCTTGTCGCCCATCGCTTCGATCGCACCCACCGGCGGACCGATGAAGGCAACGCCCCGCTCGGCCAGCGCAGCGGCGAACCGGGGATTTTCCGACAGGAACCCATATCCCGGATGCACGGCCTGCGCCCGGGTCGCCTCGATCGCGTCGAGGATGTTGTCGATCACCAGATAGGACTGGGCCGCCGGGGCCGGGCCGATGTGAACCGCTTCGTCCGCCATCTTCACGTGCACCGCATCCCGGTCGGCATCCGAATATACCGCCACCGTTTCGATGCCCATCTTCCTTGCGGTCTTGATCACCCGGCAGGCGATTTCGCCGCGATTGGCGATGAGGATTTTCTTGAACATCAAACCATGATCTCTCTAAGTCCTGCGCCATGCGAGCGCGTCGATCTCCACGAGCGCGCCGAACACGAGATTGGTCACACCCACAGTGGTTCGTGCCGGTAGCCGGTCGGGCGCGAAATAGCTGCGATAGGTCTCGTTGAAGATTTCGTAATCGCGCTCGAACTCGCTCAGATAGCAGCGGCATTGCAGCACGGCCGACAGATCAAGCCCGGCGCCGACGAGCACGATCTTCAGGTTCTCCATCACCGCGCGGGTCTGCGCCTCGATGCCGTCGGGCAGCGGCGCGTCCGCCGCGGCGGGGTCCGTCGGCATCTGTCCGGTGATCATCACCCAGCCATCGGCCTCGACCGCGTGGGTGAACGGCGCGAACACCGCCGGAGCGCCGGGTGGATGATGGAAGGTCGGATCCGACACGAGTTTCTAGTCCTCACCTCTGGTCGCCCTGAACCAGATCGCCGTTCCGCTGACGACCATGGCGAACGTATAGGCGAAGCCGAAGATCAACAGCAGTGTGTAGCCGGTCGAATGCTGGGAGTTGGCAAGCATGTCGCCGATGCCCTTGTAGTTGAGGCCGATGATCGCCAGTGCCACCACGGCGCCCAGCGCCGCCCCGTCCGCGACGGAGGTCGCGATGTATTTCAGCCAGTCCCAATGCAGCGCGTGGGCCGCTTCGCGCTCGGCCTCGCTCATGGGCCGCTGCGGACGCCTGCGATCACCATTCGTTGGATCGGGAATTCTCGAGTTGGGATTCATTAGTTGGCTTCGGCGTCGAGTTTGTCCTGGGTCTTGGTTTCGAAATCGGACGCATCATGGCGTTCGCGCAACTGCTTGGTCGGATCGCCGAAGCTGCGGTTGACCATCGACCCGCGCTGGGCGGCCGGCCGCCCCGCGATCTGCTTCGACCAGCGCTGCACGTTTGTGTATTCTTCCACCGACAGGAAATCGCCGGCATCGTTGTAGGCGCCCTTGGCCGCCAGTCGACCGTACCAGGGCCAGATCGCCATATCCGCGATCGTATAGTCCGCCCCGGCCATGAACTCGTTGTCGGCCAGGTGCCTGTCGAGCACGTCCATCTGGCGCTTTACCTCCATCGAATAGCGATTGATCGCATATTCGATCTTCATCGGCGCATAGGCGTAAAAATGGCCGAAGCCGCCGCCCAGAAAAGGCGCCGACCCCATCTGCCACATCAGCCAGCTCATCGTCTCCGCGCGCCCGCGCGGATCGGTCGGCAGGAAGGCGCCGAATTTCTCGGCCAGATAGAACAGGATCGAGCCGGATTCGAACACCCGCAACGGCCCGCCGCCGCCCGCCGGCGCATGATCGACCATCGCCGGAATCTTCGAGTTCGGATTGGCCCCCACGAAGCCTGAACCGAATTGCTCGCCCTCGCCGATATCGATGTACCAGGCGTCATACTCGGCGCCGTCATGGCCTTCCGCCAGCAGTTCCTCCAATAGCACCGTGACTTTCACCCCGTTCGGCGTGCCCAGCGAATAAAGCTGGATCGGATGCCTGCCGACCGGCAGCTCCTTGTCATGGGTCGCCCCGGCGATCGGCCGATTGATCTTGGCGAACGCCCCACCGGATTCGGCGTCCCAGGTCCACACCTTGGGCGGCACATAGCCGGCGGGCAGATTGTTCTCGGGCGGGAATTTCGGTTCGTCGGTCATTGGAATTCCTAGTCAGTTTCATCCGTCATCGTCTTGCACCAACGTCCAAATTCTCTTCAAAGGAAGTTCGGTTCTGATTTCCTCTGGAAGGTCACTATAAACGCTGAACAACGCATCAAGTATCGCGTCCCGATCCCACAATCGGACTCGGAAAAAGAGCTCATTGGCCCGCTTGGTGACTGTGTTCTTGAAACCGGACCAACTCACCAGTAGGCCATGATCGGCTCTAGTATCCTCGATACACCCAAGCAGACCTTGTAGTGTAGGTTGATCGGCCTCGATATCGCCCGACTTAACCTGAACAACCAATTTTGGGTTATCAAATCCAATCGCGCCTTTCCCAGCAAGAATATCGATACCTTGATCGGCACCAGGAGATGAAACCCGAACTTGGTAGCCCTGAGCTTTCAGAATCTCACCGATTAGACGAGTAAACGAGTGTCCAACAAAACTAGTGCTAATATGTTTTTCGATCTGATCGCGCGAAAAAATTGACAAATTTACGTTTTCATCTATTTCATCATTAATCGTATTTTTGCCGGAATCATGATTGCTACTTATTTTTGTATTGCTGAAATAGCCGGGATCTTTTCGTGTTTCGGCAATCTCTTCAAAGCGCAAAGCCGCATTATTTCGAGTTATTTCGCAAATCGTCTGTGAAGCCCCTAAACTATAAAGTAAATCTTGCTTCAAGCTCTGTCTTGGCAAATCATCAAAAATCCACTTGACTTTACGTGCAGGATTCTTGGCATTTGCATGAATATAGCCACCTATAATTCTACCTATCGCAATTTTTCCAGTGGTTTTCAACGGTACAACCACAAGATCATTCTCAGATGCTTGATTCTTTAGCTGATTAAGCTGAACAGACCAGTTGCGCAGCGTCCCACTCTTTTCGGAGGGATATGTCTGCTCAAGCGTCTCAAATATATCCGATCGATCATCGGCCTCCGCTATGTCTGCAATATCCCATCCGGTGGCGAGTATGCCTGAGGACAAAGCGCTTTCCTCACCCTCGCCAAACCTTCCAAGTCGCACCATCCAAACTCTCGTCACACTATCGATCCCCTCATAACGGTATATTGTCGTGCTTCTTCCACGGATTCTCCAACTGCTTGCCCCTTAGCGCCGCGAACGCCCGGGCCACCCGTTTCCGCGTGTTGCGGGGCAGGATCACGTCGTCGATGAAGCCCTTCTCGGCGGCCACGAACGGGTTGGCGAACCGGTCTTCATATTCCTTGGTCCGCGCGGCGATCTTGTCTGGATCGCCCAGTTCCGCGCGATACAGGATTTCGGTGGCGCCCTTGGCGCCCATTACCGCGATCTCCGCCGACGGCCAGGCATAGTTGACGTCGCCGCGCAGGTGTTTCGAGGCCATCACGTCGTAGGCGCCGCCGTAGGCCTTGCGGGTGATCAGCGTCACCTTGGGCACCGTCGCCTCGCCATAGGCGAACAGCAGCTTGGCGCCGTGCTTGATCACCCCGCCATATTCCTGCGCCGTGCCGGGCAGGAAGCCGGGAACGTCGACCAGGGTCAGGATCGGGATGTTGAAGCAATCGCAAAATCGAACGAACCGGGCCGCCTTGCGCGAAGAGTTGATGTCGAGCACGCCGGCCAGCACCAGCGGCTGGTTGGCGACGACTCCGACGGTGGCGCCCTCGATGCGCACGAAGCCGGTGATGATGTTCTTGGCGAAATCCGCCTGCAGCTCGAAGAAATCGCCCTCGTCGGCGATCCTGTCGATCACCTCGTGCATGTCATAGGGCTGGTTCGGATTGTCGGGCACCAGCGTGTCGAGGGAGTCTTCGAGCCGGGCCGGGTCGTCGAAGAACGGCCTAGTCGGCGGCGACTGACGGTTGTTGAGCGGCAGGAAGTCGATGAACCGGCGCAGCGCGGCGAGCGCTTCGACATCGTTTTCGAACGCCCCGTCCGCGACCGACGACTTGGTGGTGTGGGTCTTCGCCCCGCCCAGCTCTTCCGCAGTGACGATCTCGTTGGTCACGGTTTTGACCACATCCGGCCCGGTGACGAACATGTAGGAGGTATCGCGCACCATGAAGATGAAGTCGGTCATCGCCGGCGAATAGACCGCACCGCCCGCGCACGGCCCCATGATCATCGAGATTTGCGGCACCACGCCGGAGGCGAGCACATTCTTCTGGAACACGTCGGCATAGCCGCCCAGCGAAGCCACCCCCTCCTGGATGCGCGCGCCGCCCGAATCGTTGATGCCGATCACCGGGGCGCCGTTCTTCATCGCCATGTCCATGACCTTGCAGATCTTCGCCGCATGGGTTTCCGACAGCGAGCCGCCGAACACGGTGAAGTCCTGGGAGAACACATAGACCATGCGGCCGTTGACCGTGCCCCAGCCGGTCACCACCCCGTCGCCGGCCAGCTTGGTCTCCGCCATGCCGAAATCGGTGCAGCGATGGGTGACGAACATGTCGTATTCCTCGAAACTGCCCTCATCGAGCAGCAGTTCGATGCGCTCGCGCGCGGTCAGCTTGCCCTTGGTGTGCTGGGCGTCGATGCGCTTCTGCCCGCCGCCGAGGCGGGCCTGACCGCGCCGGCTCTCCAGTTCCTCGATGATCTCGCGCATGGCGCTCTCCTTTAAGGTCGCTCGACCGCCACCGCCGTGGCCTCGCCGCCGCCGATGCAGATGCCGGCGACGCCGCGTTTGAGATTGTGGGTTTCCAGCGCGTTCAACAAAGTGACCAGGATGCGCGCGCCCGACGCGCCGATCGGATGGCCTAGCGCGCACGCCCCGCCATGCACGTTGAGCCGGTCGCGCTCGATGCCAATTTCGGTGGCCGCCGCCATCGGCACCACGGCGAAGGCTTCGTTGACCTCCCACAGATCCACGTCGTCGCGGCTCCAGCCGATCGCCTCCAACAGCTTGTTCATCGCCGGCACCGGCGCAGTGGTGAACCAGCCCGGCTCCTGGGCGTGGGAGGCATGGCCGAGAATACGCGCCCGGACTTCCAGGCCTCGGCTTTCCGCATCGCTGCCGCGCATCAGCACCAGCGCCGCCGCACCGTCCGAGATCGACGATGCGTTGGCCGCCGTTACCGTGCCGTTCGCCCGAAACGCCGGCTTGAGCTGCGGAATCTTCTCACGCCTGGCGTTGCGCGGCTGCTCATCGGAAGAAACCGTGGTTTCGCCCTTACGGCTGCGCACCGTCACCGGAGCGATTTCGCCGCCGAATCGACCCGCCTCCTGCGCGGCCAGCGCGTTGTCCAATGAAGCGAGCGCGTAGGCGTCCTGAGCCTCACGGGTGAACTGATACTTCTGCGCGCAGTCCTCGGCGAACGTGCCCATCAGCCGCGGCGAACCGTCGTCCTCTCGCTCATAAGCGTCTTCCAACCCGTCCAGAAACATGTGATCGAGCGCCTGGCCGTGACCGAGCCGGGCACCGGAGCGCATCTTCGGCAACAGATAGGGCGCGTTCGACATGCTCTCCATGCCGCCGGCGACCACCGCCGTGCCATTGCCGGCGGCCAACTGGTCGTGCGCCATCATCACCGTCTTCATGCCCGAGCCGCACATCTTGTTGACGGTGGTCGTCGGCACATCGCGCGACAGCCCACCATGAAACGCCGCCTGGCGTGCCGGCGCCTGGCCCTGGCCGGCCGGCAATACGCAGCCCATCAGCACTTCGTCGATCGTGTCGGGTTCCACGCGACCGCTTTTCACAGCAGCCGCGACGGCCACGCCACCTAGTTCCCCAGCGCTCAGGGAAGACAGTTCTCCCTGAAACCCGCCGATCGGGGTCCGTGCCGCACCGACAATGACGATTGGGTTGCTCATAAGTTCGGGTCCTCTAACGATTCTTGAAGTCCGGTTTGCGCTTTTCGGCGAACGCCGCCATGCCCTCTTGCTGATCTTCTGTCGCAAACAACGAGTAGAACAGCCGCCGCTCGAAGCGGATGCCTTCGGCCAGCGACACCTCGAAGGCCCGATTGACCGCTTCCTTGGCCACCAGCACCGACGGCCGCGAATAGCCTGCGATCGTGCTGGCCGCTTTCAGCGTCTCCTCCATCAGCTTGTCGCCCTCGACGATCCGCGCCACCAGGCCGGCGCGTTCCGCCTCGGCCGCATCGATCATCCGACCGGTCAGGATCATGTCCATGGCCTTGGCCTTGCCCACCGCATGGGTTAGCCGTTGCGTGCCGCCCCATCCGGGCGTCACGCCTAACTTGATCTCCGGCTGGCCGAATTTCGCCTCCGGCGCCGCGAAGATCATGTCGCACATCATCGCCACCTCGCAACCGCCGCCCAGCGCATAGCCGGAAACGGAAGCGATCATCGGCGTGCGGCAGGCGGCGAACCGCTCCCAGCCCGATTGTCGGTCGTCGAAGAACATGTCCATGTACGACTTGTCGCGCATCTCGTTGATGTCGGCGCCGGCGATGAACGCCTTGTCCGAGCCGGCGATCACGATGCAGCCGACCGCTTCGTCGGCGTCGAAAGCGGCCACGGCCTCCTCCAGCTCGCCCATCAATTGCTGGTTGACGGCATTGAGGGCGTCCGGCCGGTTGATGGTGACGATGCCCACACCGTCCTGCGTTTCGCTGAGGATGAATTCTGCCATGGATTAACGGTCCCGTTTCAGTTCGGCCAGATAGCGGGTCACGCCGGAGAAGTCGGAGCCTTTCTCGTCGGCGTCGACGAACGCGCGATACAGGTCCGTGGCGTGCCGGCCCAGCGGCGTCGCCAGGCCCGCCTCATCGGCCGCCTGCTGCGACAGGCCCAGATCCTTCAACATCAGCGTGGCGGCAAAACCGGGCTGATAGTCATTGTCGGCCGGGCTTTGCGGCCCCACGCCCGGCACCGGACAGTAGGTGTTGACCGACCAGCACGAACCCGACGAGGTGGAAACCACGTCGAACAGCGCCTGCTGGTCGAGCCCCAGCTTGTCGGCCAGAGAAAAAGCTTCGCACGCGCCGATCATCGAGATGCCCAGCAGCATGTTGTTGCAGATCTTCGCCGACTGCCCCGCGCCGCCGGCGCCGCAATGCACCAGCCGTCCGCCCATCACGTCGAGGATGGGCGTGGCCTTCTCGAAATCGCCCTTCTCGCCGCCGACCATGAAGGTGAGCGTGCCCGCTTGTGCACCGCCGACGCCGCCGGACACCGGCGCATCGAGACAGCCGAGCCCGGCCTTATGCGCCATTTCGTGCTCGCGTTTGGCGCTGGCCACATCGATGGTCGAGCAATCGACGATCACCGTGCCGGGCGCCGCCGCCGGAACGATCTCGCCGAACACCTTCAGTGCGATCGGCCCGTCGGGCAGCATGGTGACGACGAAATCGCGACCCGCCGCCGCTTGCGCCGCGCTGTCGACCACCGCCATCCCCGCTTGCCCCGCGGTTGCCATGGCGTCGGCCTGGGTGTCGAACGCGGTTACCGCGTGGCCGGCGGCCACCAGGTTCGCGGCCATGGGCAGTCCCATATTGCCCAGCCCGATGAAACCGATCTCGCTCATGCGTGCTCCTTCTTCGCCTCGCCTTGCGCCGCCGGCAGGCGCAGCTCATGTTCGCCCAACCCCGCCAGCATGGCCGAAATCGTCTCGCTTGTCAGGCTTTCCAGATCGGGCGTCTTCCAGCGCGGATCGCGGTCCTTGTCGATAATCTGCGCACGGATGCCCTCCAGGAACTCGCCATCGGACATGGACCGGTATGTGAAGCGATATTCGGCCGCCAGCACCTGCTCGACCGATTGCAGCGACCGCGATCGACGCACCAGTTCCAGGGCGCAGGCGACCGACAGCGGACAGCCGCGGCGAATCGCCTTGGCCTGCTTGGCCGCCCATTCCGACGAATCCGCTTCGAGCGAAGTGACGATGGACACCGCGTCCGGACCGGCGAAATGCCGGTCGATCATATCCCCGGCTCCGGACAACGTGCCCTGCTCCGGTTCCGAATCGAAATCCTCGATGCCTCTAGCATCACCCGTTCGTTGCAGAGTCGAAATTAAATCGGGAAATGCCTCCGACGGCACAAGCGCATCGGCGAAGCCCGCCCATATCATGTCCGCCGGGCCAAGCCGCGCACCGGTCATGGCCAGGAACTCGCCCACATGGCCCGATGCCCGCGCGAGCCAAAAATTGCCGCCCACATCGGGCACCAGGCCGACCGCGCATTCGGGCATGGCGAACAGCGCGCGCTCGCCGACGATGCGATGGGAGCCGTGCACCGACACGCCGAACCCACCGCCCATGACGATACCGTCGATCATCGCCACATAGGGTTTCGGATAATTGGCGATCATGGCGTTGAGGCGATATTCGTCGGCCCAGAACTTTCTGCCGAATTCGAAATCCCCGGCGATGCCGGTGTCGTAGAGGCGCTGAATGTCGCCGCCGGCGCAGAAGGCGCGCTCGCCCTCGGCGTCTACGATCACCAGCGACACCGCGTCGTCGGCGCGCCATTCGGTCAGCGCCGCCTCCATGGCCAGCACCATGTCGTAGGTGAGCGCGTTAAGCGCCTTGGGCCGCGCCAAGGTGATGCGCCCCGCCTTGTCCTCGCGGCGAATGTGGATGTCGTCGGCGACGCTCAAATCATGCCTCCGCCAGCAAGTGGCGCGAGACGATCACCCGCATGATCTCGTTGGTGCCTTCCAGGATCTGGTGCACCCGCAGATCGCGCACGATCTTCTCGATGCCATAGTCGGCCAGATAGCCGTAGCCGCCATGCAGCTGAAGCGCGTCGTTGGCCACGTCGAACGCTACGTCGGTGACGAACCGCTTGGCCATGGCGCAGAACTTGGTCGCATCGGGTGCACCCGTATCCAACTTCCACGCCGCCTGGCGCAGGAAGGTGCGCGCCGCCTGGAGTTGCGTCTCCATGTCGGCGAGCCGGAACTGCAGCGCCTGGAACTCGGCGATGGGCCTGCCGAACGCTGAGCGCTCTTTCACATAGGCCAGCGCCTTGTCGAGCGCCGCCTGCGCGCCGCCCAGCGCGGACGCGGCGATGTTGAGCCGGCCGCCGTCGAGCCCGGCCATGGCGTAACGGAAACCGGCGCCTTCCTCGCCGATCAGACGATCGGCCGGCACCTTGCAATCGTCGAACTGCACCTGTGCCGTGGGCTGCGCGCGCCAGCCCATCTTGCGCTCGTTGGCGCCGAACGACAGCCCGTCGCTTCCCGCTTCGACCAGGATGGCCGAGACGCCTTTTGGACCGTCTTCACCGGTGCGCGCCATGGTCAGATACAGATCGGACGAGCCGCCGCCGGAGATGAACGCCTTGGCGCCATCGAGCCGCCAACCATTGCCGTCGCGCTTGGCCCGCGTGCGTAGCGCCGCCGCGTCGGAGCCGGCGCCCGGCTCGGTCAGGCAGTAGCTGCAGATCAGCTCCATGGACGTCATCTTCGGCAGCCAGGTCTGACGCTGCTCGGCGGTGCCGAATGTGTCGATCATCCAGGCGCACATATTGTGAATGGAGATGAACGAGCCGATCGATGGGCAGCCATGCGCCAGCGCCTCGAAGATCAGCGTCGCGTCCAGCCGCGACAGCGCCGAACCGCCCACATCCTCGCGCACATAGATGCCGGCCATGCCCAGTTCGCCGACCGAGCGGACCACGTCTTCCGGGAAATGGCCGGTCTCATCCCACCCGATCGCGTGAGGCGCCAGCTGCTCGTCGGCGAATGACCGCGCCATCTCGGCAATGGCCTGCTGTTCGTCGGTGAGTGCGAAATCCATGGGCGGCCCTCCTCCAGGCCGGGCCATGCGGTGAATAAGATTACCGCATGGTGGGGATCGAAAACTCCGCCCCCTCCTTGACTCCGGAGGGCCAGCGCGAAGTGATCGTCTTGGTCTTGGTATAGAAGCGGATCGAGTCCGGCCCGTGCTGGTTCAAATCGCCGAAGGCGGAACGCTTCCAGCCGCCGAAGGTGTGATAGGCCAGCGGCACCGGGATCGGCACGTTGATGCCCACCATGCCCACATTGACCCGGTTGGCGAAGTCGCGCGCCGCGTCCCCGTCTCGCGTGTAGATGGCGACTCCGTTGCCATATTCATGCGAGGACGGCAGATCGAGTGCGTCTTCGTAATCCTTGGCCCGCGCGATCGACAGCACCGGCCCGAAAATCTCTTCCTTGTAGATGGTCATGTCCCGGGTCACCCGGTCGAACAGGCAGCCGCCCATATAGTAGCCGTTCTCGTAACCCTGCAGCGAAAAGCCGCGCCCGTCGACCACCAGGTCGGCCCCTTCGTCGACTCCGGTCTGCACATAGCCCTTCACCCGTTCCAACGCCTGCGGCGTGACCAGCGGGCCATAGTCCACGTCCGGATCGGTGGAGGGGCCGATTTTCAGGCTTTCCACCCGCGGCACCAGTTTCTCAACCAATGCATCGGCCGTCGCCTCGCCCACCGGTACCGCCACCGAGATCGCCATGCAGCGCTCACCCGCCGAGCCATAGCCCGCGCCGATCAGCGCGTCGACCGCCTGGTCCAGGTCCGCGTCGGGCATGACGATCATATGGTTCTTGGCGCCGCCGAAGCATTGCACCCGCTTGCCCGCCGCCGTGCCGCGCGAATAGATGTATTGCGCGATCGGCGTGGAGCCGACGAAGCCCACCGCCATGATGTCGGGGTGGTCGAGAATGGCGTCGACGGCTTCCTTGTCGCCGTTGACCACATTGAAGATGCCGTCGGGCAGCCCGGCCTCGGCGAACAGTTCGGCAAGCCGCATCGGCACGCCGGGGTCGCGCTCCGACGGTTTCAAGATAAACGCATTGCCGCAGGCGATCGCCGGGGCCGCCTTCCACAGCGGGATCATCGCCGGGAAGTTGAACGGGGTGATCCCGGCGACCACGCCGAGCGGCTGGCGCATCGAATACATGTCGATGCCGGGACCGGCATCGCCGGTGAACTCGCCCTTCAGCAGATGCGGAATGCCGATGGCGAACTCCACCACTTCCAGCCCGCGCTGAATGTCGCCTTTGGCGTCGGGAATGGTCTTGCCGTGCTCGCGCGCCAGCAGTTCGGCCAGCTCGTCATAGTCGCGATGCACCAACTCTAGGAATCTGATCAGCACCCGGGCGCGCTTCTGCGGATTGGTCGCCGCCCATGCCGGTTGCGCTGCTTTGGCCGCCGCCACTGCCGCGTCGACCTGTGCGGCATCGGCCAGCGCGACCTGCGCCTGCACCTCGCCGGTCATCGGCAGCAGCACGTCGGCGGCGCGCCCGCTGCCGGAAATCTCTCCGCCATTGATGAAATGCCCGATTGCCCGCATGGAAAGCCTCCCGAAACTGCCTGCGGCGCCTGGACGAACCGAACCGCGCCGACGATTTCAGCCGAGGTTAGTTGAGAACATTTTCATCGACAAGCATGGATATTTCACTGCAGTTGTGAAAATATACACATCGAAACCGATCAGCGCGTTGCCGTGGTGCAGCAATGAACTGGGACGATTACAGGCATTTTCTCGCGGTCGCGCGTTCGGGACGGCTTTCCGCCGCCGGCCGGCAGCTTGGCGTCGACCACGCCACCGTCGGGCGGCGGGTCAAGGCGCTGGAGGAAGCGCTCGGCGCCACTCTGTTCGACCGCAGTCCGCAAGGCTACCGGCTGACCGACGAAGGCCAGCGGCTCATTCACATCGCCGAAACCATGGAAAGCGGCACGATCACCGCCCAGGCGGAACTGGGAGGCCAGGGCAAGCGAATCTCCGGCGCGGTTCGCATCGGCGCTCCCGAGGGGCTGGCGACCTACATGCTGGCCAAATGCGGCGCGGACCTGTGCCGCGCGCATCCCGAACTTGAGGTGCAGATCGTCGCCCTGCCGCGCACCTTCTCCCTTTCCAAACGCGAAGCCGACATCGCCATCGCGGTCTCGCCGCCCACCTCGGGCCGGCTGAAGACCCGAAAGATCACCGATTACAAGCTGCATCTGTATGGCACCAAGGCCTATCTGGCCAACCACGCGGCGATCGAGACCATCGAGGACCTCAAGAAGATTCGCGGCATCGCCTATGTGCCGGACCTGATCTACGACAAGGAGCTCGACTACATCCCGCTGCTGGGACCCGACATCCGGCCGCACCTGACCAGCACTTCGGTGCACGTACAGCTCGAAGCCGTCCTGGCCGACGCCGGCGTCGCCATCCTGCACGACTTCATGGCCGCGCCCTATCCGCAGCTGGTCAAGGTGCTGCCGGACCAGATTTCGTTCACCCGGAGCTTCTGGTTCATCGTACACGAGGACTATGCCAGATTGGAACGTATCCGAATCTGTTCCGATGCCATCATCGAGCACATCCAGGCCGGGGTAAGGATGGATTGAGCGCAGCCGTGACCATTTTCAGGCAAGGTCCAAACTCTCCGGCGTCATCCTCGCCCCTGAGGCGAGGATCCAGGATTTACAAGTGCTGCTGATCGCTGGATCCTCGGGTCAAGCCCGAGGATGACGAAGGGAGCAAGGACCCCCTAAGGAACTGATACCTTCGGCCGGCCGGCCGGGGCGGCCGCGCCCTCGATGCGGCGACAGACCTCGTCGAGCTGCTCCAGGCTGCCGTAGCGGATGCGGACATTGCCGCCGCCATCGCCCGAGCCGTCGGGCTTGAAGGCGATGGCCACCTTCATGCCCAGCGCGTCGCCAAGCCGCTGCTCCAGCGCCACCAGGTCGGGATTGCGGGCGGGCGATGCGCCGCGATCCGACGCCTTCGCGCTCGGCGCCTTAGCCAGTGTCTCCGTCTGCCGCACCGACAGGCCGTCGGCGACGATCTTGCGCGCCAGCGCGGCCGGGTCGGAGCAGGTGATCAGCGCACGGGCATGGCCTGCCGAAAGTTCGCCGTCGCTCACCAGCGCCTGCACTTCATCGGGCAGATTGAGGAGCCGCATCGTGTTGGCCACATGGCTTCGGCTTTTGGCCACCACCTTGGACAACTCGGCTTGGGTATAGCTGTACTCGTCCATCAGCTGGCGATAGCCCTGCGCCTCCTCCAGCGCGTTGAGGTCGGCGCGCTGCACGTTCTCGATGATGGCGATCTCGAGCGCTTCGCGGTCCGCCACCTCGCGCAACAGCACCGGTATCTCATGCAGTCCGGCTTTCTGCGCCGCGCGCCAGCGTCGCTCACCGGCGATGATCTCGTATTTCGAGCCGCCATCGTCAGCGACCGGCCGCACCAGGATCGGCTGCACCACCCCATGCTCGGCGATCGAATTGGCCAGATCCTCCAACTCGCTCGCCGCGAATTTCCGGCGAGGATTGTTCGGATTGGCACGGATGAGTTCGATGGACACGCTCATATCGGCGTGGACTTCAATCTGTTCCGTGCCCGAATCGGTCGGCTGCTCGAACTCGCCGATCAACGCGGCAAGCCCGCGGCCCAGTCTGTTGCGCGAAGGTTCTGCGGTCATCGGATTTCTTTCATCGCCGTTGGATCGGGGCATGGCATCGCGGATGCGTCACGCCGCCGCCAGTTCGCGCTCGCGCCGAATCACTTCCGAAGCGAGCTTAAGATAGGCCTGGCTGCCCGCGCACTTCAAATCGTACAGGATCGCCGGCTTGCCGTGGGACGGCGCCTCGGACACGCGCACATTGCGCGGAATGATCGTGTCGTAGACCCGCTCACCCATCACCTGGCGCACATCGTCGACCACCTGGGCGGAAAGATTGTTGCGCGCATCGAACATGGTCAGCACGATACCATGGATTTCCAGCCCGGGATTAATCGTGCTTCGCACCTGCTCGACGGTCTGAAGCAACTGGCTCAGGCCTTCAAGCGCAAAGAACTCGCACTGCAGCGGCACGATGAGCGCAGTGGCCGCGGCCATGGCGTTGATGGTCAACAGGTTGAGCGACGGCGGGCAGTCGATCAGCACGAAATCCAATTCACCGGCCTCGCCGTGATAGGCGTGCAACGCATTCCTCAGCCGGTAGGCACGATCCGGCAGGCGTGAAATCTCCATCTCGGCGCCCAGCAGGTCGAGCGTCGACGGCACCAGCGACAGTTTGGGCACCGCTGTGGGCACCATCGCCTCGGCAAGGCCGGCTTCGCCCGTGAGCAGTTCATACGACGAAACGCGCCGGGCGTCCCGGTCGATCGCCAGCCCGGTGCTGGCGTTCCCCTGAGGATCGAGATCGATGATCGCCACTCTGCGCCCGACCGCCGCCAGCGCGGTCGCCAGGTTGATCGCCGTGGTGGTCTTGCCCACCCCGCCCTTCTGATTGGCGATGGCGATGACGCGAGACGTTTTCTTGGCTGCCATCGGTTATGGGTTCCCGGTGCCGTGCTGGTTTGCCTGGGCCGCTGCGGCCGATCGGAGGGTTGGTTATGAGCGTTCCGCGACCTTCGAAGGCCTCAAATCGCGAATTTCCAGCAGGACGGAGCCCGGCTCGATCTGGCTTCCATGTTCTATCAGATCGAACCGCCACACTCCATGGCATTCTTCGATTTCGGCCCTGTGGTCGCGGCCCTTGTGGAAGAGACCGGTGGCCCCTTTCTCGAGCCACGGCGCCGCGTGCGCAAGCAGCCTGGGCAGCGGCGCCAGCGCCCGGCCCACGACGACCTCGACGCCCGCTGCGATGTCGCCGGAGCGTTCGATACGCTGGCAATGAACGAACGCCGGCGCACCGGTTTCGCGGATCACCTGACGAAGAAACGCGCATTTCTTGCCGTTGGTTTCAATCAGGTCCACGCGCGCTCCCGGCCGCCCCGTCAGTGCGATGGCGATCACCAGGCCCGGAAAACCGGCGCCCGTTCCCAGATCAAGCCATTTCGCCTTGTCGGGCAGAATGCCCACGCATTGCAGCGAGTCGGCCATGTGCCGCCGCCACAGATGCGCCAGCGTCGACGATGCCACCAGATTGATGCGGTCCTGCCATTCCACCAGCAGGTCGCCGTAGCGCTGCAGCCGCGCCAAGGTTTCACGTGAAACCGGGGCCAGGCGGCTGAGCAATTCTATCTCGGCGGCGGTCGGTCGGATGGACAAGGGGCGGCGTTCGCGGATCGGGGCCTGCTAGGCGGCGCCGTGGATGCGCCGATCGCCGTCCCGCTTGAGCCGGGCCAGGATCAACATCAGCGCGGCGGGCGTCATGCCGTCGATGCGCGCGGCCTGCGCCAGGTTCTCCGGCCGCACCCGCTGCAGCTTGTGCATCAGCTCGTTCGAAAGCCCGGGCAGTCCGTCATAAGCGAACCCCGCCGGAATCGGCCTGTCCTCATCGCGTCGGATCGCTTCGATGTCGGCCTGCTGGCGATCGAGGTAAACGGCATAACCGGCCTCGATCTCGATCAGTTCGGCGATCTGAGGCCGGACCTCGGTCAGTTGCGGCCAGATGGCCGCCAGCCTCTCGTGGGAGATTTCCGGGCGCGACATCAGATCATAGGCGCTGCGGCGTACCCCGTCGTGATTGATGCGCAGCCCGCGCCGCCCCGCTTCGTCCGGTGTCAGCTGCAGCGAGCGGCAAAGCCGGCGATGGGCGTCGAGTTCGGCCATCTTTGCGCCGAATCGGGTCGCCCGCTCCCGGCCCACGCAGCCCAGTTCGATCCCGTTCTGGGTGAGCCTCTGGTCCGCATTGTCGGCGCGCAGCGCGAGACGGTACTCGGCCCGCGAGGTGAACATGCGATAGGGCTCGCTCACCCCCTTGGTCACCAGATCGTCGATCATCACGCCGATATAGCTGGACGTCCGAGAGAACCGGAACGCTTCGCCGCCGCCTGCTTTCAGCGCCGCGTTGAGCCCGGCGGCCAGCCCCTGGGCGCCGGCCTCCTCATAGCCGGTGGTGCCGTTGATCTGGCCGGCGAGAAACAGGCCGGCCACCCGCCGGCATTCCAGGGTGGGCCGAAGTTCGCGCGGGTCCACATGATCATATTCGATGGCGTAGCCGGGCTGCAGGATCTTCGCTTTCTCCAGGCCGGGGATGGTCCGGACAAACGCTTCCTGCACCTCCTCCGGCAGCGAGGTGGAGATGCCGTTCGGATAGATGGTATCGCTGTCGAGCCCCTCCGGCTCCAGGAAGATCTGGTGCCCGTCGCGTTCGCCGAACTTGACGATCTTGTCCTCGATCGACGGACAATAGCGCGGGCCGGTGCCGGCGATCTGGCCCGAATACATTGCCGAGCGATGAATGTTGGCCTCGATGATCGCGTGGGTCTCGCCGGTCGTTCGGGTGATGCCGCATTCGATCTGCGGGTTTTCTATCTGCCCGGTCATCTCGGAAAACGGCACCGGATGCTCGTCCGCCGCCTGCATCTGAAGGCCCGACCAGTCGATCGAGCGGCGATCGAGCCGCGCCGGCGTGCCGGTCTTCAGCCGCCCGAGCGCAAAGCCGCGCTTGGAAAGCGTTGCCGACAGACCCGTCGACGGCGCTTCGCCGACGCGGCCGGCCGGAATCTGCTTCTCGCCGATGTGAATGAGCCCGCGCAGGAACGTACCGGTGGTCAGCACGATCGCGCCGGCGCCGATCGTCTGCCCGTTGTCGAGCACCACCGCGTTCGCGCGGCCATCGCTGATTTCGATATCCTCGGCTCCGGCCTCGATGACGGTCAGGCCTTCGATCGCCGAAATCTCCGACTGCATCGCGGCGCGATACAGATCGCGATCGGCCTGGGCGCGCGGACCGCGCACCGCAGGCCCCTTGCGCCGGTTGAGCAGGCGAAACTGGATGCCGGCGGCGTCGGCCACCCGACCCATCAGCCCGTCCAGAGCGTCGACCTCGCGCACCAGATGGCCTTTGCCCAGCCCGCCGATCGCCGGGTTGCAGCTCATCACCCCGACCGTATCGAACCGGTGGGTGACGAGGGCTGTGCTCGCGCCCATGCGCGCGGCCGCGGCCGCAGCCTCGCAACCGCCATGGCCGCCACCAACCACAACGACGTCGAATTTGTTGCTCATCGCGCTGTCTTCGCTTTCATCTCACGACGCCTGCTCTAGCCAAAACCATCCACTGCGTCAAAGCGAGCGGGATGTGCGTTTCACGTGAAACCATCGCTTGCGGCGGCCTCACCATGTTTCACGTGAATCACTTACCGACGCAAAACTCGGCGAAAATCACGCCGAGCAGGTCTTCCACATCAACCTTCCCGATCAGCCTCTCCAACGCCTCGGAGGCCCCTCGCAACTGCTCCGCCCTTAGCTCCAACGCCTGTCCCGGGTCGGCAAGCGCCCCGTCGATCGCGCGCGCTGCATCTGAGATACACTGGCGATGACGTGCCCTCGCAATCAGACCGGACTCGCCACCCGACGAAGCGGAAGCCACCGCCTCGCCCAGCATCGACACCAGTTCCTGTATCCCCGTTTCGTCGACAACCGATATCGCCAGATACCCGTCGGTCGTGGGATCTGCGGCCTTCATCTTCAGATCGGCCTTTGAACGAACGATCTTCCGGTTCGGATGATCCGTCGCCTCCGTCGGCGGCGCGCCGTCCGGGTCATCACGGGCCCACAGCCACACCACCAGATCGGCCGCGGCGGCGCGCGCCCGGCCGCGGCGGATCGCCTCCTTCTCTATCGCGCCGTCGGGCGTCCTTATGCCCGCGGTATCGGTCACCGTCACCGGGTATCCGCCCAGATCGAGATGCACTTCCAACATATCCCGGGTGGTGCCGGCCTCCGGCGTGACGATCGCCACGTCGCGCCGGGCAAGCGCGTTGAGCAGGCTCGACTTGCCGGCGTTGGGCCTGCCGGCCAACACCACCTGAAAGCCATCGCGGACGGTCTCGCCACGATGTTCGTCGGCCAGGCATTGCGCCATCTCAGCGCCGACGCGCCGCACCTGCTCCCATGCCGCGGCGCTGGCTTGCGCCGGCACATCGCCCTCGTCCGCGAAATCGATCTCCGCTTCGACCAAAGCCCGCGCGCGGGTCAGGTCCTCGAGCCAGGACTGGCACCGCGACCGCAGAACCCCGCCCGCCTGGGAGATGGCCAGCGCGCGCTGATGTTCGGTGTCCGCGGCGATCAGATCGGCCAGGCCCTCGATCTGGGTCAGGTCCAACTTACCGTTCTCGAACGCTCGCCGGCTGAATTCACCGGGCAGCGCCAGGCGGAATTGCGGCAACTGGGCCAGCGCGTCCAGCGTCGCCGCCACGACCGCGCGGCCGCCATGCAGTTGCAACTCGACCACGTCCTCGCCGGTGAAGCTGTGCGGCGCATCGAAGCGCAGAACCAGCCCGCGATCGAGTATCCGGCGATCGTTTGGGTGGCGAATCGAACTGTGATTGACGCGCCCGCTCTCGATGTCCGCCCCACACATCGTTTCGATGGCGAATCGGGCGTTCGGCCCGGAGATGCGGATCACCGCAACCCCACTGGGCGGCAGCCCGCTGGACAGGGCGAAGATGGTGTCGGTCATTTTTCGCCTCGCGGCCAATTCGCCGCGCTCATGGCCTCCGGCGGAGCGGCTTGACCGGCTTAGCGCGCGTTCGCGCTTGCGAACCCTATGGGTTCGGGTGGGTGGCCGTTGGAACCATCTCCCACTCCCCGCCGACTTCGGTCAAAGGCCCACTGGGTTTGCCGCCCAATTCAAGACTTCGGTCGGCACGACCAAGCACCGATATTCGATCCACCGACGTCGGCCGGACAGCACCCGGCAGAACCCTCAACAAACCCCGTATCGGCTAACCAAAGCCCGTGCAACGGGCGCAGGCCGTGCCAAACGAATCACGTATTCATCGTGTCGAAGAATTCGGCGTTGTTCTTGGTCTGCTTGAGCTTGTCGATCAGGAACTCGATGGCGTCGGTGGTGCCCATGGACGACAGGATTCGCCGCAGCACGAAAATCTTCTTCAGATCCGCCTTCGGCACCAGCAGATCCTCTTTTCGAGTGCCGGACTTCAGGATGTCCATCGACGGATACACCCGTTTGTCGGCCACCTTGCGATCGAGGTGGATCTCGGAGTTGCCGGTGCCCTTGAATTCCTCGAAGATCACCTCGTCCATGCGTGAGCCGGTGTCGATCAGCCCGGTGGCGATAATGGTCAGCGAGCCGCCCTCTTCGATGTTGCGCGCGGCGCCGAAGAACCGCTTCGGCCGCTGCAGAGCGTTGGCGTCGACGCCGCCGGTCAGCACCTTGCCCGAGGAGGGCACCACGGTGTTGTAGGCGCGGCCCAGCCGGGTGATCGAATCGAGAAGGATCACCACGTCGCGCCCATGCTCGACCAGCCGCTTGGCCTTCTCGATCACCATTTCGGCCACCTGCACGTGACGTACCGCCGGCTCGTCGAAGGTCGAGGAAATCACCTCGCCCTTGACCGAGCGCTGCATGTCGGTGACCTCTTCGGGCCGCTCGTCGATCAGCAACACGATCAGATAGCTTTCCGGATGGTTGCCGGTGATCGAATGGGCGATGTTCTGCAGCAGCACTGTCTTACCGGTTCGCGGCGGCGCGACGATGAGTGCGCGCTGGCCCTTGCCCAACGGTGCCACCAGATCGATCACCCGGGCCGACAGATCCTTAGTCGTCGGATCGTCGAGCTCCATGCTGAAGCGCTCGTCGGGATAGAGCGGCGTCAGGTTGTCGAAATGGATCTTGTGCTTGATCTTCTCGGGATCGTCGAAGTTGATCGCGTTGACCTTGAGCAGCGCGAAGTAGCGCTCGCCATCCTTCGGGCTGCGAATCGGCCCTTCGACCGTATCGCCGGTCTTCAACGAGAAGCGGCGAATCTGTGACGGCGAGATGTAGATGTCGTCGGGACCGGGAAGGTAGTTGGCAGACGCCGAGCGCAGAAAGCCAAAACCGTCCTGGAGCACTTCGACCACGCCTTCGCCTATGATCTCGACTTCCTGTTCGGCAAGCCGTTTCAGGATGCCGAACATCAGCTCCTGCTTGCGCATGGTGCTGGCGTTCTCGACCTCTAGGCCCTCGGCGAACGTCACCAACTCGGTTGGATTTCTAGCCTTAAGCTCCTGGAGCTTCATTTCGTCCATGAAGTTGTGACCTTCATTGGTTCAACAAATTGTAGGTGGAAAGCCGAAGGCGAAAACTCCCGAGCGGGCGCGCCTTCGATAAAGAATGGAAGCCCTGGATACTCCGATTGGACGATCGCCTCAAGTGGAAATTGTCGCCGCCGCCATCGGCATCGATAGCCTAGAACGGGCGTACAATCACCAGGATGACCGCACCGATCATGATCAAGGTAGGGATTTCGTTGACGAAGCGGTAGAACCGCGCGCGTCTTTTGCGCTGATCGGCGGCGAATTCGCGCAGCCAGCGGCCGCAGAAATCATTGTACGCGCTCATCGCCAGCACCAGGACGAATTTGGCGATGAACCAGCCGTCGGTCCACACGGCGGCAAGCCACGCCAGCACCAGGCCGAAACCCCAGGCGGCCAGCATCGCCGGCAGCATGATGAAACGATAGAGCCGCCGCTCCATCACCTTGAACGTCTCCGAGGCTTCGCTGCCCGGTTCGGTATCCGCATGGTAGACGAACAGCCGCGGCAGATAGAGCAGTCCGGCCATCCAGGCGATGACCGAGATCACATGCAGCGCTTTGATCCATTCAAACATCGCCGGCTATCTCCAATTGCGCACCCGCTCGACCAACGTCTCGACATGGGCGATGGGCGTATGCGGCACGATGCCGTGACCGAGATTGAAGACCAGCGGCCCGCCTGCCAGACCGTCCAGAATATGGTCTACGCCTTCTTCCAGCGCTTTGCCGCCGGCCACCAAGCGCAACGGGTCGAGATTGCCCTGGACCGGTCCGTCCGCCTGCAGGCTTCGCGCCTGGTCGATGGGAACCGTCCAGTCGAGACCCAGGCAGTCCACGCCGGTCAGTCGCCGGTAGTCATCATAGCGCCTGCCGGCGCCGCGCGGGAAACCGATGATCGCGGCGCCGGGTACCGCGGCGCGCACCCGATCGGCCAGTCGTTTGACCGGCTCCACGCACCATCGATCGAACTGATCGTCCCCCAGCACCCCGGCCCAGGAATCGAAGATCTGCACCAGATCGGCGCCGGCATGGAGCTGTGCGATCAGATAGTCGGCGGAAATCTCCACCAGCGCGTCGATGAGATCGGCGAAGCGACCCGGCTCGGCCAGAGCCAGTTCGCGGGCGGGAGCCTGGTCCGATGTGCCCTTGCCCGCGACCATATAGGTCGCCACCGTCCACGGTGCGCCGCAGAATCCGATCAGTGCGGTATGGGATGGCAGTTCCTGGCGAACTCTACCCACGGTTTCAATGACCGGCGCCAGATGCGAGGCTGCCTTGTTCGCGTTCAGTTTGTCCAGCAGGTCCGCCTCCAAGGGTCCGAGCACGGGACCGACGCCTTCCTCGAACCTGACCTCCTGACCGATGGCATCGGGGACCACCAGAATGTCGGAAAACAGGATCGCGGCATCGAAGCCGAACCGGCGGATCGGCTGCAGGGTCACCTCGGTGGCTAGCTGCGGATTGTAGCACAAGTCTAGGAAACCGTTCGCCTGCGACCGAGTCCGGCGGTATTCCGGCAGATAACGGCCGGCCTGACGCATCAGCCAGATCGGCGGGGCCCCGTCGATCTCCTCCCCGCGCAACAGTCTGACCAGTCTCGGCGCGACAGGCTGATTACCGGAATTCATCACAGGGTCCCTAAACAAGAATCTCTTCAAAGCGAAGCTTTTCTTATTATTAGAGTCTGTGATCGTCGAGAAGGCAGATTTGCCCACCGACAGCGCCACATTGCCTCACGTTCCGGGAAAGAGGGATGCAATTTCAGAATCTTCTCCGAAAAGCGGGGATTCAGAATAAAACGCATAAATATCAACGTCTTGCTGAAAATTTTGGAACTTACTCACTGTGGACTACGCTTCGATTTCGTCCCGATGTCATGGCCATACCTCCAATTCACACCCGGTGGGAAATCTTTACCCGGTGCGACAATTGTGGAAACTCCGCCGACAAACGCGCATAGATTTCATCGCCAGCCCGCCGATCGCGCCTCGAAAGGCCTTTGATCCACAACACGGAGCGAAACTGTGGAGAAGCCAAAAAGCTACTTTCACCTGCATTTGGTCTCCGATGCTACCGGCGAGACCCTGATCACGGCGGCTCGCGCGGTGGCCGCACAGTTTCCCTCGACCGGCGCCATCGAGCATGTCTACCCGCTGATCCGCAGCCGCGATCAATTGGAGCAGGTCATAACCAAGATCGATGCCGAGCCGGGCATCGTGCTGCACACGATCATCGATCCCGAGCTCGGCGCGCTCATGCGGGCCGAATGTCGCAGGCTGGGTACGCCGGAAGTCTCGGTGCTCGATCCGATCTTCCAGACGTTTCAGTCCTATCTGGGCGTCACCTCGCAGGAGAAGATCGGTGCGCAACACACCCTCGACCGCGAGTATTTCCAGCGTATCGAGGCGCTCAACTTCACCATGGCGCACGATGACGGTGCGCTGCCCGACGATATCGAACAGGCCGACGTGGTGCTGATCGGCATCTCGCGCACGTCGAAGACGCCGACTTCCATCTATCTCGCCAATCGCGGCATCAAGACCGCCAACATACCGCTGGTCCCAGGAACCGGCATCTCGCAGGCCGTGGTGACCGCCAGGCGGCCCCTGATCGTCGCGCTGATTGCGACCACCGACCGCATCTATCACGTCCGGCTCAACCGCCTGTTGGGTCTTACAGGCGCCGGGACCGGGGACGCCTATACGGACCGCGCATCGATCGCCGAGGAGCTGGCGCTGACACGCCAATTGTGCAAGCGGCACAACTGGCCGATCATCGACGTGACCCGCAAATCGATCGAGGAGACCGCGGCCGCCGTGATCAAGCTGCGCGATGAACATCTCCAGCGGCTGCAGCCGGGATTCGATGCCGAGCCGGAGCCCGCGTCGTGAACGCACAGCCGCTGGTCCTTGCCTCCGCCAGCTCATCGCGCGCCGCACTGCTGCGGAACACCGGGCTGGAGTTCTCCATTCAGCCGGCCGAACTGGACGAACGCGTCGTCGAGCGGCCGCTGTTGGAGGCCGGCCTGGACGGAGCGGATCTGGCCCAGGTGCTGGCCCAGGCCAAGGCGGATCATGTTTCGGCCGAGAATCGGTCTGTGCTCACCATCGGCGCCGACCAGGTCATGACCCTGGATGGCGAGGTGCTGCACAAACCTGCCGACATGGAAGAAGCACGCCGTCGACTGCTGCAGCTCGCGGGAAAAACCCACCAGCTTGCCAGCGCGGTCTGCATCGTGGTTGATCAGCAACTGGTATGGTCCCATGTCGATGTCGCACACGTCACCTTTCGCCCGCTGACGCCCCGGTTTGTCGGCCGGCATCTGGCCCGGGTGGGCGAGGCAGCGCTCTCCAGCGTAGGCGCCTATCAGATCGAAGGCGAAGGCATCCAGCTCATCGAGAAGCTGGAGGGCGATCATTTCACCGTGATCGGTCTGCCGATATTGCCGCTTGTCGACAAGCTGCGCGAGCTGGAGGCCATCGATGGCTGAACGGATGGCGCAAGACGGACCCCATGCGTTCGTCGCTGGCTGGCCGGTCGCCCATTCGCGATCGCCCGCGCTGCACCGAGCCTGGCTGTCGGAACATGGCCTGGCCGGCAGCTACACCGCCCAGGGGGTCGCTCCTCCGGATTTCGACGAATTTATGTGTGGCCTGCCAGCGTCTCGATTCTGCGGTGGCAACGTTACCCTGCCACACAAGCATCGCGCTTTCGAGCTGGTCGACGAAGCCGACGAGGTGGCGCGGCGGCTGGCGGCGGTCAACACGATCTGGCTCGAGGATGGCCGGATCATCGGCTCCAACACGGATGCCTACGGTTTTGCCGCCAACCTGGACGAACGCGCTCAGCATTGGCGCGACGGAGACAGCGCACTCGTGCTCGGCGCCGGGGGCGCGTCGGGTGCGGTGGTGTTCGCGCTGCTCGATGCGGGCTACCGGCGGGTGTGGGTACTCAATCGGACCGAGCCGCGCGCGCGTGAGCTCGCCGAACGGTTCGGCGATGCCTGCAGGGCCGGATCCCTGGAAATGGCGACGCAGCTGTCGGGCGAAGCCGATCTGCTGGTCAACACCACCTCGATGGGCATGACCGGCCAGCCCGATTTCGAACTCGATCTTTCAGCGGCCCGGCCGTCGTTGATCGTCACCGACATCGTCTATACGCCGCTGAAAACCGGATTGTTGCGACGAGCCGGGGAGGTCGGGCTGACCGCCGTCGACGGGTTGGGAATGCTGTTGCACCAGGCGGTGCCCGGTTTCGAAAGATGGTTCGGCGTGCGCCCCGCGGTGACCGACGAACTGCGCCAGATCGTCCTGGGCGCAGGTGGCGAACAGCCGGGGCAAACGCGGTCATGATCGTCCTGGGACTGACCGGCTCCATCGGCATGGGCAAGACCACCACCGCGGCCATGTTCCGCGATCTGGGCATCCCGGTGCACGATGCTGATGCCGTCGTCCACGAACTCTATGCCGGACCCGCCAGCGCCGACATCGAAGCGGCTTTCCCCGGCACCACCAAGGACGGCAAAGTCGATCGCTCGCTGCTCGCCGCCCGGGTGCTCGACGACAACGAGGCACTCAAACGCCTTGAGGCGATCGTTCACCCGATGGTGCGCGAACGCGACGAAGAGTTCCGCGCACGCGCGCATGCCGCAGGCGCCCGGCTGGCGATCGTGGATGTGCCGCTGTTGTTCGAAACCGGCGGGGACAAGCGCGTGGACGGGGTGATCGTGGTCACCACCAGCGAGGCCGAGCAACGCCGCCGGGTGCTGGCGCGCGAAGGCATGAGCGAAGAGAAATTCCGTGCGATCTTGGCGAGCCAGATGCCGGACACGCAAAAACGTGAGCGCGCCGATTTCATCGTCGACACTTCCGATGGCCTCGATTCGGCGCGACGGCAGGTTGCCGATATCGTTGAAGCGGTTTTCAGTGGAAGCTGGCAGCCGCGCTAGCCCGCGCCCTTGCGTCACGGCCGGCGATCGTTCAGGCAGGGTGTCGCCGCCGAATCGACAGCCGTGCTACGGGCAGGAACCTCATGCGTGAGATCATCTTCGACACCGAGACCACGGGGCTGAAAGCGTCGGAGGGCGAGCGCGTCATCGAGATCGGCGGGGTCGAACTGGTCAACCGCTTTGCCTCGGGGCGAACCTTCCACCACTATATCAACCCGGAAGGCCGGCCGATTCATCCCGATGCCCAGCGGGTACACGGCATCTCCGTCGACGATCTGCGGGACAAGCCGACGTTTGCCAAGATTGCCGATGAGTTCCTCGAGTTCTTTCTCGGCGCCAAGCTGATCGCGCACAACGCCCCGTTCGACATGGGCTTCATCAATGCGGAGCTGGCGCGCATCGGCCGTTCCGCGATCCCGCCGGCCGACGTGGTCGACACGCTGGAGATCGCGCGGCGACGCCATCCCATGGGCCCCAACTCGCTCGACGCGCTGTGCGCGCGCTACGGCATCGACAACTCCCATCGCACCAAACATGGTGCGCTGCTCGATGCCGAACTGCTTGCAGAGGTCTATATCGAGATGCTGGGCGGCAGGCAGGCAAGCCTGGACCTGCCGGCATCCAGCGCGAATGCGTCCGACGACGGCTCACCGAACGTCATCAGTTCCGGCCGGCAGGGCACGCGACCACGCACGCTGCCGCCCCGGCTTAGCGAGGCCGACCTGGAACGTCACCGTGCGTTTGTCGAAGAGTCCCTAGGCCCCGATTCGATCTGGTCGAAGACCGGGGGATGAAGACGACAACGGCGTGAAGATCAAACGCTGGTCGGATTGGCCGCCGGGTTAGCCGCTGCTTCGGCCATCCGCGCCTGATACAGCTGCGCAAAGTCGATGGGATCGATCATCAATGGCGGGAAGCCGCCATTGCGCGTGGCGTCGGAAATGATCTGCCGGGCGAATGGAAACAGGATGCGCGGGCATTCGATCAGCACCGCCGGCCCGACCGCCTCCTTCGGGATCCCCTGCAGGCGGAACACCCCGCTATACACCAGTTCGGCGTTGAACATGGTTTCCTGCTCGGCGTCCGCCTTGGCTTCGAGCCTGAGCTCGACCTCGTAGTCGGTCTCCGAAAGCGGGTTAACGCCCACATTGACGTTGATCTTGATCTCGGGAGGCTTCTCGCGCGGGCGAAGCGAATTGGGCGAGTTCGGATTCTCGAAGGAGAAGTCCTTGATGTACTGCGCCAGCACGTTGAGGGTGGCGTTTGCCTCGACCTTGGCTGCCGGCTGCTCGCCGCCATTGGTCGCCTTTGGTTCGGCCTGCTTCTTGCTCGTGCCTTTGGTGGTTTTCCTGGCCATGGCTGGGGTCCGTTTTCTTAGGTTCTCGTTCGGGCCGCCACGCTATGGTTGGGGTGCCAGCCTAATCCGGGTGCAAAATCGCCGCTGGCTACCACTTCCAGCCGATTCGAACAAGGCCGATCCCTGCGACCGATGGCCGATATCGCCGCGGAGTTGGACCGCGCCGCTAGCGCGGCTTGCTCCACGGAGAGTCGCTGTCGGACAGAGGCGCGCCCGTGCGGCGGCTGTGCCCGGTCCCGTCGGTCCGTCCGTCCTCCGGATCATCATCGTCGACATGGGAGAAGTCGCTTTCGTCCAGGTCCACCACTCTTTCGGACTGGCCGCCGCCGGCCTGGCGGGAAAATCCCTCGGGCCCGACAACGGTGATGCGGCTGGACAGACCGCGCCATATCACATCCCTGATTTGCGGCACGAACAGCGCGAAGCCGAGCGCGTCGGTGATAAAGCCCGGCGTCAGCAGCAACACGCCGGCGACCAGGATCATCGCGCCATTGCCCAGCTCGCGGCCGGGCAGTTCGCCCCGGTCCATCTTCTCGCGTATCCGCCACGCGGTCGCCAGCCCCTGCCGGCGCAAAAGGATCGATCCGATGACGGCGGTGACGAATATCATCGCCAAAGTCGCGAACACGCCGATCTGCGAACCCACCACGATGAAGGTGGCGATTTCGGCCAGCGGCACGATGAGCAGTATGAAAGGCAGAAGCCGCAAGGTCAGTGGTTCTCCTAGATTTGTTCAAACCGCGATCGAATGGCCCGCGTTCTCACCGGACCCCTCGCGGCGATCCCGGTCGGACCGCCTTTGAATACGCGCGATTTGCCATTATATCTTGCTATGCATGATGCATGAACGCTAGCAGGGCAACTGCGGTCATCGTGGCCGCGCTGGCGAACCGGCTGGACAAATCCACTTCATGCATTCACACATAACCGGCACACATGCGGGCACGCATGCGGCAAACAAGTTGAAACCTTCCGGTGATCCATAATGGAATTCGGCGATCTTTCCACTCTGATCACGATAGGCATCGCAGTGTTTATCTTCCTGCGCCTGCGATCGGTGCTGGGCAAACGCACCGGACATCAGGGGCCTCCGGTGGACCCTTACGTCAACCGGGACCGGCGCACCGGCGCGGCGGACGCGTCTAACGACAATGTGGTGACGCTGCCCCGCCATGGCAAGTCGGAACGTCCGCAGCCCGAATCCGAGACCGATATCGCAATCGCGGCAATCGCCAAGAAGGGCACGAAGCTCAACAAGGGACTTCACGCGGTCGCCGCCGCCGACACCGGCTTCGATCCCGCCCGGTTCGTCGACGGCGCCAAGCTGGCATACGAGATGATCGTCACCGCCTATGCCGACGGCGACACCAAGACTCTGAAGAACCTGCTGTCGCGCGAAGTCTATGAAGGGTTCGCCAATGCGATCTCCGATCGCGAGGGCCGCGGCGAGGTCGTGCGCTCATCGTTCGTCGGCGTTGACCAGGCGGAAATCCGCGCCGCGCAGATGAACGGCCGGCACGCCCACGTCACGATCCGCTTCGTCAGCCAGATCGTCTCGGCGACGTTCAATTCCGAGGAAAAGCTGGTCGATGGCGACCCCGAACAGGTGGCCGAGGTAACCGATATCTGGACCTTCGCCCGTGACACCCGCTCCAACGATCCCAACTGGAAGCTGGTCGCGACCGGTTCGGACGCGTAAGGGCCGGCGTCGGACGGGCCTGCCCGATGGGCGCGACATCGACGATATCGCCAACTCCCGGTCCGCCCGTTCCCGATTTTCTGCGCCCGCTCGATTTTTCCCAACTGGATGGATGGGCGCACGACGATCATAGCGCGGCGCTCGCCTGCTTCGCGAACTGGGTGCGCACCCGACCTTCCTGCGACGACCCCTGGTCTCGAGCGCTGGCGCAGATCGGCCGCCGGCTCGCCGACACCGCGATCGCGGATAACGCCACCGCGCGCGCGTTTTTCGAGGCCGAGTTCGTGCCCCACGCGCCCGATCCCGAAACCGGCCTGCTCACCGCCTACTATGAACCCGAACATGCCGCGTCGCGCACCGTAACCGACCGTTTCCGATATCCGCTTTATCGCCGCCCGCCCGACCTGATCGAACTCGACGACGCAAATCGCCCGTCGCACATGGATTCATCGTTCCGATTCGCCCGTCGCACGGGCTCGCAGATCAGCGAGTATTTCGACCGGGGCGCCATCCAAGGCGGCTGCCTGGCGGATCGTGGCCTGGAACTGTTCTGGCTGGCCGACCCGGTCGATGTGTTCTTCATCCATATCCAGGGTTCGGCCCGCCTTCGCCTGGACGACAACACTACCGCGCGGGTCTCCTACGCGGCCAAAACCGGCCACCCGTACACGGCGGTTGGTGCGGTAATGATCGAGCGCGGACTGATCGATCGGGACAACGTCTCGATGCAGTCGATCCGACGCTGGCTGAAGGAACATCCCGACCGGATCGACGAGATCCTGGCGCACAACCGGTCCTACATCTTCTTTCAGGAAATCGATCATTGCGATGAAACCGTGGGACCGATTGCCGCAGCCGGCGTGGCGCTGACCCCGGGGCGCAGCCTGGCGGTCGATGACGAACTCTATCCATACGGCAGCCCGGTCTGGCTGACCTCGAGTGAGCCGCTGCCCGATTCCCAGACAGCGCTCAACCGGCTGACGATTGCCCAGGACACCGGCTCGGCCATCGTCGGCGCGGCCAGGGGCGATCTGTTCATCGGCAGCGGCGATGCCGCCGGCCGGACCGCCGGCCTGGTGAAGCACCGCACCCGCTTCGTGGTCCTGATCCCCCGGCGATTGCACAATGAGCGCGGTGGACAGCGCGATGGCCAATAGCCGCCCGCCCAAATCGAAAGCGTCCGAAGACGGCCTGCGCGGCGAAGACCGCACATTGTGGCGACAGGTCACCAGCACCGTCACGCCACTGGAGAAAACCGATCATCCCGAGAGCGAGCCGCCTGGTAAATCGAAGAAAGCCGTTGCCGAACGGCCTGCCAGGATCGCCAAGCCAGTCCCGGACAAACAGGTGGTGCGCAGAAGCCGGCCCGCACCCGCGCAGCTGGACGACAAGACCACCCGCGCCATCGCCAGGGGCCGAGCCCCGATCGACGGCCGCATCGATCTGCACGGGCTGACCCAGGCCCGCGCTCACCAGATGCTGATCGCGCGGCTCGAAGCCGGGCATCGGGCGGGAGAACGCATCATTCTCGTCATCACCGGCAAGGGCGATCGCGGCGAAGGCGTGCTGCGCCGCGCCGTGCCGCGATGGCTTGCCGCCCCGCCGCTCAACGCCCTCGTCAGCGGTTATCGCCGGGCCCATGTCGGCCATGGTGGAGACGGCGCTCTGTATGTTCGGATACGCCGGCGAAACCGGTAGTGAAGGTCAGCCGGGCTTGGGCCCGTTGAAGAGGCCGCGCAAATCGTCAATGCGATCGTTGACGAGCCAGCCATAGTAGTTTTCCTGCGGCAGCTGGGCGGCCTGGCCTTCGGCGATTAGCTGCCGGTTCTTGTCCGCGAGCACACGGGCCCGGTTTCGCACGTCGCCCAAATTGTACAGCGTCGCGGTGATGCCGGGATTGCCCGAGATATCGAAGCCGGCGATCTTGCCGTAAGCGTCGATCGCCACCCGCAGCACGGCGGCCATATAATCCAGTGAGATATCCGGGTCCATGATCGCCTGGTAAACCTCCGGCGCCTTGCTTGCGGAGAGCTTCTTGCCGCCGCTTACCCGCACCACCATGTCGGTCACCCTGAGCGCGGCGAGCGGGTTCAGCTGGCCCAGTCCGAACGTCTGTCCGGCGTAGAGCGGTTGGAAGAAAACGCGGCCGAATCGATCGTCCGGCCAGGCGATGCTGCCGACCGTGCGGCCGCGAAACTTGGTATTCCACACCGTTTCCCTGCAGGCCCACAGATCGTAGCTGTCGCGGTGGCTGCGGCAGCGCGAGAATTGCCACCGCTCAACGAAGTCGACGACCTTCTGGCCGCCATGCTTGAACGTCAGGTCCGAGCCCAGATAGGCCAGCGCCTTGACATAATAGGTCTGCAGCCGGTCGAGCGCGTCCACATTATAGGTGTGCTCGCCGACCAATGCGCCTGCGATGTGAATGGGATCGATCTCGTACTTGGCCGCCGCCAGCTCGATCTTGGAGATCAATTCCTTGTTGCTGGCCAGCAGCTCCAGAATGCGCTGATACTTGCCCTCGAACGTATCGCCGGTGGCCTCGGTGCGCGACAGCGCGCCGGAGGGAATGGCCGGCTGATCGATATTGCGGTTACCGGAGGGAACGGGGACCGTCTGGGCGGACGCATGGCCCGCTGACGCGAAAGCGGCCAGCAAAACAATCGCCACCCATAGCCTGGCCGGGAAGAAGATCGCACCTATTTTTCGTGGACCCGGAAGGTCTGCGTGCATCGTTGTCTCCCGCGCCCCGGGTTGCCGATCTCATCGGATCACAGAATGAAACGGCTCAGATCCGCGTTCGCGGCCAGTTCGCCCAGATTGTTTTGAACATATTCTTTGTCGATTTTGTAGGTCTCGCCCGACTTATCCGGTGCGTTGAACGAAATGTCATCGAGAATGCGCTCCATGACGGTCTGCAGCCGCCGCGCGCCGATGTTTTCGATCGTCGAGTTGAGCTCGACGGAAATGTCGGCAATCGCATCGATAGCGTTGTCGGTGAACTCCAGCGTCACCCCTTCCGTCTCCATCAGCGCCACATATTGCTTGATCAGGCTGGCCTCGGTCTCCGTCAGGATGCGCTTGAAATCCTCTTTTTCCAGCGCACGCAGCTCGACGCGGATCGGCAGCCGGCCCTGCAATTCGGGCAGCAGGTCGGACGGCTTGGACAGGTGGAACGCACCCGAGGCGACGAACAGCACATGGTCGGTCTTGACCGGCCCGTGCTTGGTGGTGACCGTCGTTCCCTCGACCAAGGGCAGCAGATCGCGCTGGACGCCCTCGCGCGAGACGCTGCCGCCGACAGTGCCGTCGCGCACCGCGATCTTGTCGATCTCGTCGAGGAACACGATGCCGTTGTTTTCCACTGCGTCGATGGCCTCTTGGACGAGCTGATCCTGGTCCAGCATCTTGTCCGATTCATCGGCGACCAGAATCTCGTAGGATTCCACCACGGTGGTCTTGCGTTTCTTGGTGCGTCCGCCGAACGCCTTGCCCATGATGTCGTTGATGTTGAGCACCCCGACGCTGGCGCCGGGCATGCCCGGAATGTCGAGCCCGCCCAACGGATTGGAGCCGTCGGCCACCTCGATCTCGATTTCCTTGTCGTCCAGTTCGCCCCCGCGCAGCTTCTTGCGGAACGAATCTTTGGTCGCCGGGCTGGCGTTGGGACCCACCAGCGCGTCGAGAACCCGGTCCTCGGCGGCGATGTGGGCTTTCGCCTTTACCGCCTCGCGCTTGCGCTCGCGCACCAGGTTGATGCCGACCTCGACCAGGTCGCGGATGATCTGTTCGACGTCGCGGCCCACATAGCCCACTTCCGTGAATTTGGTGGCTTCCACCTTGATAAACGGCGCGCCGGCGAGCTTGGCCAGCCGCCTGGAAATTTCGGTCTTGCCCACCCCTGTGGGTCCGATCATCAGGATGTTCTTCGGCAACACCTCTTCGCGCATCGGCCCTTCAAGCTGCTGGCGGCGCCAGCGGTTGCGCAGCGCGATGGCGACGGCGCGTTTGGCGTCCTTCTGGCCGATGATGTAGCGGTCGAGTTCGGAAACGATCTCGCGCGGAGAAAAATTGGTCATGCGGCTTTGTCTGCCTTGTCAGTTTCGTTCGCGTCGAATTGCATGATGACGACCTCGCCCGAGCGGCCTTCCAGCGCCGGGACCGGGGTAAAGCCGGCCTTGGAGTAGGCGCGTATCGCGCGCGCATTGTCGCGATCGGGATCGATGATGATCTTGCGATACCCTTCTTCCGCCAACTGCTGCGCAAACCGCCGCAACACCGCCGAGCCGATGCCCTTGGACAGCTGGTTCGCATCGGCGATGGACAGATCTATGCCGATCGTTTCGGGAGCCAGTTCGCTCAGCCAGGGATTGTCGTCGGCATATTTGGGCGTCTGGTGGTCGCCGATATGCCAGTATTGGATATAGCCCCTCGGCTCGCCGTCGATGTGAAACAGGAACGGCCGTGTCGTATCGCGTCCCTCGACCATGTCGCGGATCATGCCGACTTCGGCCTTCGGCTCGCCCCACCATTGCTGCCAATGGGGCTGGCCGATCCACTCGGCGAGCGTCGGCAGGTCGTTGGCTGTGACGGGATGGAAAACGATATCCAAGCGGTCAGCCTTCATCCAGCGATTCCACGATCACATTGTCATTGGTGTAGACGCAGATGCGCGCGGCGATCTCCATGGCCTTGCGCGCGATCGTCTCGGCGTCGTCCTTGCCATCGATCATCGCCAGTGCGGCGGCCAGGGCGAAATTGCCGCCCGAGCCAATGGCCATCACGCCATGCTCGGGTTCCAGCACATCGCCGGTGCCGGTGAGCGCTAAGGTCACGGACTTGTCGGCCACCAGCATCATGGCTTCCAGCCGGCGCAGATAGCGGTCGGTTCGCCAGTCCTTGGCCAACTCGACGCAGGCGCGCATCAGCTGGTCGGGATATTGCTCCAGCTTGCCTTCCAGCCGCTCGAACAGTGTGAAGGCGTCCGCCGTGGCGCCGGCGAACCCGGCGATCACGCCGCGCTTGCCGAGCGGGCGCACCTTCCTCGCATTGTGCTTGATTACCGTCTGGCCCAGGCTCACCTGGCCATCACCGGCGATCACCACCTTGCCGCCCTTGCGCACGGTGACGATGGTCGTGGCGTGCATGGATTGGCTGTGCGAATGTTCGCTCAAACGACGCTCCTGCGGCTTGTTTACGGCGCCGGAAATCGCCGGCGCACCGAAATCAGTCCACTATGTATGCGCTTTTGGTTCACTTGCAATCGTTTGACCACCGAGCGCTCCGCCCATCCGCCATTATGGTTTTTGTAACCGCGACGCGATAGTTAAAAGGTTGCTGGCACTTAGTAACCCATTGTTTGAAGGACATGAACGATGTCGGGCAGACCCGTGCGGACGGCAAAGATCGCCCGCAAGACCAATGAGACCGACATTGCCGTCGAGGTGAACCTGGACGGCACCGGCGCGCACGACATCAAGACGGGCATCGGGTTTTTCGACCACATGCTGGAGCAGCTCGCGCGCCATTCGCTCATCGATATGAAGATCGACGCCAAGGGCGATCTGCACATCGACGCGCACCATACTTGTGAAGACACCGCGATTGCGCTGGGCCAGGCGATCAACGAGGCCCTGGGCGATCGCTCGGGCATTACCCGTTACGCCTCGATCGACCTGGCCATGGACGAGACGCTGACCCGCGCCGCGGTCGATCTGTCCGGCCGGCCGTTCCTGGTCTGGGATGTGGACTTTCCTACCGCCAAGGTGGGCGATTTCGACACCGAGCTGTCCCGCGAGTTCTTCCAGGCGCTGGCCCAGCACGCGGCCATGACCTGCCACGTGACCAATCATTACGGCGCCAATTCCCACCACATCGCCGAGACCTGTTTCAAGGCGATGGCCCGCGCCATGCGCGCGGGGGTCGCGCCCGATCCGCGCGAAGGCGGGCGCGTGCCCTCGACCAAGGGCTCGCTCAAGGGCTGACCGGACGCCTCTGGCCTGTAAATACCGGTCCGATCTGGTCTTGCGACCGCTTCCGGGCTATGAGCCTCGTTTCGAACCCAAAGGGTTCGCAAGCGCAACCGCACGCTAAGCCGTCAGGCCGCGCTCAAATAGCCGATAGGCGATAGCGCAAGAAAAATGCCGCGCCGTCGCAGGCCCGAGCGAAGCGAGGAATAGCCGCGAGACAAAAGACAAACCCATGTTGTCCTACACCGTGCACGAGAACGAGAACCGTGAGATCCGGCTGCTGCCGGATGGTCGCGCCGTCATGGCGCTGATTGTCCCGCCGCTTTGGCTGGCATGGCACCGGCTGTGGTGGGCTTTGGCGGTCTATCTCGCGCTCATGGCCGCCGCCTACCTGTTCGTGTGGACGACGCTGGCACCCGCGGCGATCTTCCTGTCCACCCTGCCGGGCCTGTATCTGTTCCTGGAGGGCCATGAACTGGTCCGGCAGAAGGCGGCCCGCCTTGGCTGGCGCGAGATCGGACTGGTCAGCGGCGGCGACATCGAAGAAGCCGAGCAGCGCTATTTCGATGCGCGGCAGGAAGGCGGCCGACATGAAATGCAGCCCGCGGCCTCCTCGCCGACGGGCCTGCGCCCGGCCTCGTCCGGGGAATCCATCGGCCTGTTCGCTGAAGACGATCCGCGCTGACCGGGGGCACGTGATCCATGACCGCTACCGTCGCCATCATCGACTACGGGTCGGGCAATCTGCATTCGGCCGCCAAGTCGTTCGCGCGGGCCGCCGATGAGGCGAGTCTGCCGTTCCGAATCGCGGTCACTGCCGATCCGCACGAAGTAGCCCGCTCAGACCGCATCGTACTGCCTGGCGTGGGCGCGTTCGCCGACTGCCGCGCCGGCCTCGACGCCGTCGACGGCATGGTCGAGGCGTTGGAGGAGGCGGTGACGGCCAAGGCGCGGCCGTTCCTGGGCATCTGCGTCGGCTGCCAGCTGATGGCCGCGCGCGGTCTGGAAAAGACCACCACACCGGGGCTCGGCTGGATCGGCGGTGACGTGGTGGCCATCGAGCCGAACGATCCCGAGCTGAAAATCCCGCATATGGGCTGGAACACGCTGGAAATTGAACGCGGCCACCCGATCATGGCCGACATCCGCACCGGCCGCGACGGCCTGCACGCCTACTTCGTTCATTCCTACCATCTGGCGGCCGCCGACCCGGCGCACGTAATCGCCACCGCCGACTATGGCGGTCCGCTCACCGCCATCGTCGCCCGCGACAATATGGTTGGCACGCAGTTTCATCCTGAAAAGAGCCAGAAGCTCGGCCTGGCGTTGATCGGCAACTTTCTGCGGTGGGCGCCGTGAGCGGCAATACTGTCCCAAAGGTTCCGTTGATCCCCGAGCTCCTGGTTTCTGACCTCGACGCAAGCCTGGACTTCTGGTGCGGCCCGCTAGGTTTTCGCATCCGTTATGAACGCATGGACGAAGGCTTCGCGCGGCTGGAGCGCGATGGTGCGGATGTGATGTTGGAACAACGCGACCCCGGCCGGCGCAATTGGCTGACCGCAGAGCTGGAACGTCCGTTCGGGCGCGGCATCAACTTTGAGATCGCGATCGGCAAGATCGATCCCGTGGCCGCGCAACTACAGGCGATCGGCTGGCCGATTTTCATGCAGCCCGAGGAGAAATGGTATCGCGCCGGCAACATAGAGATCGGACAGAGGCAGTTCTTGGTCCAGGACCCCGACGGCTATCTTCTGCGCTTGATCGAGTGGATCGGCGAGCGGCCCTCGCAAAATTCACGGGGCGGAGCATGAAGCAAAAAAAAATCCTCTTCCCCGCCATCGACCTGAAGGACGGCCAATGCGTGCGCCTCAAGCGCGGCGACATAGACACGGCCACCACCTACAACGACGACCCGGCCGCCCAGGCGAAGGCCTTCCAGGAAGCCAGGTTCCAATGGCTGCACGTGGTCGATCTCAACGGCGCTTTCGAGGGCAAATCCGTCAATGGCACGGCCGTCGACGCGATCCTCGCCGCCACCTCGAACCCGGTCCAGTTAGGTGGCGGAATCCGAACCGAAGCCGATATCGAGGCCTGGCTGGACAAGGGCCTGGCCCGCGTCATCCTGGGCACGGTGGCCGTACGCGATCCGGAACTGGTCAAACAGGCCTGCCGTCGCTTCCCTGGCCGCGTCGCCGTCGGCATCGACGCCAAGGGCGGCAAGGTCGCGGTGGAAGGTTGGGCGGAAACCTCCGAACTGGAGGCGATCGAGCTGGCCAAACGCTTCGAAGGCGCCGGCGTCGCCGCGATCGTCTACACCGACATAGACCGCGACGGCATCCTCACCGGCGTCAACTGGGATGCGACCATCGAACTGGCCGACGCCGTCTCGATCCCCGTGATCGCCTCGGGCGGCCTGGCCTCACTCGCCGACATCGAACGAATGCTCCGGCCCGACGCGGCGAAGCTCGAAGGCGCGATCACCGGCCGCGCGTTGTATGACGGACGGTTGGATGCGAAGGCGGCGTTGGCGCTGCTGGGAAAAGCCCAATGACCCTCAAAGCCCGCCTCATTCCCTGCCTTGACGTCAAGGACGGCCGCGTCGTCAAGGGCGTCTCCTTCGTCGACCTGGTCGATGCCGGCGATCCGGTCGAGGCCGCTCGCGCCTACGATGCGGCCGGGGCCGACGAATTGTGCTTTCTCGACATCACCGCCTCTTCGGACGATCGCGGCATCCTGTTCGACATCGTCTCGCGC
>JANQKQ010000019.1 GCA_028281105.1 Rhizobiaceae bacterium
CGCCAATACCGCCTGGGTGCCCTCGCCCACCGCAGCCACGCTGCACGCCACCCATTATCATGAGGTCGACGTGCATGCGGTGCAGCGGCAAGTCGCCGGCCGCGATCGCGCCTCGCTTGACGATATTCTGTCGATACCGGTGGTCAGCCAGCCGAACTGGACCGCCGAGGATATTCAGCGCGAACTCGACAACAATGCCCAGGGCATCCTGGGATATGTGGTGCGCTGGGTGGACCAGGGAATCGGCTGCTCGAAGGTGCCCGACATCAGCGATGTGGGACTGATGGAAGACCGGGCAACACTGCGCATCTCCTCACAGCACATCGCCAACTGGCTGCATCACGGCGTATGCGATGAGAGTCAGGTGACGGAGACGTTGAAGCGCATGGCCGCCGTGGTCGATGAACAGAACGCCGGCGATCCCGATTACCGCCCCATGGCGCCCGGGTTCGAGAACTCGATCGCGTTTAAAGCGGCGTGCGACCTGGTGTTCGAAGGCCGCGACCGCGCGAGCGGCTACACCGAGCCCGTGCTGCACCAACGCCGGCGCGAGGCCAAGGCGGCACGCTGCGCCCAGCCACCTGGTTCATAGTCGCGGTAACGCCCGATCAGCCCTGGCGCACGATCACCCGCGCGCCCGGCCTCACGCGTTCATAAAGATCGATGATGTCCTGGTTGATGAGCCGGATGCAGCCCGAAGAGACGGCCTTGCCGATGCTCGACCATTCCGGCGTTCCATGCAGGCGATACATGGTGTCCTTGCCGTTCTGGACCAGATAGAGCGCGCGGGCGCCCAAGGGATTGCTCAATCCAGGCTCCATGCCGGCGGCGTATTTCTTCAACGACGGCTTTCGCTTGATCATCTGCGGCGGTGGCGTCCATGTCGGCCATTCGGCCTTCCAGCCGATCGAGGCCACGCCCGACCAAGCGAATCCCTGCCGACCCACGCCGATGCCGTAGCGGACCGCCTTGCCGTTGGGCTCGACCAGATACAGGAAGCGCTCGGCGACATCGACAACGATCGTGCCCGGCCGCAGCCTGGTCTCGTAGTCGACAATCTGGCGGTAATATTTGCTGTCGAGCTTGCTTAGCGGAACGGCGGGAACCTTGTAGTCGGCGTCGGTGACGGCCCGATAGTCACGGACAAACTGCTTGGCCGGGTCGCCGCGATAGGTCGACATCGACGTGCAGCCGACCAGCGCCGAGATGGCAATCGCCATGAGCCCGAGGAAAATCGGCCGTTTCATGTGATCTCCCGCCACGTGGGTGATCCGGTCCTGCCGCCGAATCACGTGAACCCGTTGTGGGTAGCTTGCCGCGTGGCGGGCCAGCAAGTAGCAAATCCGTGATTCGCGCGGCAATGGCGGTGGTGTTGCAGATGTGCAACTGCGTCGCACATTGCGATCGGTGCATTCGATGTGCAAGAACCGATCCATGCCGATCGTCACCTTTCGCGACTCCAACCCGATGATCGACGGCCGCCAATCCGACCGTGCGCTGGCGATCGCGCGCGGAGTGGGAAGACTATTTGCCGAGCTCGACGTTGCGTTGATCGCGGAGATGCCGTTGGCGTCCGGGCGGCGGGCGGATTTGATCGGCATCGACCGCAAGGGCCAATTCACCATCATCGAGATCAAATCGTCGCTGGAAGATTTTCGCGCCGACAGCAAATGGCCGGACTATCGCCGCTACTGCGACTATTTCTATTTCGCCACCCTTGCCGATGTGCCGTCGGATATTTTTCCGGCCGAGGAGGGGCTTATCGTGGCGGACGGACATGGTGCGGAAATCATCCGTCAAGCCGAGCCGTCGGCGCTGGCGGGTGCTACCCGCCGCGCACTGACGCTGCGCTTCGCCAGGGCCGGCGCCAACCGGCTCGACCGCGTGTTGCGATTTGCCGAAGGTAGCGGGCTCAAGACACCGGACGACCTTCACGTCATCGACGGCGAATAGGGGCTCTTATATCGGACGGCTCCGGCCCACTCCCCCACCCAGCCACCCCTTGCGAGGATACTGCCGTGGGTGGCTGGGTGGGCGAGTGGGCCGGAGCCGCGTCAGCGAAACTCAGCGCGGCGCACGCTTGGCCAGAATCCGCTGCAGGGTGCGCCGGTGCATGTTCAACCGCCGGGCGGTTTCCGAGACGTTGCGGTCACACAGTTCGTACACCCGCTGAATGTGTTCCCAGCGGACCCGGTCCGCGGACATCGGATTTTCAGGCGGCAGCGCCTTGTCGTCGGGGCTGCGCTCGAGTGCGGCAAGCACATCGTCGGCGTCGGCCGGCTTGGCCAGATAGTCCACCGCTCCCAGCTTCACGGCGTTGACCGCGGTGGCGATGTTACCGTAGCCGGTCAGGACGATGACCTTGGCTTCGGGTCGGCGCGCGCGAATGAGCTCGATCACGTCGAGACCATTGCCGTCTTCCAGCCGCATATCGACCACGGCATAGGCCGGAGTTTTTGCATGGACCTTCGCAAGCCCTTCTTCGATCGATTCAGCGGTATCGACCACGAAGCCGCGCGCCTCCATCGCTCGGCCCAGCCGATTGAGGAACGGACGGTCGTCGTCTACCAGCAGCAGGGACTTGTCTTCAGTCGCGGCTGGTTTTTTGGGTGGTTGTTCGTTCACGCTGTACCTGATGTTGCCTTCAAGTCCTCAGCCCAAAAAGGCCACCTGTGCGGCCCTTTACCCCGTCAACCAACGCAAATGGACAGGACGGGGTCCACTATATACGGGCGGCGCGGTCAATCAAACCGCCACGAATCGTACAGCCGTCCGCTCAATTGTTGGCCACCGCCCTTGTATCCAGTTCCGCAAGCCATTGTTTGAGCGCCGCCTGCGGCCACTTCACCCGCACGCGGGCGCCGGCCTTCGGCCCGTCGGTGCGATTTTCGAACGTCAGGGCGGCCCCGGTGCGCTCGAGTAAGGATTTGGCGATGAACAGGCCGAGACCCAGACCGCCGCCAGAGCGATCGGGCGTGCGGGTGGTGACGTAGGGTTCTCCGATGCGGTCCAGAATCTCCCTGGAAAATCCCGGGCCGTCGTCGCTGATCTCCACCACTACGGTCTCCTCGTTCCAATAGGCGTCGAACTCGACTGCCGATCGGGCGAAATCGACCGCGTTCTCCAGCAGATTGCCCAGCCCGTACAGGATCGCCGGGTTGCGGACCATCACCGGCTCGGGCAGCGCGGCCTGCCCGCCGGCGGATGTCGATACCGAAAGCGCGATGCCGAAATCGCGATGCGGGCCGGCGACCTCCTCCATTAGCGAGGCCAGTGGAACCTTGGCGATCGCGTCGGCGCCTTCGCTCGAAAGCGATGTGAGTTTTTGCAGGATCTCCCGGCATCGCGCGGCCTGGCTGAGCAGCAGCTTGGCATCCTCCTGGTGCGGTGAATCGGCTTTCAGCTCCCGGCTGAGCTCCTTGGAAACCAGCGCGATCGTGGCGAGCGGCGTGCCCAATTCGTGCGCGGCGGCCGCCGCCAGCCCGTCGAGCGCGGAGATGTGCTGCTCGCGCTGCAGCGCCAGTTCGGTCGCCGACAGCGCCGCCGAAAGCTTGCGCCCTTCATCGGCCACCCGGAAGGCATAGACGGCGGTGAAGATCAGGCTCGAGACGATGGCCGACCAGGTGCCGACGAGCAGCAGCAGCGGGATCTGCAGCGCCGTACCCGGATACCAGGGCAGCGGCAGGTGATAGAAGGTCAAGGCGGTCGCACACGCAGTCGCCAGCGTACCCAGCATCACCGTCTGCCAGATCGACTGGGAAGTGGCCGATATCACGACCGGCACCACCAGCAGCAGGGCAAAGGGGTTTTGCAAGCCGCCGGTCAGGAACAGCAGCGCGGCAAGCTGAACGATGTCGTAACCCAGCAGCAGCGACGTGGTGGTCTCACCCAGTCGATAGCCCGGTCCGTAGCGCCAGCGCAGAACCACGTTGAGCCAGGCGGAAAATGCGATGGCGACGAGGCACAATGCCAGCGGCAGCTCGAAGTCCATGCCGTAGCTGACGAACACCACCGCCACGGTCTGGCCGATCACCGCCACCCAACGAATGCGGATCAGCGTATCGAGCCGAACGCTGTGGTCTTCGATGGCCGGATGCGGCTGTTCGCTCATGGGCTTGTCGCGGGTCACGCTGCGATGACGAAGACCTCGCCGCCGGCGCTTGCCGCGTCGGCTTCGTCGTGGGTCACCAGCAACACTGGTAGCCGGCGCTGGCGAGCCTTGGCAAATACAAACTGCCGGATTTTCTCCCGCCGGTCCGCATCAAGCCGCGAGAAAGGCTCGTCGAGCAGCAGCGCGCCGGGCTCGGACACCAGAACGCGCATCAATGCGACCCGGGCCTTCTGGCCGCCCGAAAGGGTCGCCGGATCGCGATGAAAGAAGCCCGAAAGGCCGGCATCGTCGAGCGCTTTTGCCGCGATCGCTTCGCGTTGGCGGCGATCTCCGGCGCCGGCGGGCACGGCGAACAGGAGGTTCTGGCCCACCGACATGTGCGGAAACAGCAACGGGTCCTGCAGCAGCAGGCCCAGCCTGCGCTGATGCGGCGCGAGCCCGGTCAGGTCGCGCCCGCCCTGCACGACCCGGCCCGTGGCCTGAAAGGCGGAATCCAGGAAACCCGACAGGTAGGCGAGCAGCGTCGACTTGCCTGAGCCGGACGGTCCCATGATGGAACAGATGTCGCCCGGGCCGATGGTGGTGGAGACGTGCACCAGGGTACGACCATCCAGACGAATGTGGACATCGTCTAGGATGAGCGCTCGCGGATCGTTGGCGTTGTCGTCCGTCATCAGGCCGCAGCTCTCAGATCGCGCCGGTTGGCGAAGATGATGGCGGGTATGGCGGCAGCCAGCGCGAACCCGACAAACGGCAGCACCATCTGGATGAACGCGAACACGCCGATGACGCGCCGGTCGCCGCCGGCTGCCAGGGCAACCGCCTCGGTCGTAACCGTCGGCCAGCGGCCGGCGCCGATGAGCACCGTAGGCAGGTACTGGCCGACGGAGACGGCGAATCCCACGGCCGCCGCGACCAAGGCCGACCGCAACAGCATCGGCAGACGTATTCGCCAGAATATCCGATCCGGCCCCGAGCCGGCGGCGCCGGCCACCTGTCCAAACCGATGGTCCCAGGCGCGCCACGGGTCGGCGATCGACAGGAACAAATAGGGCAGCACGAAAATCACGTGAGCAAACACCACGGCCAACCAGGAAGCGCCGACACCGACGGACAGCAACAATAGCTGCAGGCCGAAGACGAAGGAAACCTGTGGCACGATCAACGGCAGATAAAGCAGCATGATCGCCCATGAGCCGCCGGCCCGTCCGGTGCGCGCTTCGCGTTCGAGACAGGCGAGCGCGACTACCAACGAGATCGCCGTGGCCGCCAGACCGACGCTGACCGTCGTCCAGAACGGGCCTGCAAGATTGCCGATCTGCCGCTGCCATGTGCGCATGGTGAGCTGCGACGGCAGTGCGTCGGCGAACGGCCAGAGCCCGGCCACCGACCACAGCGCCAGAATCGTCAGGCCCAGAAAGACGGCAGTTGCGCACACGGCGATGAGCGCCGCGGCGGCGGCACGCAGCGCCCGGTCAGCGCGAAACCGCAGGCCGGACATCGCCAACCCATCACGGATGGCGCCGAACAGGCGTTCCAGAACCAGCCAGATAGCGAACGCGAGAAGGGTAAGCGCCAACTGCAGCAGCGCGCCGGCCGAGGCATCGAACCGCATGGACAGATCGGGATCGTGCATCCAGCCCAACACCCGCACCGCCAGCGGCGCCGGGTTGGTGGGGCCCAAGATCAGCGCCACGTCGACCACGGAGCTGGCGTAGGCGATGACGGCGAACACCGCCAGGCGTATCTGCCGGTAGATGCGCGGCCACACGACGAAGATGAACGCGGCGGTCTTGCCGTAGCCCAAGCTCATCGCGGCCTGCGAATAGCGGCGCGGCAGGGTCTGCGGCATCGCCGACAAGGTGACCAGGAACAGGAACGGCACCTCCTTGACCACCAGACCGGCGATCATCGCCAGCCCCAGGGGGTCGTGCAGGATCAGCCAGTCCGGCGGGCTTGCGAACCCCGTGAGCTCGGGCGAAACCAGACGCATGATCCACCCCGACGGCGCGATCAGGAAGGCAAGGCCGAAGGCGGCGGCGGCATGCGGCACCGAAAGCAGCGGGGAGACAAGGTGCTGCAGCGAACCGAACAGGCGGGTGTTCGACCAGCCCGCCACGAAAGTCATGACCAGGGTCAGGGAGATGGCGGTCGTGATCAGCCCGGTCGCAAGGCTGATCGCGCATGAGCGCCACAGGCCGGGCTGGGCGAGCAACCGCCGTGCCGGCTCGAGACTGAGCGCTTCGCCGCCAAGAGCAGGAAACACGCCGGCAGCCGGCAGAATGGTGGCGGCAAGGCCGAACAGGATCGGCCCTACCAAGATGGCGATGGCAATCGCCGGAGCTATTCTCAGCACGGTGGGTGGACCTGGTAGAGCGACGCGGCGCGTGCGCCCGGGTCAGTTGGCGACGCCGTAGCGCCGCATCCATTCCCCTTCAAGCCTGGTCATCCAGCTCGCATGGGGCTCGTTCAATGTGGGGCCCAGCTCTTCGGGCCGCAACGTGGCTATCCCTAAGTCGAGCTCGGCGAACGCCTGCCTATCCTGGCCCGACAACGCCGCCATGTCGAGAACGGTCGGGTCGCCCCAAACAGCCGGATCCTGCTTGCGCAGCTGTGCTTCGGGCGAAATCAGGAAATTCGCGAATACCAGCGCACCCTCGCGAGCCGTGGCATTGAATGGGATGGTGACGAAATGGGTGTTGCCCAGGGTGCCGGCCGAAAAGGTGAAGGAGCGGACGGTGTCGGGCAACTCGCCGTTGGCGATGGCGTTGGACGCCTCGGCGGGCGAAAAAGCGAAGGCGATGTCGATCTCGTTGTCGGCCAGCAGCTGGCGCAACGCCTCCTTGTTCTTGGGAAAGGTGCGCGCCGAGCGCCAAAGATGCGGGTGCATCCCATCCAGGGCGGCGAAGAGCGGCGCGACCACACGTTCGAATTCCTCGTCGGTCGGCGCGCTCGATAAAGCGGAAGGGTGCTCGGCCATCTCCAGCAGCGCCTGTTTCAGGAACGAGGAGCCGATGAAGTCCGGTGGCGCGGGATAGGTGAAGCGTCCGGGATTGGCCTTGGCCCACGCGACCAACTCGAGAAAGGAATCGGGCATATCGCCGCCGCGGGCGGTATCGTGGAAGAACACCATCTTGGCCATGCCCCATGGTGACTCCTGGCCGTCGGTGGGTGTCGTGAAGTCCATGGTTATGGTCGGTTTGTTGCGCCAGTCCACATATCGCCAGTTGGGCAGCTGCTGCGCCCAGCCGGCAGGCTGCAGCAGGCCTTGATGCTTCATCGAAGCGAAGTTTTCGCCGTTGATCCAGATCAGATCGATCGAGCCGCCGGCCTCGATGCCCGCCGCCTTCTCCGCCACCACCTTGGAGACGGCGTTCGCGGTATCTTCGAGTTTGACGTGCACCACTTTGACGCCATGGCGCCGCTCGACCGTTTCGCCGGCCCAGGCGATGTAGTCGTTGATGTTCTGGGCGCCGCCCCAGGCGTTGAAGTACACGGTCTGGCCGCGCGCTTTTTCCAGGACTGCGCTCCAGGAAATGCGGTCGCTGGCCAGGACCGAGTTGGATGCGAAAGCCGCGATGAGAACGGTCAGGGTGGCGAGCGATTTCAAGGCTGTGAACATTGGCGATGTGGCTCCCTTCGTCATGCCGGCGACACGAAAACCCGAGCCCTTCTAGGCACCCACCCAGTTCGGGTCAAAACACGCTAATGTGTCCGCGTCACCGCCGCTCGTGATGCGGTATGCGCTAAAGCTCGGCGTCAGTCAGCGTGCGGCGCACGGCGTCGCGCCAGCCGGCGTATTTGGCCTCGCGCGCGGAACCGTCCAGTTGGGGCTCGAACCGCCTGTCCACCGCCCATCCGGCGGCGAACTCGTCCGCGCCCGGCCAGGCGCCGACGGCCGAGCCGGCGAGCCATGCCGCGCCCAGCGCCGTGGTCTCCAGAATAGTCGGCCGGTCGATCGGCGCATCGAGAATGTCGGCGAGAAACTGCATGGTCCAGTCGGACGCCACCATGCCGCCGTCGACGCGCAGGATGGTGTCGGTGCGCGCTTGCGCCGGCCAGTCGCGCCGCATCGCCTCGAGCAGGTCGCGCGTCTGGTAGCAGACCGCCTCCAGGGCGGCGCGGGCCAGTTCCGCCGGTCCGCTGGCGCGGGTCAGTCCGAAGATCGCGCCGCGGGCGGTGGCGTCCCAGTACGGCGCGCCCAGGCCGGTGAACGCCGGCACCAGATAGACATGCTGCTGATCGTCGGCCCGGGCGGCCAGCTCGCCGCTCTGGCCGGCATCATCTATGACGCCCAGCCCGTCGCGCAGCCATTGCACAGCGGCGCCGGCGATGAAGATCGAACCCTCGATCGCATAGGTGGTGATGCCGTCGAGACGGTAGGCGATCGTGGTGAGCAGACGGTTGTTGGAGCGCACCTGGTCGGCGCCGGTGTTCAGCAGTGCGAAGCAGCCGGTGCCGTAGGTCGATTTGAGCATGCCGGGTTTAAAGCAGGCCTGGCCCAGCGTGGCCGCCTGCTGGTCGCCGGCGACGCCGCGGACCGGAATTTCGACGCCAAGAACGTCGCGTTTAGTGGTGCCGAAATCGCCATTGCAATCAAGTACTTGCGGCATGACGGCTGACGGCACCTTGAGAATTTCGAGCAGCTCGGCATCCCATTTCTCCGCGCCGATATTGTAGCACAGGGTGCGCGAGGCGTTGGTGGCGTCGGTCGCATGCACCGCGCCGCCGGTGAGCCGCCAGATCAGGAAAGTGTCGATGGTGCCGAACAGCAGATCGCCCGCTTCGGCCCTGGCGCGCGCGCCATCCACATGATCGAGCAGCCAGGCGATCTTCGTGCCCGAGAAATAGGGATCGAGGAGCAGTCCCGTCTTGGCGGTGAAGGTCTCCTCCAGGCCGTCTTGCTTGAGCCGGTCACAGAAGTCGGCGGTGCGCCGGTCCTGCCAGACGATCGCGTTGTGAATCGGTTTCCCCGTATGCCGATCCCAGACCACCGTGGTTTCGCGCTGATTGGTGATGCCGATGGCCGCCGGCGTGCCGCCCGCCTGTTCGATGGCGCTGCGGCAGACCTCGACCACCGAGGTCCAGATCTCTTCGGCGTCGTGCTCGACCCATCCGGATTTGGGGAAGTGTTGGGTGAACTCGCGCTGGGACTGGGCGACGATCCGCCGGTCCTTGTCGAATATGATCGCCCGCGACGAGGTGGTGCCCTGGTCGATGGCCAGAATGGTGTCGTTCAAGCTCGGCTCCCCAGGCTACTTTCACCCATGCATGTCGACGATGACACGGCCGCGTACCTTACCGTCGACGATCGCGTGGGCGGTGTCGATGATGTCGGCAAATCCAATCGTGGCGGTGATCGAATCCAGTTTGCCGATCTCCAGATCGCGCACGATGCGCTGCCATGCCTCCACGCGTGCGGACTTTCGAGCCATCACCGAATCGATGCCGAGAAGCGAAACGCCGCGCAGGATGAACGGCATCACCGTGGTCGGCAGGTCGAAGCCCTGGGCGAGGCCGCAGGCGGCGACCGCGCCGCCATATTGGGTCTGGGCCAGCACGTTGGCGAGCGTGTGGGAGCCGACCGCATCGACCCCGGCGCTCCAGCGCTCCTTGCCCAGCGGGCGGCCGGGTTCGGAAAGTTCGGTGCGATCGATGATCTCCGCCGCGCCCAGCCCGGTCAGAAACTCGGCTTCTGATGGCCGGCCGGTCGACGCGATCACATGGAAACCCAGCTTGGCGAGGATGGCGACCGCCACCGAGCCGACACCGCCGGCCGCACCCGTGACCACCACCGAGCCGGCATCGGGCGTGACGCCATGCCGCTCCAGCGCGATGACGCACAGCATGGCGGTGTAGCCGGCGGTGCCCACGCCCATCGCCTGCCGTGCGTCCAATCCTTCGGGCAGGGGGATCAGCCAGTCCGAGTTCAGCCGTGCGAGACCGGCATAGGCGCCCCAGTGCACTTCTCCGACGCCGAAACCGTTGAGTAGAACCTGGTCGCCGACCGAGAACTCGGCGCTGTCGGACTGGATCACCGTGCCGGCCAGATCCACGCCCGGCACCATCGGCCAGTGGCGCACCACCGGGCTTCTGCCCGTGATCGCCAAGCCGTCCTTGTAGTTGACCGTGGTGGCGTCGACACGAACGGTGACGTCGCCTTCCATCAGGTCCTTCTCGCTCAGCTCGACGATGTCGACCGACTGCTTCTTGTCCTCGTCGCGCGAGATCAGGATCGCTTGGAAGGTCTGCGCCATGGTCGTTCAGCTTTCCGGTTTGGTGTTGTCAGGAGAACTGTTTGACGGCATTCGCGCCCACGTCAACACCTCATCGGCGATCACCGCGATGGCGCCCAGGGTGATGGCGGCGTCGGCCAGGTTGAAGATGGCGAAAGACCATGAACCGAAGTGCACGAGGATGAAGTCGACCACGTGACCAAGCGTGATGCGATCGATCAGATTGCCCAGCGCACCGGCGGTCACCACAGCGAAGCCGAATCGGGCCAGGACCCGCTCACGCGGCGTTCGCCACCACAAGAACAAGACGAACGCGACGATGCAGATCATCAGGACGATCAATATCCTGCCATCGACAAAAGACAGGAACGAGAAGGCCACGCCCTCGTTGTGGGTGCGAAAGAGCGCCAGAAACGGCAGCACGTCGACCGGCTGCCGCAAGGGCAGCAGGGTTTCGACGAAGTGTTTCGAAACCTGATCGGCAATGACCAGGGCGGCTACCAGCACGAGCGGGATGGCAAACCTCATGACGTGCGCCGCAGTTCGAACAGCATAATGCCGGCGGCCACGGCCAGGTTGAGCGAATCGGCCCGGCCGGGCATGGCGATGCGCACCAAATCATCGCACAGCGCCGCCAGCTCGTCGGGCAGGCCCTGCTGCTCGTTGCCCATCAGCAGCAAGACCGGCGCGCCATCCGGCTCCAGGCGTCGATGATCGATCGCGCCTTCCAGGTGGGTGCCCACCGTCCGGCCCGGCCAGCCGGCTTTCCAGGCAATGAACTCGTCTGTCGTGCATCGAGCCATGGCCACGTGGAAGATCGAGCCCATCGAAGCGCGCACGGCTTCCGAAGACCATGGATCGGTGCATTCGCCGATCAGCATGACGCCGGCGGCGCCGGCCGCATCGGCGGTGCGAACGATCGTTCCCAGATTGCCGGGGTCGCGAACCCGGTCCAGCCCCACCCAGATGTCGCCGGGCGCCGGCCGGACGGCATCGAGCGCGGTCCATCGCTGCTCGAACACACCGACCATTCTCTGCGGATTGTCGCGCCGGCACACAGCGGCGAGCACCCGGTCGGAGACCTGGAGGATCGCCGCGCCCCGGGCCCGGGCGCGCGCGGCGACGTTCATCGCCTGGGCGTCGTCGGCGATCGCGTCCCCGTGGACCAGCGTGCGCATCGGCCAGCCGTCGTCGATCGCGTCGGTCACCAGTTTCTGGCCCTCGGCGACGAACAGCTTCTCGTCGTCGCGATGCTTCTTGCGGTGCAGCGCCCGGATCGATTTGACGAGCGGATTGGCCGGCGAGGTGATCTTCCTGACCGTACCGGGAGCGGCGCGCTCGCCAGGGTTTCGCACGTCAGCTCCGGTCACAACGCCACCGGGAGAACAGCGATGTGGACAGGCGCCGGTCGCCATCGAGCGTGCGGATCACCAGCTCGCCGGATTCCAACAGGCCTTGCCCATCGCCGAAAACCGCCTGCATGGTCTCGTGCATGGCGTAGAAGGATGAACGGATCGAGTAGGCGGTCAGGACAACGAACAGCGGCTTTGGAGAAAGCAGCTGGCGGCAGGTGTGCAACAGGTGCGGCAGGTGCTCCAGCAATTGCCACACCTCGCCCTTGGGGCCACGGCCGAACTTGGGCGGATCGAGCAGGATCGCGTCATAGCTGTTGCCCCGGCGCACCTCGCGCTCGCAGAACTTGATCGCATCGTCACACAGCCAGCGGATCGGCTTGTCGGTCAAGCGCGCGGCCTGCTGGTTTTCCTTGGCCCAGGCGATCGCCTTGGGCGAAGCATCCACGTGGGTCACATGAGCGCCCGCGCGCGCGGCGACCAGGCTGGCGATACCGGTATAGGCGAACAGGTTGAGCAGGCGGATCGGCCGGCCGGCCGAGCTCAACTGATCTTCGATGAACGCCCAGTGGGCGGCCTGCTCGGGAAACACGCCGACGTGGCGGAACGACGTGAAACGCCCCATGAACGAAAGCCCGTTCCAGGAAAGCGGCCAGGTTTCGCCCATTGGTTCGCCAACAAACCGCCAGCGGCCGACCCCTTCCTCGTTGGTATCGCCGGTGAACTGCGCGTCGGCGGCGTCCCAGGTCTCGGGCCCGCACGACGGCGGCCAGATCGCTTGGGCTTCGGGCCGCACAATGGTGACCGGCCCCAGTCGCTCCAATTTGCGCCCGTCGCCTGAATCGATCAGAGCATAGGTCTCGTTCGCCGGCACTTCCAGGATGAGGGGGACGGCCTCGGCAAGACGTCGCTTGGCCGGCGGAAATGGAGCGCTTTGTGTTCGCTTGACGGATTTTGTCGGCGCGACGGGTTTGGTGCGTTGCTGCATGGCGCGGGCTTTGTTCGGTTGGAGCCTTCCTACCCCATCGCCGGGCGATGGCAAGCCAAACCTGGGGCGCTGCAACCAAGCGCGTCCCCAGCGTCAACAGCGATCGGCGATCAGCACCGCGCCGGCCAAGTCTTCCAACGCGGTGCCGACGGACTTGAACAGCGTGATTTCATCGTGCGAGGTCCGGCCGGGATGATCGCAGCCGACAAGGTCGAACAGGTCGGCGCGCACATCGTCTGCGGACATGACGCCGGCTTCGATCGGCTGGATGAGATCGCCGGACTCGGCGAGCGCGCCGGTGCGCGTGTCGACGAACACCGACGCCCGGGCGACGGCCTCATCGTCGGCTTCGCGCATGTCAGGCCTGAAACCGCCCACCAGATCCACGTGGACGCCCGGCTGCAGCCACTCTCCTTTGATGAGCGGTTCGTAGGTCAGCGTGGCCGCGCATATGATGTCGGCCTCGCCTGCCGCACTCGCCAGGTCTTCGGTGGCGGCGGCGGCGAAGCCCTGTTCGCCCAGCAGCGCGGCGAGATCACGGGCCTTGGCGGGGGTGCGGTTCCAGACCGTTACCTGCTCGATCGGCCGGACGGCGGCATGGGCGCCGACCAGCCATGGCGCCAAGCCGCCTGCCCCCACCATCACCATCCGCCTGGCGTCTTTTCTTGCCAGATAGTCGGCGGCGAGAGCCGAAGCGGCCGACGTTCGCCGGAAGGTCAGCGATTCGCCGTCGATCAACGCAATGGGCTCGCCGGTAACGCCGTTCATGAGGATGTAGGCGGCCTGGATGTTGGCTTTGCCCTGCGCCTCGTTGTCCGGCGCAACGGTTGCGAGCTTGATGCCGCAATAGCCGTCTCGGGAATGGCCCTGGGAAGGAAAATCGCTCCAGGCCGGCATCAGCAGCAGGATGTTGTCGGCGCCGTCGGGCCGCTCGATGACGTGCTGATGGCGCAGGGGGGTGGTGACGTGCGAGCGGAAGCCTTCACGCAGGGCTTCGACGAAATCGCGGTGATCGAGAGTCTGGGCGATCTGTTCGGCGGTGATGACGCGCATGAGCGACCGTCAGGCCGCCCGTTCGGGCGGATCGAGCGCCGGCGCCTTGTTCACGGCCGCCTGGACGGCCTGATCGGCGCGGTCGCGCTGCTCGTCGGCTTCGCGGTGCCAGCGGTCGGCCTCCCGGCGCTTCTCGCGGGCGGCACGGCGATGCCGGCCCTGGGACAGCCAGGTCGCGGTACCGCCGATGACCAGGCCGCTCAGAAGGGCAACGAACAGGAAGACAAAGAACGGCCAGGTGATCGACAAGGCCGGTTGGGCGGCGTTGAAGGGATCGAGCGAGAAGGTCACCGGCTGACGGTTGGCCACCGAAAGCACGATCAGCACCACAGCGACGGGCACCAGCACAATCAGAAAGATCAGTCTTCGCATCGGATTCCGAGCCGGCTTTTGCGCGGTCAGGTCGAAATTGGGTCAGCCCGCCTCACTGGCGGCCGGCGTTCAGCCGCTGACGCAGCTCCTTGCCGGTGCGGAAGAACGGCACCCATTTTTCCGCGACTTCGACCCGATCACCCGTGCGCGGATTGCGACCGATGCGTGCCGGCCGGTTCTTGACGGAAAAAGCGCCGAACCCGCGCAACTCGACCCGATCCCCGCGCGCCAGCGCCGCGGTAATCTCGTCAAGGATGGCATTGACGATGTTCTCGACATCCCGCTGGTATAGATGTGGATTCTTATCGGCAATTACCTGTACCAGCTCGGATTTGATCATCGATCGGTCCCCTCGAGAAGTTCGGGCGAGGTTAGCCAAAGTGATACCAGACCGTCAAGAAATAGACGGTGCGGCGGGTTCTCGCGCAACTGGCGCAGATCCGCCGGTGTCAGTTCGACGCCGAGCAGCTTCGCCAGGCCGGCAAGGGCCGCCGGGTTGGCGACCAGTGGCCTGTTGGTGCGCTCGGGTTCCCAGGTCACCACGTCCAAATCAGCGTCGACGCCGTGTTCGCTGGCCAGCCAGTCGATAGCGGTCTGCTCCGATCCGATCGCGTCGATCAGGCCGTTGTCGAGACCCTGGGCTCCCGAGAAGATGCTGCCGTCGGCCAGCCGCAGCGCCTGCGCGGCGCTCAACTGACGCCGTTCGGCCACCAGATCGACGAACCATTGATAGGTGTCGCGCACCAGGGAATCGATCATCGCCTTGGCTTCCTCGCTCGCCGGGTGGAACGGCGAAGGCTCCGCCTTGAGCGGCGAGGATTTGATCTCCTCGACCGAAAGCCCGATCTTGTCGAGAAGGCGCGAGGCGTCGGCATATTGGAAGATCACCCCGATCGAGCCGACGATCGACGAGCGTCGGGCCACAATGTGATCTGAACCGGCGGCGATCATGTAGGCTGCGGAGGCGGCCAGGGTCCCCACACTGGCGGCCACCGGCTTCTTGTCCGCCAGCGCACGCACGGCTTCGAAGGTGGCCTCTCCCCCGACGGTCGAGCCGCCGGGCGAGGAGATGTCGAGTACCACCGCCTTGACCCGGTCGTTTCCCTGAAGCTTGTCGAACAGGTCGAGCAGCTTTTGGTCGTTGATAATGACGCCGGAGATCTTGACCCGGGCGATGTGATCTGCGCGTTTGGCGCCGAACTCATCACCGACCCCGCTTACCCGCACCAGGGCTATGATCAGCCCGGCCAGGAAGACAAACGTCGCAACCCGCCAGAACGTCAGCTTGCGGCGGAGCCGGCGGCGGTCGATGATGAATTCGGTGGCCTCGCTCATCGCGGTCCGGAACGCGCTCGCATCTTCGCTTCAAACGAATGGTTCGGGCGCGGCGCGCATCGCGCCCGATCGTTTCTTCATCGGCGAATTGCGAACGGTTCCGACCGACAGGCGGACGGAGCTTAAGCCTTTTCGTCTTCGCCGTTCTTCTCGCGATCCTTCAGCGCCGCGCCCAGAATATCGCCAAGCGATGCACCCGAATCGGTCGAACCATACTGCTTGACCGCTTCCTTCTCCTCGGCGATCTCCAGCGCCTTGATCGAGACCCCCACCCGGCGCGTCTTCTTGTCGAACTGGGTGATGCGAGCGTCAACCTTCTGACCGGCCGAGAAGCGCTCGGGGCGCTGCTCGTCGCGGTCGCGCGACAGATCGGAACGTTTGATGAAGGTGGCGATGTCGGTGTCGGCGATCTTGACTTCCAATCCGCCGTCCTTGACCTCGACCACCTCACAGGTCACCACCGCTCCCTTGCGCAGGGTGCCGGCCTGGGCCGCTTCGCCGATCGCGTCGCCGCCAAGCTGCTTGATGCCCAGCGAGATGCGCTCCTTGTCCACGTCGACTTCAAGGACCACGGCTTTGACCACGTCACCCTTGTTGTAGTCCTCCATGGCCTCTTCGCCGGGCCGGTTCCAATCGAGGTCGGAAAGGTGGACCATGCCGTCCACGTCGCCGTCGAGGCCGATGAACAGGCCGAACTCGGTCTTGTTCTTGACCTCGCCTTCGACCTGAGAGCCCTTGGCGTATTTCTCGGCGAACTGCTCCCAGGGGTTCTCCAGGGTCTGCTTCAGGCCCAGCGAGATGCGCCGCTTGTTGGGATCGACCTCCAGGACCACCACTTCGACCTCCTGCGAGGTGGAGACGATCTTGCCCGGATGCACGTTCTTCTTGGTCCAGGACATCTCGGAGACGTGGATCAGGCCCTCGATGCCGGGCTCGATCTCCACGAATGCGCCATAGTCGGTGATGTTGGTGACCCGGCCGGTGACCTTGGTCTGCACCGGATACTTGGCTTCCACCGCTTCCCACGGATCGGCCTCGAGCTGTTTCATGCCGAGCGAGATGCGGTGGGTTTCCTGGTTGACCCGGATGATCTGGACCTTGACCGTCTGGCCGATGCTCAAAATCTCGGACGGGTGGTTGACCCGGCGCCAGGCCATGTCGGTGACATGCAGCAGGCCGTCGATGCCTCCCAGATCGACGAACGCGCCGTAGTCCGTGACGTTCTTGACGACCCCTTCCATCACCTGGCCTTCTTCCAGGTTCTGGACGATCTCCGAACGCTGTTCGGCGCGGCTTTCCTCCAGCACCGAGCGGCGCGAGACGACGATGTTGCCGCGACGCTTGTCCATCTTGAGGATCTGGAACGGCTGCGGCGTGTTCATCAGCGGGGTCACGTCGCGAACCGGGCGAATGTCCACCTGCGAGCGGGGCAGGAACGCCACCGCGCCGTCGAGGTCGACGGTGAAACCGCCCTTGACCTGGTTGAAGATGGTGCCTTCAACCTTTTCGCCGTTGTCGAAGCGGGCTTCCAGCCGCTCCCAACTTTCTTCGCGGCGCGCCATTTCGCGCGAGAATACCGCCTCGCCAAGGGCATTCTCGATGCGCACCACATAGACCTCGACCTCATCGCCGGGCCCAAGGGTGCCGTCTTTGGCCTTGGCGCCGAATTCCTTAAGCGGCACACGGCCTTCGACCTTCAATCCGACGTCGATGACGGCGAGGTCCTTTTCTATCGCGGTGACGGTGCCTTTGACGACGCTGCCCTCGATGACATCGTTGGCGGCGAAGGACTCTTCGAGAAGCGCAGCGAAATCTTCTCGGGTGGGGTTGGCTGCTGTCATGAATACTCCTGCACGACCCGCTTTCTAAGCTATTGATATCTCGCGGGTAGTCGTCGCGCCGATGGTTGGTGTTGATGTTGAGATCGGGGCCGTTCCCACCCGGTTTCGGGCTTTGCAATCGGGTTCGCGTTCAATGCGTCCCGATCCGTCGGTTCGGCGCCTTAGACGATGGAAGTCCCCAATCCGGATCTATCGCGTATCCAGTCTTGAAATCGGTTGGCCTGAAGTCCGTCGGATATCCGATCCGCAAAGCACAAACGGGCGCCGGCAAACTGCCGCACCCCGATCATTTTTTGCCCAACCCGGCTGGTTTCAAGATTGGTATGGCCGTTTCGAACCGTCCGGCCTGCTAGCCCGCTTCAATCGCGCGTTCGACAATGGCCAGGGCAGTGCGAAACGCGGTTTCTATATCCATTTCCGATGTGTCGATCAAGTGGGCGCCTTGCGCGGGTTTAAGCGGGCTGTCGTCGCGATTCATGTCGCGCTCGTCGCGTTTGACGATGTCGTCGAGCACCTGCTCGAACGTCAGGTCGCTGCCGGTGCGGCTGACTTCGTCGAAGCGCCGGCCGGCGCGGATCTGCGGCGATGCGGTGACGAACAGCTTGACGATTGCGTTGGGGCAGACGACCGTGCCGATGTCGCGGCCATCGAGCACCGCTCCAGGCGGGCGGGCGGCGAACCGGCGTTGCGCGTCCACCAGCGCCTCGCGCACCGCGCCCATCACCGCCACCTGGGACGCCGCTTCGCCGATGGCGTGATCGGACAAGGCTTCGCGATCGAGACCGGCAAGCTCGATGTGGCGGGCCACCTCGGCGGCCAGTTCCTGGTTGTCGAGGGGCAGGCCGGCCTGCAGCATCGCCTGGGCCACCGCGCGATAGGTCAGACCGGTATCGAGATGGCGCAGACCGAGGGTGGCGGCCAATCTGCGCGCCAGTGTCCCCTTGCCCGAGGCGGCGGGTCCGTCGATGGCGATGATGATCGGGGAGGCAGCCGCGCTCATGACCGCAAACTCAGACCGCCGTGGAGCGGAAGTCCGCGCCCAGTCCGTTCATCAGATCGACAAAGTCCGGAAAGCTCGTCGCGATCGGCGCGCCATCGTCGATGGCGACCGGGCGCTTGGCGGCCATGCCCATGATCAGAAAGCTCATGGCAATGCGATGGTCCAGCGACGTCGTCACCGTCCCGCCGCCGATATTGCCGCCGTCGGGCTGTCCGCGCACGGCCAGCCAGTCCTTTCCTTCGCAGCATTCAACGCCGTTTGCACGCAGGCCTTTGACAACCGCGTCGAGACGATCGGATTCCTTGACCCGCAGTTCGCCCACGTCGGCCATGCGCGTCTCGCCTTCGGCGAACGCGGCAGCAACGGACAGGATCGGATACTCGTCGATCATCGAAGCGGCGCGCTCGCCGGGCACGTCAATCGCCTTCAGCATGCTGTGTTTGACCGTGAGATCGGCGATTTTCTCGCCGCCGCTGATGCGCTCGTTGGAGACTTCGATGTCGGCGCCCATCTCCATCAGCGTGGTGATCAGGCCGATTCGCGACGGGTTCATCATCACATTGTCGATGGTGACGCGCGCATCGGGCACGATGAGGGCGGCGGCGATGGCGAAAGCGGCAGAGGAGGGGTCGGCGGGAATGGTCACCGGCTGGCCATCCAGCCGGCCCTCGCCCTGCAGGCGGATGATCGTCTGGCCGGCCTTGTCGCGTTCGATCTCCAACTCGGTGCCGAAGCCGGCCAGCATGTTTTCGGAATGGTCGCGGGTGGGAACCGGTTCGATCACGGTGGTGACGCCGGCGGTGTTGAGCGCGGCCAGCAGGACGGCCGACTTGACCTGGGCGGAGGGTACCGGGACCCGGTATTCGATGGGCGCGGCGCGGCGCGGCCCGTGGATGGTTACCGGCAGGGTACCGCCTTCGCCCTGGGAGACCACCTGGGTTCCCATCTGCGCCAATGGCTCCAGCACCCGGCCCATCGGCCGTGACGACAGGGAAGCATCACCGATGAAGGTGGCGGCGAAGTCGTAGGTGCCGAGCAGCCCCATGAACAACCGGCAGCCGGTGCCCGAATTGCCAAACTGCAACTCGGCCCGAGGCTCCAGCAGCGCGCCGTTTCCGGTGCCGGTAACCGTGACCATGTCCCCGTCGTCCTCGATATGGGCGCCCAGGGCGGCGGCGGCTTCCAGCGAGTGGAGAACATCTTGCGAGCGCAGCAGGCCGGTGATCTGCGTGCGCCCGGCGGCAAGCCCGCCCAGCAGCGCCGCCCGGTGAGACATCGACTTGTCACCGGGTATTTTCGCGGCTCCGGTAAACCGGGCAACCGGATGGGACTTGAAGGGCGTGGCGATCATTTCGCGGGAAAGCAAAAAGCTGGGCTGGGGCTGCAAAACGAGCGCTACCTATCATGCAATGGCGATTACGTCATCAGGGCTCGGGTGATCGCCGTTCGCGCCTTCGCAATGCGCATCAATTGGGTTTTGACAGGCCCTCGCAACGCAGCTAAGGAGGCGCGAATTTTGCAAGCTGCGAGGTGTGCTGTGGCAAGAGCAGAGTTGGGCACCAAGAGGATGTGCCCGGAGACCGAAAAACCCTTCTACGATCTGAACAAGGATCCGATCGTCTCGCCCTATACGGGCAAGACCTATGCGCTGTCTCATTTCGAGGTAACCACCACCGAAACAAAGGCGCCCGAACCGAAGGCGGCCGAGAAGGAAGAGGCTCCCGAACCGGCGGCGCCCGCTGAGCCTCAGGCGGACGAGTCCGTACCGGAGTTCGTATCTCTCGAAGAAGCCGACGAGAACGCCGACGAATCCGACGAGGAGGTGCCCGATATTCCGGATGTGGAGATCGAGGTGGAGGGCGACGAAGAGGGCGAGGAAGACACGTTCTTAGAGGATGACGACGAGGACACGGACATTTCCGACGTGATCGGACCGGTCGAAGGCGACGGCAAGGAAGAGGGTTGATCGGCGCGACGTGAACCGCGCGCCCTTGATTCGCCCATGCTTGGACGATAGAAGCACCGCTGCACCTGACGGTGCGGCTCTACCGTATTGCGAAGCGGACACCTGCCGGCACAGGCAGGTCGCTACTGTTTACGGGGCTATAGCTCAGTTGGGAGAGCGCTTGAATGGCATTCAAGAGGTCGGCGGTTCGATTCCGCCTAGCTCCACCACCAGACATTTTGCGCAGCAAAATGTCTTCTGAGTCCGCCAGGAGACGAAGCGTTGCAGCGGCAGGCGTTTCGAAGAAACGCCGAGAGCCTGACGGGTTTGAAGTTTATTTATCTCGCGGCTATTCCTCGCTTCGCTCGGGCCCGCGATGGCGCGCCCTGACCGGGCGGCGGCCGTTCGGCCTTGCGAACCCCTTGGGTTCGAACCCACATCCAGTCGGTTGCGATTTTGGTTAGCGACGGGAGGCCCCAATGAAAATCGGCATTCTGATAGCCGGAAATCTGGCCGAGGCCTACGAGGACAGGTACGGCGATTTTGCTGACATGTTCGAGGAGCTGCTGTCGGGGCGCGGCCTTACGTTCGAGCGGTTTGCGGTGGTTGACGGGGTGTTTCCCGATTCAGCGCATGCGTGCGATGGGTGGTTGGTGACCGGGTCCAAGCATGGCGCCTATGAGGACCTGCCGTGGATCGCCCGGCTGGAGGAGTTCATCCGGCAGTCTTATGCAGGCAACGTGCCGATCGCGGGCATCTGCTTCGGCCATCAGATCATAGCGCAGGCGCTGGGCGGCAAGGTGGTCAAGTTTCCCGGCGGCTGGGGAGCCGGCACCAGCGAGTTCCGCCTCCCGGACGGCGAGCTGACGCTGCACGCCCTGCATCAGGACCAGGTGATCGAGGCACCGCCCGAGGCCGAGGTCATCGCCTCGTCGGACTTCTGCGCGATCGCCGGTCTTGCCTATCGCGGCAATGCGATCAGCTTCCAGCCGCATCCGGAATTCTCCCGCGAGCTTATGCGGGAGTTGATCGAGCAGAAATTCGCCGCGGGCATGCCTCGCGAGCAGGCGGACGCGGCGCTCGCAACGCTGGCCGATGCGCCCGATTCGGTGAAGCTGGCCGACAAGCTCGCCGAATTCTTCCTTTCCGCCGATGCGGCGCGGCAGGCCGCCGAGTAGCTCGTTTCTCCGCTATCGCGGAAGCCGGTGCCGTTTGATTAAGTCAGCCGATAATCAACCGCGGTAACCACAGCACGATCTGCGGAAACGCGATCAACACGCCGACGGTGACTACGTCGGCGATGAAGAACGGTGACGCGCCGCGGAAGACGTCCTGGACCGAGATATCCTCGCGCACGCCGGCAACGACGAAACAGTTGAGCCCGATCGGCGGGGTGATCAGGCACAGCTCGGCCATCTTGACCACGATGATGCCGAACCAGATGGCGCATTCGGCGCCCGACATGCCCAGCGCCGATTCTGCCGCGGTGACGTCGGGCCCGCCGTTGAGCGCGATGATCGCCGGGAACGTGACCGGCAGGGTCAGGATCAGCATGCCGATGGCGTCCATGAACATGCCCAGGATCACATAGGCGCCCAGGATCAGCAGAAGCGTGAGCAGCGGCGGCTGATCGAGGCCGGAGATCCAGTCGGCGAAGACGCCGGGCAGATCGGCGAAGCCCAGATAGCGCACATAGATCAGAACGCCCCAGATCATGGTGAAGATCATCGCGGTGAGCTTGGCGCTCTCCATCAGCGCGCCGGAAAGCTGCTTCCACTTCATGCCGCGCGCCAGCGCCATCACCAACACTACGAACGCGCCCAAAGCGCCGGCCTCCGTCGGCGTGCCCCAGCCGAAATAGATGCAGTAGATGATGATGGCGACCACCGCGAAGATCGGCAGCGCGCCGGGCAGCGCCTCGAAACGCTGCATCCATGTGAAGCCGCGCACCGGTGGGCCTAAGTCCTTGCGCGCCCGCGCCATCAGGATGACCAGCGCCCCATAGATCAGCGCCGAGACCGCGCCCGGCAGGAAGCCCGCGAGCAGCAACTGGCCGACCGAAGCTTCCACGATGATGGCGTAGATCACCAGGATCGCCGAGGGTGGGATCAATGAGGCCAGCGTGCCGCCGGCCGCCACCACGCCGGCGGCGAAGCGCTTGTCGTAGCCCAGTTGCAGCATCTCGGGAATGGCGATGCGCGCGAACACCGCGGAAGTGGCGACCGAAGCACCGGAGACGGCGGCGAAGCCGGCGGTGGCGAACACCGTCGCCACGCCCAGGCCGCCCGGCAACCAGCCCACCCAGCGTTTCGCCGCCTCGAACAGGGCCGTCGTCAGGCCCGCGTAATAGGCCAGATAGCCGATCAGGATGAAGGTCGGGATCAGGCTCAACACGTGGGTCGACATCTTCGAATGCGGCACCTGGCCGGCCACGTTGAGTGCGGTCCAAAAGCCGCGCTCGACGCCCTGGCCCTTGTCGAAGGCGAAGATGGTGAACAGGCCGATGAAGCCGATGAGCGCGGTGGCGAATGCCACCCGCATCCCGCCGATCACCAGCACGATCAAGATGGCGGCCAGGATGAGGCTGGTGTCGGTGGCGCTCATCGTGCGGTCCGGTCGGTGGTCGAATCACCGGCCGCGTCGGACACGCTGGCCGCCTCGTTGGCAGCCACGGTAGCCGCGTCCTCAATCAGCGGCACCGCCACTGGCCGCAACTCGCCCGACCACAACGCCCGCCAATAGCCCCAGGTCTGTAGCCCCAGGCGCACGATCAGGAACGCGAACATGATCGGCACCAGCAATTTCACCGGCCAGGTGGGCAGGTTGATGTCGATGGTGGAATCCCCGATCGAGATGGCGCGTTCGGCATGCCGCCACGAGCCGAAGGTGAGCACCATCATCAGCGCTCCCATCACCACCACCGAGACCAGTTCGAACAGCCACAGCGCCCGGCCCTTGAGCGAGCCGACCACCAGGTCCATGCGGATATGCCCGCCCAGACGCTGACAGTAGCCGATGCCGAGAAAGGCGATCACGGGAACGGCCTGGACCATCCAGTCGATGAAGCCGGGGACGGGAAGGTTGAACAGCTTGCGGCCCAGGATGTTGGCGACCGCCATCAGCATGACGGCCAAGATCATCAGCCCGGCGGCCAGATTGAGCCAGCTTTCGACACGGAACAATACACGGTCGCTACGCGACAGCGCCGAATCGTCTTCCAATACCGGGCTGGAAGCCATCGCTTAAGATCGTTGCCCCGCGCTGCAGATGTGGCGCGGGGCGACTTGAACTATTGATCCAGGGTCTTGCGGACCAGGTCATAGAGCTCCTGGCCGGGCAGACCCTGCTCTTCCATGTCCTTGATCCATGCCTCACGGATCGGATCGGCGGCGGCCGCGCGGAACGCGTCAATCTGTTCCTGAGGTATAGTGACCTTCGTGACGCCCTTTTCGGTCAGCACGCTGTCCCAGCGCTCGAGCAGTTCGCCGTAATTGGCCAGGTAATGGGCGATCGCCTCTTCGACGGAGGAATCGAGCGCTTCCTTGTGGGCCGCCGGCAGTGCTTCATAAGCGTCCTGGTTGACCACCACCGGGCAGTTAACCGTGCCGGGATTGAGGTTCTCGGTCCACCAGGTGGCGAGATCGATGGTGCGGAACGAGAAATGCGCGTGCTGGGCGAAGGCGACCGTGTCGACCACGCCCGATTCCATCGCGTTGTAGGCTTCGGTCGCCGTCACCGAGGTCGGCACCGCTCCCACCGCTTCGAACGCCTTGCCCAGGCCGCCGGTAGCGCGCACCCGCATGCCTTTGAACTCGTCCAGCGAATCGCGCGGATCGCCGGTGCCGACGATGTTGTATTGCGGCATCGGCGAGGTCATCAGCAGCTTGGCGTTCCAGCGCGCCAGATCTTTCTGCACCGCCGGGTGCGCATAGACGGCGTGGGAAACCGCGACCTCTTCCTCAAGGTTGGACACGCCGAGGAACGGCAGTTCGAGCACGGTAATCGTCGGGTTCTTGTCGCGGTGATAGCCGGCGCAGAACTGCGCCATCTCGAAGGCGCCGACCGAGATGCCGTCGAGATTCTCGCGGTTCTTCGACAAGCCGCCATAGGAGATGTTCAGCGTGAATTCGCCATTGGTCTTGGCCGAGACCAGTTCGGCCAGCTTTTCGACGTGCTCGGTGAAAGCGCGGCGCTTGCCCCATAGCGACACGTTCCATTGCGTGGCAAAAGCTTCGCTAACCAGGCCCAGCGCGGCGGCAGCCAATACAACCGTTTTGAGGCTTCTCAACATGATGGCATCCTCCCAGATACTGAAGTGGCGACTATATCGGCGCACGCTCTGCATGGCCAGTGTGCCGCCGCGCCAGCTGCGATAAATCTTCTCTTGCCAAGCCATCGCGCGTCCGCCAGCATGTCGCGCAACCCCGCCAGCGTATATCGTACCGGAATCGAGTGATGAACACGTCCCCTCAACGCAGCCATGAGGTCGCAACGGCGCCCGATTGCGTGAACCTCGCCATATCGAACGACGGCGTGGCGAGGCTCACCATGAGCCAGCCCCAGCGGCGCAATGCCCTGTCGGAGGCGATGATGGCGGCGCTGCAGGCGGCGTTTGACGCGGCGGCCGACGATCCGGCCGTGCGGGTCGTCGTGCTCGCCGGCGACGGCCCGGCCTTCTGCGCCGGCCATGACCTTAAGGAGCTGACGGCGGCGCGCGACAGCGCCGACGGCGGGCGCGCCTATTACACCGATATCATGGGCCGCTGCTCGCGGCTGATGCAGACCATCGTGCGCCATCCCCGGCCGGTGATCGCCGACGTGCGCGGCACCGCCACGGCCGCCGGCTGCCAGCTCGTCGCCTCTTGCGATCTGGCGCTCGCCAGCGCCGACGTGAAGTTCGCCACGCCGGGGGTCAATATCGGCCTGTTCTGTTCGACGCCCATGGTGGCGCTGTCGCGCAACGTTTCGGCCAAACATGCGATGGAGATGCTGTTGACGGGAGAGATGATCCCGGCCGACGAGGCCGCCCGCATCGGGCTGATCAACCGCGCGGTGCCGGCGCACGAAATGGATGGCGCGGTCGCCGAGCTGGCCGGCAAGATCACCGCCAAATCGGCGATGACGCTGAAAATCGGCAAGGAAGCGTTCTACCGCCAGGCGGAACTGGACCTGGCGGACGCGTATGAATACGCCGCCCGGGTGATGGTCGACAACATGATGAAGGAAGACGCCAAGGAAGGTATCGGCGCCTTCATCGACAAGCGCGCGCCGCAATGGCGCGATCAGTAGAGCAGCGTTCCCATACCTCAAATGATGTCCAGCATTCCGTACGAAACCGATCTCGATCGCAATCCGGCCAACTACCAGCCGCTGACGCCACTGGGCTTTCTCGAACGCGCGGCGGCGACTTTTCCGCAGCACACCGCGATCGTCCACGGCGCCGCGAAGATCAACTACAGCGATTTCTACGCCCGTTCGCGCCAGCTCGCTTCGGCGCTCGCCGCCAAGGGCATCGGCCGCCGCGACACGGTCTCGGTGATGCTGGCCAACACGCCGGTGATGCTGGAAGCCCATTACGCGGTGCCGATGACCGGCGGCGTGCTGCATTCGATGAATACCCGGCTCGATGCGGCGATCATCGCCTTCCAGCTCGACCACGCCGACAGCAAGATATTGATCACCGACCGGGAGTTCGCTCCCACGATCAAGGCGGCGCTGGAACAGGCGAAGGTCGAGCCGCTGGTGATCGACTATGACGATCCGGAGTTTCCCCAGGACGGCGAGCGGCTGGGTTCGACTGACTACGAGGATTTCATCGCGTCGGGAGACCCGGAGTTTTCTTGGGCCATGCCGCAAGACGAGTGGGACGCCATCTCGCTCAACTACACCTCGGGCACCACCGGCAACCCCAAGGGCGTCGTCTACCACCATCGCGGTGCCTATCTGCTGGCCCAGGGCAACGCGCTGACCGGCTCGATGGCCAAGCACGCGGTCTATCTGTGGACCCTGCCGATGTTCCACTGCAACGGCTGGTGCTTTCCCTGGACGATCTCGGTGGTCGCCGGCACCCATGTGTGCCTGCGCCAGGTGCGGCAAAAACCCATCTGGGACGCGCTCGCCGACCATCGCGTCACCCATCTGTGCGGCGCGCCGATCGTCATGTCGACGATCCTGTCGGCGGACGAGGCCGACAAGCGCGCCCTCGACCACACCGTCGAGTTCTTCACCGCCGCCGCCCCGCCGCCCGAGGCGGTATTGGCGGCGATGAAGGATGCCGGCTTCAACGTCACCCATCTGTACGGGCTGACCGAGACCTACGGCCCCGCCGTGGTCAACGAATGGCACGGCGAATGGGACGGGCTGGAACCGGCCGCACAGGCGGCGATGAAGGCGCGCCAGGGCGTGCGCTACATCTCGCTGGAGGGCCTGAGCGTGCGCGATCCGCAGACCATGGCCGAGGTGCCCCGCGACGGCGAGACCATCGGCGAGGTGATGTTCCGCGGCAATGTGGTGATGAAGGGCTATCTGAAGAACAGATCAGCCAGCGAGGAGGCGTTCGCCGGCGGCTGGTTCCATTCCGGCGATCTGGGCGTGTGGCACGAGGACGGCTACATCCAGTTGAAGGACCGCTCCAAAGACATCATCATCTCCGGCGGCGAGAACATCTCCTCGATCGAGGTCGAGGACGTGCTCTACAAGCACTCCGGCATCGACGCGGCCGCCGTCGTCGCCATGGCGCACGACAAATGGGGCGAGACCCCTTGCGCCTTCGTCGAGGTCAATAGCGAAGGCGAGGCGCTCGACGAGGCGCAGGTGATCGCCTGGTGCCGCGAGCACCTGGCCGGCTACAAGATTCCCCGCAAGGTCGTGTTCGAGGAAATCCCGAAGACCTCGACCGGCAAGATCCAGAAATACGTCCTGCGCGAGCGGGTCAAGGCGTTCGAGGGTAGCTGACAGGGCGATGAACCACGACGACTATCCCGACGCATACATCCGCTCGATCCTGGATGAGGTTAAAACCATCGCCGTGGTCGGCGCGAGCGCCAACCGGGTGCGCCCATCTTACTTCGTGCTGACCTATCTGCTTTCTAAGGGCTACGACGCCATTCCGGTCAATCCCGGACGCGCTGGCAAGCCGATCGCCGGGGCGATGACTTACGCCAGCATGGCCGATATCGACCGACCGATCGACATGGTGGACATCTTCCGCAATTCCGAAGCGGCTGCCGGTGTGGTGCACGAGGCGCTGGAACTCGATCCGCTTCCCAAAGTGATCTGGATGCAGCTGGGCGTGCGCAACGACGAGGCGGCGGCGCTGGCCGAAGCGGCCGGGGTGCGCGTGGTGATGGACCGCTGCCCGAAGATCGAATATGCCCGCCTGTGTGGCGAGATCGGCTGGGCCGGGGTGAGTTCGGGCGTCATCTCATCGCGTAAGCCGGCGATGCGCGAGGGCTATCAGCGCTTCGGCATCGCTGCCGGGCGAAGGGACTGACGCGGGCGAAACCTCGTCGCTGTCCTAAATTCCGGCGGAAAATCGCAAATTCATCCCTTGCGCCCCATGCCGCGGCGATGAAATAGGTATCGGCGCACACCCAGGAACCACCCAACGACACGGGGCGAAACATGAGCGACAACAAACCCGGCTTCTCCACCCTGGCGATCCATGCCGGCGCTTCCGCCGACCCGGCTACCGGCGCGCGGGCGACGCCGATCTATCAGACCACCAGCTTCGTCTTCGACGATGTGGACCAGGCCGCCGCCCTGTTCGGCCTGCAGGCCTTCGGCAACATCTATACCCGCATCACCAACCCGACCACCGCGGTGCTTGAAGAGCGCATCGCCTCGCTGGAGGGCGGCACCGCCGGTCTGGCGGTTGCCTCCGGCCACGCCGCGCAATTGGGTGTGCTGCACACGCTGATGCAGCCGGGCGATGAGTTCATCGCTTCGAACAAGCTCTATGGCGGCTCGATCAACCAGTTCAATCACTCGTTCAAGAACTTCGGCTGGAATGTGGTGTGGGCGGACACCGACGACCCGGCCAGCTTCGAGGCGGCCGTGACCGAGCGCACCCGCGCCATCTTCGTAGAGAGCCTGGCCAATCCCGGCGGCATCGTCACCGATCTGGAAGCCATCTCCAAGATGGCGAAGAAGGCCGGCGTGCCGCTTATCGTCGACAATACCATGGCGACGCCCTATCTGTGCCGGCCGATCGAGCACGGCGCGGACATCGTGGTGCATTCGCTGACCAAGTTCATCGGCGGCCACGGCAATTCCATGGGCGGCATGATCGTCGACGGCGGCTCGTTCGACTGGACCGCGTCGGGCCGCTACCCAATGCTGTCCGAGCCTCGGCCGGAATACCAGGGCATCGTCATCCACGAGACGTTCGGCAACTTCGGCTTCGCCATCGCCTGCCGGGTGCTGGGCCTGCGCGATTTGGGCGCGGCGCTGTCGCCGTTCAACGCGTTCCTCATTCTGACCGGGGTCGAGACCCTGCCGCTGCGCATGGCCAAGCACTGCGAAAACGCGCTCGCCGTCGCCGAGTGGCTCAACGGCCACAAGGCGGTCGAGTGGGTGCGCTATGCCGGGCTCAAGGACGATCCCTATCACGAGCTGGCGAACAAATATGTGCCCAAGGGCGCCGGCGCGGTCTTCACCTTCGGTCTGAAGGGCGGTTACGAGGCCGGCGTCAAGGCGGTCTCATCGGTCAACCTGTTCTCGCACCTGGCCAATATCGGCGACACGCGAAGCCTGATCATCCACCCGGCCTCGACCACCCACCGTCAGCTGACCGACGAGCAGAAATCGGCGGCGGGCGCCGGACCGGAGGTAGTGCGGCTTTCGATCGGGCTGGAGGACGTGGACGACATTATTGCCGATCTGGACCAGGCGCTGGCGGGGTGAGGCTCCACCATCATGCGTCATCCTCGCCGTCCTTCCTCCGTCATCCTCGCCCTTGTGGCGAGGATCTAACCCGGTATGCCGATGAGCCGCAGCGGTGGAGAGCTGGTTAGACCCTCGGGACATGCCCGAGGGTGACGCGGTGGGAATGGCTCACCTCTACTCGTAATACAGCGACACCGAGTGCTCGGCTTCGGCGAAGAACAGCCAGCGCTCGATGATGAGGCCGGCCATCAGCAGGATGAAGGCGGCCAGCAGCCATAGCCGGTCGGCGCCAGCGAGCCAGGTAAGGCCGGTAACCGCGATCGGCGCCAACGCGCCGGTCACCAGCGACAGGAAGCGAAGCTGGTTGGCGTGCTTGCGGGCGACCTTGTGTACCATCTCCTTGGTCAGGTAGTTCGGCCCCGTATGCGGCCGGTCGAGCAGCCGCACCTTGCCAAGATGGCCGAGCCCCGTCGCCGTCTCCGGCGTTGAGCCGGCCTGTGCCAGGTTGGTGGTCAGCGCACGCCGCCACCAGAGGCTTTTGACCGCCCAGGCAAGCAGCAGCAGCCAGAAGGCGATCGCCGTGACCGGCCAGCCGCCCAGCGCATCGATCCGGCCCAGCGAGGCCATCAGCGTGAAGCCCGACGCGGCGGCAAAGGCGAGATAGACCGCCGGCGTCCAGGCCGTATGCCAGTGCGGCACCGTCTTGAGCTGGGTGTAGATCATCGCCGTGGTGAACACAGTGGCGACAGCGCCGATGACGATGAACGCGCCCAACCAGCCGAGCCGCACTCCCGTGACCATCCAGATCAGCGTGTAAAGGCCGAACAACAACAGGGTGACGACAGCGCACACCCCTTCACGCGACAGCCACGAAGAGCGCCACTGGGAAAACGCCCGCAGGGAGCGTTCGGGATGGCCGAGATGAAAGGTCGAGGAGATCAGCCCGGCCACCGCCAGCCCGCCGGCGAGCGCACCCACCAGAAAGGCCACCCACGCGCCCTGGGCGAACGGATAGCCGGCGCCGATGAGCGAGATCGCGCCGAAACCGGCGCCCGAGGTTACGGTGAAGAAGATAACGGATATCGCTGGATGCATCTGTCTGGCGTGCTCCGGCCTATCCGAGTCTTTCCAAGGCCCGGTCGATCCAACCCAGCAGGCCGTCGGCCTCGACGGTCTCCGGCGCGGGGGATGCGGCGCTCGCCTGCGGCCGGGTTTTCGGACGTGGGGGCAGGTATTGGTTGACCGGCTTGGTGCCCATCTCCGGCATCAGGTCGAACCCGCCACGCTCGGCCACCAGCCGCGAGACGTCGGAGTCCGGGTCGGCCAGGTCGCCGAAATGGCGCGCCTTGGCCGGGCAGGTGCGCACGCAGGCCGGCTCGCGGTCTTCTTGCGGGATGTTCTCGTTATAGATGCGGTCGACGCACAAGGTGCATTTCTTCATCACGTTCTCGGCCGGGTCCATTTCGCGCGCGCCGTACGGACAGGCCCAGGCGCACAGGCCGCAGCCGATGCAGAGGTCTTCCTCCACCAGAACGATGCCGTCCTCGACCCGCTTGTAGCTGGCCCCGGTCGGACAAACAGTGACGCAGGGCGCGTCGTCGCAATGCAGGCAGGACTTGGGGAAGTGGACGACCGAGGCCGGTCCCTCGGCCGGGGTCACCTCATAAGTGTGCACCCGGTTGAGCCACGCGCCCATGGGTTCGGCGCCGTAGGGATCGATGTCGGCGAGCGGCGCGCCGTAGCCGCCGGTGTTCCACTCCTTGCAGCTGACCACGCAGGCGTGGCAGCCCACGCAGGTGTCCAGATCGATGACCAGGCCGAGCTTTTTGTCGGTGGATGGAGGCAGCGAGGTCATTTCGAGCTCAACCCTTCTGCCGGCTGCAGGTCTTTCAGCGACAGCAACACCGCCGCGACGATCAGGAAAAAGCCGGACACGCGCGCGCTCCAGCGTTCGAACCGGCCGCCCATGGCGGCGACCAGCCGGTCGGCGGCCGAGCCCATCGCCACCAGGATCGCCCCGTCGATCGCCAGATAGGTGGCGCCGAGCACCGCGATCTGGAAGGCCAGCGGCCGGGCGGGATCGATGAATTGCGGGAACAGGGCGGCGAAGAACACCACTGCATAGGGGTTGGCGGCCGATGTGACGAAGCCCTGGCGGAACAGCGCGCCGCGGCGCGGCGGGCCGATGGAGCGGCCCTTGTTCGAGGAAAGCATAATGCGCGCGCCCAGATAGACCAGATAGGCCACGCCCATCCACTTGATCGCGATGAAGAACGACGCCGACAGGTGGATGAGGCCGACCAGGCCAAAGCCTGCAATGAGGATCTGCAACGTGTTGGCGCTTAGATCACCCACCAGGGTCGGCATCGCGCCGCGCACCCCGTGGCGCATGGAGTTGGCGATGAACAGCAACTGGCTGGGGCCCGGCGGATGGGCGAAGAAGATCAGCACCGTGGTGATGTAGGCCAGATAGATTTCGATGGTCATTTCGTCCACTCCTCGCCGAAGGCCACCACCTGCGGTACCGGCCGCGCCGACCCCGACTGGGCCTCGAAGCGCGGGTGGCTGGTGGTATCGGACTGATCAGGGTCTTTTTCGATCTTCACCCGCAGATCGAACCAGGCCGCCTGGCCGGTGATCGGATCGGAGTTCGACCAGCGCAGGCCATCGCCCTTCGGCGGCAGTAACTCATGAATGAGATGGTTGAGCAGGAAACCTTCCTTCGCCTCCGGCGCGTCGGCCGACAGCGACCAGGCGCCGGGCCGCTTGCCGATTGCGTTCCAGGTCCACAGGGTATTGGGGTTCACCGCCCCCATGCGCTTGATCGGCACCCGGATCCGCCCGTGGTGCGAGGTGACCAGCGCCCAGTCGCCGTCCTCCAACCCGGCCGCGTCAGCAACTTCAGTGGGCACGAACAGCGGGTTGGTGCCGTGGATCTGCCTCAGCCAGGCGTTCTGCGAGCCCCAGGAGTGGTACATGGCGGCGGGGCGTTGGGTGAGCGCGTGCAGCGGGAATTCGTCTTCGTCGATCAGGTCGCCCTCGAACGGCTCGTACCAGATCGGCAGCGGGTCGAAGCATCGTTCGATGCGCTCGCGATGGCTGTCGGGCGGTTGCGGCTCGGCTTTGCCTTCGGCGCAAAGCCGGAACTTGCGCAGCGGCTCCAGATAGAGCTGGAAGACGTTTTCCACCGGCCCGTCCTGCAGCCCCATCTGCGTGGCGAAGTCCTGCCAGGCCCGGTTGGCATGTTTGAAGTAGCGCGCCTCTTGCGGCACATGCGCCTCGAAGAAGCCGCCATTGGCGATGTACTGCTCGATCTGCTTCGGGTTCGGCTCACCCCGGCCGTTCTTGTCACCTTTGCCTCCCCGCCAGCCGGCCAGCGGCCCGACGCCGGGCTTGCGCTGGTGGTTGACCATGTAGTCGGCGTAGTCGCGATATTTCGTGGTGCCGTCCTCGTTCGTCATGCCCGGCAGGCCGAGACGGCCGCCCAGGTCCAGCAGCACCGACTGGAAGCCGCGCACGTCGCGGCCGTCGGCCTGGGTCGCCGGGTCGACCACCGGCCAGCGGATCGCGTCGGCCACAGAGTCGGGCTCGCTGATCGGCCGGTCGAGCAACGAGATGCAGTCGTGCCGCTCCAGATAGGTGGTGTCGGGCAGCACCAGGTCGGCGAAGGCCACCATCTCCGAGCGGTAGGCGTCGGCATAGATGATCTTGGGGATTACATACTCGCCGGCCTCGTCCTTGTCGGCCAGCATCTTCATCACCCCGCCCGAATTCATCGACGAGTTCCACGACATGTTGGCCATGTACATGAACAGCACGTCGATGCCGTATGGGTCGCGCGCATGGGCGTTGGCGATCACCATGTGCATCAGCCCGTGCGCCGACATCGGTGCGTCCCACGAAAACGCCTTGTCGAGCCGCACCGGGCTCGTCCCGTCTTCGGCCAGCAGCAGGTCTTCGGGCCCGTGCACGAAGCCCAGATGCGGGCCGGCCAGCGGCGCATCCGCCTGGTACTCGCCATGGGGCTTGGGCTGAGCGGCGATCGGGCGCGGATAAGGCGGCTTGAAGCGGAAGCCGCCGGGGCAGTCGATCGAGCCCAGCAGGATCTGCAACAGGTGCAGGGCGCGGCAGGTCTGGAAACCGTTGGAATGGGCGGAGATGCCGCGCATGGCGTGGAAGGAGACCGGCCGGCCGATCATCTTGTCGTGCCGTTCGCCCTTCATGTCCGTCCACGGCTGCTCGACGACGATTTCCTTTTCGAAGGCGGCTTGCGCCAGCTCCACCGCGATCCGGCGAATCTGCTCCGCCGGCACGCCGGTGCGCTCGGCCACCGCATCGGCCGCGTATTCGGAATCGAGATATTTGCGCGCCAGCAGATCGAACACCGGAACCGCGCGCCGACCTTTCGGCAGCTTGGCGGTGCCGCCCAACGCCGGCTTGACGCCCTTTTTCTTCGACGAGACCGGCTTGCCGGTCTTGCGGTCCAAAACCAGGGGCACGCCGTCCTTGTCGCGGGCGATCAGGCCGTGATCGGCGGCATCGGGGTCGTCGATCACCAGCCACGGCGCGTTGGTGTAGCGGATCAGATAGTCCAGATCGATTTTCTTGGCGCGCAGCAGCTCGTGCACCAGCGCCAGGATGAACAGCCCGTCGGTACCCGGCGTGATGCCCACCCATTCATCGGCGACCGCGTTGTAGCCGGTGCGGATCGGATTGACGCCGATCACCTTGACGCCGCGTTCCTTCAGCCGCGCCAGCCCCAGCTTGATCGGATTGGAATCGTGGTCCTCGGCGACGCCGAAGATCATGAACAGTTCCGTCTTGTCCCAGTCCGGGGAACCGAACTCCCAGAACGCCCCGCCGAAGGTGTAGATGCCGCCGGCGGCCATGTTGACCGAGCAGAAGCCGCCATGGGCGGCGAAGTTGGGCGTGCCGAACTGCTGCGCCCACCAGCCGGTCAGCGACTGGCTCTGATCGCGCCCGGTGAAGAAGGCCAGCTTGCACGGATCGGAGCGGCGCACGTCGCCAAGCCATTGGGTCGCAAGCTCGAGCGCCTCGTCCCACTCGATCTCCTCGAACCGACCCTCGCCGCGCTCACCAACCCTTTTCAGCGGCTTGTGCAGCCGGGCCGGCGAATAGTGCTGCATGATCCCGGCCGAGCCTTTGGCGCACAGGACGCCGCGATTGACCGGGTGATCGCGGTTGCCCTCGATATAGCGCACCTTGGGATTGCCGGCCTCGTCTTCGCGCAGGTGCACGTTGATGCCGCAGCGGCAGGCGCACATGTAGCAGGTGGTGTGGCGCACCTCGTCGGACACATGGGGCGAGGCGTCGAGGGGCCGCGAGTGTACCGTCATGGTTCGTGTGCTTCCCTTTCAAAGAACACCGCATTTTCAGTGCGATTCCCCCAACCCGCGATCCGCCGCCAACATGGACAAAGCTTGCCTGCGAGGCAAGCAGCGTGGAAGAGCCTTAAGCCCGCCGCGCCGCCACCGCGCGCGCCAGCACGCACAGCAATTCGAACATCATCGACACGCCGACCCAGGCGGTGTTTCCCGATGGATCGAACGGCGGAGAAACCTCAACCAAATCAACGCCGACCATGTCGACGCCGTCGAGCGCGCGAACCATCTGCTGTGCCGTCCAGGTGTCCGGCCCGCCGATCTCCGGCGTGCCGGTGCCCGGCGCGAAGGCGGGATCGAGAAAATCGATGTCGAAGCTCACATAAGTCGAACTTGACCCGACCAGTTCGACCGCCTGCGCCATCACGTCGGCATGGCCGCGCCTCATCAGTTCGTCGATCTCGATGATCGTGACCCCGTTGTCGCGGCCCCAGGCGATGTCCTCGCCGTCATACATGGTGCCGCGAATGCCAATCTGGATGATCCTTTTCGGATCGAGCAGGCCCTCCTCGATCGCCCGGCGGAAGGGGGTGCCGTGGGTGTATTTGTAGCCGCCGAAATAGCCTTCGAAGAGGTCAGTGTGGGCGTCGAAGTGGATCATCGCCAGAGGCTCGCCGCGATTGATCCCGCGCAGCACCGGAAGCGAAGTCAGATGATCGCCGCCGGCGGTCAGCGGCGTGATACCCGTTTCCCGTAGGCCCGCATAAAAGGTCTCGATCCGCTTCAGTGTGTCGTCGAGATCGGCCGGGTTCGGCGACACGTCGCCCAGATCGGCGCAGTTGCACAACTCGTACGGCTTGATCCGGCTCGTGGGATGCACCGCGCGGATCATCGTCGAGAGATCGCGCAACTGGCGCGGCCCGTGGCGCGCACCCGGCCGGTTGGTGGTGCCGCCGTCCCACGGCACGCCGACCAGGCCGATCTCCACCGCATCATAGGCCTCATCCCCCGGCGCCAACGCCGGCAGGCGCATGAAGGTCGGCACCCCGGCGAACCGGGGCAGGTCGAACCCGGAGACGGGCTGGAAACGCGGATCGGTCAATGGCACCTCGCTCAGAACTGGTTCGGTTCTGATAGGATCAAAACCGTGGTTCACCCCTAACCCCTCCCCACCAGGGAGAGAGGGGTTGGCGCGGCGCCACCCCTTGCGCCGTCATCCTCGGGCTTGTCCCGAGGATCTAACCACCCATCCGGTTCCGCAAGCCAACGGCAGCGGGGTTAGATCCTCGCCACAAGGGCGAGGATGACGCCCCGGGGGATTGGGCAGGCGAGGTGCCACGCTTTCCTTTCGGCTTTACCGCCGCTCACACATGCATGTCCAGCGTCTTCGACAGGCAGCCGATCATCTCGTCGATGTGCGAACGCTCGCTGACGAAGGGCGGCGCGACGATGCCCACGTCGCCGGTGAATTTCACATGCATGCCGTTCCAGAACAGGTCCTTCTGCATGCGCCCGCCGCGCCGGCCCGGCACCCCGTCATCGTGTACCTCGACCCCGGCGAGCATCCCGTAGCCGCGCAGATCGCGCACCGCCTTGTGGTCCTTCAGACTCCAGATGCCGTCGAGGAAATAGTCGGAAAGCTCGGCCGCCCGTTCGTAAAGCGCCTCGGCTTCGAAGATTTCCTGGGTGGCGATGCCCGCAGCGCAGGCGGCCGGGTGGCCCGAATAAGTGTAGCCGTGGAACAGTTCGATGGCACCCTCGCCGGCAGCCCCCGTGACGGTTTCGTAAATCTCGTCACGCACCGCGACCGCGCCCATCGGGATTGCGCCGTTGGTGAGCGCCTTGGCCATGGTGATCATGTCCGGGATGACGCCGAAGCTCTCGGACGCAAAGCCCTTACCGGTGCGCCCGAAGCCGGTGATCACCTCGTCGAACACCAGCAGCATGCCGTGCCGGTCGCAGATGTCGCGCAGCCTTTGCAGATAGCCCATCGGCGGCACCAGCACGCCGGTCGACCCGGCGATCGGCTCGACGAACACGGCGGCCACCGTGCCGCCGCCGAAATTGGCCGCCACCCGCTCCAGGTCGTCGGCCAGTTCCGCGCCCTTGTCCGCCTGGCCGCGCACGAACGGTTCGCTGGGGTCCCAGGTGTGGCGGATCAGCGACACGTTGGGCAGGGTCGTGTGGAAGGTCTCGCGGTTGCGCACCATGCCCGACAGCGAGGTGCCGCCCATGTTGACCCCGTGATAGGCCCGCTCGCGCGAGACGAACCGGGTGCGCTGGCCTTCGCCCTTGGCGCGGTGGAAGGCAAGCGCGATCTTGATCGCCGTGTCGATCGATTCGGAGCCGGAATTGGTGAAGAACACGTGGTTGATCGGCTCGGGCAATTGCCGTGCGATCATCTCGGCAAGCGTGAACTGGCCGGGGTGCGCGGTGCCGAAGGCGGCCACGTAGTCGTTGGTGACCATCTGTTGGTGCACCGCGTCGGCGATCTCCTCGCGCCCATGGCCGGCCGGGCAGCAGAACAGGCCGGACGAACCGTCGATGACGCGCCCTCCCTTGTGGTCCCAGCAATAGACGCCCTGCGACTTGGCGACGAGGCGCGGGTCCGCCTTGAAGTCCCGGTTGGCCGTGAACGGCATCCAGTAGGATTCCAGTGAATTGCTGTCGGTGCGCATGGGTCTTCCTCCGCGTTTGGTTGCCCGGCACCAGCCCACTCCTCCTCCCAACCACCCCACGGCAGTATCCTTGCGGGGGTGGTTGGGAGGGGGAGTGGGCTGGTGCCGATCCCGCGTCAGCGGGAAAAATCAACGCCGTCCTATCCAGGCCTAGTGCGACCAATGCAAACCAGATAGAACCAGATTGGCCATTGGTTGGTGCCAGTTTGCTCGGGCACGTTTGGGAGGCCATGAAGGAGATTCTGTTTCAGCTCGACCGCTCGGCCCCGGCCAGCCTGCAGGCGCAGCTGCGCGAAAGCATCGTCAGCGGCGTCCTGACCCGCGCGCTGGCGCCCGGGGAGCGGCTGCCGTCGAGCCGGGCGCTGGCGAACCGGCTTGGGATTTCGCGCAACACGGTGACGCTCGCCTACCAGGCGCTGGCCGCCGACGGCTATCTGACGCCGAAGCCGCGTTCGGGCTTTGTCATAGCCGAGGACGCGCCCGCGCTGCCGCCAAACCGCGATATCGGGCCTACTGCCGACGCCGAGGCGGCGGACTGGTCGCATCGCATCATCGACACCACCGTCGGGGCCCGGGCCGTCGACAAGCCGCTCAACTGGCGCGAATACGAGTTTCCGTTCATCTACGGCCAGGCCGATTCGCGCCTGTTCAGCCATTCCGAATGGCGCGAATGCGCCCGCCAGGCCCTGGGCGCGAAGGATTTCGGCGCGCTGGCCGGCGATTTCGGCTTTCACGACGACCCGCTGTTGCTGAGCTACATCGCCAGCCACTCCCTGCCCCAGCGCGGCATCTACAAGCAGCCTGAGAACATCCTGGTGACCCTGGGGGCCCAGAACGCCCTGTTCCTGATCGCGCAGTTGCTGATCGGGCCGCGCACCACCGTGGCGCTGGAGGAGCCATGCTATCCCGACATCGGCAACATCGTGCGCCAGCGAACCAAGGCCATCCGCTCATTGCCGGTGGACGGGGGCGGGCTGGTGCTCGACGAGGCGGTGCTGGAGGCCTGCGATCTGGTCTTCGTCACGCCGGCCCACCAATGCCCGACCACCGCCACCATGCCGCTCGAGCGCCGCCGGCGCCTGCTGGAACTGGCGGACAAGTACGACTTCCTCGTCATCGAGGACGACTATGAGTTCGAGCTCAACTTTCTAGAGACGCCCGCCCCGGCGCTCAAGTCGATGGACCGGCGCGGCCGGGTGCTCTATGTGGGCAGTTTCTCGAAGACCCTGTTTCCCGGCCTGCGCCTGGGCTATCTGGCCGCGCCTGAACCCTTCGTCGCCCAGGCGCGCCACCTGCGCCACCTGATGTTTCGCCACCCGCCCGGCCACAGCCAGCGCACCGCCGCCTATTTCCTGGCGCTGGGCCATTACGGGGCCCAGATGCGCAAGCTGCGGCGCGCCTATGCCGAACGCCGCCGCGTCATGCAGGCCGCGCTCGATCGTTATGGACTGTCGAGATCGGCCGCCGCCAAGTTCGGCGGCACCAGCTTCTGGATCGAAGGCCCCGACTGGCTCGACAGCGAGGAACTGGCGGCCGTGCTGGCCGAGCGTTCCGTGTTGATCGAGCCGGGATGGCCGTTCTACAACCGGCCGGCCGCGCCGCGAAACTTCTTTCGCATCGCCTATTCGTCCATCCCCGCCGACCGCATCGAGGTGGGGATTGCGCGGATCGCCGAGGCGATCGGGCAATTGGCACCATGATTAGGCTTGATTGGACCTATCGATGGCAGGCCGACCCATGGATAAGTCGCGCCGTCACCAAGAGCAGGTAGGCAATTTGAACCGGACCGACAGGGAGATCTGAACCGATGAAAATGACCACCGAGGAAGCGTTCGTCAAAGTGTTGCAGATGCATGGCATCGAGCACGCCTTCGGCATCATCGGCTCGGCCTTCATGCCGATCTCCGACCTGTTTCCCTCCGCCGGCATCACCTTTTGGGACGTGGCGCATGAGACCAATGGCGGGCTGATGTGCGACGGCTACTCGCGTGCCACCGGCAAGATGGCCATGGCGATCGCCCAGAACGGGCCCGGGGTGACCGGCTTCGTCACCGCGGTCAAGGCCGCCCATTGGAACCACACCCCGATGCTGCTGGTCACCCCGCAGGCGGCCAACAAGACCATCGGCCAGGGCGGCTTCCAGGAGGTCGAGCAGATGGCGATGTTCCGCGAGATGGTCTGCTACCAGGAAGAGGTGCGCGACCCGTCCCGCATTGCCGAGGTGCTGAACCGGGTGATCGCCAAGGCCTGGCGCGGCTCGGCGCCGGCCCAGATCAACGTGCCGCGCGACTACTGGACCCAGGTGATCGACATCGACCTGCCGCAGATCGTCCGCTTCGAGCGCTCGGCCGGCGGCGCCCAGGCCATCGCGCAAGCCGCCAAGCTGCTGTCGGAGGCGAAATTCCCGGTCATCCTCAACGGCGCCGGCGTGGTGCTGGGCGATGCCATCGACGCCTCGCGACAACTGGCCGAGCGGCTCTCCGCGCCGGTGTGTTGCAACTACCAGCACAACGACGCCTTTCCCGGCAGCCACAAACTGTCCGCCGGCCCGCTGGGCTACAATGGCTCGAAGGCGGCGATGGAACTGATCTCCAATGCCGACGTGGTGCTGGCGCTGGGCACCCGTCTCAACCCGTTCTCGACGCTTCCCGGCTACGGCATCGACTACTGGCCCAAGAACGCCAGGCTGATCCAGGTCGACATCAACGCGGACCGCATCGCCCTGACCAAGCCGGTCGACGTGGGCATCGTTGGCGATGCCAAGATGGTGGCCGAGCAGATTCTCGACCAGCTTTCGCCCGATGCGGGTGAAGCCGGCCGTGCCGAGCGCGAGGCGACCATCCACCAGACCAAGTCGGCCTGGCTGCAGGCATTGTCCGGCATGGACCACGAGGACGACGATCCCGGCACCACCTGGAACGAGCGCGCGCGCGACCGCGAGCCCGAGCACATGTCGCCGCGCATGGCCTGGCGGGCGATCCAGGCCGGCCTGCCGGGCGACGCCATCATTTCCTCGGACATCGGCAACAACTGCGCCATCGGCAACGCCTACCCGACCTTCGAGGCCGGCCGCAAATATCTCGCGCCCGGCCTGTTCGGCCCATGCGGCTACGGCTTCCCATCGATCGTCGGCGCCAAGATCGGCTGTCCCGACGTGCCCGTGGTCGGGTTCGCCGGCGACGGCGCCTTCGGCATTTCCATGAACGAGATGACCTCGATCGGCCGCAAGGACTGGCCGGCGATCACCATGGTGATCTTCCGCAACTACCAGTGGGGCGCGGAGAAGCGCAACACCACGCTGTGGTACGACGACAATTTCGTCGGCACCGAGCTCAACCCCAATCTGAGCTACGCGCAGATCGCCAAGGCCTGCGGGCTGGAAGGGGTTCGCGCGACCACGCAGGAAGAGCTGACCGAGGCGCTTAAATCCGCCTGCAAAGCCCAGCAAGATGGCGTGACCACCTTCATCGAGGTGATCTTGAACCAGGAGCTGGGCGAGCCGTTCCGCCGCGACGCCATGAAGAAACCGGTCGTCGTCGCCGGCATCGACCGACAGGACATGCGCGCGCAGATGGGCGGCTGAGTCACGTGCCCGGCTGGGAGCAATTGGCGGTCATAGCGCAGCTTTCGCCGGGCGAGTTGGCCTTCGTGGCCGTCATGGTGTTTATCGCGTCGGTGGTGCGCGGCTTTTCCGGCTTCGCCCTGTCCGCACTGGTGATGGCGAGCGCGGTGGCGGTGCTGCCGCCGATCGAGCTCATCCCCATCTGCTACGTATTGGAGGGCGCCGCCGGAGTGATGATGGCGCGCGGAGGCTTTCGCGACGCGGACATGGGCGTGGTGTGGGGGCTGGTGATCGGTTCGGCGATCGGCGTGCCGATCGGGCTTGCGGTCACCGTGTCGCTGTCGACCGAGACTTCCACGCTGGTTGCGCTGGCGCTCATCCTTGTGCTGGCGGCTTCGCAGCTGTTCCGCGCCAGTCCGAGGTTTCTGGCAACCCGCTCGGGCCTTTATGGCTCGGGCCTCACCGCCGGCATTGTGACCGGTCTTGCCCATGTCGGCGGCATGGTGGTGGCGCTGTATGTGCTTGCACGGCAAGCGCCGGCGAAGACCATGCGCGCTTCGCTGGTGATGTTCCTGCTCATCTCCATGTTGACTTCAATCATCTATCAGTTGGGCTTCGGCGTGATGGACACGCAAGCCGCGACGCGCGGTCTGCTGCTGGCGCCGCTGGTCGTTGTCGGCGTCATGATCGGTAGCTGGCTGTTCCGCCCGTCGATGGAGAAAACCTACAAACGGTTCTGCCTGGTGCTGTTGATGGGGTTGGCCGGCGCTGGCCTGGTGCGCATGGGGATGTGAGGTGTTTTCGTTTCACACACCCTCTCCATCGTCATCCTCGGGCCTGTTCCGAGGATCCAACCACCCATCGGATTCCACGATCTATCGGAAACGGGGTTAGATCCTCGCCACAAGGGCGAGGATGACGCAGGAGAGTTGCGCGGATTCGGTGGCGCAACACCTTACCCTCTGTCGCTTTGGGAGTAGATGAGGTTAGAGCTCATGACAATTGGGGCCGGAGCCCATTCCGATCCCGTATATGCGCTCAACCAATCTAACGATCGCTCGTCTGCCACTCCGGATGGATCCAGGGCTCCAGGTTGGATCGCGGCAGGGGATCGCGGCCGAGCACGTGATCGGCCGCCTTCTCGCCGACCATGATCGACGGGCCGTTGAGATTGCCGTTGGTGATCGACGGGAAGACCGAGGAATCGGCCACCCGCAGCCCCTCGACGCCGATCACCCGGCATTGCGGATCGACCACGGCAAGCGGGTCCGACTCGCGCCCCATCTTGCAGGTGCCGCACGGGTGATAGGAGCTTTCCACGTGCTCGCGTATGTACTCGTCCAGGTCCGCGTCATTCTGCGCCGCCGCGCCCGGTGCGATCTCCGGTCCGCGAAACGGGTCGAAGGCCGGCTGGGCGAAGACTTCGCGCGCTAAGCGGATGCAGCGACGGAAATCGCGCCAGTCGTCGTCGTGGGACATATAGTTGAAGCGGATCGCCGGCGCGGCGCGCGGATCGGCGGATTTCAGCCGCACATGGCCGCGCGACGGCGAGCGCATCGGACCCACATGCACCTGGAACCCATGGGCGCGCGCCGCCGCCTTGCCGTCATAGCGAATGGCGACGGGCAGGAAGTGGAACTGAATGTCGGGATAATCGACGCCGGCGCGCGAGCGCACGAACCCGACGCTTTCGAAATGGTTGGAGGCCCCCACGCCGGTCTTGAACAACAGCCAGCGCGCGCCGATCAGCGCCCTGGAGGCCCAGTCGAGCTTGGAGTAGAGCGTGATCGGCTGGGTGCACTCCTGCTGCAGATAGACTTCAAGGTGGTCCTGCAGGTTCTCGCCCACCCCCGGCCGGTCGGCGATCACCTCGATGCCGTGCTCGCGCAACTGCGCCGCCGGGCCGATGCCTGAAAGCATCAGCAGTTTCGGCGAGTTGATCGAGGAAGCCGCGACGATCACTTCCGTCTCGGCGCCGATGATCTGCATCTGGCCGCCGCGCTCGATTTCGACGCCGGTGGCGCGCCCGTCCTCGATCACGATCCGCCGCGCCAGGCCGCGTACCACGGTGAGATTAGGCCGCTTCAAGGCGGGTTTAAGATAGGCGTTGGCCGTCGACCAGCGCCGGCCGCGATGGATGGTCTGCTCCATCGCGGAGAACCCTTCCTGCTGGGCGCCGTTGTAATCGTCGGTGACCTGGAAGCCGGCCTGGCGACCGGCCTCCACCAGCGCGGTGAACAGCGGATTGTGCTGGTCGCCGCGTTTGACGTGCAGCGGGCCGTTGGTGCCCCGCCAGGCCGGATCGCCGTGGGGGGCCGATTCCATGCGCTGGAAATAGGGCTGCACGTCGGCGAACGACCAGCCGGTCGCTCCGGCCTCGGCCCAGGCGTCGAAATCGCGCGCATGGCCGCGCACATAGACCATGCCGTTAATCGACGACGACCCGCCCAGAACCTTGCCGCGCGGGCACACCAGCTTCCGGCCGCCCAGATGCGGCTCCGGTTCGGTCTCGAACCCCCAGTCGTAGCGGGCCATGTTCATCGGCATGGCGAATGCGGCCGGCATCTGGATGAGCGGCCCCGCGTCCGAGCCGCCATATTCGATAACGATGACTCGTTTGCTCCCGTCCTCCGACAGCCGCGCGGCGAGCGCACCGCCGGCCGAGCCGGAGCCGATGATCACATAATCGGCCCGGTGCGCAACCGCGATGTCGGCGCCTGCGGTCAATAGGGGTACTCCACCGGGTCCATGGCCACGTAGACGCTCTTGACCTGGCTGTACGCCTCCATCGCCCAGCGGCCGTTCTCGCGGCCGATGCCGGAGCGCTTGTGGCCGCCGAACGGCAGTTCGATCGGGGTGAGATTGTAGGCGTTGATCCAGCAGGTGCCGGCCTCGAGCCTGGCGATGACGCGATGCGCGCGGGCAAGATCGCTAGTGAACACCCCGGCCGAAAGGCCATAGACGGTGTCGTTGGCGCGCGCGACCACTTCGTCCTCATCGGCAAACGTGAACAGGCTCAGCAGCGGGCCGAACACTTCCTCGCGGGCGATGGCCACCTCATCGTCGGTACACTCGACGATCATAGGCTCGACCCAATAGCCGCCTTCGAAACCTTCCACCACCGGCCGTTCGCCACCCGCGAGCAGCTCGCCCTGGTCCGGCGCGGCTTTCAGGTAGCCCACCACCTTGTCGTGGTGTTCGGCCGAGACCAGCGGGCCGATCTGGGTGGCCTCGTCCATCGGATCGCCGATCTTCAGAGCCGCGGTGCGTTCCAGCAGCTTGTCGACGAAAGCGTCGCGGATGTCGGCATGGACGAACACGCGCGTGCCGTTGGAGCACACCTGGCCGGTGGAGTAGAAGTTGGCGGAAAGGGCGCCGCCCACCGCCTGGTCGATGTCCGCGTCGGCGAACACGATCAGCGGCGACTTGCCGCCCAGTTCCAGTGTGACGTTCTTGATGGTATCGGCCGCCCCCTTGAGCACCTTGGCGCCGGTGGTGGTCTCACCGGTGAGCGAGACCTTGGCCACCTGGGGATGCGCGACCAGCTTGGCTCCCACCGCGCCGTCCCCCTGCAACACGTTGAACACCCCGTCGGGCAGGCCCGCCTCGGCTAGCGCGCGGGCAAGTTCCAGCGCCGAAAGCGGCGTCAGTTCCGCCGGTTTGAAGATCACCGCGTTGCCGCAGGCGAGCGCCGGGGCGCTCTTCCAGCAGGCGATCTGGATGGGATAGTTCCACGCGCCGATGCCGACGCAGACGCCCAGCGGCTCGCGAACGGTATAGCCCCAGTCGCCCCGGGAGCCGGAAAAGGCCACGTGCTCGCCGGTTTGCACTGCGGCCTGGGCGGCGAAATACTCAAGGCACTCGGCGCCGGAGATCACGTCCACCGCCAGGGTCTCCTGCAACGGCTTGCCGGTGTCCAGCGTCTCCAGGGTGGCGATGGGCCGGTTGCGCTCGCGCAGCAGTTCGGCCGCCTTGCGCAGCACCCGGGCGCGTTCGGCCAGCGGCGTGGCGCGCCAGACCTTAAAGCCGGCGCGCGCGGCTTCGACCGCTTGCTCGATCTCATCGTCGGTTGCCCAGGCTATGGTGGCGATGGGCTGACCGGTAGCCGGATAGATGTCATCGATCCGCCTGCCTTCGCCCTCGACGAATTTCCCGGCGATGAAATGATTGCCGGCGGGTACCAGCTTGGCGAGATCAGGCTGTGTCATCACGTTCATGGCTTCGTCTTTCTAGTTGGGTGCGCGGCACTGGGCTTGCAGATAGTCGAGACACAGCGCGATCGCCCGGTTTCGATCAGGGCCCGAGCGCCGCAGCGCGTGGCGCACGTACAGCCCGTCGATCAGCGCGGCGAGCCCGGCGGCCACCCGCTCGGCCTTCGCGTCGTCGAACAGGCCGCGAAGCGCGTGGCGCAGATTGGAATCGAGCCGGGCGGAATAGATCGCCAGCAGGCGGGCGGCGCCCTTGGCCTGGAAGGCGTGCACGTAGAACACCAGCCAGGCGGCCACCGTGTTGCGGTCGAACTGGCTGGCGGCGAAGCTGGCCTCGATCACCGCCTCGACCCGGGCAAGCGGGTCCGTTCTGCCGGCGAGCCCGCGGGCAAACTCCGCCGTCAGCTCGCGCAGCAGGTGGCGCATGGTCGCGGTGATGATCTCGTCCTTGTCGCCGAAATAATGGAACGCCAGCGCCGGCGACATGCCCGCCTTGCGGGCGATGTCCTTGACCGGCACGTCGAGCGAGCCGGTGCGGCCGATCACCTCGATCGCCGCCTTGACCAGCGACTGTCGCCGTTCGGTTTCAACGCCGATTCGAGGCATGCGCTTCGACGCTCCTGTTGCTCGCGTTGATGGTTCGCGATGGCCGGGCCGGTCGGCCACGCATCAGGCAACCCGGCTGCGCATTTGCACCGAACTTGATTGACCCGTCAATCAAAATAGTCGAAATTAGCCCTTGCGGGCGAAGGGGCGGTCCGGGAATATGCGATCGATCCCGGCATGGGCCGAAACCGCGATTGCGGCCTTTCCAGCCCGCCGGGATCGGAGATTGGGGCGGGGCGCCCCAGGGGGCTTCCAAGCGCCCGAACGGCAAGGAGGAGCCGTTTGCGCCCAAAATCGACTTCATGGGAACTTAAGTTACAGGAGAACAGCAAATGCGTAGACGCGCCCTTCTGACGGCGGCCCTTTCGGGCGCCATGATGTTGCAGGTCGGCCTGGCGAACGCTGCCGAACCGGAGCAGTGCAACACCGTCCGCTTTTCCGATGTGGGCTGGACCGACATCACCGCGACCACCGCGGCGACCACCCTGGTGCTCAAGGCGCTGGGCTACGAGACCGACATCAAGGTTCTCTCGGTGCCGGTCACCTATACCTCGCTCGCCAACAAGGACATCGACGTGTTCCTCGGCAACTGGATGCCGACCATGGAAAACGACATCAAACCGTATCGCGAGGCCGGCACGGTCGACACCGTCGGCGTTAACCTGGAAGGCGCCAAGTACACGCTGGCGGTCAACAAGGCGGCCGCCGACATGGGCGTGGCCGACTTCGCCGATATTTCGAAGATTCGCGACGCGCTCGACGCCAAGATCTACGGCATCGAGCCGGGCAATGACGGCAACCGCCTGATCCTGTCGATGATCGAGGCAGATGCTTTCGGATTGAACGGCTTCGAAGTGGTCGAATCCTCCGAACAGGGCATGCTGGCGCAAGTCGCCCGCGCGCAGCGCAAGGGCGAGCCGATCGTGTTCCTGGGCTGGGAGCCGCATCCGATGAACGCCAATTTCGAGATGAGCTACCTGACCGGCGGTGACGACTATTTCGGCCCGAACCTGGGCGGCGCCACCGTCTACACCAATGTGCGCGCCGGCTATGTGGACGAGTGCTCCAATGTCGGCAAGCTGCTCACCAATCTCGAATTCACCCTGGCAATGGAGAACGAGATCATGGGCGCGATCCTGAACGATGGCGAGGAGCCCGAAGCGGCGGCCGGCGCCTGGCTGAATGCGAATGCCGGCATCCTCGACGGCTGGCTCGACGGGGTGACCACCCGCGACGGCGGCGAGGCGATGGGCGCCGTCAAAGCCGCTTTGGGCCTTTAGGCCCGCGCTCGTATACCGAGGACGGGGCCGCACGCCGGCCCCGTTTTCGTTCGCCGCGCCGCTTCCCGGATCATCAGCAAGGCTTGAGCCGCGATGGAATGGCTGGTTGACAACAAGATCCCGATCGGCCGCTGGGCCAAAACAGGCGTCGACTGGCTGATCGACAACGCCGGCTTCGTCTTCGACTGGTTCTCGGTCCAGCTCGAACGGGTCATCTTCGCGCTGCTGTGGTGCCTGCAGACGCCGCACCCCTTCGTCATCGTGGCGCTGGCCGCCGCGCTCGGCTGGTGGCTGAAGCGGTCCGTCGCGTTTACCGTCTTCGTCGTCGCGGTGCTGCTGCTGATCATCAACCAGGGCTATTGGGAGGAGACCACCGAGACCCTGTCGCTGGTGGTCGCCGCCTCCATCGTGTGCATGGTCGTCGGCGTACCGGTCGGGGTGGCCGCCGCGCACAATCGGAGGTTTTCCGCCTTCCTGCGGCCGATCCTCGACCTGATGCAGACGATCCCCACCTTCGTCTACCTGATCCCGGCGCTGATCCTGTTCGGGCTGGGCATGGTGCCCGGCCTCATCGCCACAGTGATCTTCGCGATCCCCGCGCCGATCCGGCTGACCGAACTGGGGGTCAAATCGACCCCGACGCCGCTGATCGAGGCCGGCCAGGCGTTCGGCGCCACCCCCCGGCAACTGCTGTGGAAGGTGGAGCTGCCCTATGCGTTTCCCTCGATCATGGCGGGGCTCACCCAGACCATCATGCTATCGCTATCGATGGTAGTGATCGCCGCCCTGGTCGGCGCCGACGGGCTCGGCGTGCCCACATTGCGCGCGCTCAACACGGTCAACATCGCCAAGGGCTTCGAGGTCGGCGTGGTGATCGTGCTGATCGCCATCCTGCTCGACCGGTTCCTGCGCAACGAGAAGGGCGCGCGGGGGCGATGAGCGAGGCGGCCGTCCAGTTCGACAATGTCGACATCGTCTTCGGCCCGCGACCGGCCCAGGCGCTGGCGATGATCGATCGTGGCGCCAGCCGCGAGGAAATCCAGGAGCAGACCGGCCAGATTCTCGGCGTCGCCGGCGCCAGCCTAGACGTGCACGAGGGCGAGATCGTCGTGCTGATGGGCCTGTCAGGCTCGGGCAAGTCGACGCTGCTGCGCGCGGTCAACCGTCTTAATCCGATTACGCGCGGCGCGGTGCGAGTGCGCAGCGGTGAAGACCTCACCGATCTGGCCACCTGCTCGGCCCAGGAGCTGCGGCGACTGCGGCTCGGCCAGATCGCCATGGTGTTCCAGCAGTTCGCGCTGTTGCCGTGGCGCACCGTGGCCGAGAATGTGGGCCTGGGCCTTGAACTTGCCGGGATGAGCGCGACCGAGATTCGCACCAAAGTCGGCGAACAGCTGGAACTGGTGGGGCTGGCAGGCTGGGCCGATAAGCAGGTCCAGGAGTTGTCGGGTGGGATGCAGCAGCGCGTCGGCCTGGCGCGCGCGTTCGCCACCGCCGCGCCGATCCTGCTGATGGACGAGCCCTATTCGGCGCTCGACCCGCTGATCCGCGCCCGCCTGCAGGACGAACTGATCGATCTGCAGAAGCGGCTCAAGCGCACCATCGTCTTCGTCAGCCACGACCTCGACGAGGCGATCAAGATCGGCAACCGCATCGCCATCATGGAGGGCGGGCGCATCGTCCAATGCGGCACGCCGCAAGAGATTTTGAACGAGCCGGCCAACGACTATGTGGCCGATTTCGTCGCTCACATGAACCCGCTCGCGGTGATGACCGCCTACGATGCCATGCGCCCACGCGACGCCAGGCGCAAGGGCGACAAAAAGGCCCCCGTGGTGCCGCGCGATATGAAGCTGCGCGAGGTGATGGCGCTGCAACTGGATGCGGGAACGGCGATCTATGTGGGCGAGGGTGAACGCATTATCGGTGTCATCGAAGCCAAGGACATTCACCGTTCATTGTTGAAATAGGGTGGCGCACGCCATGAGCACGAAGCCGAACATTCTGATCTTCATGGTCGACCAGCTCAACGGTACGCTGTTTCCCGACGGGCCGGCCGACTTCCTGCACGTGCCCAACCTGCGGCGCCTGGCCGAACGTTCCACCCGATTCGCCAACTGCTATACCGCGAGCCCCCTATGCGCGCCCGGCCGCGCCGCCTTCATGAGCGGGCAACTGCCCTCGCGCACCCGCGTCTACGACAACGCCGCCGAGTTCGCCTCCGACATCCCCACCTACGCCCACCATCTGCGCGCCGCCGGCTATCACACGTGTCTTTCCGGCAAGATGCACTTCGTCGGCCCCGACCAGTTGCACGGTTTCGAGGAGCGGCTGACCACCGACGTCTATCCGGCCGATTTCGGCTGGACGCCGGACTATCGCCGCCAGGGCGAGCGCATCGACTGGTGGTATCACAATATGGGCTCGGTGGTCGGCGCCGGGGTCGGCGAGATCACCAACCAGCTCGAATATGACGATGAGGTGGCGGCCAACGCGATCGCAAAGGTCTATGACCTGGCGCGCGGCCATGATGAGCGGCCTTGGTGTCTTACGGTCAGTTTCACCCACCCGCATGATCCCTATGTGGCGCGGCGCAAGTTCTGGGACCTGTACGCCGACTGCGAACACCTGCAGCCGCAGGTGCCGGCGATGGATTTCGACGATCACGACCCGCACGCCCAGCGGATTTTCCGCGCCAACGACTGGCTCAACTACGACGTGACCGAGGAAGACGTGGAACGTTCGCGGCGCGCCTACTTCGCCAACATCTCCTATCTTGACGACAAGATCGGCAAGGTGATGGAAGCGCTTACCTCGACACTTCAGGACGAGCGCACGATCGTCCTGTTCTGCTCGGACCATGGCGACATGCTGGGCGAGCGCGGGCTGTGGTTCAAGATGTGCTTCTACGACGGGTCGTCACGGGTGCCGCTGATGATCGCCGCGCCCGACTTGAAGGCTGGCCAAGTCGAAACCCCGGTGTCTAATCTCGACATCCTGCCGACGCTTGCCAACCTGGCCGGGATCGATCTATCGCAGATCGAGGCCTGGACCGATGGCCATGACTTGGCGCCCATTGCCTCCGGCGCGAGGAGGCCGGAACCGGTGCCGATGGAATACGCGGCCGAAGCCTCGCAGGCGCCGATGGTGTCGATCCGCGATAAACGCTTCAAGTTCAACCACTGCGAGATCGATCCGCCGCAGCTGTTCGACATGGACGCCGACCCGCACGAACTGACCAATCTGGCCGCCGACCCCGCCCATGCCGAGACCGTGGCCGGCTACATGGAGCAGGTGGAAGCGCGTTGGAACCTGGCCCGGTTCGATGAGCAAGTGCGCGCCAGCCAGGCCCGGCGCCTGGTGGTCTACGACGCGTTGCGCAACGGCGCCTACTATCCGTGGGACTACCAGCCGCTGCGCGAGGCCTCAAAGCGCTACATGCGCAACCATCTGGACCTGAACGACCTGGAAGAGCGCCAGCGCTTTCCGCGCGGGGAGTGAATTGGGCGCGATGAGGGCTGCCGGTGGTTGTCGAGGCGTCGCGGCCCCAACCTTTGCCCCTCCCCAACAAGGGGGAGGGGGACCTAGGCCGTGCCATTGTCTCCTCCGTCATCCTCGCCCTTGTGGCGAGGATCTAAACACCTCTCCGACCCAACGGCCTGTCGGCAACGGGATTAGATCCTCGCCACAAGGGCGAGGATGACGCCGTTGATTTGGACGAGCGCTCGCCACAGAACCTTCCCTTCCCCTGGTGGGGAGACAATGAGGGTGGGTGGAAAGCCATGTTGTGCGAACCTTTGCCGGTTGGCATCTCCTTCACGCCGCGATCGCATTCTCCGGCAAACGGATCGGCAACGCCACACGGATCGCTGCGTCGGTCTCTGCCGGCAGGGCGGCCGGGTTCGGCATCGCCAGCAGGCGGTTCTTCTGCGCGATCGCCGTGTCGATCAGATCCGGCTTGCCCACTTCCGCCCATTCCTTCGGGCTGGTGCGGTCGCCGACCACCGGATACAGGTATTCCGACTGCATCAGGCCCAGGGTCTGCTCGTGTCCCAGATAGTGGCCCGGCCCCTCCAGGCACACCTTGGCGATGGTGTCGACCGCCATCTTTTCGGCAGTCACCTCGATGCCGCGCACGCAGCGCAGGCATTGGCCGATCATGTCGTTGTCGATGATCATGCTCTCCAGGCAGAAGCCCAGCAGCGAGGCGTGCATGCCGATGCTCTCATAGACCATGTTGAGACCGGCCAGCCCCGCCATCACGTTGGAGATGGCCTTCTCGTAGCCCGCCTGCATGTCAGGCAGTTTGGCATCGGCGATGCCGGCGGCCGAGCCGGTCGGCAGACGATAGTAGTTGCCCATCTGCGCGCAGGCCGCGGTCAGCAGCGCCTGTTCGCCCGAGCCGCCCGACATGGCGCCGGAGCGAAGGTCGGAGACGAACGGCCAGGTGCCGAAGATCGCCGGATGGCCGGGCGCGATCGAATTGACATAGACGACGCCGGCCAGGCATTCGGCCACCGCCTGGACGATAGCGCCGGCGATCGGCGCGGGCGAGGTGGCGCCGGCCTGGCCGGCCGATAAAAGCAGCACCGGCATGCCGCCGGCGATGCACGCCTCCATCGCCTCGCAGGATTCGGTGGCGAATTTCAGCGGCGGCACGACGAAGCAGTTGGTGTTGGAAACGAACGGGCGGGCACGCCAGGCCTGCTCGGAACCGGCCACCAGATGCAGCAGCTCGAACACGCCGCTCACGTGGTCGGCGTGCACGAAAGAAGTGCCCACATGTTTGGTGGTGCCGGCGATGCATGCGTACAGCGTGTTGATGTCGAGTTCGTAATTGTCCTCGATGTCGCGGGCCACCATCGGCCTCTGGAAGAAGTGCACGTGCTCCAGGGCTTCCGCCAGCCGCGCGGCGGCGAACAGGTCGGCTAACGTGGAGTCACGATACTCGCGGGTCTTGATGTCGATCAGATGCACGGCGGCGCCGGCGGTGCCGTAATGTACCTTGTAGGGCGACAGCGTCAGGTCATGCGCAGGGGAGCGCCCGTGCAGCACCAGATCGCGCGCCGCTTGCTCCAACATCGTCTCCACCAGTGCCGATGGGAAACGCAGCCGGCCGTCTTCGCCGAGTATCGCGCCGGCGGCGGTCATCGACGCGACGCCGCTTTCGGGCGCATCGGCCAGGCCGATCTCCTCGAGCACCTTCAGCGCTGAGCCATGGATGGCGCGCATGTCGTCTTCGCTCAATGGCCGGTAAGTGCCGCCTGCCATGCCGGCGCGTACCGGGCGCAACTCATCGGCCAGCGGCGCGGCGCGCTCGGCGATGCGGGCCTGTCTTCCTCCCGAACGTCTGGCCATGACGCTCCTCCTCTAATCGTGTGGTGGCTTGTCTACACCCGCACCCGCTCCGATTTGGGATCGTAAAGCGGCTTCAGGCTAGCGGTGGCGGCGACCCGCGAGCCCGCGATCTCGATCTCGTAGCGCGAGGCCAGCATGTCGGCGGCGCTCTCACCGGCGCTCGGCACGTAGCCGAGGCCGATCGCCGCGCCCAGATGGTGGCCGTAATTGCCCGAGGTCAGATAGGAGACGATCTCGCCGTCGCGCACGATCGGCTCGTTGTGGTAGAGCAGCGGCTCGCCGTCTTCGAGCTTGAACTGCACCAACCGGCGCGCCAACCCCTGTTCCTTCTTGCGCAACACCGCGTCACGGCCGATGAACTCGCCCTTGTCGGGCTTAACCGCGAAGCCCAGCCCCGCCTCCAGCACATGGTCTTCGTCGGTGATGTCGTGGCCGAAATGGCGGAACGCCTTCTCGATTCGGCACGAATCAAGCACGTGCAGGCCGCACAGCTTCAGGCCCACGTCCGCGCCCGCCGCTTCGAGCGTCTCGAACACATGGGCCGCCTGATCCACGGACACGTAGATCTCCCAGCCCAGTTCACCCACATAGGTCACCCGGTGCGCGCGCGCGACGGCCATGCCGATCTCGATCTCGCGCATCATGCCGAACGGGTGGTGCTCGTTCGAAAAGTTGTTCGGGCTGACCCCGCCCAGCAGATCGCGCGAGGCCGGCCCCATAACGCACAGCACCGCCTCGCCGGCCGTAACGTCGGTGATCACCACGTGACGGTCGCCCTTGTGGCGATTCATCCACGCCAGATCGCGGTACACGGTGGCCGCCGGCACCACCGCCAGAAATGCAGTGTCGCTCAACCGCGTGACCGTCAGGTCGCATTCGATGCCGCCACGGGCGTTGAGCATCTGCGTGTATACGATGCGGCCGGGCTCCACGTTCATCTGGTTGGCGCACACATGTTGCAGGAAGTCGAGCGCGTCGCGTCCCTCGATGCGCAGCTTGCCGAACGACGACATGTCGAACAGGCCGACCGCGCCGCGCACCGCCGCGTGCTCGCGCGCCGCATTGTCGAACCAGTTCTGCCGCTTCCAGCTATAGCGGTATTCACGCTCCTGGCCGGATTCGGCAAACCAGTTGGCGCGCTCCCAGCCGGCCACCTCGCCGAATACCGCGCCGCGGCTTTTGAGATGCTCGTGCAGCGGCGAGCGCCGCACCCCGCGCGCCGTTTCCGGCTGCCGGTAAGGGAAATGGTCGGCGTAAAGCAAGCCCAACGACTCCGACACGCGCGCGCGCAGATAGCTGGCGTTGGCCTGAAACGGCGCCATGCGGCGGATGTCCACGTCCCACAGATCGAACGGCGGCTCGCCGTCCTCCATCCATTGCGCCAGCGCCATCCCGGCGCCGCCGGCCGACTGAATGCCGACCGAATTGAAGCCGCAGCAGGCCCAGAAGTTTCGGGTTTCGGGGCATTCGCCCAGATAGTAGCGGTCGTCCGGGGTGAAGCTTTCGGGCCCGTTGAAGAAGGTGTGTATGCCGGTCTCCGCCAGCATCGGCATGCGCTCGACCGCTTTTTCCAGGATCGGCTCGAAGTGATCGAAATCCTCGGGCAGCTGATCGAAACAGAAATCCTCCGGGATGCCGTTCATGCCCCAGGGCTTGGCGTTGGGCTCGAACGCGCCTAGCAGGATCTTGCCGGCGTCTTCCTTGTAATACGCGCATTCGTCCGGCACCCGCAGGACCGGAAGATGGGTCAGCCCCGGGATGTTCTCGGTGACGATGTAAAAGTGCTCGCAGGCGTGCAGCGGGATCGACGCACCCGCCATGCGGCCGACCTCGCGCGCCCACATGCCGGCGCAGTTGACCACATGCTCGGTCTCGATGCGGAACGTCTCGCCTTTATATTCGGCGGTAACCGCCCGCACCCGTCCTGCGTCGGTGTCGATGCCGACCACCTTGGCACCTTCGACGATGCGCGCGCCGCGATTTCTCGCGCCTTTGGCCAGGGCCTGGGCGATGTTGGCCGGATCGCCCTGACCGTCCCTGGGCAGCCAGACTGCGCCCACCACATCGGCCACGTTGATGTGCGGATAACGCTCGGTGACCTGGTTGGGTGAAATCTCCTCGATCTCGACACCGAACGCGCGCGCCATCGACGCACCGCGATAGAGCTCCTCGCGCCGCTCCTGGGTCAGCGCCACGGTGATCGAGCCGCAGCGGCGAAAGCCGGTGGCAACTCCGGTCTCCGCTTCGAGTTCGCCATAGAGCTCCTGGGAGTATTTGGCCGCCTTGGTCATGTTGATGGTGGCCCGCAACTGTCCGATGAGACCTGCCGCATGCCAGGTGGTGCCGCAGGTCAGCTGCCTGCGTTCGAGCAGGATAACGTCGCTCCAGCCGAGCTTGCTCAGGTGGTAGGCGAGCGATGCGCCGGCAACGCCGCCGCCGATGATGACGGCTCGCGCCTTGTCGGGCAGACTGGTCATTACGAAGCTCTCCTGGTGGGTTTGGCGGATCGGTCGTAGCTGGCGACGCAGTCGGCGATGCGCCGCGCCACGTCCGTCAACTGGTCCTCCGGCTGGCACAGGGAAAGCCGCACATGACCGGCCGCCGCCACGCCGAAGCTGCGCCCGGGCATCACCGCCAGTTGATGGTCGTCGAGCAGGGTCCAGGCGAAACGCTCGTCGTCGGCGTCCACCGCGCGCACGTCGACCAGCAGGTACATGCCGCCGCTGGAACCGGCGACCGCGAGCCCGTCGATGGCTTCGATCTGCCCACGCAGGTGCTCGCGTCGATGCCGATACCGCCCGGCGATATCGGCCATCACCTGACGTTCGCCCAGCGCCGAGGCCGCCGCGTGGCTGATGAAGTCGCAAATGCCGTAGGTGGAGACCAGGCTCAGCTCGGTGAGCGCTGCGATGGCATCGGTTGGTCCGGTGAGCCAGCCCACCCGCCAGCCGGTCATCGCATGGCTCTTCGACAGCGAGGTCACCACCAGCGTGCGCTTGGTCATGCCGGGCAGCGAGCGGGGGCTCAGATGGTCGCCGTCGGCAAGCGACCAGTAGACTTCATCGGAGATCAGCCACCAGTCCCGGCGCTGGCACAGGGCGGCGATTTGCTCCAGCCGCTCGCGGGTGAATATGGCGCCGGACGGATTGTTGGGCGTGTTGATGAGCACGGCCTTGGTGCGTTCGGTGGTGGCCGCCTCGATCGCGGCGGCGTCGGGCTGGAAGCCGTCCTCGGCCTTGCAGTCGACGATGGAAAATTCGGCTCCCACCGCCGCGAAGGTTCCCGGAAACGTGGCGTAGTAGGGCGACAGCACGATCGCATGGTCGCCGGGCTCCAGCGCCGCGCTGGCCGCGCAGAACAGCGCCGGCTGGCCACCGGGCGTCACCAGTACTTCTTCCGCCTTGGTCGGCACGCCGGTGCTTTGGCTGGCGATCGCCGCCATGGCGGCGCGCAGCTCCGGCAGGCCTGCCAGGTCGGTGTAGTGGTGGTGGCCGGCGCGCACGGCTTCCACGCAGGCCTCGACGATGGGGTCGGGCGTGGGGAAGTCGTGATCACCGATCGCCGCGAACAGGATATCCTCGCCGGCGCGGGATCGCTCGATCGCGCTCAGATATACCTGCCAGCCGGCCATGCCGTGGCTGGCGATGTTGCGCACTCGTTGCGAGATTTGCGGCATGATCGTATCTCTCCTGACCCGTCAGGCGCGCAGGCGCTCGTTGGCCGGGTCCCACAGGGGCCGGTCCGGCTGCACGGTGGCGGGGAAGCGCTCGCCGTAGATTTCCACCTCGACGTTGGTGCCCGGCTCGGCGAGATCGGCGCGAAGCATGGCGAGAGCGATGGATTGGTCGGTCCTGTGTCCCCAGCCGCCCGACGTGGTCTCCCCGACCACCTCGCCATCGTGCCAAATCGTCGACATATAGGGCGCGTCGTGATCGCCCGCTTCGACGACCAGCGTGGCGAAGCGCCTGGCGACGCCCTCCTGCTTCTCGCGCAAGATCGCCGCCTTGCCGACGAAATCGCCTTCCTTGTCGAGCTTGACGAAACGATCCAACCCGCCCTGCAGCACCGTGTAGTCGGTCGACAGGTCGCCCTTCCAGGCTCGGTAGCCCTTTTCCAATCGCAGGGAGTCGAGCGCATACATGCCGAACGGCTTGGCGCCGGCGGCGGTGACCGCATCCCAGATCGCCGGTGCGTCGTCGATTGCCGGGTGGATCTCCCAGCCCAACTCGCCGGCATAGGAGACCCGCAGCACCACCGCGCGCTTGCCTGCGATTGTCGCCTCCTGCCTGGTCAACCATGGCAGCGACAGGTCGCCGTCCCCAATGCCGGACAGGATTTCGCGCGATTTCGGGCCGGTAACCAGCAGGCATTCGTAATCATCGGTGACATCGACGATCTCGAATTTCGCTTCCGCCGGCGCGTGCGCCACCAGCCAGTCGCGGTCGTGCCATTGGGCGAAGGCGGCGGTGATCAGCCACAGCGCATCCTCGCCCTCGCGGATCACCGACATCTCGGTGACGATGCGACCCTTCTCATCGGCGAAGTAGGCGAGACCAATGCGGCCAACCTTCGGCAGTGCGCCGGTGATCAGGCCGGACAACCAGTCCGCCGCGCCTTCTCCCTCCACCCGTATGCGCGAAAATCCGGAGATCGCCAGCACGCCGCAGCCGTCGCGCACTGCGTGGCATTCTTCACGTATCCTTTGATGCCACGGGCCTTCCCGGTTCCAGGTCTGGGTCGCTTCTTCCGACGTGTCGTCCCCGTCGGCCGCGAACCAGTTCGCCCGCTCCCAGCCGTTATAGGCGCCGAACACCGCGCCGGCGGCCTTTAGCCGGTCGTGCAGCGGCGACAGCTTTTTGTCGCGGCCGGCCGGCCATGCGTGGCGGGGAAAGTGCATCGCGTATTCGTGGCCGTAGACCTCGATACCTTTGGCGTTGCAGTAGTCCTGGTCGGCATAGCCGGTGAAGCGGCGCGGGTCGCACGACCACATGTCCCATTCGGTGCCACCTTCGGTGATCCATTCTGCCAGCACCTTGCCGGCGCCGCCGGATTGCGCGATGCCGAAGGTGAACACACACGCCTCATAAGCGTCGCGCACGCCCGGCATCGGCCCGATCAGCGGATTGCCGTCGGGCGTATAGGGGATCGGCCCGTTGATCACCCGGCTGACGCCTACCGAGCCCAACAGCGGCACGCGCGCCATCGCGTCCTCCAGATACCATTCCAGCCGCTCCAGATCGTCGGGGAACAGCTGGAAGGAGAAGTCGTCCGGCATCGGATCGTTGTGGGTCATCCAATGGCCGCGGCAGTTGCGCTCATACGGGCCGAGATTGAGGCCGGTTTTCTCCTGGCGCAGATAGTAGGACGAATCCACGTCGCGCAGCAGCGGCAGCTTGTTTCCGGTGTCCTTGGTCCACTTCGCCAGCTCGTCGATTTCGTCGGTCAGCATGTATTGATGCGACATGGTCATCATCGGCACGAACCGGCCGAACATGCGGCCCACTTCCTGCGCCCGGTAGCCGGCGGCGTTGACGACCTTCTCGCAGCGGATTTCGCCTTTTTCCGTTTCCACCACCCATTCGTCGTTGTCGCGGCGCACGCCGGTTACCGCACAGAAGCGGATGATCTTGGCGCCCATCTCGCGCGCGCCCTTGGCAAGTGCCTGGGTGAGCTGCGCGGGGTCGATGTCGCCGTCGTCGGGGTCGTAGAGGCCGCCGGCCAGATCGTGGGTTTCGAGAAACGGATAGCGATCCTTCAGATCGCTCACCGAGCACATCTCGATGTCGATGCCCTGGTAACGGCCCATGCCGGCCGCGCGCTGAAATTCGCGCATGCGCTCCTGATTGTGGGCCAGCCGCAACGAGCCGGTGACGTGATAGTTCATCGGGTAGTCGACCGCTTCACCCAGTCCGCGATACAGTTGTGTGGAATAGCGCTGCATGCTCATGATCGACCAGGAGGCGGAGAACGTCGGTACGTTGCCGGCCGCATGCCAGGTCGAGCCCGAGGTCAGCTCGTTCTTTTCCAGCAAAACGCAGTCGGTCCAGCCGGCCTTGGCCAGGTGATACAGGCCGGAGACGCCGACCGCGCCGCCGCCGATGATCACCACGCGCGCCTGTGAGGGAAGTTCAGCCATTTCTTTCATCCGCCATCGTTCGTACAGCCTTCAATAAACGGGTGGGGCGATGACCCAGATCACCACCGCGGCCTGCGGCCCGCGCGTGCGCCAGCGATAAGGTTCGCCGCGGAAACGGAAGGAATCGCCGGGCTCCAGAAAAAACCACTGGCCACCGATTTCCAGATCGAGCGCACCGGAGACCACGTAGCCGGCATCCTCGGTGTCGCGGGCGACCGGCTCTTCGAGTGCGGCGCCGGGCGCGAATTCGCTGCGCACGATCTCAAAACCGCCGCCCAGATCGGGAGAGAGCAGTTCCTCGACCAGTTCGCCTTCGCTGCCGCCGAGGCGGCGGCGGGCGCCGGCGCGCACCACGTAGCCGCGCTCGCGCGGATCCGCCGCCGGCCGGCCGAAGAACAGGGAGATCGGCACGTCGAACAGCGCCGCCAGCCGGCGCAGGTCGGCGATCGACGGCTCGGACAGGCCGCGCTCCAACTGGCTGGCGAAGCCGACCGATCGGTCCAGATGCTCGGCCATTTCGTTGAGCGTCATGGCGCGGGCCTTGCGCAGTGCGCGGATGTCGGCGCCGATGCTGCCGGCATCGGCAGCCTGGACCCGTTTGGCCGGCTCGCCGGCGGCGGTCGCGCGCGCAATCGTGTTGACGCCCATGGCGCTCTCCAAGCCGGGGCCGCTGGTCGTCGACGAAATCGCGTCCCGAATTGCCTACGGGCCAGCCCGCCGTGCGCCTTCACGGGATATCATCTTGGTGAAAAAATCAAGCGATATTTCATTGCCGGCAGCGCGCGCCTACGCGAACGAAACGCAATGCAGCAAGGTGGTCGAGATGCCGCAGGCGGGATATGAAATCGCATAAGCGAAGGGCCGCCCGATCACGAGCGGCCCCTCACCTAAGGCGCTTTATGCATGATCGCGCATCGCCCGAGCGCGATCATGCTCTCTGCCGAATGGGTTCTAGTTGACGTTGACCCAGCGCAGGATGAAGAAGTTGTCCGGGCGCTGGGTGAGCGTCACGTTCGAGCGCACGCCCCAGACCAACGGCTGCACATAAAGCGGCACGTAAGCCGTTTCGGCCTGCAGGATCGCCGCGGCCTCGTCCAGCATCGCCTGTCGCTTGGCTTCGTCGATCTCGGATTGGATCATCGGCAGCATCTCGTCAATGCGGGCATTCGAAAAGGCTCCGAAATTCCAGCTGCCGAGCTTCTTTTCACTGTTCGGGGTCGACGCGAGGAAGCGCAGCGGATGTTCTGCGTCGAAGGTGCCGGGCGACCAGCCGAGCAGATACATGTCGTAATTGTCCGCCCGCAGCTCCGGCCAGTAGTTGGAGACCGGCATGGCATCGAGCTCGGCGGTCACGCCCACTTGCGCCAGCATACCGACAACCGCCTGGCACACGGATTCGTCGTTCAGGTACCGGTTGTTGGGGCATTTCAGGCCGAACGAGAAACCATCGCCGTAGCCGGCTTCAGCCAGCAGCGCGCGGGCCTTGTCCGCGTCGAACGCCGGACGGTCCGCATTGGCCGCCGAATAGCCGCGCATGGCGGGGCTGACCAGCTGGCTGGCCGGCTCGGCGTTGCCGCGCATGATGGTCTGCAGGATCGCCGGAACGTTGACGGCGTGGGCCACGGCTGCGCGCACGCGCGCATCGCGGAACGGGTTGGGTTTGCCCGCATCGCCGGTATATTTCAGGTTCTCGGCTTCGTGACCAAACCCGAGCATGATCACGCGCGCCTCG
>JANQKQ010000048.1 GCA_028281105.1 Rhizobiaceae bacterium
CCGATCGCCCCGATTTTTCCCAGAGCCGGCGGCCCACCGCCGGCTCTTTTTTGCCGTTCAACAACCCCACTTCCGCATTTAACGACACTACGTCTTGACTTCCTGGATCGCGCCGATCATAAGGTTTGGTAAATCGATTTATCAACGCACGGATTTCCTCTGATGACTCACAGTGGTTTTGTCGCACCGGATGCCCCGACCGGCGAAGCAGGCGGGCAGCCGAACGGAGTTTTACGGGTAGTGGCGTGGGACGATCCGCGCTGCGTCGCCCCGCTCGAGGCGGCGGCGGCCGCATGGCACGAAAAGACCGGCGATCGAGTTGAGATCATGCGTCGCCCGCTCACCGCATTCAACGATCAGCCGATTATCGAGATGTCGCCGCAGTGCGACGTGATGATCATCGACTATCCCCATGTGGCGCGGGCCCTGGACGAAGGCGCGATCACGCCGATCGAGGCGCTCGTGGAGCCCGAAGAGGTGCACGAGGTGAACGTCCGGGCGATCGGGCCGTCGCAGCGCTCGTTCCAGGTGGGCGGCGTCACCGCCGCATTTGCCAGCGATGCCGCCTGTCACGTGTCCGCACACCGCCCCCAGGCGCTGGGCGGTCACCAGGCGCCGCAGACCTGGGAAGACGTGTTCGCACTGGCTGAGGATCGGCCCGGTTCCGTGGCCGTGGCGCTCTATCCCACCGATGCGATTTCCTGTCTGATGAGCCTGATCGCCGGGGATGGCGCCGCACCCGATGGCGGCGACCGGCTATTTCCCGATGAAGGCAGCGCCCGGCGCGCAGTCGGGCTGCTGAAAAGGCTCGCGGGCATTGTCGGCGATTTCTGCTGGACCTGCACCCCTCAGGCGCTGTTCGCGCAAGCGAGAACCCGCGAGGAGATCGCCTATATTCCCTTCACTTTCGGATACACGGCCATGACCGAGCCGGAGAACGGCGGCTGGCGCTTCGCCGCCCCGCCCGCCGGATCGGGCAGCCTGCTGGGCGGCGCGGGAATGGCGGTCTCGTCACAGACGCCGGTCGCCGCCAAGGCGGCCGCCTTTGCCAGCTGGTATTGCCGCGACGAGGGGCAGCTGTTGGCGGGGCGAACCGGCGGACAGCCGGCGGGACTGGCCGCCTGGGACGATCAGGCGACCAACGTGTTGGCGAACGGCTTCTACGCCGACACGAGCACCACTCAGAAGAGCGCCTATGTGCGCCCGCGCGTGCCCTGGTGGCCGCCGCTGCAGGCCGAAGCCGGCGAGGTTTTGGTAAAGCGGTTGCGCAATCGCGAACACGCGGACAAAATCATCGCCGAGCTCGAGGCGACCTATCGCCGCCACAGGAGCGAAGCCTGAGGAAGCAACATGAATCAATCCACTACTCCCGGCGCACTCGACGGCATCCGTATCCTGGATTTCACCCAGATGATGCTGGGGCCGCTGTGCACCCAGACGCTGGCGGATCTGGGCGCCGACGTGATCAAGGTGGAGCGGCCGGGCAAGGGCGAATGGATGCGGTCCATGCCGATGATCGGCGAGTTCGTCGGCGGCGATTCGGCCGCCTTCCATTCGTTCAACCGCAACAAGCGTTCGGTCACCGTGGACCTGAAGAACGAAAAGGGCCGCGAAGCGCTGATAGAGATGGCCAGGCAGTGTGACGTGGTGGTCGAGAACTTCCGCTCCGGCGTGATGGACCGGCTGGGTCTTGGCTACGAGGATTTCAAGGCGGCCAACGACAAGATCATCTACGCGTCCGGCTCGGGCTGGGGCGAAGGTAGCTACCTGGCCGAGAAGGGCTGGCCGGGGCAGGATCTGCTTGTGCAGGCGATGAGCGGGGTGATGTTCAACACCGGGCGCGCCGGCGAGCCGCCGACCGCCTGCGGCACCCCGATCGCCGACTTCGCCGCCTCCCAGGCGCTGGCGATCGGCATCTTGGGGGCGCTGATCGCGCGCGATCGTCACGGGGTCGGCCAGAAGGTGGAGACCAACCTGTACTCGGCCACGCTCAACCTGATGGCGCAGGAGAACTTCGCGGTTCTCAACCAAGGCATCGATCTGGAGCGCTCGCAGGCTGGCGTGGCCTCCTGCTGGAACGACGCGCCCTATGGCGCACACCGCAGCGCCGACGGCTGGGTGGCGATCGCCATGTGCCCGCTGGAAAAGCTGGGGCCGTTGATCGGTGATGAGACCCTGCATGAGGTTGATCCATGGGCGCAGCGCGACGAGGCCAAACGGCGCATCGACGAGAGCACCTCGAAGAAGACCACCGCCGAGCTGATGGAAATCTTCGAAGAAGCCGATGTATGGGCCGCACCCATTCGCACCTCGCGCGAGGCGATGGATGAGCTGGTGAAGCTCGACTCGCCGCGCCTGGTCGAGATGGACCATCCCAAGGCGGGCAGGATCAAGGCGATCGCCAATCCGGTCAGCCTGAGCGAGACCCCGCCTGCCCTGCGCCACGTGCCGCCGGCCGTCGGCGAACATACCGACGAGGTCCTGGCCGACATGCTGGACGCCGAGACGATCGAGGCGCTGCGCGAGTCAGGGGCGATCGGATGAGCGAGGAACGGCTGCACCCCAACCTGGTGCTGGAGCGCCACGGCGCGATCGAGGTGCTGCGCGTCGACCGCGAGGAGGCGCTGGGCGCGCTTAACTTCGAGATCCAGGCGGCGCTGGGCGACTACGCGGCCGATGTGGCGAACCGCTCCTATGAGGTGCGCGTGGTCATCCTCACCGGCACCGGGCGCGGATTCGTCGCCGGGGCCGACATCGCCGGCTATCACGGCGCCGGGCAGACCGTGTTCGACGACTTCCAGCGGCGCTCGCGGCGCACCTTCGATGCGATTGCCGCGCTGCCCCAGATCACCATCTGTGCCGTCAACGGCTATGCGCTGGGCGGCGGGTTTGAGCTGGCGCTGTGCTGCGATTTCATCTTTGTGAATGAAAAGACCAAGCTGGGCCTGCCGGAGATCAAGCTCGGCCTGCTGCCCGGCGGCGGCGGCACCCAGCGCCTGCCGCGGCTGGTCGGACCGATGCGGGCCAAAGAGATTCTGCTCACCGGGCGGATGATCACGGCGGCCGAGGCGGTCGAATACGGCGCGGCGCTGGAAGCATGCGCGCCCGACAAGCTGATGGATCGCGCGATGGAATTCGCCGAGCTTCTGGCCGGCCAGGCGCCGGTGGCGTTGCTGGAGGGCAAGCGCGTCATCGACGACGGGCTCGACGCGGCGCTGTCGGCCGGGCTGACCATGGAACAACGGGTACTGGGCGCGCTGTTCGCCACCGACGACGGCAAGGAGGGCATCGCCGCCTTCATGGAAAAGCGCGACCCGAAATTCAAAGGACGCTAGAGGTAAGGAAAAGACCATGAGCCAATCCGTCATCAGCTATCGCTCCGGCCCGTTCGCCACGGTGTCCATGGGCCTGCCCGGCGACCATGAGGGCAAGACCGCGACGCGCGTGTTCTTCGTCATCGGCACGGATAAGATCGCGCTCATCGACTCGGGCCTGTATGCCGGCCTGCCGGCGCTGCAGCAGGCGTTCGAGGAGTTGGAGATCAAGCCGGGCGATCTCGACCTGCTGCTGCTGACCCACGAACACATGGACCATGTGGGCAACAATGGCTGGCTCAAAGAGACCACGGGCTGCACGATCCTGGGCCATAACGGCCGCGCCGACCGGGTCGCCGACAACATGCTCAACGCCAAGGCGATCGTGCATGCGTTTCCCGAAGGCGAACACTTTGATCTGAAAGAAGAATATCTCGACTGGATGGGACCGACCGAGGGTCCGATCGACCGGTTCATCGCCGATGGCGACACGATCGACCTGGGCGGCGGCGTGGTGCTGGAGACGGTCGAGGTGCTGGGTCACTCCATGGCCGAGGTGGGCTTCTTCGAGCAGTCGACAAAGACGCTAATCATCGCCGACCCGCTGCTGCCGCCGTTCAACCCGGTGCTGTATCTGTACGAGGAGCCGAACGTGATGCGCGCGACCTTCGACAAGATCGAGAAGTTTCTGGTCGAGCGCGATGTGCAGGCCGTGCTGTTTGCCCACGACGAGGTCAAGACGGCGGCCGAGACCCAAGAGCTGGTGGACGACTGCCGCCGCCGGGTCGACACCGTGGAGGCCTCGATGGTCACCCACATGAAGGCCAATCCGGGCATCGGCTTCGCCGAACTGCGCGACAAATGCTGTGACGACCAATCCATGGTGCGCGAGTGGCGGGCGCTGGTGTCGATCGACGCCAGCCTGAAGGACTTCCAAGCCAAGGGTCTGGCGGAAAAACGCGGGGATGGCTGGCATTATGTGGGATAACGAGCTGCCCAAATGCGCGGTTCTGGGCGCCGGCACCATGGGCGCGCAGATCGCCGCCTCCCTGGCGCTGGGCGGCGCCCAGGTGACGCTGTGGGCGCGGCGCGAGGCTTCGCTGGCGCCGGCGCTGGAGCGCATTGGCGAGGCCGTGGATTTCCTGATTGGCCAGGAGTTGGCAACGGCGCAGGACAAGGCGGATGTGCTGGGCCGCGTGACCACCACCGGCGACCTGGAAGACGCGGTCAAAGACGCCGGCTTCATCATCGAGGCGGCGGCCGAGGACGTCGGCGTCAAGCAGGACCTGCTCAAGCGCGCCGAAGCCGCTTCGCCCGGCGATGCCGTGACTTCGTCGACCACCTCGTCGATTTCCGCCACAGACATTCAATCCGGGCTGGCGCGCCCTGCCCGCTTCTGCGTCGCCCATTACGCCCAGCCGGCGCAGTTGGTCGCGGTGGTCGAGGTGGTGCCGGGCAAGGACACCCACGACGACGTGACCGAAGCGGTGACCACCCTGCTCGCCAGGACCGGCAAGACCCCGGTCACCTGCCCCGACGTTCCCGGCTTCCTGTGGGTGCGCATCCAGACCGCCGTGCTGCGCGAGCTGGCCTCATTGGTCGGCCAGGGCCTGGCGACGCCGGAGGCGTGCGACACCATCTTAAAGAAAGGCTACGCCTCGCGCCTGCCGGCGATGGGCGCGTTCGAGCATGCGGATCTGGCCGGGCTCGACCTGATGAATTCCGACGCGCTGAAGGCGGTTTGGGCGGATTTGTCGAACGTCACCGACCCGGCCGAGACGCCGCTCGGTCAACTGTTCGCACAGGGCCACACCGGCATGCGTTCGGGCCAGGGCTTCTACGACTGGACGCAGCGCGACCCCGAAGCGTTCAAGGCGCAGCGCGACGAGGAGATCGTGCGGCGGGTGAAAATCGTCGCTGGCGGCGAAGTGGTGTTGAACTCGAAAGACGGGGCCTGAGCCATGGCGACGATGAAAGCGGCCTATTTCACCCACAATAAGACCTTCAAGATCGAGCAGGTCGAGACCGCCCCGCCCGGCCCCGGTGAGGTGGAGATCGATGTCGCCTATTGCGGCATCTGCGGCACCGATCTGCACATCTTCCACGGCGCCATGCCGCATCGCCTCGGCGACAGGCGGGTGCTGGGCCATGAGATGTCGGGAACGGTAGCGGCGATCGGCGACGGGGTAGACAACATCTCGGTCGGCCAGTCGGTGGTGGTGCGCCCGCTCGATCATTGCGGGCAATGCCCCGCTTGTAAGGCCGGCCACACCCACATCTGCCACAATCTGAAATTTCTCGGCATCGACACCGATGGCGGCTTCGCGCAGAAGTGGACGGTGCCCGCCCACACCGTGCACCTGCTGCCCGACAATATGCCGCTTGAACAGGCGGCGCTGATCGAGCCGCTGGCGGTCGCCTGCCACGACGTCTCGCGCGGTCGGGTTGCCGAAGGCGAGGACGTGCTGGTGATCGGCGGCGGGCCGATCGGCGTGCTCGTCGCGATGGCCGCACGCGCCAAGGGCGGCAAAGTGACCATCTCGGAGGTCAACGAGGCCCGCTTGGCGATTGCCGAGAAGCTCGGCTTCGAAACGGTCAACCCGGCCAAAGCCGATCTGGCAGAGACCATCATGGCCAAGACCGGCAACAAGGGCGCAGACGTGGTGTTCGAAGTTTCCGGCTCCCAATCCGGCGTCAATGCGATGACCACGGCGATCGCGGTGCGCGGGCGCATCGTCATGGTGGCAATCCACGCCGAGGCGCCGAAGGTGGACCTGTTCCAGTTCTTCTGGCGCGAGCTGGAACTGTTCGGCGCGCGGGTTTATCGCCCCGAAGACTACGAGACGGCGATCGCGATGATCGCGGCCGGCGAGGTGGACACCGACACGATGATCACCGATGTAGCGCCGCTCGACGACATCCAGTCCGCCTTCGAGGCGCTGGACGACAACCCCACGGCAATGAAGAGTCTTATCAAGGTTTTGGACGAGTAGATGAGCATATTGGATCAATTCCGCCTGGACGGCAAAACCGCCCTGGTGACCGGCTGCAAGCGCGGCATCGGCATGGGCATGGCGGTGGCGCTGGCCGAAGCCGGCGCCGACATCATCGGCGTGTCGGCGACGCTGGAGGCCGATGGATCAAATGTGGGTAACGCGGTGGAAGCGGCCGGGCGCAAGTTCACCGGCTATGCCTGCGATTTCTCCGACCGCGCGACGCTCAACGCCTTCATCGAGCAGTTGCGCACCGACGGTCACAAGCCGGACATCCTCATCAACAATGCCGGCACGATCGCGCGGGCGCCGGCCGCCGAGCACCCTGACGAGATGTGGGACCAGGTCATCGAGGTCAACCTGTCGGCGCAGTTCGTCCTGAGCCGCGAGATCGGCCGGGACATGGTGGCGCGCGGATCGGGCAAGATCATCTTCACCGCCTCGTTGCTGACCTTCCAGGGCGGCATCAACGTGCCCGGCTATTCGGCGTCGAAGGGCGGCATCGGCCAGCTCACAATGGCTCTGGCGAACGAATGGGCCGGCAAAGGCGTCAACGTCAACGCCATCGCACCCGGCTACATCGCCACCGACAACACCGAGGCGCTACGCAACGATAAGGCCCGCTACCAGGCGATCTTAGAGCGCATTCCGGCAGGCCGCTGGGGCACGCCGGAGGATTTCGCCGGCCCTGCGGTGTTCCTGGCCTCGGCCGCATCGGACTATATGAACGGCGCGATCCTCACCGTCGACGGTGGCTGGATGGGGCGCTAGGGCTTACACTTGTAGCCATGCAACCGGACATCATCGCCCTAGGCGAGCCGCTCATCGAGTTCGTCGCCCTCGACGAGACGCGCGACGGCGCGCCGCTCCACCGCCAGGGCTTCGGCGGCGACATCTCGAACGCGATGATCGCAGCGGCCCGCCAGGGGGCGAAGGCCGGCGTCGTTAGCGCGGTCGGCAACGACCCGTTCGGTGCCGCGCTCAGGGGACTTTGGCAACGCGAGGGCGTCGACGCCTCGGCCGTTATCGACAGCGATGCCGGCCATACGGGCGTCTATTTCGTCCAGCCGGACGCCAGTGGCCGTTCCTTCTCCTATGCGCGCAAGGGCTCGGCGGCGAGCCGGTACGCGCGGGACGATCTACCGGTCGAGGCGATCAAGGCTGCCAAAATCCTGCACGTCTCGGCGATTTCCCAGGCGATCAGCGGGTCGATGCGGGACGCCGTGCGCGAAGCGGCGCGGATCGCACGAGGCGCCGGCACGCAGGTCTCCTACGACACCAATCTGCGGCTCAACCTGTGGCCGCTGGAGGAAGCGAAAGCGGAAATCGAGGCGTTCTCACCGCTCGCCGACATCGTGTTCCCATCGGACGATGAAGCCCGGCTGCTGACCGGTTTGGAAGACGTCAACGCGATCATCGACTTCTATCTCGGCTTTGGCGCGAAGCTGGTGTGCCTGAAGCGCGGCGAGGCCGGCGCGGTGCTGGCGAGCCCCGATGGACGCACCACGATTGCGCCGCATCCAACGACGGCGGTGGACTCCACCGGCGCGGGCGATGCGTATGCCGGGGCGTTTCTGGCCTATTATCTGGAGACCGGGAACGCGGACCTGGCCGCGCGCCGCGCGGCCATCGTCGCGGCCGGCACGGTCTCCGGCCTGGGCGCGATCGATCCGATCCCGATGCGCGAGGCGGTGCTGGCGGCGGAGGTTTAGCTGGCTCTATCGCGTTGTTTCCTACCCCCACCCCTAACCCCTCCCCTCAAGGGGGAGGGGGACTTGGGCCGTGCCATCCCTCCAAGTCGTCATCCTCGGGCCTGACCCGAGGATCTAACCCACGAACCACGCTGAACGAAGTCACCGATCGCATTAGATCCTCGCCACAAGGGCGAGGATGACGGAGGGGAGGTAGGCGAGGACGACGTAAGGACGGCTGGCGAGAATTACGCAGGTGGATTTGGGCAGGCCGGTCGCTACAACACCTTCCCTCCCCCTTGTGGGGCGGGAATGAGGGTTGGGGGTGACGCCGATGCCGTTCGACGCCTAAGGATCAAACGCCACCCGAAACCCGGTATGCCCCGCCGAGGTATCCGCCGAGCGGCCCGAGCGGGCGGCGATGCGGTAGCGCCAGCAGTAGGAGCGGTGGCACAGGTAAGAGCCGCCCTTCAGCACCCGTTCGTCCTCCGCCCTGGCCTGGGCGTTGCGCGTCTTTGCGGCTTTCGACACCGAGCGCACCTTGAACCGGTCCGAGCACCATTCCCACACATTGCCGCTCAAATTGTGAAACCCGAGTGCGTTCGGCGCGAAGCTGTCGGCCGGCGCGGTGGCGTAGTAGCCGTCCTTTTGCGTGTTGGTTTCGGGAAATCCGCCCTGCCAGATGTTGCAGAAGATCGCCGCCTCGTCGTCGGGCTCTGCTTCCCCCCAAGGATAGCGCGCCGCATCCGGCCCGCCGCGCGCGGCGTGCTCCCATTCGGCTTCGGTGGGCAGCCGGCCGCCGGCCCATACCGCGTAGGCGGCCGCGTCGCGGTGGGAGATGTGAGTGGCCGGGTGGTCGGGGGCGTCGCGATAGCCGGAGCCGGGTCCCAGCGGCTGCGCCCAATTCGCGCCGTCCACTTTGACCCACCACGGCGCTTCTTGCGGGCGCGGGCCGTCGGGGCGCGGCAGCAGTCCTTCGAACACATAGGACCAGCCGAATTCGTCCGCGTCGGTGGCGTAGCCGGTTGCCTCGACGAACCGGGCGAACTGCGCCGCGGTCACCGCAAAGCGCGACAGCCCGTAAGGCTTGAGCGTCACCGCTCGCGGCGGCCCCTCGCCGTCGACCGGAATCTCCGGCCGGTCGGTGCCGATGTGGCTTTTACCGCCTTCGATCCAGATGATGTGGTCGCGGTCCATATCCGTGCGCAAGTTTACACGCTGCCGTCCCGACCGTCAGGCGCCTGCGGAAAGAAAGTCACGTCGTGGTTAGGCGCAAGAACGGTTTACTCCAGCGTCACGATCCGGCCGGTCTCCATGCTCTCCTCGGCCGCCAGCACGATGCGCAGCGAATCGAGCGCGGCGTCCATGGATTCGCCCAGATCCAGATCCTCGCGGATCGCCTTGAGGAAGAATTCCTGCTCGCGGTCGCACAGTTCCTGGTGGTCCGGCTCGTCGTCCATGTTCAACAGTTCGTCGGCCTTGACGAATTCCCTGGTCTGCGGGTCGACGGCGGCATGGTGCAGGCGGATGGCGTCGGTCTTGGTGTGCTTGTCGATGTCGGCGGAGTCGGAAAGGTCGATATCCTCCCCGCGGGCGGCCTGATTGGCGACGATGGAAACCGCGCCGCCCGGCCCCACCACGTCTTTGACGAAAAACGCCTCCTCGCTCATCATCGGGCCCCAGCCCGCCTCGTACCAGCCGACCGAGCCGTCGTCGAAAGTCACGTGCAGGTGGCCGTAGTTGGGCTTGGCGGCGTCGGCCCACAATTTGGCGCCGATGCCGTGCACGCGCACCGGTCTGGCGCCGGTCAGCTGGCACATCACGTCCACATAATGAACGCCGCAATCCACGACCGGGATCAACGAATCCATCAGGTTCTTGTGCCAGGTCCAGGCCGGCCCGCTCGACTGCTGGTTGAGGTTGAGGCGCATCACTAAAGGCTTGCCGAGCGTCTTGCCGATCTCGATGAACTTCATCCAGGACGGGTGTACGCGCAGAATGTAGCCCAGCACCAGCTTGCGGTTTTTCGCCACCGCCGCGTCGACCACCTTGCGCGCCTCTTCGTTGGTGGTGGCGATGGGCTTTTCCATGAACACGTGGCAGCCGGCGTCGAACGCCTTCAAAGCGTATCGCGCGTGGGTGTCCGGCCAGCTGTTGATCGAGACCGCGTCGGGCCTGGTAGCGGCCAGCGCCTGCTCGTAATCGTTGAACCGGTCATAGCCGGCCAGGTGCTCGGGCAGGTCGGTGTCCGCGTCGAGGGACCGGCTCATCAGGCCGGCGATCTCGAAACCGTCCAGTTTGTGATAGGCGTTGGCGTGGGACAGGCCCATATTGCCGAGCCCGACTACCAATACCCTGACCTTGTCCGACATCACCGACCTTCCCGCCGCGCGCATCGGCACACGGTCTTAGCACCAAAACCCAGCCCAATCCCCTAGGAGGCTTTCGCCAACGCCTCGCTTTCCCGCGCCCGGCGCACGTCCGGCGGGACCGCCTCCTCGGTCAAGGCGGCGATCGCGTCCTCCAGGCTCATCGAGGTCTGCTCGCGCGAGCCCAGCCGGCGCAGGTTGACCGAACCCTCCTCCGCCTCGCGCGCGCCGACAACAGCGATCACCGGGACGCGTGCCAGCGAATGCTCGCGCACCTTGTAGTTGATCTTCTCGTTGCGCTCGTCGCATTCGACCGTCAGTCCGGCCGCCTTCAGCCGCGCCGTCACCTGCTGCGCGTACTCGTTGGCCTCCGAGGTGATGGTGGCCACCACCACCTGCATCGGCGCCATCCAGAGCGGGAAGTGGCCGGCATAGTTCTCGATCAGAATGCCCAGGAACCGCTCCATCGAGCCGCAAATGGCGCGATGGATCATCACCGGCTGGATCTTGTCGGACTGGTTGTCGATATAGAAGGCGCCGAAGCGCTCCGGCAGGTTGAAGTCCACCTGGGTGGTGCCGCACTGCCAGTCGCGGCCGATGGCGTCGCGCAGCACATATTCGAACTTCGGCCCGTAGAACGTGCCCTCGCCCGGATTGACCCCGGTCTTGATGCGCCCGCCCGATTGCGCCTCGATCGTGTCGAGCACGTCCTGGAGCACCGCCTCGGCGTGATCCCACATGGCGTCGGTGCCGACGCGCTTCTCCGGGCGGGTGGCGAGTTTCACCGTGATCTCGTCGAAGCCGAAATCGGCATAGGTGGTCAGCACCAAATCGTTGATGCGGATGCATTCGTCGCGCAACTGCTCCTCGGTGCAGAACACATGCGCGTCGTCCTGGGTGAAGCCGCGCACCCGCATCAGCCCGTGCAGGGCACCGGACGGTTCGTAGCGGTGAACAGCGCCGAATTCCGCCAATTTAACAGGCAGGTCGCGATAGCTCTTCAGGCCGTGCTTGAAGATTTGCACGTGGCCGGGACAGTTCATCGGCTTGATGGCGAAGACGCGCTCGTCCTCGGTCTCGGTGATGAACATGTTCTCGCGATACCAGCCCCAGTGGCCCGAGGTCTCCCACATGGCCCGGTCGAGGATCTGTGGGGCGTTGACCTCCTCATAGCCGTGCTCGGCGATGCGCCGGCGCATGTAGGAGACCAGGTTCTGGAACAGCCGCCAGCCGCGCGCGTGCCAGAAGACGACGCCCGGCCCTTCCTCTTGGAAGTGGAACAGGTCCATCTCGCGGCCGAGCTTGCGGTGGTCGCGCTTCTCGGCCTCCTCGCGCATGCGCATATAGGCCTTCAGTTGCTTGTCGTCGGCCCAGGCGGTGCCGTAGATGCGGCTCAGCATCGCGTTGTCGGAATCGCCGCGCCAATAGGCGCCGGCCACGCTCATCAGCTTGAACGCCGAGCCTACATCGCCGGTCGAGCGCATGTGCGGGCCGCGACACAGATCCGTCCACTCGCCCTGCCGGTAGATGCGGATCTCGTCATCCTCGGGGATCGCGTCGACCAGTTCCACCTTGTAGTGCTCGCCCTTGCCGGCAAAATACGCCTTGGCCTCGTCGCGGCCCCACACTTCTTTTGTGAAGGGCGCGTTGCGGGCGATGATCTGCTTCATCTTCTTTTCGATGACCGGCAGGTCTTCCGGCGTGAACGGCTCGTCGCGGGCGAAGTCGTAATAGAAGCCGTTCTCGATGACGGGCCCGATGGTGACCTGGGTGCCGGGCCACAGTTCCTGCACCGCCTCGGCCAGCACATGGGCGCAGTCGTGGCGGATCAGTTCCAGCGCGCGTTCATCGGTGCGGGTGACGATTTCGATCGCGCCGTCGGCGGTGATCGGCTCGGCCAGGTCGCACAGTTGGCCATCGAGTGCGGCGGCGACCGCCTTCTTGGCCAGCGAGTTGGAGATGCCGGCGGCAATCTCGGCAGCAGTAACACCGGCTTCGAACTGGCGCTCGGAACCATCGGGAAATTTCAACGTAATTTGGGAGGACATCGGATCGGGTCTCCTATCCAATCCCGCATACGAACGCGGGTGGGGTGGCGGAAATGATGAGGGGCGCTACGAGCGCCCCGCGGCTATGTAGGGGATTTGGCCGGCTGGGGCAAGGTGGGCCGGTTTCCGGCTTTTTGCCCAATCTTACCCCTCACCCCTAACCCCTCCCCGCAAGGGGGAGGGGAATTGCGCCATGCCACCCGTTCCGCCGTCATCCTCGGGCTTGTCCCGAGGATCTAACCGCCCATCGGGTTCTGCGCCCCATCGGCACCGGGGTTAGATCCTCGCCACACGGGCGAGGATGACGCCCTGGGGATTGGGCAGGTGAGTTGCCACGACACCTTCCCTCCCTTGTGGGCAGGCAAAGAGGGTGGGGTGCGAAATAATCGATAGCGGCGAGGTCTACCCCCGTCCCTTCGGCACCGGGTCATAGCCGTGACTGCCCCACGGCCCGCAGCGCGCGACGCGTTTCGCCGCCAGCCAGCCGCCCCGAGGCAGGCCGTGGCGCGCGATCGCCTCATAGGCGTATTCCGAGCAGGTGGGCTGATGGCGGCAGGCATTGCCGATGAAACCCGAGAGCGCCAGCTGGTAGAGCCGAATGAGCGCGGTGCCGAAAACCCGGCCCGGCGTACGCGGCCATCGCCCCTGCCAGTTGCGCGACATTGTGCTTTGTTTTGAATCGGTTGGCCGGTCCATCTCACGATCTGATTCACCATTCTCATGTATCGATTCGGCTTGTTCATGTTTTGATTCAAGCCGCTCGGAAGCTGAATCGACGCCGCGATCCATCGGCTCTTGCGCCCCGGGCCGCATCACTCGGCGGCGCTGGCGGCGGCCTCGATCTGGTCGAGGCAGTCGACCACCGCGTCGAAGGTGAGCAGGGTGGAGGCGTGGCGCGCCTTGTAGTCGCGCACCGGCTCGAGATAGCGGAACTCGGCAAACCTGCCGTCGGGCGGCGGGCCGCCTTCCTTGAGCATGGCGATCATGGTCTGGCGCAGTTGCCGCAATTCGTCCGGCGAACGGCCGATGATGGTGCGCGCCATGATCGACGACGACGCCTGGCCCAGCGCGCAGGCTTTGACCTCGTGGGCGAAGTCGCTCACCACCGGCCCGTCCGGTCCCGGCTCCAGGGCCAGATCGACCACCACCGTCGAGCCGCACAGTTTCGAGTGAGCCTTGGCGGAAGCCTGCGGGCGATCGAGCCGCCCCACCCGCTCGATGTTGCCGGCATAGTCGAGAATCTTCGAGTTGTAGACTGAATCGAGCATGTTCGCTTCTCGGGACCGGTGGCGCCGGCCGCCGGTTCAATATAGGTGTTCACGCCCGTTTGGTCGATATCAGGCCAGTCGAACGGCGCGGCCAAGGGATTGTGTAAGACCGGCAAGCTTCTATATTAGCTGCCGGTCGGCGATGGGACCCCAAGCCCGACACGTTTCACAAGCAGAGAAGATCGCAAGGCGCGCAGATGAGCAAGATCGACATGGACACGATCCTCGAGGGCCTGGAACGCGAGGAGCGCACCATCCTGGCTAAGTCCGAACGGCCGAGCCAGGAACAGGTTGAAGACGCCGTGCGCGTCTTGCTGCGCTGGATGGGTGAGGACGTCACCCGCGAAGGGCTGGTCGACACGCCTTCGCGCGTCGCGCGCGCCTATGGCGAAATGTTCGGCGGCTACGACCAGGATCCCGCCGACGTGCTGGGCCGCACCTTCCAGGAGGTCGGCGGCTATGACGACATGGTGCTGGTCAAGGACATTTCCTTCCACTCCCACTGCGAGCACCACCTGGTGCCGATCATCGGGCGCGCCCATGTGGCCTATCTGCCGGACGGGCGCGTGCTGGGCCTGTCGAAGATCGCCCGCGTCGTCGACATCTACGCGCGGCGGCTACAGACCCAGGAGAATATGACCGCCCAGATCGCCCACGTGATCGACGAGGTGCTCAAGCCGCGCGGCGTGGCCGTGATGATCGAGGCCGAGCATCTGTGCATGGCCATGCGCGGCATCCGCAAGCCGTCGTCGTCGACGGCGACCACCTGCTTCACCGGCGGTTTCCGCGACGATCCGGGCGAACAGGCGAACTTCATCGCCATGGTCCGCACGGGCAAGGATTGAGCGGGCTTATCGTGGCCTTCCCCGCCCCCGGCGACAAAGCGGAGTTGGAATCGGGTTCGACCCTGTCGCCGAAGTTCGACGCGGCCGGGCTGGTGACCGCCGTCGTCACCGATGCGACGAGCGGCGAAGTGCTGATGGTCGCGCACATGAACGATGTAGCGTTGGACAAGACCATCGAAACCGGCCAGGCCCACTACTGGAGCCGCTCGCGCGGTGAGCTTTGGCGCAAGGGGGAAACTTCCGGCAACACCCAGACCGTCATCGAGATGTGGGTGGACTGCGACCAGGACGCGGTGTGGCTAAAGGTTGAGATGGCTGGACCGGCTTGTCACACCGGCGAGCGCTCGTGTTTTTATCGGCGGCTTGAAGGTCGGGATGGTAAGGTCGAGTTGGTGCAAAGTGGTGGTTAGTCGGCGGCGGCCTCACACCCTTTAGCCTACGGGTTTCTCACCCGCACCAGATATCAGCGGAAGGAAAAGCGTGCCCGAAGTCAACTCCTGGAAACAAGCGTTTGAATGGGGGGAGCGTTTTGTCTTCTCAATCATTGGTCTCGGACTGATCGCTTGGGCTCTTAGGTTGATTTATATCGGCCAGATCACTGACGCGGGCATCGTTTTCGGCCTTGGGTTTTTGAGCTCGATCTATGCGAATGTGGCGCGTTTCAAACGCTTCAAAGGGCTTGGGTTTGAAGCGGAGCTTTGGGAGGACAAGCAGAAGGAAGCAGCCGATCTGATTGAGCGGTTGCGTGAGGTTGTCTCAATCTACACCCGTGAAGTCATACTTCTGAAGGTTAAAGCCGGTCGATGGGGTCGCGTGGCGGACTGGGAGGAGCGTTGGAAGCTATTTGATGATCTCGGCACTCAGCACAGTGTACTTGGGCAGGAAATAGATTTCACTGATACCAAGAAGGAAATGGATGACTACTTCTTGTTTGACATGACGATGCCCCAAATACGAGAAATCAAAAAAGTCATGTCAGAGGGGAAAGCAGCGGCCGGGCAGAAATTGGACCAAGAATTTCCGAACCCAATCAGGCAGGATGAAAGCTATAGAAGGCGGCTTGAGCAGTTCCGGAATATTGGCGACCACATCGAGAATCCCTTTGAAATCTCTGTCGAAGGTAACCTCGCTAGTCACGCCTTGGACCTTTTTAATAGTGGAAAGAAGCGTCTTCACACGGATTTCGCAGTAGACGTTGAAGTCGACCCAAAAGTGCTTGAGAGGCTCGAAGAAATCTCGAAGCTCTATCAAACTCGCCCGGTGAGGGTGACCGCCCAGTTGATTGGGTGGGCCAATGACAACGATTGAGAGGCTTCAGAGATGATTAAGCTGGAGCTCGGGGCAAACAAGCCTCAATCGCAATCGTCTTATCCTTAATGACTGTGAAGTGGTTTTGTTTCAGCATGGCAAGTTTGATCGGTCTTGTTCAAACCGCAAAAAACTTATCCCCACCCCCAGTACCTCCCGTACCCTCCACCCTATCGCCGTCTCACGCGAACGCCGTATGGGATCCGTGGCCATGTGGGAGGCAGCGACAGCGGAGCGGTGGAGCACGCATCACGGATGCATCGCCGCCTTGAAGCCTGACCGGCGTGGTCTACCCATCTGTCTTGTGCAGACGGCCACCAGCGTCGCTTGTCTAAAAATCTCCGCGCGGGGTGCTCTTTTGAGTGCCAATAAATAGCATTCGGCAGGCATTCGATTGAGCGCCCCGCGGTTTGCATGGTGCCCACGGTGTGGGTTTGGCATGACGCTGGTGCGGAATGCATCGAGTGAACGGTTTCGCATGTCGGCTCACCCCTTCTGTCCGCCATCGCGGACATCTCCCCCGCAAGGGGGAAATCAGGCCCGGGCGCTACCCACACCCTCCGTCATTCCGGCGAAGGCCGGAATCCAGGTGCGCTTCGGCAAACTCGTGGTGGGATGCGGAGTGGGGCATCACCCATCCCCCGTCATCGTCGGACTTGATCCGACGATCCAGTGCCGGAAGCCTCTGGGTCCTCGGGTCAGGCCCGAGGATGACGAAGTGGTGGGCTCGCGGCACGAGCAACAAGCACCGAGCAAGCGGCGACGCACCTGGATCCTGACCTGCGTCAGGATGACGGTGGTGGGCGGCGGCGCCTCGCCTGGCTCTAGTCTCTCGCCAGGATGACGGCGGAGGTAAGGTTCGCGAGCAACGGCGGCCAGGCTCGGGATCCGACGCCGGCGGACCGATCTAAGATCGACGGCAAGAAGGGCCCCCACTCGTCGATCCCCCTTGACGCAACGATTTATTCACCATTTGATTAGGTTTAGCGGCGCATAATGTTCAGGGTGGAAACCGCGCGGGAAACTCCCATGTTCCTGGGGATGGGCAAATCAGGCAATGGCCGGGCGCTGATGGCGACGAACGAGCCGCAGGCCGGCGATGCGTCGATCGAAGATGCGCCGGTTGAAGACGTAACGGTCCGCGAGCCGCCGGCCGACGACACCAACGAGCCGATCCGTATCGACATCCACCGCCGCGCGCAGGCGAAGGCCCTGGCCCATCGCGCGCCTTCGGGCGGGGTCGGCCTGGCGCTGGGCGGCGGCGCGGCGCGCGGGTGGGCGCATATAGGCGTGCTGAAAGCCTTCGACGAAGCGGGCGTGGCGATTTCGATGATCGCGGGCACCTCGGTGGGCGCGCTCGCCGGCGGGTGCTATCTGGCCGGCAAGCTGGCTGAGCTGGAGGAGTTCGCCTGTTCGCTGACGCGCACCAACATGCTGCGCTACATGGATTTCCGCCTGCGCGGCTCGGGTCTCATCTCCGGCGAGCGGCTGGCCAGCCGAATGGCCGAGCATATGGGCGGCGTGACGATCGAGGATCTGGACCGGCCGTTCGTGGCGGTCTCCGCCGATATCCACTCCGGACATGAAATCTGGCTGCACGACGGGCCGCTGATCGAGGCGATCCGCGCCTCCTATGCGCTTCCCGGCGTGTTCCAGCCGGTGCCGCACGGGGGCCGGCTGCTGGTCGACGGCGCCATCGTCAATCCCGTACCGGTCTCGGTGTGCCGCGCCTACGAACCGGACGTGGTGATCGCGGTCAATCTGAACTCCGAGACGTTCGGCAAGGGCACCGTGATCCGCAAGTCCCATTACAGCCCACCCGAAGCGAACGGCCAGGCGGACGAAGGCGAACAGGCCAGTTCCTGGTTCGGCGCACGGCGCAGCCAGCCCAAATCGTCCGGCCTGGGCGTCACCGGGGTGATGATGGAGGCCTTCAACATCATCCAGGACCGGATCGCCCGATCGCGACTGGCCGGCGACCCGCCCGACTTCACCATCCGGCCGAAGCTGCACGATCTCGGATTGACCGAGTTCTACAAGGCGGAAGAAGCGATCGCGTTGGGCTATGAGGAAGGCCTGGCGCGGCTCAACGAGCTGGAAAAGCAGAACCAGCTGGCGGTCTAGGCTTCCGCGATCTCGCTCGCCCCCTTAGCGGGGCATCTGCAGGGCGACCGGCCGCGACCTTGTTCACGCTCACATCAGCCATGGTAGAATGGTCCCGGGTCGGCAGCCTGCCGCCGCCTGTGGCAATTTATCACTTGTATAGCGCGCTATGCTTTATATATAGCCTGCTATCGTAGTTGCGCTGTCACGCGCGGTGGCGGCATGAGCCAGGGAGAGAGGACATGAAGATCACCAGTACCGCCGACCAATACGGCCTGGTCGCCGTGGTGTTGCACTGGTCGATTGCGATCCTGATCGTGGTGGCGCTGGCTTCCGGCTTCGCCGCGGACACGATCGGCCGCGACGCCCACGATGTGCTGCGGGTCCATGCGACGGCGGGTTTGCTCACTGCCCTCCTGACGATCGTACGCATCGGCTGGTGGCTGGTGGCCGATACCAGGCCGGCCGCCGACGAGGATCGGCTCAGGCGGCTGTCGGCCAAGGCTGTGCATGTGCTGCTGATCATCATACCGCTCGGCATGGCGGCCAGCGGGATCGGGATGATGGTGGCCACCGGAGCGGGCGAACTGCTCCTTGCGGGCACTCCCGATCCGCTGCCCAACTTCGAGAAAGTGCCGCCGCGCGCACCGCACGGAGCCGGCGCGCTAGCCCTGTTGGCGCTGCTGGTCCTGCACGTGGTGGCGGCGCTCTATCACCAATTCATCATGCGTGATGGACTGATCGGGAGAATGTGGTTTTCAAATCGCCGATAGATCGTCGGCGGTGCGTTGCGAGCCACCGACCGCGCCATCAATCCCCGCCCTAACCGGCGGCGATATAGTTGCGCAGATCCTCGGCGTCGCGCTCGGCCTGCTCGATCTTGCGCTTGACCACATCGCCGATCGAGATGATGCCGATCAGCCTGCCGTCCTTCTGGACCGGCAGGTGGCGGAACCGGCCCTTGGTCATGTGCGCCATGACCTGGTCGATCGTATCTTCCTCGGCGCAGGAGATCACGTTGGCCGTCATACATTTCGAGACCGGCTGGCCGAGTATCGACGAGCCGGAGCGGGCGATATCGCGCACGATGTCGCGCTCCGAAACAATGCCGCACACCGCATCCTTGTCATCGGTCACCACAATGGCGCCGATCTTGTTTTCAGCCAGCCGTTCGACGATCTTGGACACCAGCTCCCCCGGCGACGCGGTAATCACCGAGCCGCCCTTCGCCGCCAACATCGCAGCAACCGTCATCGCATCCCTCCCATCGTTGTCGCGCTGCGCGCCCAACGCCATGGTTCACGACAGCGTGAGGCCATTTTGTGCGATTTACCGGCGTAAGTCCAATAACGGCGGTCAACAGTCTTAATGCGCAACTTCAACAGACCTCGATTCGGCAATGAAACGAATCGCTTAGCGATGGCGGTCAAACCAGGAGAACAGCACAAGGCCGGCGAGGAAACCGCCGATATGGGCCTGCCATGCGATCCCCGCCTCGCCTGCCCGGTCAAACCCGACGGGAACGACACCGGAACCGAACAGGAAGTTGAGCGCGAACCAGATGCCGACGAACACCAGAAAGCTGCGATTGGCGAAACTGTCGACCAGGGAAAGAACCGGCCGGTGCACATTGTCGGCGATCGCAGCGCGTCCCGGCGTGAACGCGAAGCGGGCGGCGCAGGCCATCAGGCCGGAGACCACCGCCGACGCGCCGATGACGGGGATGGGTTCGCCGAAGTGGAACACCAGGTGCAGGCCGGCGCCGGCGATCGCGCAAACGGCGGACAGGGCGACGAAACGGGCCGCGCCCAAACGCCGCGCCACCGCCGCGCCGAACGCCGCCATCCACAGCAGATTGATGAACAGATGGCTCCAGTCGCCATGGATGAATGCGTAGGTGACCGGCGACCACCAGGCGGCCGCGGCAACCGGCAGCGTTTCCGCGCCGGCGCCATAGCGCGCCGGCAGGAAGGCGGCCGACAGGATCAGCCAGAGATTCTGGTCATCCGACAGCACCCAAACCCGTATGGCGTGGACCGCGACGAGCACGGCCGCAAACACCACAACAATGCGCGGCAGGTTGAAAACCGGCTGGTGGCGATCCGGCTGCGCAGGCGTGTCGTGAGCGTTGTCGAGCATGGAAGGTCGCTTCTACCCGACGGCGGCGCGTCGGCTGGGCCGTTCCAGCACGCCGCCGACGGTGGGTTTCCCGCAACCGGTACTGCCGGGATAGGTGAGCGGCAGGCCCTTCATCGAGCGGATCGCAAGATAAGCGAAGGCCTGCGCCTCGATCGCGTCGCCATCGAAACCGGCCTGCTCCGCGCTCGCGACCATCGCTTCGTGTGCTGCGGCCAAATCGACCAGGTCGGCCATGATCACCGGGTGGTGCCGGCCGCCGCCGCACACGATCCAGGTCTTCGGCCGCCGGGACAGATGGTCTGCTGCGGCGATGATCGACCGGGCGGTCACATAGGCCAGCGTGCGGGCCACGTCCTCCAGGCCGCCGGCGTCGTTTGCCGGGACGACGAAGTCGGCGCGATCCAGCGATTTGGGCGGCGGCAGCTCGAAATACGGGTTGGCCAGGATGAAGTTGGCCAGCGGCTCGAGCACCGTTCCAGAAGCGGCGATCTTTCCATCGCGGTCGAACGCGCGACCGGTGTGTCCTTCCACCCATTGGTCCAGCAGGTTGTTGCCCGGCCCGGTGTCGAAGGCGACAAGATCTCCGTCGTTCCCGATGGCGGTGATGTTGGAAATGCCACCCACATTGACGAACACGACCGGCGGCTCGAAACCCTCGGGCAACTGGCTCGCGAGCGCGCGGTGATAGGCCGGCGCCAGGGGGGCGCCCTGCCCGCCCGCTTCAATGTCAGCGGTGCGGAGATCGTAGACGACCGGCAGACCGGTTTCCTCGGCGAGCGCCCGGCCATCGCCCAGTTGCACGGTGATCCCGTCCTCGGGCCGATGCAGCACCGTCTGGCCGTGAAAGCCGATGACGTCGACCGCGCGCAAATCAATGCCGTGGTCGGACGCGAAGTTCATCACAGCATCCACATGCAGCGCGGTGATCCGCGCTTCCGCCTCGCCCAGCACACCCGGCCGCTCGCCTCGATGTCTCATAGGCTTAGCGTCTTCGAGCGCGCGGGCGAGCAGGCGGCGCGTCGGCGCGTCGTAAGCGAACGAAGCGGCCGGACCGCGCTTGAGCGCCGTATCGCCGTCGCTTTCGATCAGGGCCACGTCGATGCCGTCCATCGAGGTGCCGCTCATCAGCCCGATCGCGGTCAGCTCACCCATGCATTTCTTCCGTGAGTTTTTCCCGACAACCTGCTAGAGGCTGTGCGTTCTTCCTTCGATCACCAGCATACAGGGTTCGCCGCCCCATGTCCGGCTTCAAGTCCGATTTCCTGAATATCCTGTCCGAGCGCGGCTTCATCCATCAGATGTCCGACGCGGCAGGCCTGGACCGGCTGCTCGCCGGCGAGACGGTGACCGCCTATATCGGCTTCGACTGCACCGCGCCCAGCCTGCACGCGGGCGGACTGGTGCAGATCATGTTGCTGTACTGGCTGCAGCAAACCGGGCATCGGCCGCTGGCGCTGATGGGCTCGGGCACCACCATGGTGGGCGACCCGACCGGCAAGGACGAAAGCCGCAAGATCCTGACCCGCGACGACATCGAGGCCAACAAGGCGGGCATCCGCAAGGTGTTCGACAAGTTCCTCAACTTCGGCGACGGGCCCACCGACGCTGCGATGCCGGACAATGCAGACTGGCTGTTGAAGCTCAACTATATCGAGTTCCTGCGCGACGTGGGCCGGCATTTCTCGGTCAACCAGATGCTGGCGCGCGACGCGGTGAAGATGCGGCTGGAGCGCGAGCATCACCTGTCGTTCCTGGAATTCAACTACATGGTGCTGCAGGCCTACGACTTCGTCGAACTGAACCGGCGCTACGATTGCCGGCTGCAGATGGGCGGCTCTGATCAATGGGGCAACATCGTCTCCGGCGTCGATCTGGGCCGGCGCGCGGGAACGGCGGAGCTTTACGCCCTGACCACGCCCCTGCTCACCACCTCGTCAGGCGCGAAGATGGGCAAGACCGAGGCCGGCGCGGTGTGGTTGGAAGCCGACCTGCTGTCGCCCTACGACTACTGGCAGTACTGGCGCAACTGCGAGGACGCGGATGTGGGCCGGTTCCTGAAGCTGTTCACCACATTGCCGCTCGACGAGATCGCCAGGCTGGAGGCGCTCGACGGCGCCGAGCTCAACGAAGCCAAGAAGGTGCTTGCCACTGAAGCCACCGCCCTGGTGCACGGGCGCGAGGTGGCGCTGGTGCAGGCGGAAACCGCGCGTAAAACCTTCGAGGCCGGCGAGACGGCCGCCACATTGCCGGGCGTCGATGTGGACAAGGGCGAACTGGACAGCGGGATCGGGCTGCTCACCTTGATGGTCAAAGCGGGGCTGGCGACCTCCAACGGCGAGGCGCGCCGCCACGTCAAAGGCGGTGCGGTGCGCCTCAACGACGTGGCGATCTCCGACGAACGGCTGCAGGTCGATGGCGGGCACCTGGACGATGATGGCGTCATCAAGCTGTCCATGGGCAAGAAACGCCACGTGCTGGTCAGGCCGCAGTAGCGCGACCCGGCTAGCCGGCGAGAGCTACGGCGATGTCGGCGGCGAGGCGGGCATTGCCCTTGACCAGCGCGGCGTTGGTGGCGAGCGAACGGCCGTCGGTCAGTTCGACGATGCGCGACAGCAGCCACGGGGTGACGGCCTTGCCCGTGATGCCTTCGCGCCCGGCTTCGGCCACCGCCTGCTCGATCAGCGCGTTCATTTCATCGGCCGCAATCTCGTCTTCCTCGGCCACGGGATTGGCGATCAGCAGACCGCCGCGTTGACCTAAGCTTCGGCGCGCGGTCCACAGATCGGCGATCTCGCCCGCGCTGTCGAGGCGCAGCGGCGCGGCCACGCCGGACGAGCGCGACCAGAACGCCGGTAACTCGTCGGTGCCGAAACCCACCACGGCGACGCCCTGGGTCTCCAGCACCTCCAGGGTGCGGGGAATGTCCAGGATCGCCTTGGCGCCGGCGCACACCACGATGACCGGGGTTTGCGCCAGTTCGATGAGATCGGCGGATATGTCGAGGCTCGCCTGCCCGCCGCGATGCACGCCGCCAATGCCGCCGGTGGCGAACACCTCGATGCCCGCCAGATGCGCGGCCATCATGGTCGCGGCCACGGTGGTCGAGCCGGCGCGGCCGGTCGACAGCGCGAAGACCAGATCGGCACGGGACAGCTTCATCACATCGTCTTCGCGCGCCAGCGCGGCCAGTTCGTCGCCCGACAGGCCGACGCGGATTTTCCCTGCCGTCACCGCGATGGTCGCCGGCATCGCGCCGCGGCCGGCCACCGCGCGCTCGACGGCGTTCGCCGTTTCCAGGTTTTGCGGCCGGGGCATGCCGTGGGTGATAATCGTCGATTCCAACGCCACGACCGGCCTGCCTGCAGCCAGCTCGGCGCTCACGTCAGACGAAACGGCAAGCCGGGAGACGGTCGATCGCTCAGCGGTCATGAAAGGCGCTTTCTGTTGCCGGGCGGTTCAGCCGGGTTGGTTGCATGCCATTGGCGTAATCTTCCAGCGCCGGCCAGTCGATCTGCGGATCATAGGGCCCGTCAACGGCCAATACCAATCGCGCAGCGGCGACGCCCGACGCAACCGCTTCTTCAAAACCCAGTCCTTTCGCGCGGGCCGCCAGGACGGCGCCGGCCAATGCATCCCCGGCTCCAGTGACGTCGACAACGCGGGCGGCGGGCGGTGGTCCGAGTACAAACGCGCCCTTCCCGTCCCAGGCGACAACCGGGCCTGCGCCGTCGGTAACGATGCCGCTGTGCACGCCGAAGCCGGCAATCGCCTCCGCCAGAGCCGCGCCGTCGGTTTCGGCGTCAGGCTTAGAACCGGCGACGGCCCCGATCAGGTTCACCGCCTCGCGGCGATTGGCGAACAGCAGGTCGATTGAACCCAGCGCACCGGCCAGGCGCCCGGCCTTCGCCGGAGAAACGCAGGCCGCGGCGACGAACCGGTCTCGCTTGCGGTGCACGAGCTGCTCGACGGTGCGCGCATTCAGATTGGCGCTCAAGAACCAGAACTGCGCTTCGTCCAGATCGCGGCCATGGGCACCGGCCAGCCATTCGCCGGTCAGTTCCTCCACCAGATCGAGCTGGGCGAGCGCGATCACCAGTTCGCCATCGGGCGCGAGGATTGAGGTGTAGGTGTCGGTGAGCCGGCCCGGAGCGGACGACAGCCGGTCGCGCAGGCCACGCTCGGCCAGCGCCGCGGATATGAGCCGGGCATGCCCGTCATCGCCGACGCGCCCGACCAGGGTGCAGTCCAACCCCAGCGCCGCGGCGGTGGAAGCGGTGTTGAGCCCCGCGCCGCCGGGCATCACCGAGAACCGCCCCGGGTTGGACGCACCCATCACCGGCGCATCGCCGAGCCGGCCCATCATGTCGATATGGACCCCGGCGATGAACAGCGCCTTTATCGATTGGGACAAGAGCGTCTCCGGATGGGCAAGCCTGTGGCGGCTCACTACGCCAATGGCCGAAAACGGCAGCCGCGGCAAGCCCGTCGCGGCGAATCAGCCGAACCGCTTCATCGTGCGCCACCGGCCTGCGGACGGGGATAGCAGTGGTTTCGGACAAAAAAAGAACAAACCCATTTTTCCGCTTTATTTCAATCTATTAAGCTGTCTTTACAAACCGGAACAAACTAGGTACATTATCCCTAGTTTCACGGGCGGAGAGCCGCCGAACGAGGATAGCCCAGACAAAGTAAGGATGGTAAGGATGGCGAACGGAGCATTGCGGCTGGTAGAGGACGATACGGTGGACAAATCAAAGGCGCTGGATGCGGCGCTTGGCCAGATCGAGCGGGCCTTCGGCAAGGGCTCGATCATGAAGCTGGGGCGCAGCGAACAGGTGGTGGAAATCGAGACGGTCTCCACCGGCTCGCTGGGGCTGGATATCGCGCTCGGCGTCGGCGGCCTGCCCAAGGGGCGTATCGTCGAGATTTACGGCCCTGAATCGTCGGGCAAGACCACCATGGCACTGCACACGGTGGCCGAAGCCCAGAAGAAGGGCGGCATCTGCGCCTTCATCGATGCCGAACATGCGCTCGATCCGATCTATGCGCGCAAGCTCGGGGTCGATCTGGAGGAATTGCTGATCTCGCAGCCCGATACCGGCGAACAGGCGCTGGAGATCGCCGATACGCTGGTGCGTTCGGGCGCCATCGACGTGCTGGTGATCGATTCGGTGGCCGCGCTGACGCCGCGCGCCGAGATCGAGGGCGAGATGGGCGACTCGCTACCCGGCCTACAGGCGCGGCTGATGAGCCAAGCGCTGCGAAAGCTCACCGCGTCGATCTCGCGCTCGAACACGATGGTGGTGTTCATCAACCAGATCCGCATGAAGATCGGGGTGATGTTCGGCTCGCCCGAGACCACCACCGGCGGCAACGCGCTCAAGTTCTACGCCTCGGTGCGTCTCGACATCCGCCGCATCGGTGCGGTCAAGGACCGCGACGAGATCATCGGCAACCAGACCCGGGTCAAGGTGGTCAAGAACAAGCTGGCGCCGCCGTTCAAGCAGGTCGAGTTCGACATCATGTATGGCGAAGGCGTCTCGAAGACCGGCGAATTGATAGACCTGGGCGTCAAGGGCGGCATCGTGGAGAAATCCGGTGCCTGGTTCTCCTACAATTCCGAACGACTGGGCCAGGGGCGCGAGAACGCCAAGCAGTTCCTGACCGACAATCCTGCGATCGCCGCGGAGATCGAACGCGCGCTGCGCCACAATGCCGGGCTGATCGCCGATACCCTGCTGGAGGGCGAGATCGATCCCGAAGAGGTGAAAGCCCAGGAGGACGATTCCGCCGGCGATCTGGCGGACCTGGCCGGCCCGGCGGCGACAGCTGAAGCCGGTAAGGGTGCGGCCAAGGGCGGCGATGACGAGTTGAGCAAGGCCGCCGCCAGCCTGATCGATCCCGGTGAGGCGAAGACCGCCAAAGGATAGCCCCCGCATGTCATAGCAACCGGGACGGGCTTTCCCCTGGCCTGTCCCGGCCACGCATCCGGGAGCGGGCGGTCAGATGGCCGGCGCTCCCGGATGTGCGTCGAACAACAGGCATCGGCGCCGCCGCCTCAAATCCGGCGAAGCGGCGTGTTTGCCGTGACGATGCCTCTGGAGCCGCCTCGCTCGCTGATCTTCCCTCGCCCGGCTTTGCAGCCCGGACGGATTAATTGAATCAAATGTGGGCTCTAAGGCTTTGTTTTTAAGCACACCCTTCACGGATAAACGGTGACCGCTTATCCCGGATATGCTCTAGCTCGCCGCCCCGCCCGTGGATTGATCCTCGCCACCATCGGGTGCCGCCGGATCGCCCGGCGCTCCGCCGGTGTCGGGCTCGACGTCCTTATCGGCGTCGCCCTGTTGCGGTTCGGGCGGAGCAAGCTCGCTTGAAGTCAGGGTAAGCTCCGCTTCAAGCGCCTCGATGATCGCCTCTTCGTCCTCGCGCGAGACGGTGGCTGTGCCGGCCGGCTCGGGCGGTTGCGTAGGAGACGCCTGCGGTGTCGGCTCATCATCGCCCGCCGCCGCTTCGCCGGCCGGCTCGGCCGGTGGTTGAACCGCCGGACTTTCCTGGGAATTTCCAAGCCCTACCGGCGTCGGGTCGGCGGGCTTCTCGGCGGCCGCCGGTTGAGCCGGCGCGTCGGGTGTGTCGGTTTGCGCCGGATCGGCCCGTTCCACAGCCGGCGGTGCGGCGGCGGGTTGTGCGGCGGCGATCTGCAGGTCCGGCTGCGGCTCGTGGGAAACGGGCAGGCCCGGTTCGGTCAGCTCGGACCCGCCATCCGCACCATTATCGCGTGCAGCCGGCACCGGGCCCAGCACGGTTTCCAGATCGGTGATCAGCGAATCCAGCGAGTTCACCAGTTTGAAGTCCGGGTTGGCCTGCAGGCGCGCCAAGGCCTCATCGCGCATGATCTTCAGCTGCTCGATCTGGTCCATCTTTCAACTCCTGTGCGCACTCAACTTATGGCCCCGCCGCGACCGACGCGGGCGTTCGCGGGGTCGCCGTGTGCCCGCGCCGCTACACCCGCCGGAGCCAACGCCGGGCAACGGCTGTGTCCGGGGCAGCCCGGCCATACGCTGGCGACCTTAAACCCAAACCGGGTCGCAACGCATCCTCCAAATGACGCTATGCGGATTGGTCGATGGATCGTGTCATACCCTTCGCCGCAGCAGCCGTCTTCCCCGCGCGACCGGCGCAGTGCGAAGCGCGTGCAAGCGAGGCCGTCGGGTGCGATGGGTTAGGGCGCAGCGGCGGGCCGCGCGGCCGGTCAGGTTTTCAACGGAACGCGCGGCACCGAACCTGGATTGCCCTGCCCCGGCTTTCGCCGCTTGGGCTTGCCGGCGGTCGTTTTGTCGGATGCGGCGCTCTTGGCGGGCTTGCGGCGCTTTTTGACCGGCGGCTTGATCGCCTTGTCCTCGACCGCCTCCAGCGCAAGGCCGTCGCCGCCCTTGGCCAGCGTCACCTTCACCGTGCCGCCCTTCTTGAGCTTGCCGAACAGCACCTCGTCGGCGAGCGGCTTTTTGATGTGCTCCTGGATCACGCGACCCAGCGGGCGCGCGCCCATGCGTTCATCGAAGCCCTTGTCGGCGATCCAGGCGATGGCGTCGGAGCTCAGTTCGAAGGTCACGCCGCGTTCGGCCAGCTGGGCCTCAAGCTGCATGATGAACTTCTCCACCACTTTGTGGACCACCGGCGTGGGCAGCGACGAGAACGGGATGATCGCGTCGAGCCGGTTTCGGAATTCCGGTGCGAACAGCCGGTTGATCGCTTCTTCGTCGTCGCCGGTGCGCTTGGTCGAACCGAAGCCGATGGCCGCGCGCTGCATTTCGGCGGCGCCCGCGTTGGTGGTCATGATCACGATCACGTTGCGGAAGTCGATCTGCTTGCCGTTGTGGTCGGTCAGCTTGCCGTGATCCATCACCTGCAACAGGATGTTGAACAGGTCCGGATGGGCCTTCTCGATCTCGTCTAGCAGCAGCACGCAATGCGGATGCTGGTCGACCCCGTCGGTCAGCAGGCCGCCCTGGTCGAAGCCCACATATCCGGGCGGCGCGCCGATCAGCCGCGAGACCGTGTGGCGCTCCATATATTCCGACATGTCAAAGCGCAGCAACTCCACGCCCATGGCACTGGCCAGCTGACGCGCGACCTCGGTCTTGCCCACCCCGGTGGGGCCGGAGAACAGATAGGCGCCGATCGGCTTGTCGGGTTCGCGAAGGCCCGCCCGCGCAAGCTTGATCGAAGCCGACAGCGCCTGGATCGCCTCGTCCTGGCCGAACACCACCCGCTTTAGCTGCTCGCTGAGGTTGGACAGCACCGTCTCGTCGTCCTTCGAAACGGTCTTGGGCGGGATGCGCGCCATGGTCGCCACGGTCGCCTCGATCTCCTTGACGCCGATCTGTTTGCGGCGCTTGGCGGCCGGCAGCAGCTTCTGCGAGGCGCCGGTCTCGTCGACCACGTCGATCGCCTTGTCCGGCAGCTTGCGATCGTTGATGTAGCGCGCCGACAGTTCGACTGCCGACTTGATCGCCTCGGTGGTGAACTTGACCGAGTGGAACTCCTCGAAATAGGGCTTGAGCCCGGCCATGATCTCAATCGAGTCGGCGATCGAGGGCTCGTTGATGTCGATCTTCTGGAAGCGGCGCGCCAGGGCGCGGTCCTTTTCGAAGAACTGACGATACTCTTTATAAGTGGTCGAGCCGATGCAGCGCAGCGTGCCCGACGCGAGCGCGGGCTTGAGCAGATTGGAAGCGTCCATCGCGCCGCCCGACGTCGCGCCGGCGCCGATCACCGTATGAATCTCGTCGATGAACATGATCGCGCCTTCGGTCTCCTCGACCTCCTTGATCACCTGCTTTAAGCGTTCCTCAAAGTCGCCGCGATAGCGGGTGCCGGCCAGCAGCGCGCCCATGTCCAGCGCGAAAATAGTGCTTTCCAGCAGCACTTCGGGGACCTCGGCTTCCACGATGCGCTTGGCGAGCCCCTCGGCGATCGCGGTCTTGCCGACGCCGGGATCGCCTACATAGAGCGGATTGTTCTTCGAACGCCGGCACAGGACCTGGATCGTGCGGTTGACCTCGGTCTGGCGTCCGATCAGCGGGTCGATGCGGCCCGAGCGCGCCTTTTCGTTCAGATTGACGCAATAGGCGCCCAGCGCGTCGGGGGCCGGCTTGGCGTCGTCCTCGCCGACGGCGGCCTGCTCGTCCTCGACGCCGCGCACGGGCCGTTGCTCGGAAGCGCCCGGCCGCTTGGCGATGCCGTGGGAGATGTAGTTGACCGCGTCGTAGCGGGTCATTTCCTGCTCCTGCAGGAAGTAGGCGGCGTGGCTTTCGCGCTCGGCGAAGATCGCGACCAGCACGTTGGCGCCGGTCACCTCCTCGCGGCCCGACGATTGCACGTGGATGACCGCGCGCTGAATGACCCGCTGGAAGCCGGCGGTCGGCTTGGAATCCTCATTGTAACCGGTGACCAGGTTGGCGAGCTCGGTGTCGATATACTCGGTCAGGTTGTCGCGCAGGGTCTCGAGATTGACGTTGCAGGCGCGCATCACCGCCGCCGCGTCCGCATCGTCTATCAACGCCAGCAGCAGGTGTTCGAGCGTTGCGTATTCCTGGGCGCGATCGTTGGCGAACGTGAGCGCCTTGTGCAGCGCTTTTTCGAGACTGTCGGAAAATGAAGGCAAGGAGGGCTCCGTCTATTTCTTTTCCATCACGCATTGTAGCGGGTGTTGGTGCTTTTTGGCAAAATCCATCACCTGGGTCACCTTGGTCTCTGCCACCTCATAAGTGAAGACCCCACACTCGCCGACCCCATGATTGTGAACATGCAACATAATCTGCGTGGCTTGCTCGCGGCTTTTGGCGAAGTATCGCTGCAGCACATGGACGACGAACTCCATGGGCGTGAAGTCGTCGTTGAGCAGCAGCACCCGGTAGAGGTTCGGCCGTTTGGTCTTGCGCCGGGTGCGCGTGATGACGCCGGTGCCGGAATCGTCGCGGCGATCGTCGTCACGGTCGTCATCGCCATCTTGCGAGCGCAGCGCCGGGCCGCATGCCAGCGCCAATCGTCCCACCGGTTCTTTCGCCTCCCGCCAATCCTGCGGCCAATCGTTGCGCGTCATCCGTCCTTCCTGTCGCAATCGATCCGACTGTCACATTTCCCACGGGCGCCCATCTGAGAGCGGCTTGGTGCATTGCGATTGTGGCGGGTTGATTATGGCGAGATCAAAATAGGTTGTCGAGGTTTGGCCTGCACGAACCACCGGCGTGGCTGGCCCTGGCGGGAAATGCGAACGCCGACACGGTGGAGACGGCGATCCGCCCACCGTTCATCGTCCGCAAGACCATATGGGAACGCGACGCGCGCGTTTCCAGCCCGGCGCGTCAAACGCCCGAGCGGCGGCGACCGCCGGACTTCGATGCCAGACGCAAAAAAGCCCGGCGGAGGTCCGCCGGGCCAGCCGTACGAATACGGTTACGCGGTACTGAAACTAGATCGCCTCAAGCGCTGTGCTTATCGGGCCGGCCGCTTTGCCTTGGTCGGCAGGCGGCCGGTTCGAACCGCGCGCTGGCGACAGCCTACTTGGCGGCCGCTTTCGGCATGGTGGATTCGAAAGGCTTGTAAGCTTCCTTGGCCACGCCGGCATACAGTTCACCCATTTTCGAAGCCTGGGCGACGAAAGCCTCGTAGGAGGAGCGGGCGTAGTCGGTCTGCGCTTCGACGGCTTTTTCGACGCTCTTGGAAGCGACGACCTTGTCGAAGGCGGCGGCCTGCGCGTCGAAGGATTTCTTGGAGTAGTCGGCAGCTTCCTTAGCGATTTCCTGGAAGCCTTTGTTGACCGCTTCAGCGGACTTGAACACCAGGTCCAGGTTGTCGCGACCGGCCTGCTGGAAAGTTTCGAAGTTCTTCAACATCTTTGTTGGGTCCTTGGGAGGGGCACCGGCATCGGCGAAAAAGCGCCGGTCCGGATGGGTTTGCAATACGGTGTCCGAGGTGGCCTCCACATCGGACAATGCGGATTTAGGTGCAATGCACAAAAATGTCAAGCGACTTTTGTGCATTGCACAAGATGTCGCATCCAAATAATTCCGTCTGCCGCGCCCGCATAAACCGGTTGGTAACCGCCAGTTCCTATGGTTGGCGGGAAAGCCGGGCGGTGGGACGTCTGCGGGGGCCTGTTGAAGCCCTTTGTCCTCGGCCAACAAGAATCCAAATCTGGCCGCTCTGCCGGCCGCAATAATTGGGAACAGGTTTTGCGTACCCAAACCTTCTCCGTGCCGAACCTTCGCGCACGCTTAACCCTGCTGGCCGCCATCGTCGGCATCGTATGGTGGGCCATTCTGTCTGGCCCCGCGCTCGCCAATGCGAAATATGCCGGCTTCGTCATGGACGCGCATAGCGGCAAAGTGCTGTACTCCAGCAATGCGGACGCAAAGCGTCATCCGGCATCGCTGACCAAGATGATGACGCTTTATCTCGTCTTCGAGGCGCTGGAATCGGGCAAAGTCACCAAGGCCACCCGCATCCGCTTCTCCAAGAACGCCGCGTCGAAGCCGCCGTCGAAGCTGGGCATCAGGCGAGGCGGGACGATCACCGTCGGCCAGGCGATCCTGGCCCTGGTGACCAAGTCCGCCAACGACGTGGCGACCGCGGTCGCGGAGCATCTGGGCGGCAGCGAAGCGGAATTCGCGCGGATGATGACCGCGCGCGCACGCCAGCTCGGCATGGGTTCGACCACCTTTCGCAATGCTTCGGGGCTGACCGCCAAAGGCCAGCTCACCACCGCGCGCGACATGGCGCGGCTCGGCGTGGCGCTGCGTCAGCATTTTCCCAACCGATATGGCACTTTCTCCACCCGATCGTTCAAATACGGCCGCAACCGCTACGCCAACCACAATCGGCTGCTCGGCCGCGTCAAAGGCGTCGACGGCATCAAAACCGGCTACACCAGAGCAGCGGGCTTCAACCTGGTCTCTTCCGTGGAGCAGGGCCGACGCTCGATCGTCGCGGTGGTGATGGGCGGCAAGTCCGGCAAGAGCCGCAACGCCCACATGGCAGACCTGATCTCACGCTATCTGCGCCGCGCGGGCACCGGTTCGCGCACGTATGCGATCGCACGCGCGCCCGTTTCGACGTTCGGCCGGGTTTTCGCGCTCGACCTTCCCAGGACCGGCCCGGTTCCGGTCTTCCGTTTCGATCGCAACGAGCCGGTCCATCAGCGCATCGCCCAGGCCCATGTTCCGCAGGTCGTATCAAGCTATGCCGCGGCCAGCCCGCGCGTCGACGAAGTCTCGCAGCAGGCAGTGCGCGAGCGGCTATTTGAGATGGCCGGCAAACAGGTGCCGGTGCCGACCCAGAGCCCCTCCGGCGCCAGCGATCCGCTGACCACCGCCGGTGTTACTCCGCTCGTCGAGGTCGGCTCCGCCGCCGACGAGCCGGAAACCTCCGCGCCGGCCCCTCGACAAACACCGAAAGCCGGCTGGCAGATCCAGATTGCGGCGGTGCCCACCGCGCAATCGGCCGATGCCCTGCTGGCCGAGGCCCGGTCTAAAGCCGGTGACGTGCTGAGCGGCACCGACAATTACCTGGAGACCGTGATCAAGGACGGGGTGACGCTGTATCGCGCCCGGTTCGCCGGCTTCGTCTCGAAACAATCGGCGCGCTCTGCGTGCAGCGCGCTCAAGCGCAAGCGGTTCGCCTGTCTGGCGATCGCTGGCTGATTTCAACTTCGGTCCGGCCCGCCGGCGAGCGCCCGACCGACGATGCAACCACCTGCAATGGTGTCGAGTACAGGTGTGAAAATGTCAGTCGAGAAGCACGTCCTTGGCCTGATTAATCTTGGCCGCAAGGAAGTTGGACCCGCCCGAGTCCGGGTGAAGTCGTTTCATCAGACGCCGATGGGCGTCGCGAATCTCGCGCGCTCCCGCTCCCGGCGCAATGCCAAGGATCTGATAGGCCTCCTCCTTGGTCATGGGGCCAGAGCTAGACGTGCCGCCCTGCCCCGCATCCGGGTCAAAATCAGCGTGCTCACGCCAGCCGGCCATCCGGCGGTCAAGATACGCCTCCAGTAGCGACGCGCTGTCGGCGTCGTTGCCGACTTCCGCGTACAATTCCATCAACTCCTCGTCGTTAAGGCCGGAGAGCGTGCTGCCCTCCTTGTCACCCGCCAGCACGATGCCGTCGATGCCACCGGTGTCGTGGTCGAGCTCCATGTCCAGCCAGGCTGAGCGCACGGACGATTTGCGTCCGCCACCGCCGCCCACATGACCGACCGACCGGTTCCTGGCCAGCCAGGACAGGCCGATCACGATGAGCGGCAGCGCGATGCCCGCGCGACCGAACATCAGCAACACGCCGCCGACCGCGAGCAAAACCGCCGGCACGGCCGAACGCAGCGCGCGGGCAAGGGTATGCGCCGGCGTGGCGATGAACGCCCAGGCGATCAGGGCACCGAACAGCAGTAGCGACAGGAACGTGATCACGATGGGTATCGGCCCAATCTCAACGCCTTAGCTGGGCGAGTAGCAGTTGTGCCTCGTTGGCTTTCGACAGGCGCAGCGCCTCCTTGCCGCCGCTGGCGTAGACCGCGACCGCGCGCAGCAGGCGTTCCAGCTCGGCCGGCGAGGTGCCGGTCAACTGGTGGTAGGCGCCGCCGGAAAGTCTGGCGATCTCGCGGAAGGCGGCGCCGGCGACGGGATCGCCGCCTTCGTGGAACATGAACGCCGGCAGGTTCTTCAACCCCATCTCGCCGGCCTTGGCGCACAGCGCGTCCACATTCTCCTCCATCGCATCGCCGATGAACACCAGGGCGGCCACGGGCGCCTTGGCATTTTCCTTGACCGCATGGGACAGAACCTTGCCGATCTGCGTGTGGCCGCCGCGACAGTCGATCGCCGTCATCAGGCCCGCCAGGGAGGTGGCGCTCATCACCCATTTCGACGCCCTGCATTCGCCGAAGCCGCGAAAGTAGACCAACTGCACCGCCAGTTTGCCGACGCGGGAGACCGCGTCGAACATGGCGGCCTGGATCTGACAGGCCCGATCCCAGGTGGGCTGCCGGCTCATGGTAGCGTCCAGCGCAAAAATCAGCCGGCCGGCGCCGACCGGATTGGCCGAGGCCGCCTTCTGCACAAACGCGTCGATCTCGCTTGTGCTCGAGCGGGCCTGGGGCGTCGTTTCACGCGTGCGTTGGGGAAGCTTGTCCTTCGCCATGACTTATAATTGGGCACGATGCGGGCGCTTGCAAGCGCGGAAGCGGCCGGTGCGCTCAACAAACCGCGACGAATGGCGCGATCAGGCTTCCTCGGCGAAAATGCTCATTGCCGGCATCGGCTTGTCGGCATTTTCCAGCCAGGTCTTGCGCGCCTGGGCGCGGCGGCGGCCGGCGTCGTCGATCGGCAGGCGCAGCACGGAGATCAGTTGGCGGATCTCCTGGCGAGCCGACAGGTGCGACAGCGTCGGAGCGGTGCCGCCCACTTCCTCGGACAATTCGTCAAGCGCGGTCAGTCCGATCGGGAACAGCTCGCGGAAGATCACCCGCTCGGAAATTCCCTTCGCCAGCCGGCAGCCCAGCCGCATCGAGAGATCCTTCAGGCTGTCCAGCAGCCGGCCTTCGTTGCGCGAGGTCAGATGCGACAGGCGGTTGCGCACCACGACCCAGTCGATCAGGCCGTTGTCGACCAGCCGCCGGTGCCGGCGCGCATCGCGAACCATGCGGGCATAGTGCGACAGGTCGGTCACCTCACCGCTTTCCGGGTCGATCTTGCCCAGAACGTCGAAGTCCACGTAGGAATCGTTGATCGGCGTGATCAGCGTGTCGGCCATCGAGTGGGCCAATCTCATCAAGTAGCTGTCCTGGCCCGGCGTGTCGATCACGATGAAATCGTGGGTGATCTCGACGTCGTTGAGAATGCGCGCGAACCGGCCCAGTTCGGTATTTTCGTTGGCGGAGATGGAATCGGCGTTGCCGCCCTCACACCGGAAGTGGTCGGGCATGACTAGGTTCGCGCCGGTCTTCTTGATCGTGCGGCGGCGATTTTCCAGATAGTTGGTCAGGCTGGACTGGCGCGCGTCCAGATCGATGGTGGCCACCTTGTACCCGGAGTTGAGCAAGGAGACCACCACATGCATCGTGGTCGTGGTCTTGCCACAGCCGCCCTTCTCATTGCCGCAGATGATGATGTGGGCCTGACGCCGACGCGCTATGTTACTGATATCCCTCAAGTCCCACCGTCCCCGGTAAGTTCGCGGCCACCCTACCCCATGATTGATTGCGGATTGATTACAATTCAACCGCAATTTGGCCCGGATGTACAGTTTCGCCTGGAGTGGTAAATGGGCGAAGGGCTCGGGCGAGGCGCGCCATATCGCCGCAAGGCCGAATTATCCGGGCTAAAGAAGGCCGAGATCGGCCAGCTGCAAGCGCAGGTCCGGCGGCAGTGCGGTCAGGTCGCCGGCGCCCCCGTCGAGATCGGCGGGCGCGTCCTCGGCCTTGAGATAGCGCCAGCCCTGGAAGGCGCGGCGCGGCTGCCAGCGGGTAGGCACCAGTTTCGATTCCATAACGAGATGGCATCGGCGAATGCCCTGTCCGTCGGTGAACGGCCTGATGTCGATGAGCTTCTGGCGCGCCTGCACGTTGCCCTTGATCACCCAGTAAAGCGAGCCGCCGTCGAGCAGTTCGTCGGCGCGCTTGGGCGCCATGCGGGTGGTGTGAATGTGTTCGACGGCGCGGCCGAGGCGCAGGTTCTCGCCGCGCTTGTTGTCGACCCAGGCCTGCATCTCCTCGATCGCGGAGACGCCCACGCACAATTTGATCAGGTGCAGCATGAGCCGATGTTACGCCGGCACGCCGGCTAAGCCCATAGACGCCGGACCGTTTCCACATCGCGCTCGACCGGTTTGCCAGCGCTCAGCACTCGACCACATTGACGGGCACGTTGGCCGCCAGTCCGCCCTGGCTGGTCTCCTTGTAGCGCGCATTCATATCGTGACCGGTCTGGCGCATGGTCTCGATACAGACATCGAGCGGCACGATATGGGTGCCGTCCCCTTTCATCGCCAGCGACGCGGCGGATACCGCCTTGATGGCGCCGATGCCGTTGCGCTCGATGCAGGGCACCTGAACCAGGCCGGCGACGGGATCGCAGGTCATGCCCAGATGATGCTCGAGCGCGATTTCGGCGGCGTTCTCGATCTGCTCGGGCGTGCCTCCCATCACGGCGGCCAGCCCGGCGGCGGCCATCGCGGCGGCCGAGCCCACTTCGCCCTGACAGCCGACCTCGGCGCCGGAGATCGAGGCGTTGTGCTTGATGAGCCCGCCGATCGCCGCGGCGGTCAGCAGAAACTCCTCCACGGCCTCCTTGTCGGCTTCAGGATGGAATTCCAGATAATAGCGCATGACAGCGGGGATGACGCCGGCCGCCCCGTTCGTGGGCGCGGTCACCACCCGGCCGCCGGCCGCATTTTCCTCGTTGACCGCCATGGCGTAGAGCTGCAGCCAGTCGTTGGCCAGCAGCGGGTTTGCCCGGTTCGACTTCCAGTCCTCGTCCATTTTCGCGCGGATCGCGGCGGCGCGGCGCTTGACCGACAGGCCGCCGGGCAGGATACCGGTTTCGCTCATGCCGCGCTCGATGCTGCGGTCCATCGCCCCCCAGATACCCGCCAGCCCGTCGCCAAGCGCATCGGCCGAAGTCCGCGTGCGCTCGTTCTGCCGCTTCATCTGGGCGATGGACAGGCCGGACTTGCGCGCCATGGCCAGCATCTGTTCCGCGTTGGCGAAGGGATGGGGGACGTCCGCGCCGGCCTGTGCGCCGGCGGCGCGGTCCTCGGTGATTTCCTGCTCATCGGCCACGAACCCGCCGCCGATCGAGTAGTAGATGCGCTTGATCAGCAACCGGCCGGCCTCGTCGAAGCCGCAGAAGGTCATTCCGTTCGTATGGCCCGGCAGCATGACGTCGTAATCGAACGTCAGGTCCTTTGCCGGGTTGAACCGATAGGGCGTATGACCGGCTGGCGATACGCGACGCTGTCTCGTCACGCGCTCGATGACGCCGGCTATGGCGTCCGGCTCGATCGCGTCGGGCAGATGGCCGTCGAGGCCGAGCACGATCGCGCGGTCCGAGGCGTGGCCCTTGCCCGTGAACGCCAGGGATCCGTGCAGCGAGGCAGTGATGCGCGCGACCTTGGCGTCGGCCGGCCGCGGCCAGTCGCCCGTGGCGATCTCGTCGAGAAGCCGGCGCGCAGCCACCATCGGCCCCACCGTGTGGGACGAGGAAGGGCCGATGCCGATCTTGAACAGGTCAAAGACAGACAGAAACATGGCGCGCGCATATCTCCCGTTTGCCCGAGGCGCGGGCACCGTCCAGCATCTATAGAGCGTGACGGCTCGCGACTGTCGCGCCGGCGGCTTCAACGCCACCAAATCCGCCATCACGGTAGCGCGGCGGATCGGGATTAGGCAAATTCCGGAAGGTATGGCCGACCTTTCGAGGTCGGGTAGAGGCCTGTGGTCAGGAAAGTCCGAACAGGGCAACCAGCATCAGCGCACCGAAGAACAGCGCCACGGCAACGATTGCAATATTCCACACCGCGTTGCCGGCGCGATGTTCCATCAAGTCCCTGTCCATCAACGTTCCCCGTTAAACCCTGTTTACAAGCCCCGTTGGGGGTGGCGCGCGGGTCGTTATCTCGATCCTCTGATTGGCGCCGGGCGTCGTATATTCGCCACATTTGCTCTTCGCAAGTGCAAAATCACATTTATTGCGACGCAACACGAATAGCTGTCATGCGGCTCGCGCATCGGTCGGCCGGATGGCGGGGCCGGTGTATTGCGCCACGCCGCTTGTGACGGGCCCTTTGGTGCTCTATTGCGGGGCCTGATCCCGGATGGATGTCGATGGCGCTACTGCGTTCCCTGCTGATCCCGCCGCTGGTGCTGGCCAAACGACCGATGACATTGGGCGTGCGCGCCATCGTCGAAGATGGCGACGGGCGGGTGCTGCTGGTGCGCCACACCTATGTGCCGGGCTGGTATCTGCCCGGAGGCGGGGTGGAGGTGGGCCAGACGATGGCCGAGGCGCTGGCGATGGAACTGGCCGAGGAAGCCAACATCGCCGACCCCGGCGAGACGCAGCTGCTGGGCATCTACTTCAACCGGCGGTTCTCGCGGCGCGATCATGTTGCGTTGTTCTATTGCCGTAACTGGCGGCAGGCAGGGCCGATGCAGCCCAATCACGAGATCGCCGAAGCCGGGTTCTTTCGCCGTGACGCCCTGCCTGGGCCGATGAATCCCGGCTCGCGGCGGCGGCTGGCGGAGCACTTCGACGGCACGCCGCCGTCGCCCTACTGGTAGCTTCGCTCCCTCAGCTTGAGCCGACGGCGGCGCGGTTGTGCGGAGCGGCCAGGTCCTGCTCCGGGCCGACCGGCACGACGCGGGTCGGATTGATGGTTTCGTGGCTTTGATAATAGTGGTTCTTGATGTGGGTCATGTCGACCGTGTCGGCGATGTCCGGCATCTGGTAGAGCTCGCGCAGATAGTTGGACAAATGCTCATAGTCGGCAATGCGCCGCCGGTTGCATTTGAAATGGCCGACATAGACCGGGTCGAAGCGGACCAGGGTGGTGAACAGGCGCCAGTCGGCCTCGGTTGCCTCTTCACCGACCAGATAGCGTGACCGTCCCAGCCGCTCCTCAAGCATGTCGAGGGTGTCGAACAGGGCTTCGAACGCCTCTTCATACGCCTTCTGGGTGGTGGCGAAGCCGCATTTGTAGACGCCGTTGTTGACGTGATCGTAGACCGGCGCGTTGATCGCATCGATCTCGTTGCGTAGCGGCTCGGGATAGTGATCGAACTTCGGCTCGGCGACTTTGGCGAAAGCACCGTTGAACATGCGGATAATCTCCGATGATTCGTTGGAGACGATCGTCGACTTCTCCTTGTCCCACAATACCGGCACCGTGACCCGGCCCGAATAGGCCGGATCGGCAGCGGTGTAGATCTGGTGCATGTGGGTGGCGCCGTGGATCGGGTCCGGCGTGGCGCCCTGCCGGTCGGAAAATGCCCAGCCTTCGTCCCCCATGAAATAGTCGACGATCGACAGGCCGATGGCGTCGTCCAGTCCCATCCGGCGGCGGAATATCAGGGCGCGGTGCGCCCAGGGACAGGCGAGCGAGATATACAGATGATAACGGCCGGCTTCCGCCTTGAAGCCGCCCTCGCCGGACGAACCCGGGCTGCCGTCGGGTGTGACCCAGTTGCGAAACTGGGAGTCCGCGCGCACGAAGCGACCCTCGCTCTTGTCGGTGGCATACCACTGATTGTGCCAAACGCCGTCGACCAGCAATCCCATGCTGAAATCCTCCGAGTTCCTGTGACGCCGGTTCCGCCGCGAACAGTCGCAAAACGGTTTCGCCTCATCCACATAGCCGAACCATCCACGGGCGCAAGAAACGCCTTCGTGAGCGTAATGTCCAACTCATATTGCCGCGCTGCGAAGACCCGATCTCTGCTGGCCGGCAATGGGTTATCAACTTCCGCGTTTGCCCGGGTGTAAACCCATGAATTTCGTTGACCTTGTGATCTCGCCCTCTATGGTTCGCGACAAACGGCATTCGGGCGGGCCAATTCGGTTGATGCGATGATAGGCGCAGTATCCAGCGGAACCCGGCATCGGTTGCGGCATCTCGCGCGGGCGTTGTGGCCGGCCGTGGTGCTGATTATCGCCGCGTGCACCTCGGTCGGCGAGCGCACCACGGTCAGCGTGGGTTATTATCGGGTCGACGGCAACACCGTGCGTGAACTCGATCAACAGATCCGTCTGCACGGTCCGTCGATCGAAGGCGTGGGAAAGGCGGTCGCCGCCACCAACATTCACATGATCCCCGACATTCGCTTCGCCCGCCGCAACGGCGTTTGCCGCGTGGTGCATTCGCGCATGTCGGTGCGCGCGCGCGTCACCCTGCCCCGCCACATCAACCAGGCCGCCCTACAGCGCGATCTGTCGCAGACCTGGGCCAATCTGGAAGAATATGCTCGCGTCCATGAGGCGGTGCATGTGGCGATCGCCGATAAGCATGCGCTCGCGATCGAGCGCGCGATCCTGGAACAGAGCCCCGAAGCCGACTGCGCGACCCTGGAGCTCAAGACCGCCGCGCTGACCCGCCGCCTGCTGGAGGCGCACGAGCGCGAGCAGTTGCAGTTCGACGAGATGGAAAAGAGACGGCTGGCCGCGCTCAGCCGGGTGCGGACCGGCCGATAAACCTGTCATCGTATCGGCGTTTTCAGACGGCAGCCGCCTTATCGCCGGCCGGCGTTTTCGACCGGCCGCTTCCATCCTGATTCCGCGAGCTATTCGCTCTTGGCTGCGTCCTGCGCTTCCTGCAGGCGCTGGCGGGCGTCGTTGGCGCGGCGCTGCAACTCTTCCTGCAGCTGCTGCTGGCGGTCTTCCAGCTCATTCTGTGCGAGAGGCGGACCGTCAAACGCCGCAGTGAAGCCTTCGAGCGTCACCCGGATCGGATTTGGTCGGTTCTGGAAGTTCGTGGAAGTGACGATCATCTCGCCACCGCCCTTCAGCAGATTGACCAGGTTGTTGTCCAGGCCGACCTCGGCAGTGCATCGGTCGGGCAGGCAGATGATGAAAGGCAGGCGGATGTCCTTGCCGTCGTCCACCTTGATGACCACGCCCGGCGGCAGCAGGCGGTTGGTGGGCACCGTGATTTGGAAAATGCTGCGATTGACCTGGCCGCGAACGGTCACCAGGTTGATCGAGGTGATGATCTGACCGCTGGAGGCCACGACCTGAATCTGCACGTTGCAGACGTCGTTTTCTTCCTGCTTGGCGCACACCTTGTACCAGCCCGAGCGCGGCAGTTCCTGCGCCGAGGCGTTGTTGATCGGCACCGTGTGCGCCAGGCCGTAGGCGGCCAGCGCAGCGGCGAGCGATGCAATCTTCCTGCTGATTTGAGCCATCGAAAGCCCTTCACTTTCACTGAATTCGATTGTGTCCGGGAACCCGGAAAGCCGGTCATGACTACCTAGCGACAATTGCGGCAGCAACGTGTTCGGCCAGGGGCCACCGTGTACACCGGGCACCGTGATAATTCCAGCCCCGAAGTTTTCTTGAAGTTCATCGGATATGCTAGGAAACGGGCTTAGGGGATTCTCATTCGTTCGGGAGAACTGGACCATGAACGCCGTCGCTCAAGTCGCCAAATTCCGCCCGCAGGACGCGAATCCGTTCCCGGCCATGGGCCGGTTTGGCATCGTGCTGGCTGCGCTGATGCTTGTCGCCTGGCAGCAGGTCGCTCCCGCCCGCGCGGAACCTTCCCATGGCATCGCCATGCACGGCCGGCCGGCCCTGCCGGCCGATTTCACCCATCTGCCCTATGCCAATCCCGATGCGCCCAAGGGCGGCGCGATCCGCTACGGCGTCATCGGTAACTTCGTCAGCCTCAACCAGTTCATCGTCAAGGCGGCCTCGTCTTCGGCCCGCGGCATCTGGGATTCCGTAGCCGGCCTCAATGTTTTCGAGCCGCTGCTGCATCGCAGCCGCGACGAGCCGTTCACGCTGTACGGTCTGCTGGCCGAAACCGTCGAAACCGACGCGGCGCGCACCTTCGTCGAATTTCATCTTCGCGAGCAGGCGCGGTTCGCCGACGGCGCGCCGGTCACGCCAGAGGACGTGCTGTTTTCGATCCGGCTTCTGGGCGAGAAGGGACGACCGTTCTATCGCTCGCGCTGGGGTAAGATCGCATCGGCCGAAAAGGTCGGCGAACGCGGCGTGCGTTTCACCTTCAACGAGAAGGCGGACCGCGAGCTGCCGCTGCTGCTCGGCATGATGCCGATCTTTCCCAAGCACGCCATCGACGAGGCGACCTTCGATCAAACCACGCTGAAGCCGATGTTCGGCAGCGGGCCCTATACGATCACCGACGTGCGGCCGGGCGAGCGCATCGAGTTCACGTTGCGCGACGATTATTGGGCGAAGGATTTGCCGGTCAAACGTGGGTTCGACAATTTCGGCACCATCCGGTTCGAATATTTCCGCACCCAGAACACCCTGTTCGAAGGCTTCAAGAAGGGGCTGTTCGACGTCTATTTCGAGGGCGATCCGCAGCATTGGCAGAATGCCTACGATTTTCCCGCCGCTGCCGACGGGCGGATCGTGCGCGAAGGCTTCGCGCGGCGCACGCCCTCGCCGATGCTGGGCTTCGTGTTCAACACCAGACGGCCGCCGTTCGACGATATCGACGTTCGCAAGGGCCTGGCGATGGCGTTCGACTTCGAATGGGTTAATCGCAACCTGTTCGGCGACGCCTACACCAGGACCGCCAGCTTCTGGCATGGCTCGATTCTGTCCTCGGCCGGGGTCGCCGCCGACGAGCGCGAGCACGCGCTGCTGGCGCCCTTCCCCGGGCGGGTGGACGAGGCGATCATGGACGGCACCTATCGCATGCCGCGGACCGACGCATCGGGCGCCGACCGCTCGGTCCAGCGGCGCGCACTTGGCCATTTCAAGGCCGCCGGCTACCAGCTCAAGGACAACCGGCTCGTCTCCGCCGACGGCCAACCGCTGTCGTTCGAGGTGATGACCCAGTCGAAGGACGGCGAGCGGCTGGCGCTCGCCTGGCAGCGCCATCTGGCGCCGCTGGGCGTGGAGCTGAACATCCGCGGCGTCGACGCCACCCAGTTCGAAAGCCGGCGGCAGAGCTATGAGTTCGACGTGGTGCTGATGACCTACAGCGCTTCCCTGTCGCCCGGCGCCGAGCAGATCTGGCGCTGGGGCAGCCGCGCGCGGGACATCGAAGGCACGTTCAACCTGGCGGGCATCGCCGACCCGGCCGTGGATGCGGCGATCGACGCGATGCTGGCGGCCAAGGAATCGGAAGACTTCATCGCCGCCATCCGCGTGCTCGACCGGCTGCTGATTTCCGGTCAATATCTGCTGCCGCTCTACCATCTGGGCGAGACATGGGTCGCCCATTCGAGCCGGCTGGCGGGACCTGCGGATACTCCTTTATACGGAGTGCAGTTCCCGACCTGGTGGGACAGGGACGCGCAGTGAGCGGGGCGGAAACGATGAGCACGAAGGTCAAGCTGCAGGTCGACGTGGTCTCCGACGTCATGTGCCCATGGTGTTTCATCGGCAAACGCAACCTGGAGGCGGCGGCGGGGCAGATCGACGACATCGAGCTGGACGTGCGCTGGCGGCCCTATCAGCTTGACCCGACATTGCCGGCCGAGGGCAAGGACCGGCGGCAATATCTGTCGGACAAGTTCGGCGGCGATGAACGCGCCGGCGAGATCTATGGGCGGATCCGGCAGGCCGGCTCGACCGTCGGCATCGATTTCAACTTCGACGCCATCGAGGTTTCCCCCAACACCCTCGACGCCCATCGGCTCATTCACTGGGCCGGCGGCCAGGGAGCCGATATCCAGGACCGGTTGGTCACGCGGCTGTTTGAACTCTACTTCCTCGAAGGCGGCAATGTGGGGGATCATCAGGTGCTGGTGAAAGCGGCGGGCGATGCCGGCATGGATGCGGAGATCGTGCGCGATCTGCTGGCGAGCGATCGCGATCGCGAGGCCATCGAGCGGCAGATCAGCACCGCCCGCGCTATGGGCGTTACCGGCGTGCCGTGCTTCATCCTGGACAACAAAGCCGCGATCGTCGGGGCACAGCCGCCGCAGGCGTTGGTTCAGGCGTTTCGCCAGATTGCCGGCGACAAGGCGGAAGAAGCCCAGTACCGGACCTGAACCCGGTCCCCTTTATCTACGCCGCTTCTTCCACGCCTTCGGCCATCTCCACCAAGCGGTTGAGAATGACCGCCACGTCGGCGAGCCTCTTCTCCGGGTCGGGGAAATCGCGGCTCAGGACCAGGCTTTGGTCGGGGCGGATGCGGGCGGCGGCCGCGGGCGTCGCGATCCATTCGATCAAGGCCTGCGGGTTTTCGAAGCGGTTGTCGCGGAAGGTGATGACCAGCCCCTTGGGGCCCGCGTCCAGCTTCTCCACATTGGCTTTGAAACACAGGCCCTTGATGAAGACGATCTTCAGCAGATGGTCGACCTCGAGCGGCAGCGGGCCGAACCGGTCGATCAGTTCAGCACCGAACGCGTCGATCTCGTCCGCCTCGCGCAGGTCGGCGAGGCGGCGATACAGCGTCAGGCGTAGTTGGAGATCGCCGACATAACTCTCCGGGATCATCACCGGCGCGCCGATGGTGATCTGCGGCGACCACCGGTCTTCGCCGGCCGGCCCCTCGCCGCCCTTCAACTGCGCCACCGCCTCTTCAAGCATCTGCTGATAGAGCTCGAAGCCCACTTCGCGCACGTGGCCGGACTGGGCTTCGCCCAGCAAATTGCCGGAGCCGCGGATGTCGAGATCGTGGCTGGCCAGTTCGAAGCCGGCGCCGATGGAATCGAGCGATTGGAGCACCTGCAGCCGGCGCTCGGCGATCGCCGTCAGCTTGCGATTGTGCGGCAGGGTGAAAAGCGCATAGGCGCGCGTCTTCGAGCGACCGCCCCGGCCGCGCAACTGGTAGAGCTGCGCCAGCCCGAACATGTCTGATCGATGCACCACCAGCGTGTTGGCGGTGGGGATGTCGAGGCCGGATTCGACGATGTTGGTCGACAGCAGAACGTCGTACTTGCCGTCGTAGAAGCCGTTCATCACCGCGTCGAGATCGGCCGGCGCCATCTGGCCATGGGCGATGGCCACGCGCAGTTCGGGCACGTGCTCGCGCAGGAACTCGCGCTGCTCCTCGATGTCGGAGATGCGCGGACAGACATAGAAGCTCTGGCCGCCGCGATAGCGTTCGCGCAGCAGGGCCTCGCGGATGACGAGCGTGTCGAACGGCGAGATGAAGGTGCGCACCGCCATGCGATCGACCGGAGCCGTGGTGATCAGCGACAGATCGCGTACGCCGGTGAGCGCCAGTTGAAGCGTGCGAGGGATCGGGGTTGCCGACAGGGTCAGCACGTGAACGTCGGATTTCAGCTCCTTGAGGCGCTCCTTGTGCTTCACCCCGAAACGCTGCTCCTCGTCGATCACCAGCAGGCCCAGCCGGTCGAAACGGATCGATTGTCCCAGCAGCGCGTGGGTGCCGATGACGATGTCGATGGCGCCGTCGGCCAGGCCTTTGCGGGTGGCGGCGAGCGAGGCGGCGCCCACCAGGCGCGAAGCATGGGCTATTCTGATCGGCATGCCGTGGAAGCGGTCGGTGAACGTGGCGAAGTGCTGGCGCGCCAGCAGCGTAGTCGGCACGACCACCGCAACCTGGGCTCCCGCCATGGCCGCGACGAAGGCGGCGCGCAGCGCGACCTCGGTCTTGCCGAAACCCACGTCACCGCAGATCAGCCGGTCCATCGGCCGGCCCGCGCCCAGATCGTCGATCGTGTCCTCGATCGCGGCGAGTTGGTCGTCGGTTTCCTCATACGCGAAGCGGGCGGCGAACTCGTCGTAGGCTCCGTCCGGCGGCAACATGCGCTCGGCCGGGCGCAGCGCTCTTTCGGCGGCCACCGCGATCAGTTGATCGGCCATCTCGAGGATGTGCTTCTTCAGCTTTGCCTTGCGCGCCTGCCAGGCCACCCCGCCCAGCCGGTCCAGGGTGACTTGCGTATCGACTGAGCCGTAGCGCGAGAGCAGCTCGATGTTTTCGACCGGCAGGAACAGCTTGTCGTCGCCGGCGTAGCGGATTTCCAGGCAGTCGTGCGGCGAGCCGGCGGCCTCGATCGTGCGCAGGCCGGCGAACGCGCCGATACCGTGGTCCACATGGACGACGATGTCGTCCGGCGCCAGGCCGGTGACCTCGGTCAGGAAATCCGAACCCTTGCGGCGCTTGGCCGCGCGGCGCACCAGCCGGTCGCCGAGGATGTCCTGCTCGGCGATGAAACTGTGGGTCGAGTTGGCGAAACCCGCCTCCATCGCCAGCACGGCGATGCCGGCCTGCCCCGGTTTCAAGGCGCCGGTCTCGCCAAAATCGGCCACCGGCTGGACGGAAGCGAGCCCGTGCTCGGCGAGCACCTGCAGGAGCCGATCGCGGGAACCTTCGCTCCATGCCGCGATCACCGGCGTGCGGCCGGCTTCGCTTTCCGCCTTGCAATGCACCGCCACCGCTTCGAACACGTTCTCGCCGGCGGAGCGTTCCGGCCGGAAGTTGCGCGCCGGCTCGCCGTCGAGGCGGACCACGCGCCGCTCCGCGCTGTCGGCCTCGTCGAACGGCGAGATCGTCACCGCGGCGGCAAACCCGGCATCGACCGTATCCACGTCGAGATAAACGGCATCGGGCGGCAGCGGCTTGTAGGGCGCGCCGCCGTCGCTCGGCTCATCGAGGGCCTGAACGCGGGCGCGATAATGGTCCTGGATTTGATCGAGCCGGTCGCGCACCGCGTCGCGCGCGTGATGGTCGATCGAGATCGCCAGCCCCTCGGCCGCTTCGAACAGGGTCTGGGTGCGCTGCGCGAACAGAGGCAGCCAGTGTTCCATGCCGGCATGGCGGCGGCCTTCGCTGACCGAGCGATACAGCGCGTCGTCTCGGGTCGCCGCGCCGAAGGCGTTGAGATATCCGGTGCGGAAGCGGGCGATTGCCTCTTCGTCGAGCAGCACCTCGCTCATCGGCGCCAGCATGGCGGAAGATAGCTGGGCGCTGGTACGCTGGGTCGCCGGATCGAAGCTGCGCACCGATTCCAGCGTATCGCCGAAGAAATCGAGCCGCAGGGGCTCGACCTCGCCGGGCGCGTAGAGGTCCAGAATACCGCCACGCACGGCGAATTCGCCGCGCCCGCGCACGGTGGACATTCGCTCGAAGCCGTTGGCCACCAGCCATTCGACCACCGCGTCCATGTGGATGGTAGCGCCCGGCGCCAGCGACAGCTGGCTGGCCGCCACCGTGTCGCATGGCAGCTGGCGCTGGACGACTGCGTTGGCGGTGGTGACGACCACAAGCGGCGGGTCGTCATCGGCGGCACTACCCAGTCGCGCCAGCCGGCCCGATGCCGCGATGCGCCGCGCGGTGACGGAGGCCGAGGGCGAGACCCGGTCATAGGGCAGGCAGTCCCATGCCGGCAGTTCGATTACCTCCAGTTCCGGATCGAAGAAAGCCAGGCTGGCGCACAACGATGCCGCCTGCTGGCCGTCGGCGGCGACATGAACCAGGCCCCTGCCCGCGGCCCGGGCCAGGCGCGCGATCACCAGCGGCAGATAGCCTTCGGGCACCCGGGCGAGCGTCGCCGGTCCGCCACCCGGCACATCGTCGAGTTTGTCCAGCGACGTTTTGTTTAGCAGGTCGTTCACCGGTTGTCCTTGCCGGCGTGAAAGGCCGCGATCGCGCCGATCAATGCGCTGTCGACGTGGACCGGCGGCTGCGCCTTGCCGGTGAACCAGTCCAGCATGTCGTTGTCCGGCTCTTCCATCAACCGCTCCAACTGCTCCAGCTCGGCATCGCCCATGGTCTCGATCTTCGCGGCCACGTAACCGCCGAGCAGAATGTCCATTTCCTTGATGCCGCGATGCGCCGAGCGGTACAGCAACTGGCGACGGCGCTTGTCCGACGCGATGCGGGATTCCTGCGAGCCAGCCATGTTCGCCCGTTTCCGTATTGTGACGGGCACTCTATAACCAGCGCGAACCCGCCTGTCAGCATGGCGCGAGCCTTGCCTTGGCGCGGCACGGTTGGCACCTTGGGCGATGGTTCGTGGCGAGAGGGCATGCGATGCGGCCAGCCATTCTCAACCCCCTGTTCGTTGCGGTCTCCAGCCTCGACGGCGTGGGGCCGAAGATTGAAAAACTGCTGACGCGGCTGCTGACCGGCCGCGAAGACGGCCCGCCCGCCCGGGTTGGCGATCTGATGCTGCACCTGCCGCATTCGATCATCGACCGGCGGCATCAGCCGGGCATCGCCAATGCGGTCGAAGGCGCGGTGGTCACGCTGAAGGTTCGCGTAGAGCGCCACCAACCGCCGCCACCGGGACGCTCCAACGTGCCCTACCGCGTCCATGTTCACGACGAGACCGGCGAGCTGGCCCTGGTGTTCTTTCACGCGCGCGCCGAATGGCTGGAGAAGATGCTGCCGGAAGGCGAGACCCGCTATGTGAGCGGCCGGATCGACTGGTTCGGCGGCCGGCCGAACATGGTGCACCCCGATCACATGGTCAGCGAAACGGAGTTCGCGGACCTGCCATTGGTGGAGCCGGTCTATCCAGTCACCGGCGGGCTGTCGCAGAAGATCGCCGCGCGCTCGATCCGCGCAGCGCTGGAGCGGTTGCCCGATCTGCCCGAATGGGGCGAACCGCGCCTGTTGGAGCGCGAGGGCTGGTCGAGCTTCAACGACGCGCTTTCGCGCGTCCATCATCCGCGCGACGGGCTCGACATCGAACCCGCTTCGCCCGCGCGCCGGCGACTCGCCTATGATGAACTGCTGGCCGGGCAGTTGGCGCTGGGCCTGGTGCGCCAGTCGATGAAGAAGCGCGGCGGGCGGGCGCGAACGGCCAAGGGCACACTAGAGGCGGCGATCCGCGCCGCCCTGCCCTTTTCGCTTACCGAATCACAGGAGCAGGTGCTGGGTGAAATCCGCGCCGACTTGGCCAAGCCCGAGCGTATGCTGCGCCTGTTGCAGGGCGACGTGGGCGCCGGCAAGACCATCGTCGCCCTGCTGGCGATGGCCGCCGTCGTCGAGGACGGCAGCCAGGCGGCGATCATGGCGCCGACCGAGATATTGGCCCGCCAGCATTTCCAGGCGATCGCCGGCCTGTGCGACAAAGCCGGCATCACGGCCGAACTGGTTACCGGCGGACCGAAAACCAAGGCGCGCCAGGAGATCGACCAGCGGCTGGCCGACGGCAGCATCCAGATCGCCGTGGGCACGCACGCGCTGTTTCAGGAGTCGGTCGCCTTCGCCGATCTCGGCCTAGCGGTAATCGACGAGCAGCACCGTTTCGGCGTGCACCAGCGCCTGGCGATCTCGGCCAAGGGGACCGCCACCGACATTGTGGTGATGACGGCGACGCCGATCCCGCGCACGCTGGTGATGACTTTTTTCGGCGACATGGACGTCTCGCAGCTAACCGGAAAGCCGGCCGGACGCAGGCCCGTCACCACCACCGCGATGGCCATGGACCGGATGGACGAGTTGGTCGCGAGGATCGGTCGGGCGATCGAGCGGGGCGAGAAGCTGTTCTGGATCTGCCCGCTGGTCGAAGACAGCGAGGAGCTTCCGGTCACCTCGGTGGAAGAGCGCACGGCGAGCCTTTCCCAGACGTTCGGCGACGCGGTCGGCATGGTGCACGGGCGGATGAAGACGGCGGAGAAGGACGCCGCGATGGATGCGTTTCGCGGCGGCGCGGTAAAAATCCTGGTCGCCACTACCGTGGTCGAAGTCGGCGTGGACGTTCCCGACGCCACCATCATGGTGATCGAGCACGCCGAGCGGTTCGGCCTGGCGCAACTGCACCAGCTACGCGGCCGGGTGGGCAGGAGCGACCGGCCGTCGTCCTGCGTTCTTCTATACAAGGCGCCGCTGGGCGAGATCGCGCGCGCGCGCATCAACATCATGCGCGAAACCGACGACGGGCTAAAGATCGCCGAAGAGGACCTGCGCCTGCGCGGCGAAGGCGAAGTGCTGGGCACCCGCCAGTCGGGCGCGCCCGGCTTCACGCTGGCCTCGATCGTAGATCACGGCGACGTGCTGGCGATGGCCCGCGACGACGCCCGGCTTCTGCTGGAAACCGATCCGCAACTGGCGGGACCGCGCGGCGAGGCATTGCGCGTGTTGCTGTATCTGTTCGGGCGCGATCAGGCGGTGCGGCTGATCCGATCGGGATAAGTCGCGCAAAGCAGGCGGCCTCAGACCGCGTGATCACAAATGCGTAGGCGACCTCGCGGCGCGTCCTGCCCGGTGTTACGTTTGCTCCATGTCCACGAGAAACCTGGGCGCGGCGATCTGTCTGTTGGCGGCGCTGACAACCGGCGCCGCAATTGCCCACTCCGGCGCAATGGGCGTAGTCAAAGAGCGCATGGACGCGATGTCGGACATTGCCGACCAGATGAAGTTGATCGCCGCCATGCTGAGCGGCCAGACCGAGTTTGACGCGGCCGATGCCGAAGCAGCCGCACGGGCGATCGCCGGTCACGCCGGCGGCATGGAGCAGTTGTTTCCCGAAGGTTCCAATGCGACGCCAAGCGAGGCCAAAGACGAAATCTGGACCGGCTGGGATCGCTTCACCGCTATCGCGGCCCAACTTGAGGCTGATGCGTCAGCGATGGCGGCGGCGGGCGAAAACATGTCTCAAATTCGTAGCTTGTTCGGCGCCATCAGCCAGAGCTGCAAAACGTGCCACCAGGAGTTTCGCTCGGCCAGGTAGGTCCCGACCTGCTTGCTACGTCCCGGTCCTGCTTTTTTCCGGGCTTTTGCCCTTCTCCGGCATATCGACGGCGGGCACGCTGCGGCCGTCGCCCTTGTCGTCATTTTCCCGTTTGATCGAGCGCAGGACCGACAACAGCTTGTCCGGCTCCTTGGGGCTGTCGGGGGCCACCAGGCCGGCGGAGATCACCAGCTTGGCCGCCTGTTCCACATTCATGTCCAGGATGGTGATGTCTTCCTTGGGCACGAACAGCAGAAAGCCGGACGTTGGGTTCGGCGTTGTCGGCAGGAAGACCGAGACCGTTTCCTTGTCCCTGGCCTTGAGCCGGTCGTCCACCTCGCCGCGCGTGTCGGTGGCGATGAACACGATCGCCCACATGCCCTTGCGCGGATATTCCAGCAGGCCGACCTTCTGGAACGAACTGGACGTGTCCGAAAGCACCGTCTGGAAAATCTGCTTGAGCCCTGAGTAGATGTTGCGAACCAACGGCATGCGGCCGAGCATCACCTCGCCGTAATTGATGATGGAGCGGCCGATGAAGTTCGCGGTCAGGAAGCCGATGATCGTGATGGAAATGAAGGCGACCAGCAGGCCGAAGCCGGGCAGCGAGAACGGCAGATAATTGTCGGGATTGTAGACGTCGGGGATGTAGGGTTTGACCCAGCCGTCGACCCAGCCGATGATCGACCACACCAGATAGGCGGTGATCGCCAGCGGCGCGCAGATGATCAGCCCGGTCAGGAAATAGTTGCGCAGGCGGGTTAGCGCGCCAATGCGTCTGATCGGTCTGCCATCCATCGAGTCGGCCCTTGGGTTCGCCGGACGGGCGGAGGTCCGACGAAGACTATATAGGTGGGCGCGCGGCCCATTTGCAAAGGAAAATCAGGCGTAACTTACAACAGTTCGCGCGGCTGCCCGTTCAAATTGACGGGAACGCGAGCTATTCCACCGTCACCGATTTCGCCAGATTGCGCGGCTGGTCGACGTCGGTGCCCATTACCACAGCCGTGTAGTAGGCTAGTAGTTGCACCGGCAGGGCATAGACCAGCGGGGTCAGGATCGCCGGCATATCGGGCAGCACCAGGGTGTGCTCGGCGTTGATCGAGGCCGCCGCCGCACCGGCCTCGTCGGTGATCAGGATGATGCGGCCGCCGCGGGCGGCGACCTCCTGCATGTTGGAGACGGTCTTGTCGAAAATCAGGTCGTGCGGCGCGATCACGACGACCGGCATGGTCTCGTCGATCAGCGCGATCGGTCCGTGCTTGAGCTCGCCGGCCGCGTAACCCTCGGCGTGAATGTAGGAGATCTCCTTCAGCTTCAGCGCACCTTCCATGGCGAGTGGATAGGCGGTGTCGCGGCCCAGATAGAGCACATGACGGACCTTGGCCAGATCATGCGCCACCGCCTCGATCTCGCTTTCCAGCTTCAGCGCCCGGTTGGCGAAGCGCGGCGCCTCGGTCAGTTCGCGCACCAGCCGCTCCTCGTCGTCGCGCGAGAGCGTGCCGCGGGCACGACCCGCCGCCACGGCCAGAGCGGCAAGCACGGCAAGCTGGCAGGTGAACGCCTTGGTGGACGCAACGCCGATCTCCGGACCGGCGAGCGTCGGCAGCACGACGGAAGCTTCGCGGGCTATGGTCGAATCGCGAACGTTGACCAGCGCGCCGATATGCTGGCCGGCCTCCTTGCAATAGCGTAGCGAGGCGAGCGTGTCGGCGGTCTCGCCCGACTGGGAGATGAACAGCGACAGGCCGTCCTTTGCCAACGGCACTTGCCGGTAGCGAAACTCAGAAGCGACATCGATGTCGACGCCGATGCCGGCCAGGCGCTCGAACCAGTATTTGCCCACCAAGCCGGCCAGATAGGCGGTACCGCAGGCGGAAATGGTGATGCGGTCCAGCTTGGCGAAGTCGAACGGCAGGTCGGCCGGCGGGCGGGCGCGGCACTGGCCGAAATCCAGATAATGCGACAGGGTGTGGGAGATCACCTCCGGCTGTTCGTGGATCTCCTTGTGCATGAAGTGGCGGTGGTTGCCCTTGTCGACCAGGAAACTGGTGGCGACCGACCGCTGTACGGCGCGCTCGACCGGATTACCCGCCTCATCGAAAATCTCCACGCCGGCGGATGTGATTACCGCCCAGTCGCCGTCTTCGAGATAGGCGATCAGGTCGGTGAACGGGGCGAGTGCGATGGCGTCCGAGCCCAAGAACATCTCGCCGTCGCCATAGCCCACCGCCAGCGGCGGCCCGCTGCGCGCGGCGATCATCAGGTCTTCTTCGCCGTTGAACAGGATGCCGAGCGCGAACGCGCCCTCCAGCCGCGACAGGCTGGCGGCCACCGCCTGCCGGGGCGAAAGCCCGCGGTCCATCTCGCGGGTGAGAAGATGGGCCACCGTCTCGGTATCGGTTTCGGTGACGAAGGCGTAGCCGTCGGCGCTCAACTCGTCGCGCAGTTCGCGAAAATTCTCGATGATGCCGTTGTGGACCACGGCGAGCCGGTCGGTGGCATGCGGATGGGCGTTGGTCTCGTTGGGCACGCCATGAGTGGCCCAGCGAGTGTGGCCGACGCCGATATGGCCCGACAGAGGCTCGCTTTCCAGCCGGTTCTCCAGATTGACCAGCTTGCCCTGCGCGCGCCGCCGCGCCAGCTTGCCGTCCTCCAGCGTGGCGATGCCGGCCGAATCATAGCCGCGATATTCCAGCCGCTTGAGCGCGTCCACCAGCAGGTGCGCCACCGGTTGCTTGCCGACAATCCCCACAATTCCGCACATGATCGAAAGCACCCTCGCGCCGCACGGCCTTCGATGGCCGCTGTGTCCGGCCCCGCTGTAGCGCAAGCGGGCGGCCGACAAAACTCAAATCCCGTTTCAATGCCTTACGGCACCTTACCAGCGCCCGGTTACCATCGGCCTGTCGGGCGTGGTTAACAAGAAATGATCGACGCAGGCGTCGCCGGCCTTTTACGATTTGGTTTTGGAAGCCCGCTCGCGCATTTTCGCCACGCGGCCATCTTTGTTGACCTGGCGGCCACGGCCGATGGCCAACGTACCGGCGGGAACGTCTTCAGTGATGACACTGCCGGAGGCGACATAAGCCCCCCGTCCGATCTCAACCGGCGCCACCAAGGACGAATTGGAGCCAATGAAGGCAGCTGCACCGACACTCGTTCTATGTTTAGCGAATCCGTCATAGTTGCAGGTGATGGTGCCCGCTCCGACGTTCACAGCCTCGCCGATCTCGGCATCACCAATGTAAGCCAGGTGATTGACCTTGGCGCCCGCACCGATGGTGGCGTTCTTGATCTCGACGAAATTACCGGCTTTCGAACCTGATGCCAGAATGGCCCCGGGTCGAAGCCTAGCGAACGGGCCGATCGCACAATCATCTCCAATCCATGCACCTTCGACATGGGAAAACGCCTTGACGGTAGCTCGTGAGCCGATGTGCACAGACGGCCCAAATACTACATGCGGCTCGATAACGGTGTCTCGGCCGATCTGCGTATCGTGCGCCAGGAATACCGTCTCCGGCGCCACCATGCTGACGCCGGCATCCATCAGCTCGCCGCGCCGACGCGCCTGCCAGATCGCCTCTGCCTGGGCCAGTTGCGCGCGGGTGTTGATGCCGAGGATTTCCGTTTCCTCCGCCTTGTGCGCCACCACCTTGAGCTTCCGCGACTGCGCGATCTCGACGATGTCGGTCAGATAGTACTCGCCCTTGGCGTTGTCGTTGGAAAGCGCGTCCAGCAACGTCAGGGCATGGGCGCCGGAAAGTGCCATGATGCCGCCGTTGCACAACGTGATCGCGCGTTCGGCCGCGCTGGCGTCGCGGTGTTCGCGGATCGCCTGCAGGGCTCCGTCGGTGACGATCAACCGGCCATAGCCGTCGGGCCGGTCGGTCTCGAAGCCCAACACCGCCACATCGGCGCCCGCGGCGAGCTGCTCGCGCATGCGCACCAGGGTCGCCGGGCGCAGCAGCGGGGTGTCGGCGAACAGCACCAGCACGTCGTCGTAGCCGCGCTCGATTGCCCCGCGCGCGGCCAGCACCGCGTGGCCCGTGCCCAGCCGCTCGGCCTGCTCGAACAGGTCGACCTTGTCGCCGCGATCGGCCAGATGCTCGCCGATCTCCTTGCCGCCCTTACCCACCACCACGGCGCACGCTTCGCCGCCGGCAGCGATGGCGGCGGCGGCCACATGCGCCACCATCGGCAGGCCGGCGACCGGGTGCAGCGCCTTGGGCTTATCCGAGACCATGCGGGTGCCATCGCCGGCGGCGAGGACCACGGTCAGACAGGTTCGGGCCATGGGAAGGGTTTTCTCCAATGCGATGAACTCGTGCGCGCGCTGGTGCGCCAAGATTCCGGCAAACCAATGTCAGATTCGAGCCCGTTGCGAAACCTGGGCCTGCTGCCGCGCGCCGCGATCAGCCCAGATTGCCCAGCGCGGGAAACATCTCCAGCAGCCAGAACGAGAAGGTCTGCATGCCGCCGGTGATGAACAGGATGCCGGTGCCGACCAGCAGGCCGCCCATGATCTGCTCGACGCGGTGCAGATGGCGGCGGAAACCGGAAAGCCAGTTCATGAACGGGCCGACGAAGAACGCCGCCAGCAGGAACGGTATACCCAGCCCCGCCGAATAGACCGCCAGCAGAGCCGCGCCGGCGCCGACCGTGTCGGAAGTGCCGGCAAGCGCCAGAATGACGCCCAGCACCGGGCCGATACAGGGCGTCCAGCCGAAGGCGAACGCCAGGCCCATGACATAGGAGCCGGCCAGCCCGACGCCGCTCGTTTGTACCCGCGCTTCGCGATAGAGCAATCCGATGCGCAGAATGCCCAGGAAATGCAGGCCCATGGCGATGATCACCAGCCCGGCGATGATCGACAGAGTGTCCAGATGGGCGCGCACCAGTTGCCCGATGGTCGACGCGCCCGCGCCCAGGGCGACGAACACGGTGGTGAAACCGAGCACGAAGGCCACCGCGCCGGCCATGACCCTGGCCCGCATGGCGCCAAGCTGGCCGTCCCGCGCGGTCAGCTGGTCGAGCGACATGCCGGCCATGTAGCACAGGTAGGGCGGCACCAGCGGCAGCACGCACGGGGTCAGAAAGGAAATCATGCCGGCCAACAACGCCGAAAGATAGGTGATTTCCGAGATCAAGAGCTCTCCTTTAACCGCTTCGGGCCGGCTAGGCGTGAGCGCTTGAGCGAACCCGCGCCAAGCGTTCCATGCATCAAGCTCTACGCCAAAGCGCCTTCACGCGACAGTCACCAATTCGCGAAAAGCCCGGCCGCATCTTCGCTGCGCCCATCGCGCCAGCCGCAGCCCTCATCGCACGGTTCAACCGATCGACCGTTGGCGGCCGGGAGCTGGAATATCCCTATTGACCACGCCGGGCCCGGCTCGTAAGTATCGCGCCACTCGTCGGGTCGGGCAATGCCGCCTGCCGGCAGGTCGAGTGTGCATACAAGCCCACTCGCGCCAACCCGCCCCCGACGCACCTGCGCACAGCGCCCGGCAGCACACCCGCCGAAGGCGTCTTGCGGAAGGTGTTATGAGGAGCCCTTAGCTCAGTTGGTAGAGCAACTGACTTTTAATCAGTAGGTCCAGGGTTCGAATCCCTGAGGGCTCACCACAGACACTTTGCGAAGTGTCTTGTGAATTCGCCGCGGTGGCAGGTTTCGCAGCGGCAGGCGTTTCGAAGAAGCGCCGGGAGCCTGACGGGCCCGGGTTTTCTCTTCCACGCTTGGATCACACAAGCGAGCGCTCACGCCAGCGAAATGGCGGCGCCGGCCTGTCATCGGCCCTCCCGCTTCGCGCGGTGCGCGATAGCCCCGTGACCGCAATGCTCCACTCGAAAATCGTTCCCACCCATGCCGATTTTGAACCAAGATCAGGCTTTCTCGTCACTGCGCGAGGAAAACGCAGAAGACGCCGGCCTCGAAATACCGGCGCGGGCGCAAAGCCCGGGTCATTATCGAGACTGACCGGCTTGTTCGCGCGCCGGCCGCGTGAACCGGCGTCTTGGAGCCAGGTGCGATCAAAAAAACCGCCCGAAACCTGATCGGTTCCGGGCGGCGGTCGCGCCTCCCTGCGCGTTCGTCCCACGACGAGTAGTTACCAGTGCGACTGGTGGGCGCGCCGAGCAGGCGCGCAAAAACAACGGGCGCTACCTCTCACGCCCGCGCGCCGATTGCAACGTCAACCCATTGTTAACCCTAACGCCCGGCGGGCGGCAGCCGCAGCGCAGCGCGCTGGCACGCTTCGTGCGTGGTTACGGGCACGCGCGAACGATGTGGGCAAACTGTCCCAGATCGGCACGCAAAACCGAAAATCGCGCGAATAACGGGACCAGAGGACCCGGCGGGTCCGGGACAGAGGGGCGATTATGCGACACGAACATTCGAAGCGGCTTTATGCCTATTGGAACCGACTGCGGGGCGAACGATCCGCGCCGGAACGAACGGAAATCGAGCCCAGCGACATCCGTCAGCTGCTTGCCGACACTTTCATTCTGGAAGTCGACCAGCGGCACAAGGCCATCTCGTTCCGCCTGGCGGGAACGCGACTATGCGCAGCCTATGGGCGCGAGCTGAAGGGCTACGGCTTTCTGGGCCTGTGGCAGGAAGAATGCACGCTGGAGGTGCTGCGGGCGATCACCCGGGTTCACCGCGATCATCAGCCCTGCATGATCAGCTATCTGGCGCGAACCGGGCAGAACCGTTTCACCGAATGGGAGTGCGTTCTGCTGCCGCTGTTGCCTGCCGAGGCCGGCGAAGAGCGCATTCTGGGCATCGCCACCACCCAGCCGGTGCCCTTGTGGCTGGGCACCGAACCTCTGGTCGACCAGCGCCTGCAGTCGGTGCGCACGATCGCCGGCCCGCCGGAAAACGGCGCCTGGCCATGGCTCGCCAAGTTCGGCGGCCAGCGCGACGGCAATCGGCGCACCGAGAGCAAACCGGTGCGCACCGTGGCCCACCTGACCGTGCACGAGGGCGGCAAGGCGTAGGCCCCTCAACGCCGCGGAGTAACGCCGGCGGCGGGCGCGCCCGCGCGCCGGTTACCCCGCGTTAACCATTAAGCGGTTAGTCTCGGTTCACCCGTCCCAATTCCAAAACGCACGGTGTTGCGGTTCATGGCTGCTTTTGCCGAAAGCGAGAAAATCGAGCATCCATCGGAAATCCCCGCGGTGGATCGCCGATATCAGCGTGTCGACGTCACTTTGTTCGGCCGCTATATGCTCGCCAACAAACAAGAGTTCCCCTGCCAGGTGCTCAACATGTCGCCCGGCGCGGTGGCCATGGTCACGCCGCACAGCGGCCAGACGGGCGAACGCGTTGTTGCCTATATCGATCATATCGGCAGGCTGGAAGGCGAGATCGTGCGCCTGTTCGACGGCGGCTTCTCCATGAGCATCAACGCCACCGAGCGCAAGCGCGACAAGATGGCGGCGCAGCTGACCTGGCTCGCCAACCGTCATGAGCTCAACCTGGCCGAAGACCGCCGCAACGAACGCCTGATTCCCAAACAGCGCGTCAGCGAGGTCCGGCTCGAAGACGGACGCGCCTACAAGGTGCGCATCATCGATTTGTCGCTTTCCGGCGCCGCCTTCGAGATGGATGTGCGCCCGGCGATCGGCACAATCCTATGGCTCGGCAACCTGCGCGGACGGGTGGTACGCCACTTCGACGACGGGGTCGCGGTCGAGTTCGCGGCGGTGCAAAGCAAAGACTCGCTGCAGCAGTTCCTGGCGAATTAATTTTTCTCCCACAGCCTTTCGTTCCGGCCCGCAGCGCCTGCGGGATGCGCCGCCTTGCACGCCGTTGGCGGTCAAAGGGCGCGCCCTGCCGCCGATACACAATGGCGATCGCAAGAAACTCTCATACATTTCAATTGGTTGCGCGTGGATCGGCAGGATTCGAATCAAATTTGAATGAAAACGAAATAAAATTGAATACAAATACTCATCTTGATTTTTACTTATAATTCTCAATACAAGATGACATTTTAACTTCAATTGCTCAGGTAATATTTCTATCATCTCAATTTCTATGTGCCAGATTGCTTCCACAAACAGGGGAGCGTCATGTCACATTCATTCTCAAAAGCGATGCGAGGCTGGCGGGTGTCAGCTTTGGCGGCGGTCGCATTGTCGATGACCATATCCGCTCAGGCCTTCTCGGCTCCCAGCCACATCAAGGTGCTGGGACGAACCTCGCAGCCGATCGGCCACTATGAGTATTGCAAGAAATACTCGGGCGACTGCCGCATTCGTAGCCGCAGCACCCATCCGACCGAGCTGACGCGGCCGCGCTGGACCGATCTGGTCGAGATCAACGCCCATGCCAACCGCACAGTCACGCCGATTACCGATCTGCAGTTCTACAATGTCGAGGAATTGTGGACCTATCCCAAGAATTACGGCGACTGCGAGGATTATGTGCTGCTCAAGCGCCATCTGCTGATGGAGCGCGGCTGGCCGGCTTCCAGCCTGCTGATCACGGTGGTCACCCAGCCCAATGGCGACGGCCACGCGGTGCTGACCGTGCGCACGGACCGGGCCGAGTATGTGCTCGATAATCTGAGCAACAAGATCCTGCCGTGGGCGGAAACGCCGTATCGGTTCCTAAAACGCCAGTCCGCCAGTCACTCCGGCCAATGGGTGGCGCTGGACGACGTGCGCAACGTGGTGGTCGGCAGCGTCGACTAACGCAACAGACGGTTTGGAGGGGCCTCCAGTTTGACCCGGTCGCGTCCCTACCCTCCCCGTCCCACCTGACCGGGTCCGGAGCCGGCCTTTGTAGTTAGGGGCCGGCTCCATTTTTTTGTGCAGTCGGGCTGCCGCAGCCCTTTGGGGAACCGACGAACCTCTACCGCAAGCTCTCGCTAGCCTCCAGCACCCTTCCGCTCGCCCTCCATGCAATTCCGGCACTTCGTTGCAAACGGTACCGCCAGCAGGCGCTCTTGGGAAATCGGTTCGCCGCAGGAAAGGCAGATGCCGAAGCGGCCGTTTTCGATGCGGCTTAAGGCGGCTTCGATCGAGGCCAGCTCGCTTTGGGCCTGGTTGCCCTGGGCCTCCAGCACCTCGTCGTCTTCGTGTTCCGTCGCTGCATCCTCGAAATCTGGGGCGACCGGCTCGTCCAGTTGGTCTTCAATGCGCTCGAGCCGCCCCAGCAGTTCGTTCCTGCGGCTCTCCAGGATGGACTTGAACTCATCGACTGTCGTCATCTTGTACCTCCCTGGGCCCGTCCGGTTCGCGGCGGACCCGTCACTGCACAATGTCAGGGCGAGCGCGCCTGCGCGAATTCCAGAAAGCCGGAGACAAATCGCTTCAGCGCATCCCAATCGGTGAATTCGTAGTTGCGGGACGTGTCCACCGGTCCGCCCTCGGCGGCCGAGATGCGCTTCATCATCCAGCGCTTGAAGAAATCGTATTCCAGATATTTCAGGGCGCCGGCGGCGTTATGGACCTGGTCGGCCGCCCAGCCGGTGCGCTCGAACAAGGTGGTTGGAAACGCAGTCGCTTCCGCCACCTCATCGGCGTCATCGCTGTTGATGGCCAGGGTGACGCTGACGAAGGCGCATGGCTTGTCTTTAAGCGCGTGTTTCCAGTTCTGGACGAACCGAACCAGGGCCGCGGGATAGTCGCCGATGTGGATGGGCGCGCATAACACCGCCGCGTCGAAATTGCCCGGATCCAAATAGCCGGTATCGGACGCGCGGGTCACGATGACCTCGTGGCCCGCATCCTCGATTTGCCCGGATATGGCGCCGGCGATCTTCTTTGTGTGTCCTTCGACGGTGTCGAACAGAACCAGGATACGCATTTTCCAAACCCGCTTCGGCTTCAAGTTGGTTCGATCGTCGCGATGATCCCTGGTTAGCAAGTCGGGGCGGGGTTCGGATTGATCTCGATCAAGGTTCCCTCGCACACGGATTGCGGGTGCAGGACCGATCTAAGTCCTCACAAGATATTGATTTTTCAAGATAATATAGCAGGCGCCCTGGTCAGGCCGGCTCGAACCCCTCGGCGAACCGCTTCGCGTTCATCACGTAGATTTCCGCCGAGCGGCGCAGGGCCTCGATTGCGGCCTCGTCGAGTTCGCGAACCACCTTGCCCGGCGCGCCGATGACCAGCGAGCCGGGCGGAATCTGCTTGCCTTCGGGGATCAATGCGCCGGCGCCGATCAGGCAGTTGTCGCCGATCACCGCGCCGTTGAGCACGGTGGCGCCCATGCCGATCAGGCAATTGTCGCCTATCGTGCAGCCGTGCACGGTCGCCTGGTGGCCGATGGTGCAGCCGACGCCGACGGTTAGCGGGCAGCCGGGGTCGGTATGCGCGACGCAGTTCTCCTGGATGTTGGTGCGCGCGCCGATCGTGATCGGCTCGTTGTCGCCGCGAATGACGGTGCCGAACCAGATGCCCACATCCTCGCCGATCGTCACGTTGGCGATGACGATGGCCGTGGGCGCAATCCAGCAGAAACCCGCCGGCAGGCTGGGGCTGATCTTGTCGAGACTGTAGACGGGCATGGCGCGAGTTGGAGACCCTTTGTTGGAGCCCGGCCCGGGCCGCCGCTTGCTTCGGTCTGTCTAGGACACCGACGCAAATCCCGAGCGGGCCAGCAGGACGAACTGGATGGCGAAGAAGCCCGAACAATAGCTCCAAATCATCGACAGGGCCAAGCCAAACGCGGCCAGCCAGTTCGATCCGCCGCGCGTGCGCCACACGATGAGCGATCCGCGCGCCACCAGATAGGGCCCGGTGACTGCGCACACGACGAAAGCGCTCACCACCTTCCAGCGCGCATCCAAAGGAAAGCGCACGCCCGGAGGTTCGCCGATTGCGCGCCACAGCGCGTCGGAAGTGCCCGCCAACACAAACCCGAAGGCCAGCACGAATATCGAAAGAACCAGACCGTCCCACATGGTCCGAACCCCTGTTCACCCTCTTTCTAAAGTGTTTTCGGCTTGGGAGGATAGCAGCAAGTTTCGTGCCAAGTGGGCGGCGAACCCTTAGTCGAGGTCGATGTCGAGGATCGCCATGGAGAAGTTATAGGACAACTCGCCTTCGTCCTCGTCGCGATAGAGCACGCCGAGGAACTCGTCGCCGAGATAGACTTCCGCCGAATCGTCCTTTTTGGGCCGGGCGCGCACCTGCAGGCCCGGTGTCTGAAATACTTTCTTGAAGTATGCGTCGAGTTTGCGCAGTTCGTCCGGCTTCACGTCGTACCCGCCTTTGCGATTGGTCAGTTCCGCCCGGTTGTGGCACGAGGCCGAAGCCGCTGTAAAGCAGGCCGCATCGATAACGCCGCCGGCGGTTAAATCCGATGGGGATTAATCGCGATCTTCGTCGGCGAGGATCTGGTTCATGGTGCGCGAAGGTTCCGAGCAACCGGCCATGCCGACGACCTTGGCCGGCACTCCGGCCACTGTGACCTTGGCCGGCACGGGCTTGAGCACCAGCGAACCGGCGGCCACCCGCGAGCATTCGCCCACCTCGATGTTGCCGAGCACGGTGGCGCCTGCACCCAGCAGCACGCCGCAGCCGATCTTGGGATGGCGGTCGCCGCGCTCCTTGCCGGTGCCGCCCAGGGTCACCTGGTGCAGGATCGACACGTTGTCGCCGATGGTGGCGGTGGCGCCGACCACCACGCCGGTGGCATGGTCCATGAACAGACCGCGGCCGATCCGCGCCGAAGGCGCTATATCGGTCTGGAAGACCTGCGAGGAACGGCTCTGCAGAAGCAGCGCGAAGTCCTTGCGGCCGTGGGTCCAGTTCCAATGGGCCAGCCGGTAGGTCTGGATCGCGTGGAAGCCCTTGAAATAGAGGATCGGGTCGATCAGCCGGTCGCAGGCGGGGTCGCGATCGTAGACCGCTGCGATGTCGGCGCGCAGCACCTCGCTCCACTGCGGCGATTGCTCGAGCATGGTCTCAAAGCTCTGGCGGATCAGTTCGGCGGAGAAGTCTGCGCTGCCCAGACGATCGCAGACCCGCTGGATCACCGCGTCTTCCAGGGAGAAGTGGTTGAGGATGGTGGTGTAGATGAAGGTCGACATCACCGGCTCGGTCTCGACCACTTTCTGCGCTTCGTCGCGCACCGCCTTCCACACCGGATCGAGCGCCGGGGAAGCCGCCACGGATTCGTCCTCTCCTGCTTCGTCCAGCACGCTGTGCTCGCGTTCGCTCATGACCGGTCTCCCTTCAAGGCGTATCCCCTTATTATAGGAAGCGAATCGGCGCCAACAAGGTTTCGGTGAAGGGTTTGCCGACGCCGGTTCAGGCCGGCCGCGCTAGAAACTCCACCACGCCGGCCTTGTACACCTTGTCGCCGACGGCGCGCATGTGGTCGCGGCCGGGAATCGGCAGATGGCTTGCGGCGGGGATCATTTCGGCCAGACGGTCGCCGGAGCCGGCGACCTCGTCGTCGGTTCCGATCGCCACCAACACCGGATTTTCGATCGTCGCCAGCTCAGCCGGCGTGAAGGGTTCGCGTTGGGCGATGCACGCGGCAAGGGCGGCAAGGTCGCCGCCGGTCTGGTCGGCGAACTGACGGAACGCGCGCCCGGTTGCGTCGCTGACATCGGCCAGGGAAGGCGCCAGCAGGGCGTTGCGCACCGCTTCCCAGCGCCGGGAATCCTCGATCATGGCCGTACCCCTGCCGGCGAAGACTGCCTTCATCAGCCGCGTGCCCGCTTTCAATGCCAGCGCGCAGCAGATGTGCGCACCCATCGAATAGCCCATTGCGTGGGCGCGCTCGATGCCCAGATGGTCCAGCAGTTCCGCCGCGTCGGTGACCATGTTGGCGAGTTGGTAGTCGGCGGGTTCGTAGAACTTGCTGCTGGCGCCGTGGCCGCGGTTGTCCAGCGCCACTACCCGGTATCCTGCATCGCACAGGGTTCTGACCCAGCCGGTGTTCAGCCAGTTGACCTCCTTCGTCGATGCGAAACCGTGCACCAGCAGGATCGGCTCGCCATCGCCTTCGTCGAGAAAGGAAATCTTCGCGCTAGAAAGGGATGCCACCGGCATCTGTCGTCTCCTTGGTTGCGGGGGAAGCGGCCGCCGTCACCAACAGCAATCCGCGTTTTGCCGGCCGCGTCAACAAGGTGCTTGCCTAAGGCCGGCTTTGTTCTACAAAAGGCGTGGGCCTGCCCGCCTTTCGACCGGCAGGCTGCGCCGCCAGCCGATCCACATGAACGGAACCATAAAATGGCTCAACACGCGATCGCCCATTTCCAGAACGACCTCGGCGTCGCCGAAATCGAGATCGGCGTCACCGAATTCATGTGCTGCGGCGCGTCCGACCCGCATGACCATCCGCACGTCTATCTCGACATGGGCGACGAGCGCGAGATCGTTTGTCCGTATTGCTCCACCTTGTTCAAGTTCTCACCCGCGCTGGCAGCCCATCAATCCCGACCGGAGGGTTGCCTGTATCGGACAGCCGCTAGGCCGCAGGAAACCGGCGGCTAGATCCTTCACAAAGACCGGCACACGGCCATGACACCACCAGCGGCAGCTTCGTCAAAGCGCGGCCGCACCGCGATCGTGTGTGGCGGCGGCATCGCCGGCCTGACCTGCGCATTGTGTCTGGCGAGAGCCGGGTTCCGGGTCGAGGTGCTGGAAAAGGCGGGCGAGCTGGAGGTCATCGGCGCCGGCCTGCAACTGTCGCCGAACGCGATGGCCGTGTTGGCCGAACTGGATCTGTCCCGCCAGCTCAAGGCCGTCTCCGCCGCGCCTCTTGCGATCGATCTGCGTAGCGCGCGCAGCGGCCGGCGGCTCGCCTCGGTGCCGCTGGGCGAAGCGGTGGTCGCGCGATACGGCCAGCCTTATCTGGTAGTCCATCGCGGCGACCTGCAGCAGGTGCTGGCCTCGGCCTGCCAGGACGATCCGGAGATCCAGTTGCGGCTCGGCGTTCATGTGCGCGACGCGGTGCGCCACCCCAACGGGGTCAGCGTGCTCGCGGACCACGAAGGCGCCGTCGCCAATTTTCAGGGCCAGGTCCTCATCGGCGCCGACGGCGTGCATTCGACGATCCGGCGCGAGTGCATTGACGAAGGCGATCCGACCTATTCCGGCATCGTTGCGCTGCGCGGGCTGATCGCGAGGGGCAGCGTGTCCGGTCGCGCCAGTTCGACTTCGACCCAGCTTTGGATAGGCCGCAGGGCGCACGCGGTCACCTACCCGGTGCGCGCGGGGCGATATCTCAACGTGGTGATCCTGCTGCCCGAAAGCGAGCCGGACAGGCTGTCGCCGAGCGAGGCGATCGAGCCGGCTACGATTGTCGGCCGGCTTAGGGGCTGGAACCGGGATTTCACCGACCTGATCGACGCGGAGACCACGTGGACGCAGTGGCCGATCTGGCTCGCGCCGCGCCTGCGCCGCTGGCACGAGGGCAATATCGCCCTTATCGGCGACGCGGCGCACGCCATGACGCCGTTCGCGGCCCAGGGCGCGGCGATGGCGATCGAAGACGCGGCGGTGTTGGCGGGCTGCCTGGCCGGCAGCGCCGATACGGAGGCGGCGCTCGGCGCGTATGAGGCCGCGCGTAAGCCCCGGGTCGCCCGAGTGCAACGGCTGACGGCGCAGAATCAGCAAATCTACCACATGGGCGCCCCGCTATCGCTGGCCCGCAACCTGGTGATGATGATGTCGCCCGGCGACCGGCTGCTCGCCCGCCAGGACTGGATCTACCGCTGGCGTCCGGCGGATGGGCGCATCGACGCAGGCGGGTAGAGCGCGAACCGGCGCCGGTCAGGCTGCGCCGGTCATCTGCGCAACGACAGCAGCAGCGAATAGGTGGTCGGCGTCCAGATGCCGGTCGAGACGCCGGCCTTGCGCAGGCCGTTGGCCACCCAGATGTTGCACGGGGTGAAGATGTCGAAGCCGCCATGGGCCTCGTAGAACAGATCACCCTGACCGTAGTTGAACCCGTCCAGAAGCTGTGGCCCCGCCGGGCCGATGGCGAAGCTGCCGTCGATGTGTTCGAGCAATCGCTCATAGCCCGCCTGCGACAGGTCGACGGCGACCGCATTGTCGCGGGTTGAGATGTCGGTGGCGGGCACGACGTGAACGACCGAGCGATCTCCGGTGATCGCGGTCAGCGTGGGGCCGGGGCGGATGTCGCCCCAGGTCTTGGCGCTGGTGTAGAACGCCCGTGATCCCCAGCCGAACACCAGATATTTCAGGTTCGGATGGTCGAGGGGAAAACCGTCTTCGCGCAGGAAACCATAGCGCTCGCGGGTGGTTTCATCGATGGGAATTGCGAAATCGGCGTGCAGGGCGTTGGTCAGCAGGTAGATGCGGACGGGCGCGGGCGCGCGGGCATCGCCGGCGCCGTCGATCGCGATCAGCCCGCCGATGCCGGCGGCCAGCAGATAGCTGCAGATGACCAGGCACACGGCGCCGAGCAGGCCGATGAACCAAGCGACAAGCCGACGCGTCATCGCACCAGGCTCCGTTCCGGGCGTGGTTGAGCGCCCGCGGCGCGCGATCGGGCGTTCAGTGCAGGATCTGGCTCAGGAACAGCTTGGTGCGCTCGTGCTGGGGATTGGTGAAGAACGCTTCCGGCTCGTTCTGCTCGACGATCTGGCCTTCGTCCATGAAGATCACCCGGTTGGCGACCTGGCGGGCAAACCCCATCTCGTGGGTGACGCACAGCATGGTCATGCCGTCCTCGGCCAACTCCACCATGGTCTCCAGCACCTCCTTGATCATCTCGGGATCGAGCGCGGAGGTGGGTTCGTCGAACAGCATGATGCGCGGGTTCATGCACAACGAGCGCGCGATCGCCACGCGCTGCTGCTGGCCGCCGGAAAGCTGGCCGGGATATTTGAGCGCCTGTTCGGGGATCTTGACCTTGGTGAGGAAGTGCATGGCGACTTCCTCGGCCTCCTTCTTCGGCATCTTGCGCACCCAGATCGGCGCCAGCGTGCAATTTTCCATGATGGTCAGGTGCGGAAACAGGTTGAAGTGCTGGAACACCATGCCGACCTCGCGGCGCACTTCGTCGATCTTCTTCAAATCGTTGGTCAGTTCGATGCCGTCGACGACGATCTGGCCCTGCTGATGCTCTTCGAGCCGGTTGATGCAGCGGATCATGGTCGATTTGCCGGAGCCCGACGGGCCGGCGATGACGATGCGCTCGCCCTGCATCACCTTGAGATTGATGTCCTTGAGCACATGAAAATCGCCGTACCATTTGTGCATATCGGTGATTTCGATCGCCACTTCGGTATCGGAAATATGCATGGTCGAACGCTTGGCCGACGCCGACGCAGCCTTGCCGTTGCCGCGTGCGCCGCCATTGGCGGCGGCCGCCACTTTGGGCACGGCCGAGGATGCCTTGGCTTTCGAACGGCCGGTTGATTTGCTCCCACCGGCCTTGCGCAGCTTCTTGGCCTGGCCGACCCAGTCGTCGCGCTCGATGCGCCCCTTGAACTTCAGGAACTGGTCCATCCATTCGACCTCGGCCTTCTTCCATTCGGCGATCTGGCCGTAGGTGTAGACGCCGACGGAGTTCAGCGTCTTTTCCAAGCCGGTACCGACGCCCGAAATCTTCTTGAGATCGTCCGGCTTGGCCGGTTTTTTCATGCCCTTCGGCTTGCCTTTGTCTGCCATTGAGCCTCGACTCCTTGCATTGGAAACTCGTGCCGCGGATTGGCCGGCGCGCTAACGGTGGCCGGTATCGAGCTTGCGCTCCATGTAGATCGAATACCGGCTCATGCCGAAACAGAACACCGCGAACACCAGGGCTGCGAACAGATAGCCGGTATTGCCCTGCTGGTGGGTCGACCATTTCGGATCGGAGAACGACAGCTGGACCTGGCCCAGCAGGTCGAACAGGCCGACGATGGAGACCAAGGTGGTGTCCTTGAACAGGCCGATGAAGGTGTTGACGATGCCAGGGATCACCAGCTTGAGCGCCTGGGGCAGGATGATCAGCCGCATCATCTTCCAGTAATTCAGCCCTAGCGCCTGGGCGCCTTCGTACTGACCCTTGGGCAGCGCCTGCAGCCCGCCGCGGATCACCTCGGCCATATAGGCCGATGCGAAGAAGGCGACACCGACCATCGGACGCACCAGGCTGTCGACGGTCACGCCCTTGGGCATGAACAGCGGCAGCATGACGTCGGCCATGAACAGGATGGTGATGAGCGGCACGCCGCGCCAGAACTCGATGAAAATGATGCAGATCAGCCGGATGATCGGCATATTGGACTGACGGCCCAGCGCCAGCAGGATGCCGAACGGCAGCGAGAAGACGATGCCGGTGACTGCGATGACCAGGGTCACCAGCAGCCCGCCCCAGCGATCGGTTTCCACTTCGGGCAGACCGAAATTGACGGAGCAGACGAACAATACGACTGCGATCGCGCCGAGTACCGCGGCCACCGACTTGATGACGGGCAATGGCTCGGACTTCGTCAGCGTCGGCACGATGAACGCGATGATCAGGGCGACGGCGGCCAGCGCGATGCAGGTCCAGATGAACGTGGCGGAATAGACGAAGTTGCCGCCGGTCAGCAGGATCAGCGACAGCACCGGGTAGGCCGTCAGCATCGCCGCGCCCACCAGCGGGCGGCGCGGGCTGTGTTCGTAAACCAGCCAGGCGATGCCGATCGCGCCGATCAGATAGACCACATTGACCCGCCATCGCTCGTCGAACGTGTAGCGGCCATAGATGAATTCGTCCAAATAGGCGCCCACATACGCCCAGCAGGCGCCGTGAGCGTCGACGCAGGCCTCGCGGTCCTCGCCGGTCCACACCGCCTCGAAAACGGCAAAGCCTAGCAGCGTTTCCAGCGTGATGTAGGCCAGGTACAGCCCGACGATGGTCAGGATGGCGTTGGGGATCGACGAAAACAGGTTCTTGCGCAGCCAGCCGGTGACGCCGTGCTCGGAGGCCGGCGCCGGCATGTCGGGAACCATTTCTTCGCGCACGAAGGCGATGGCGTTGGGATCGTATTGGGCCATCTTATCTCTCCACCAGCGCGATCGCGTTATTGTACCAGTTCATGACCATCGAGGTGATCAGCGAGATGGTCAGGTACACGACCATCCAGATCGCCACGATCTCGATCGCCTGGCCGGTCTGGTTGAGCACCGTGCCGCCGACGGCCACCAGGTCGGGATAGGCGATGGCGACGGCCAGAGACGAATTCTTGGTCAGGTTCAGGAACTGGCTGATGAGCGGGGGAATGATCACCCGCATCGCCTGGGGCACCACCACCAGACGCAGCGTCGGGTTCTGGCGCAGGCCCAGGGCGTTCGACGCCTCGGTCTGGCCCTTGTCGACCGCCATAATGCCTGCGCGCACGATCTCGCCGATGAAGGCGGCCGTATAGATCACCAGAGCCAGCAGCAGCGCCAGGAATTCCGGAATCAGGTTGAAGCCGGTGCCCAACTCAAAGCCGCGCCGCAGGACCGGGCCGGTCTCGTTGAATACCGGATGCTCGATGGTGACCGGCATGCCCGCGATGAAATAGGCCACCAGCGGCAATCCGATCAGGATCGCCAGGCCGACCCGGAACATCGCGAATTGCTGGCCGGTCGCCGCCTGGCGCCGCCTTGCCCAGCGGCGCACGAAATAGATGACCACCAGCGCGACGATGATTGCAACTCCGATCATCCACGACCCCTGCTCGAAAATCGGCTTGGGGCCGCGCAGGCCGGCGATGTTGAGATGGAACGTGTCGAACAGGCTGATTTTCGAGCGCTTGTCCGGCACGGCGCGAAGCGCGGCGAAATACCAGAAGAAGATCTGCAGCAGCAGCGGAACGTTGCGGATCACCTCGATATAGACGGTGGCGATGCGTGCGATCAGCCAGTTCGGCGACAGCCGGGCAATGCCGACGATGAAGCCCAGTATGGTGGCGAGAACCACGCCGATGGCCGCGACCAACAGCGTGTTCAGGAAACCGATCCAAAGGGCGCGGCCGTAGCTGGCGGCCTCCGAATAGGCGGCCAGGGTCTGGATAATGCCGAACCCGGCGGTGTTGTTGAGGAAGCTCCAGCCCGAGGCGATGTTCTGCGCCTGCAGGTTGGCCCGCACGTTCATGACGACGACGAAACCAAGCCATGCGATGAACGCGATCAGGAGAAGCTGATAGGCCCAGCTGCGGACCCTGGGATCGTTGAAGAACGCCACACCGGCCCGATCGTCGATGCGACCGGCATCCTGTACTGCCATGAGTCCCCTCACCTTCTTTCCGGGTTTTTGTGATCCCGGATTAGATTGCTGCGGTTGTCAATGCCCCCGTGCGCCCGCTGTGGATACTTCGGGCCCTCGTCCCGCCCGGTCGTTGTGTGCGAACGTTCCAGGTTCCCGGAAGTTCCTTGGTTGGCGCCGGCAACGCGCCAAGCCGACGGGCTCACCGCCTCGACGGCCATTCTTGCTCCCGCAATGCAGTGAAGCCGGCCCGAGGGCCGGCTTCGATATTCGACTTGAGGTTAGCGCACCGGCGGGGCGTACTGGATGCCGCCGTCGCTCCAGAGGGCGTTCACGCCGCGGGCGATCGCCAGCGGGGTGTCGGGACCAACGTTACGGTCGAACGCTTCGGCGTAGTTGCCGACGGCTTTGACCGCGTTGGCGCACCAGTCGTTGCCAAGACCGAGGGCCTCACCAAAGGCGCCTTCGGTGCCCAGCAGGCGTTTGACGGCCGGGTTATCCGAACCCATCATCTCGCCGACATTGCCCGAGCTCACGCCAAGCTCTTCTGCGTTGATCATGCAGAAGTTGGTCCACTTGACGATGTTGAACCACTGGTCGTCGCCCTGGCGAACCACCGGACCCAGCGGCTCTTTGGAGATGATCTCCGGCAGAACCACGTGCTCGTCGGGGTTGGTCAGCTTCAGCCGCTGCGCATACAGGCCCGACTGGTCAGTGGTGAACACGTCACAACGACCGGCGTCGTAAGCGGCCACAACCTCATCGGCTTTCTCGAACGCAACGATCTCATATTCCAGCTTGTTGGAGCGGAAATAGTCGGCGACGTTGAGCTCGGTGGTCGTGCCGGTGTTGGTGCAGACCGATGCGCCCGACAGTTCCAGCGCAGATTTCACGCCGAGCGAGGAGCGAACCATGAAGCCCTGGCCGTCATAGTAGTTGACGCCCGCGAAGTTCAGACCCAGCGCGGTGTCGCGGCCGGCGGTCCAGGTGGTGTTGCGCGACAGGATGTCGATCTCACCCGACTGCAGCGCGGTGAAGCGCTCTTTCGCCGACAGAGGCGTGAACTTGACGCCGTCAGCGTCGCCCAGTACGGCGGCGGCCACGGCCCGACACAGGTCGACGTCCAGACCGGTCCAGTTGCCCTGGTCATCGGGGTTGGAGAAGCCCGGCAGCCCCTGGCTCACGCCGCACTGAATGAAGCCTTTGGCCTTCACATCGTCAAGCGTAGCCGCAGAAGCGCCAACGGCAGAAATGCCGAGGGCAGCAGCCCCGAGAGCGGCAGTAAGGAGTTTCTTTTTCATCAACAACAGCCTTTTCTGTTACCCTGTTTCTTGTGGGACATCCGGCCCGCGCCCTGCTAACACAAGCGTCGCGCAACGGCCCGGACATCTGCATTCGCCACCGCTCTCCGCCTTCCCTTGACAGATTTAAGACAGTCCCCAAAGAACCACTTGCGCGGGGTCGAATATCGGCGCTATCTGATTGCATTATTGCTTGCGCGTCAAGGGTGATCGGATTTTGACTTGTAGAATAGCTCCCGCCACAACCTTTGGTGCACTATCCGTTATCCGGCAGGGTTGAAGATGGACAAAAAGGACGCGCCAGCCGATCCGGGCGTGCGCACGCGGCTGGCCCATGGCGGCCACGATCCGCGCTCGTTTCATGGCTTCGTGAACCCGCCGGTGGTGCACGCATCGACCGTGCTGTTTCCCGACTACGCGACAATGAAGTCGCGCGACCAGCAATATGTCTACGGTACGCGCGGCACTCCGACCACCGACGCTCTGGCCCACATGATCGACGAGATGGAAGGTTCGGCGGGAACCATCCTGGTGCCGTCAGGACTGGCGGCGATCTCGGTGCCGCTGCTGGGCTTTTTAAGCGCCGGCGATCACTGTCTGGTGGTGGATGCGCTCTACAATCCGACGCGACGGTTCTGCGACAATGTACTGGCGCGGATGGGCATTGAGATCGAGTATTTCGACCCGGCCGTGGGCGACGGCTTCGCCAACCTGTTGCGTGAGAACACGAAAGTCGTATTCCTGGAGGCGCCGGGCTCCAACACGTTCGAGATGATCGACATCCCGGCCATCGCGGCAGCCTCGCACCAGACTGGCGCGGTGGTGATGATCGACAATACGTGGGCGACGCCGCTGTTCTTCCGCCCGCTGGACCACGGCGTCGACATCTCGATCCACGCCCTCACCAAATATCCGAGCGGCCACTCCGACCTGGTGATGGGTTCGGCGTCCGCCAACGAGGCCTGCTGGGAGCGCCTGGAGGATGCGCACTTCACCATAGGCACCTGCGCCCAGGGCGACGACTGCTACGCGGTGCTGCGCGGCATGCGTACCCTGGCCCTGCGGCTGGCCGAGCACGAACGCAACGCGCTGAAAATCGCCGCCTGGCTAAAAGTGCAGAAACAGGTGGCGCAAGTGCTGCATCCCGCCCTTCCCGACGATCCCGGCTATGCGCTTTGGAAGCGCGACTTCTCCGGCTCCAGCGGGCTGTTCTCCTTCGTGCTGAAGGACGCCGGCGAGGCGCAGGCGGCCGCTTTCCTCGACGCGCTGCAGGTGTTCGGCCTGGGCTATTCGTGGGGCGGCTACGAGAGCCTGGCGGTTCTGGTGAACCTTGAAGACCGGGTGGTCGCCAAGGGTCCGGCCGGCGGCGCGCTCATCCGCCTGCAGATCGGGCTGGAGGACACCACCGATCTCATCATCGATCTGGAGAGGGCGCTGAAGGCCAGCGGGGCGGGCTGACAGGGGTTGTCAGGTGAACGACGTGCCGGTTTGACAATCGCGGCGGGCCGCGATTTGCTTGACCGCGATGGGGCGACCACGGTGCGGGGTTTGAGTTGTGAACGAGTTTAACGGCTTTGGTGCGCAGACCGTGCGGTTCCTTGAGGGGCTGGGCGCCAACAACGCCAAGACCTGGTTCGACGCGCATCGAGCCGATTATGAGGCGCATTACCTGGAGCCCGCCAAGGACTTCGTTGCCGCCCTGGCCGCGCCGCTTACGGAAATCGCACCGGGTGTGAATGCCGAACCGCGAGTCAACGGCTCCATCTTCCGCATCAATCGCGACATCCGCTTCTCCAAGGACAAGACGCCGTACAAGGACCATCTCGATCTGTGGTTCTGGGAAGGCGAGCGCAAGGGCGCGGTCTCCGGCCTGTTCTTCCGGCTGACCAAGGACGCCCTGATCCTGGGCGCCGGCGCGCATGGGTTCGACCCCAAGCGGCTTGCTGCCTATCGCGGGCGCATCGTCGACGACAGCGCGCGTGCGGCGCTGGCCCGGATCGCCGGAGATCTGGGTCGCGACGGTCTGGAACTGTCCGGCGAACACTATAAGAAACTGCCGCGCGGCTTTGAGGCGGCCGACGATCACGCCGAGCGTTTCCTGCGCCACAACGCGCTATGGTGTTCGACCGAGACGGCGCATCCCGCCAGCCTGGGCAGCGCGCAATTCGTCGATCACTGTATCGACGGCTGGCGGCCGATGGTGGCACTACACCGCTGGCTGATCGACAATCTACAGTAAAGCCGTGCTTTAGAAGTTGGTCGGCGCGCCGCCCTCGCGCTTGCGTCGTTCCACGAATTCCACCAGTTCCGCGCGCGCCCCTTCGTCCATCTTCGGCGGCTCGAATTCGCCCAGAATCTGCTTCCAAAGCCGGTTGGCGTGCTCGTACTGCTTGGGCGCACCAGCCTCGTCCCAGGTTTCGAAATTGCGGATGTCGGAAAGAAACGGCTGGTAGAACTCAGTTGAGTACCTTGACTGGGTGTGCTCGGCGCCGAAGAAGTGGCCGGTCGGGCCGACTTCGGCGATGGCGTCGACCGCCAGGTCTTCATCCGTGACGCCGATGCCGTCGTTATAGGCCATCATCTGCTGGATCAGTTCGCAGTCGATGACGAACTTCTCATAGGACGCGGCCAGCCCGCCCTCCAGCCAGCCGGCGCCGTGATAGACCACGTTGGTGCCCGACGTCATCGCCGCCCATAGCGAGTTCATCGTTTCGGCGATCGCCTGGCCGTCGGGGAAATTGCCGGCGCAGGAGTTCTGCGCGCGCAGCGGCAGTTTGTAGAACCGCGCCATCTGGCCGGAAAGCTGCATGGCGCGCACCGCCTCGGGCGTGCCGAACGCAGGCGCGCCGGTCTTCATGTCCACGTTGGAGGTGTAGGCGCCCATCACCACCGGCGCGCCGGGCCGCACGCACTGCAATAGCGCGATCGCGGCCAGGGCCTCAGCCGTCTGCTGGGTCACCGCGCCGGCCATGGTGATCGGCGCCATCGCACCGGCCAGCGTGAACGGGGTGACGATGACGGGCTGGTTGCGTCCGGCAAGCCGCATCGCGCCATCGAGCATCGGCCAGTCGTGCTTGAGCGGTGAGGACGAATTGATGTTGGTGTAGAAGCGGGGTTTTTCGTCGAACTCCTCATCACTGACGCCACAGGAAATCCGCACCATCTCGATGGCGTCCTCCACCAGTACGGTGCCAAGCGAATAGGTGTGGATCACCTTGTCGGTCAGCGTCAGCTTGTCGTAGAGCGCGTCGAGATGACGGGTAGAGAAGTGCAGATCGACCGGCTCGACCGGATAGCCGCCGGCGAAGTGGATGCAGTTGAAATAGTGGGTGAGCTTGAGAAAGTTCTGGAAGTCCTCGCGGTTGCCCATGCGCCGGCCGCGATCGATGTCGGTGGCGTTGGGCGGGCTGGATACGTTGCCGTAGACGAAATGGCGTCCGCCGATGGTGAGCGCGCGATCGGGATTGGCCGGCGTGATGGTGAAGGTCTCGGGCGCGCTTTTGAGCTTCTCCATGACGAAGTCGCGGCCCATCTTGACGTTCTCGCCTTCGACCTTGCAGCCCTCGCGCTTGAGCACCGCGAGCGCGTCTTCGTGCAGGAACTCGATGCCGATCTCCTCGAGCACCCGCATGGCGGCGTTGTGAACGGCCTCCACCCCCTCGTGGCTGACCGGCTCGATCGGATCATCGCGATAGACGGGCAACTGCCAGTCGCGTTGAACGAGCGCCGGCGCGGCGGTCGCCGACTTGCGGCGGGCGGACAGTCGATTGGCGCGGCGCATGTTAAGACTCCCGAAACCAGGCAAGCGGCTAAACCGCACCTGCGCGCGCAATGTCGATGAAAACCGTCGCTTGCGTTAGCGAGAAATGCGACAATTGGCTCGCAATACCGACATGGACGGCGGCGTGGAGCCCAGCGTATGGACACGGGTTGGGCGACCTCGCGCCCAGGAAGAGCCGTCAACGGCAAGACGATCGGGATAGAACGTGTCAAAGCTGAAGATGGGCTGCGGCCTGGTCCTACTCCTCTTCCTGGCCTTGATCGCGCTGCGCGTCGCGGAAATGGAAACGCGCGCGATCGGCCGGGAGCTGACCCCGCGCGAAGCCTCCCATCAGGTCGGCCCCGAATGCTACAGGCTGCTGGGCCCGGAAAACGAGATGGTCCAGTTGTTGATGAATAGAAAACACCGATCCACCCCTTACGAAGAACACGTGGAAATTTACGAGAAATACTTTGGCGAATTAATATACACCAGCAAATCCAAATACAGAAAGACGCCTATTACCGAGTATTTTTACAAGACCGTCGCGGAGGCCGGGTGCACCGAAGACGACTTCATCAGAGCTTTCCGTGACAATGACATACACGTGACATGGAGGAGAGACGGAAGTCGTCTCAAATTCGGGGTGGGTTTCGTATTCAGACGGGGCGACAGGTACGACCCGATAGGCAACTTCATTGCCGTGGCCATATTTGGGATGAACCACATTTGGAGCTTCGCGATAGACGAAAACGACGAGTGGCGTTTTCGAGACGAGCCGGAGCACATCGGCTGGGGAGCTTTTTGAAGCAAGAGCGCTGGACCGAAGGGAAGCGGCCACGCTCAACGGCGACCATGTTTTCACTATTGCACTCGAGCGGGGCCGCGCGGATGGACATCAGGCTTGGCAGATTCCGGTTCACGGCGACGCGGCTGCGGCTGGTGGTCGGCTTGCTTGCCGGACTGTACCTGGCGAACGCGCTGATGCCGCTGTACTGGTGGCGGGCGGGCGCCGACGAGTGCACCTTCGGGCCGGTGACCGGCGAACAATATCGCGACTATCTGCGGGCGGCGGAACGGGAGCTGCGGTTCGCCCAGTTTTGGATGCCGAGCGAGCGGTTTGAACGCGCAAGGCGGATCGCCGGCGCGATCAAGGTGGTCAGCGGCGACAGCGATTCGCTGTTCGTGCGGCTGGCCGCCATGCATGCGGTGATGCGCGCGATCAACGCGCAGCACAGCCAGTCTGTCTTCAGGAGCGAGAAGAACAGGTGGGGCGAGACTTACAATGCCGCGGCGGTCGGCGAAGACCCGGTCCTGGAACCGGGAAAGAGCGACTACTCACCCTCCTTCTCTCCCCTGTATTACAGGTATAACTACTCAATCCTGGCGGACCGGTTTAGCATCTTCAGCCTGACCCGGCCCTTTGATTACCCCTCCGACATATCTTTCGGGCCTCAGTTCCTCGATTCCTTCGATTTCAACGGAAAGCAAAACAGGTTCGGGGGTTCGATCACGGACAGATCATTTTATATCGGCGCCTCCGGTCCGTATTATCCAAATCTGTATGACACCCGCTGGCGCAACCGTTGGGGACCCGAGGCTCCGTATGGCCCCTGCCCCGTCGTGCCGTCGGCGGGGTGGGTTCAAGATTTCGTCGAACGCAACCACATCACCAATGTGAGGCCATAGCCATGTTCAACGGTGCACATGTCATCATCTTGTCCACGGACGCGGAAGCCGACCGGGCGTTTTTCCGCGATGTTTTGGAGTTTCCCCACGTCGATGCCGGCGACGGCTGGCTGCTGTTCGCCCTGCCGCCGGCCGAGACCGCGTTTCACCCCGGCGAGGTCAACGACGTCCATTCGCTCTATCTGATGTGCGAGGACGTGGAGGCGACCAAGACTGAACTGGAGAACAAGGGCGTCGCCTGCACTGCGATCGAAGACCACGGCTGGGGCATCGTCTCGCAGCTAACCCTGCCGGGCGGCGGCAAGGTCGGCTTCTACCAGCCGCGCCATCCTACGGCATTCTGATTGTGGGCGGCGGCTTGCCCGCACAGGCATAAAAGCTGGCGATCCCGGCAGGACTCGAACCTGCAACCTATTGATTAGAAGTCAATTGCTCTATCCAGTTGAGCTACGGGACCGGATGCGTCGATTGTACGCGCGCCGGGTTAATCAACTCAATGGGTTTGCCGCCTGCCGCGTCAGTGGGTCCACGGCACCGCGCGGTCGTAGCGGAAATTGTCCGAATAGGCGATTTTGCGCCGCCGGGCGGCTTTCGGTTTGAAGACCCGGTAGGGAATACCGTTGGTTTCGCAATGAGCGATCGCCGCCTCCAGGGAGGGGAAGGTCATGCGGACCTGGGAGCGCATGTCTGAAGAGGAGGTGTAGCCCATCAGCGGCTCGACCCGGCGGGCCACTTCCGGTTCGAATTCCAGAACCCACAGCCCGGCCTCGGAGCCGGTCTTGGCCTTGCCCGACTGCATGGCGGTGCCGGCGGGGGAGTAGATTCGAGCGAGCACGATGGTTCGACCTCCTTTTGGCATGTCGCGCGGGCCCGCGTCCGGCTGGTCGGAGCGGCAGGATTCGAACCTGCGACCCTCTGCTCCCAAAGCAGATGCGCTACCAGGCTGCGCTACGCTCCGAAGACCCCGCCTCGACCGGCGCCTGCGGGCCACCTGACTACACGCTCGGCTTTTGCCCGGCAAGCACCAATGCGCCGGGTGCGTCGCCGATCACTCGAAATGGCGGTGATCGATCCGGTCGCCGGGTTTGAGCCCGATATAGTCGGCCATGCCGCCGTTGATCTCCAGCACGTGGGTGACCGGCACGCGCGAAGTGATGATGTCGGTCGAATGCGGCGTCGTGCGCTCGGCGATCGTGGCGACGGTGCCGTCGGCGGCGATGAACACCATGTCCAGCGAGATCAGCGTGTTCTTCATCCACATCACCGCGACCTGCTCGGCCTCGAACTCGAACAGCATGCCGTGATCGGGCGCCATGTGCGGGCGGTTCATCAGGCCGATGGTGCGCTCTTGCGGCTCGTCGGCGATCTCCACCTGGAAGGCGAACTCGCCGCGTTCTGTATAAACCGTCAGCGGCTCGCGCGGCAGTTGCTGGACCTGAGCGATTGCCGGCGTGGCCACTAGGCCAATGTAGATCAGGCCGGCCGCCGCCGCCCACATCGCGAAGAAGGCCGCCCAGATCGGCACCGGCCGCCAGCGCACAAGGTTCACTCGCCGATTGTCAGACAGCCGCTTCATGCCGGCTCCGCTGGTGAAGTCGAAATCGGGAGGCGTATTAGCGCTCTATTGTGGCGGGAAATCGAAGCCGATCAGTGCGGGTTGGCCATGCGCGGATGGCCGTCGGGATAGATTTCCGCCGCCATCAGCCCTTTCGGCCCGGTGCCGAAGCGCACCAACACGTATTGGCCGGGGCGCAACTCGGTCAGCCCGAAGCGGCGCAGGGTCTCCATGTGCACGAAGATGTCTTCATCGTCGGGGTGACGGGTGACGAACCCATAGCCCTTGGTGCGGTTGAACCATTTGACCTGGACCCGCTCCAGCTCGCTCTCCGGCTTGACGTCCACATGGGTGCGCGAGGCGGGAAGTTGGGCGGGGTGCAGCGCGGTCGATTCATCCATCGACAGGATGCGGAAAGCCTGCAGCCCCTTTTGGCGGATCATCGCCTCGCAGACAACGCGCGCGCCCTCGAGCGCGGTCTGATAGCCGTCCCGGCGCAGGCAGGTGACGTGGAGCAACACGTCCGGCATATCGTCGTCGGGAACGATGAAACCGAACCCCTTCGACACATCGAACCATTTGATGGTTCCCGCGACCTCGATCAGGTCAACCGGCGCTTCGTTCCCGGGCTCCTCGACAAGCTTTTCCCGGTCCAGTTCCGGTGAATTCTTGGCCCCCATTCAATGAGCCCTCGCTGTTACGCCGCCTTCGCCGCCTCGACTGCCGAACTTCAAACTGATTCTCTGGGCAAACCATAACATTTCAGTCCGACCGGCTCGCAAGAGCAAATGTGAAAAAAACCGATTGTGGCGGTCCGGTTGTGGGCAAATGCACCCGGAGGCCTGCGAAAAACTGGTTCGGCCGTTGATTTTGCCGTAGGTAATTCGCGGCGGGTTCACCAATCAACGGAAGCAGGCGAATGAAATATCTGCACACGATGGTCCGGGTGCGCGACCTGGATCAGTCCCTGGACTTCTATTGCAACAAGCTGGGCATGAAAGAAGTCCGGCGCATGGACAGCGAACAGGGAAGGTTCACGCTGGTGTTCCTGGCGTCGGCCGACGACCTGGCCGGCGCGGAGGCGGGCGGCAGCCGGCCGGCGCCGGTGCTCGAACTGACCTACAACTGGGATCCGGAAGACTATGGCGGCGGGCGCAACTTCGGCCACCTGGCCTATGAGGTCGACGACATATACGAGACCTGCCAACGGCTGATGGATGACGGCATCACGATCAACCGGCCGCCGCGCGACGGGTCGATGGCGTTCATCCGCTCGCCGGACAACATCTCCATCGAGCTGTTGCAGAAGGGCGCGGCCAAGCCGGCCGCCGAACCGTGGAAGAGCATGGGAAATACCGGCGAGTGGTAGGCGGTCCGGTGAGGCGCAGTCTGCATGGAAGGCCGCCGGGTGCGGGTTGGATGGCCGCGACCGCTTGACCGGCCGGCGCAGGGCTGCTAGCGGAGCCGTGGCGTGGGTTTAGCAAACCGGGCTAACGGGTTGGCAAACACCGAAAAAAATCAATCGACAGCAATGGCGATCCAGATGCGCCGCCGCGCACCGGCACGGCTTGCCGCGCCCGGCTTGTGGCTGGCGGCGATGCTGATCGGTGGCTGCATGTCGTCCTCGCCGCCGGTGGCTCTGGGCGTCGGCAGCGATGAGGAACCCGCACCCGCGATGATCGAGACGGTGCTCGATCTGTCGGATGAGGCCGCCGCGCCGATCGCCGCGGACGATCCGATCGCCTCAACCGCGGCACCTACCCAGCCAACCGATGAAACGCTCGCTTCGGCCGACGGGATCGATCTGATCGGCCCGCAGTTGCCTGCCACGGCAAACCTCGACCAGGCCTCCGACGATCTCATCGGCCCGCCCGCGCCGTCGCAGCTGGCGCTGGCGCAGCAGGCCGGATCGCCGCCCGGCGCGGCCACCGCGCCGCAGACGGTCGCCGGCTCGCAGGCATCCGCCGATGGGCCGGCAGGCCAGGGCGTGGGCTTCTTCGCGCGGCTGTTCTCCCGGGCGGAGCCGTCCGGCGGCGCGAGCCCCGGCGACGGCCCGTCGCCCCAGGCGCAGGGGCGCCCCCTGCTGGCGCTGATGACCGACGGCGGCCAGGCGCAATCGGGCAACGGGCAGGCCGCCCTGCCCGGCGTTCGCGGGGCGAGTGGGCTGTTGGGCATCAACGAGGGGGCCGAAACCGGCGAGGAAATCCAGGTGGCGTCGGCCGCCGGGCTCGCCCGGCTGGCGCCCAACGGGGTCGCGGTGCAGCACGATGGCGTACAGGTCGCGTGCCTGCGCCCCGAGGTGATCGAGATCCTCAAGGTGGTCGAGCGCCATTACGGCAAGAAGCCGGTGGTCACGTCCGGCTACCGCAGTCCCAAGCTCAACCGTCGCGCCGGCGGCGCGCGCAATTCCATGCACATCTACTGCCGCGCGGTGGATATCCAGGTCGAGGGCGTGTCGAAGTGGGATCTGGCCAAGTTCCTGCGCACCGTGCCCGGCCGCGGCGGCGTGGGAACCTATTGCCGCACCCGCTCGGTGCATCTCGATACCGGCCCCAGGCGCGACTGGCACCACCCATGCCGGCGCAAGACGCGCGCGCGGAGCAAGGCGTGATGCACCCGATCCGTCGTGCGATCGCGGTCGGCCCGAGGCTACCGAAAAACCAACATCTACGCCCGGTTGTCGGGTTGAAGGGCCGGGCAAACGTCTCTATAACCGCGCGATCCGCGCCCTTCGTCTAGCGGTCTAGGACGCCGCCCTTTCACGGCGGAAACACGGGTTCGAGTCCCGTAGGGCGTGCCA
>JANQKQ010000035.1 GCA_028281105.1 Rhizobiaceae bacterium
TCCCTCAGAGCTTTCGCCATAGCTTTGATGCTGGGGGTGGTGAACATTCCAGATCCTTCCTGGCGATCTAACAGTCAGTGCTCGCATTGCTGACAGACCGCCGGAGGCTGGAAGTCAAACAGGCATGGAATTGCGTGCATTCACCAAACCAGAATTGGCGCGAGCGGCTGGCTGCACTGGCCAAATCGAAGATTATAAGGCTCCTCAAGCTTGTCAATGAAGGGCTTGCGCGCGCCGACCCGGCGATCGTGCCGAAAATCCATCAGCCGTCCGGACCGCTCTCGAACCGGCTGCACGGACCAATGTGAGCGCAGAGGATGGTTTCGAGACCGCTGCACTGGTCCGAAGCCGGGCCACCGAAGCGGACATTGCGCTTTTGCCGCGTTGTCGGCGATAGATGACGGAATGACTCGCCCCTTCCTGGACAATCGAAGCGCCCGGCGCCTGTTTCTGGACCGGCACCTCTTGCTGCGCCCCGGATCGGGGTCCGGCCGGGGCGAGGATCTGGACGGCGTGCTCGATGCTCTCGGCTTCGTTCAGGTCGACAGCGTGAACACGCTCGCTCGCGCACACGATCTGATCCTGTGGTCGCGTCGCGGGCAATATCGTCCCAAGGCCCTCGAAAACCTTGTCGCGCGCCGGCGCTCCGCCTTCGAGCACTGGACGCATGATGCTGCGGTGATCCCGATGGCGTTCTACCCCATGTGGCGCTTGAAGTTCGAACGCGACGAAACGCGCATGCAGGCGCGCTGGCCTGCCGCACGCCGGGCTGGCTGGGAGACGGAAATCGAACAGGTGCTGCGGCACATCGCGGACCATGGCCCGGCTTCCTCGCTCGATGTCGGTGGCGAGGAGACAAAGGGCTCGTCGGGCTGGTGGGATTGGCATCCCTCCAAGACGGCGCTGGAGTTCCTGTGGCGCTCCGGTCAATTGGCGATCTGCCATCGCCGTGGCTTCCGCAAATTCTACGATCTGGCCGAGAACGTGATTCCGGCGGAGCACCGCAACCAACACTATAGCGTCGAGGAGATCATCGACTGGGCGATGTCGGAGGCGCTTGAACGTCTGGGGTTCGGCACCAGCGGTGAACTGGCAGCGTTCTTCGAGATCGCAACACGCGACGAGGCGAAAGCCTGGTGCGCGAGGGCGCTGTCCGAGGGCCGTATCATCGAAGCGGATATCGGGATGGCGGACGGGTCGCGCCGGCGCAGCTTCACCACCGAGGCCATTCTCGACGAAGTGGCGTCGCTGCCGGAGCCGACAGCGCGCGTGCGCCTTCTGTCGCCGTTCGACCCCGCCTTGCGCGACCGGGACCGGGCCGAGCGCCTGTTCGGCTTCCACTATCGGATCGAGATCTTCGTGCCCGAAGCCAAGCGGCGATATGGCTACTATGTCTTCCCCGTGCTGCAGGGCGACCGGCTGATCGGCCGCATCGACGCCAAGCGGGCCGATGGCGCGCTCCTGGTCCAGGCCTTCTGGCCGGAAGCTGGCATGCGGATGGGAAAGGCGCGCGCGGCTGGTCTGAAGTCGGAACTCGAACGGGTCAAACCATTGGCGGAGGTTGAAGCTGTGGAGTTTGCGGACGGCTGGATGCGCACATGACGCCGATTATAGGTATGCTGCCACAGCTTGTTGCGTATAGTTGTTGCAGTTGGCGACAGCCGACATTCAGTGCACGGCACTATGCACATTTGCGTCTCCTGTGACCGGAGCCCTATCTGTCATCCAGCCGAGTGGTGAGTCCGGGGCTTCATTCGTGGCCTAGAGCGTTCTGTTTTTAGTTTGAGGCATATCCTGCGTTTGTGAGGTAGTTGGCGCATTCTTGCGGTGTGAAGCTGTCGAGCAGTTCGCCGATGGC
>JANQKQ010000063.1 GCA_028281105.1 Rhizobiaceae bacterium
TGCCGAATATCTTTCGGCACGGCTGCCGGTTCCCGGGATCGAGCGGCTGGGCTTTGCCGCTCTGCGCTGGTTCCATTCGCCCAGCGCGGCGGTGTTGGCGCCGACCCGCTCGGTGAGCGACGATCTGGCCGGCCGTGGTTTCCGCAACGTGGTCACCTGGACGCGTGGCGTCGATCACGGCCGGTTTCGAAGAACTGCCGAGGAGCTGCCAGAACACGGTCCGGGTCCGGTCATGATCTATGTCGGCCGGATCGCCGTGGAAAAGGGGCTCGAGGATTTCCTCGCCGCCGACGCGCCGGGCACGAAGGTGGTGATCGGTGACGGGCCGGCGCGCAAGGCGCTGGAACGCAAATATCGCGATGCCGTGTTCGTCGGCTACCGGTTCGGTGAAGAGCTGGTGCGCGAAATCTGCGCCGGCGACGTATTCGTCTTTCCCTCGAAAACCGACACATTCGGACTGGTGATGCTGGAGGCGATGGCTTGCGGCCTGCCGGTCGCCGCCTATCCGGTGACCGGCCCGATCGACGTGGTCGAGCATGGCGTGTCCGGCTGGCTGGACGATGACCTGGCGACTGCGATCGCCAAAGCGCTCGAACTGCCGCGCGAAGCCGCGCTTGCGCGGGCCGCCCGGTTCACCTGGGAAGAGACGGCCCGGCAGTTCGAAGCCAGCCTGGCGCAAATCCCGCCTGGCCGGTTGACCGGCATATCCGCGCCGGGCAGGCAGGCCGCATAGCCGAGGAGCGGCGGCCGGCCGCGCCTATGCAACCAGACGAAATTGTGCGAAAACTATCCCCAAGGGCGCATGACTGCTTGGATACGCAGCCCGTCTTGCAGCAGTCACATTTGTTCGGCAGGATCGGCTGAGGGGTTGCGCAGTGGGGAACCGGCGCGGTTGGTAGCCGACGTAGCGGTTCTTCTGAAATCAGGAGAAAAGCATGAAAGCTCAAATCACCAAGGCGGTTTCCGCAACGGCGCTTTCCTTGGCGCTGGTGGCGGCCACGACACAGGCCAATGCCGGCAGCCACAACATATTCGGCGCGGCTTTCTTCGGTGCGCTTGCCGGCGGTCTGGTCGCCGGCGCCATCCAGCGCTGCCACAATCACGGCATGGGCCTCAGCCATTGCCATGCCCACAATGGCGGCCATCAGCACTACGCGACCGGCATCGTCTATGTGCAGCCGGCTCCCGTCATCGTGCAGCCGGCCCCGCAGGTAGTGGTGACGCCAGGCGCCTATTCGCAGCAGCACTACAACTGGTGCATCGCGAACTATAACTCCTACCACGCGCCTTCGAACACGTTCCAGCCGTACAACGGACCCCGGCGGCCCTGCATTTCGCCCTGGGGCGGCTGAGCGCAGAACGCTCCCACCGCGGCTCGCCCGGTGGTCAGGATTGAGATGACGCCTGGCGGCCGAAGGCCGGCGGGTGGACGCGAAAAGCGGGGCGCTTGAACGGCGCGCCGACCAAGCCGTGAGCCTGTCGGCCGCCGGAACTGGTCGGGCAACACACCATCCGCGCTAGGTGCGGGAGGGTCAGTTGCCCGGCAACCGACAGGAGGCTGACATGAAGATTGGCGAGATTTCCCTATTCCCCATCGCCAGGAACGCCGTGCTCGCGGCTGTCATGGCGATCGCGCTGGCCGGTGTTGGCGCCAAGCCGGCGCAGGCCGGCGGCAAGTGGGTTGCAGGCGCGATACTCGGCGGACTGGTCGCCGGCGCCATCATTCACCACGCCCATGCGCACCACACCAAGTACGTCTATAAATACAGGCCGGTGCGCAAGGTGCGGGTGGTGCGCCGGCACTATCGCCACCACTATCCGCTGCACATCCATGTGGTCCACTATCACCACCACTACTACCACATTCACAGGTGATGGAGCGCGGGTAGCCGTCGATCACTTTTGCGCGCGCTGGGTCAAGTTCCGGCGATCCGCCGCAAAAATGGCGGTATAAGAGTTCAGTCAAGGGTATGGGCGCGACGCCCGTCCGGCTTCCGCCAGCCGTGTTCATCGCACATTCATGCGTGATGTCGCAGGCTGGCGATCAGGTTTGTCCTGAGGGGCCGCAGGGCAGGAATCTGCGAAACCAAACACGGGAAAATGCGATCATGATCAGGAAACTAACCGTACTCGTTGCCGGCCCTGTGCTTGCCGTCGCCTTGTTCGCCACCGCTCAGGCGATGTCGGATGGTGGCAGCGATTCGGGCACCGGCAGCAGCGGGGCCAGCAGCAGCGGTGACAACTCCGCCGCCACGCCCACCACGCGGCGGTGCTTCTTCGGCCGGGTATGGGATGCGGAGAAACGGCGCTGTGTGCAGCCCGATCAGGAATCGAGCATCGGTCAGGACGAGATCTACGCCTATGGCCGCGACATGGCCGACCAGGGCTACTATGAGGACGCGATCGCCGTATTGGTCCAGGCGCCGGATCAGACCGATCCGCGGGTGCTCAACTTTCTGGGCTTCTCCAACCGCAAGCTTGGCCGCATCGACGATGCGCTGGGCTATTACCGAACGGCTGTGGCTTACGACCCGGACTATCCGCTGGTGCGCGAATATCTCGGCGAGGCCTATGTGCAGCTGGGCGACTATGAGCGCGCGCGTGAGCAGTTGACCCAGATCGAGCGCATCTGCGGCTCGCGTACCTGCGCGGAGTATTCGGTGCTGGCCCAGTTGATCGTCGACAGCCAGACGCAGTAGGGCGAGGCGAAGCCAGACCAACAAGGCCCGGGCGATCATCGCCCGGGCCTTGGCTTATGCTCACCGGCGATCCGGTATGAAACTCATGTCAATCGTCACCTGCCCGCCGGTTCGGGCCGGTGGGGAGTGCCGTTCGGACCAAGCCTCGGCTAGCCGCGAAACTGCTTGAGCGCCAGTCGGGCCAGGCTCTCCCAGTGGGCCGACTGGGACGGCGGCACCAGGACCCAGTCCTTCATCGGCGGCTTGGACTTGAAGGGCGCCAGCGGTTCCCATTCGGTAACCCCAAGGCTGCCGGGATCGTTGTCGCGGCCGATGCGAAAGCCCATGCCAGCGAATCGGCCCTTGGTGGTGTGGAAGGCGAACACCTTGCCGTGCCAGGTTACCGCGTCCGACGACATCATCTTACCGTGCTCGACCCCGTCGATGGAGGCCACCAGGTGGTCGGCGAGGGCCCGCCACTCGGCCAGCCCGCTGTCGCTTGCATCGCTCATTGCACGTCCCCTCGTTTGGCTGATCGCCCACACTAGCAGAGTTGGCCACAGCGTTCATGCATGCGCACGCACGTGGTGTCAGACTGCTGACATTGGCGCGCGAACGTGATTTTGTGGCTTGATGTAAGTCGTTATCGGAGTTGTCGATGGCCTTGTTCCCCAGCCTGCCCGAAGTCCCGCATCTGGGCGATGTGTTCGCCGCCTTTCCCCACGGCACCAGTCCCTTGTTCGAGTATGCCGAGGCGTTGCTGCGCGGACCCAGCGAGTTGTCGGTCGGCGAGCGCGAACTGATCGCGGCCTATGTCTCGGGCCTCAATGCCTGCCGGTTCTGCCATGGTTCGCACCGCATCTACGCCTCGGTGTTCGGCGTCGACGAAACCGTGTTCGAAGCGCTTGTGGCCGATGTGGACGGTGCGCCGGTTGACGAGAAGCTCAAGCCGATCCTGCGCTACGTGCGCAAGCTCAGCACGCTGCCGCCGCGCCTGACCAGCGCGGATTCGCAAGCGGTCTACGCGGCCGGGTGGAGCGAGCGCGCCCTGTTCGACGCCATCCAGATCTGTGGCCTGTTCAACTGCATGAACCGCATCGTCGAGGGTACGGGAGTGACGTTCGATTATGCCGCCAACCCCGATGCGGAGGCCGAACTGCGTGGCCGCGAAACGCACTCCTATCTCGCATTCGCCAGGCGGATCGGGGCCATGGCCGGGGAGGAGCAATGAGCATTGCACGCAGCCCCATCGCCGCCGCGCTGACGGCGGCCGTGATGGGATCGCCGGCTGCGGCCGGACCGTTTAAGACGTTCAAGGACTGGGCCGTCGCCTGCAGCGATCCGCTGACCTGCACCGTGTCCATCTATCGGGCCGACGGCCGTGTTGTCTATTTCGGCCTGGAGCGCGGACCGCGGGCGAACGCGCCGGTGGTGTTGTTTGTTGCGGTAAACGGCGAGCTAGATCGGCAAAGCGACATCGTTCTGTCCGTTCCGCCATTGCTCTACGATCTTGTCGTGCCGGTCAGTTCGGGCCGGCTCGAGGAAGGGGTGTGGCGGTTTGCCGATCCACTCGTCATCGATGCGGTGTTGCCGGCGATGAAGCGCGGCACGCGCATGCGGGTGGTCGTGACGACCGATGCCGGGTTCAGCGAGGAGTTCGTGTCGCTGGCCGGCGTCCGCGCCTCGCTGCGGTTCATGGACGAGGCACAGGGCCGCGACGGCAACCGCGACGCGCTGGAGGCGGTCGGCGACGGCGAGCCGGCGAGCGCGATCACCAGGGTAACGGAGTTGAACGCTTCTGCCGGCCTTCCCGTCGCGGTGCGCGATTTGTGGGCGGGAGCGATGCATCAATGCGCTGACGACGAGAGCGACCTGCTGGCGGACTTCGGTGGACGCAAGGTGGATCTGGGCGAGGGGAGCGCCTTGTTCATCCTACCGTGCGGCCTGCCGGGCGCGTACAACCAGCCATTCCTGTCGCTGGCCTTCGACGCCAGCGACGGCACCGCCCGCGCGCTGATGCTGCCGGTGATGAGGCGCGAGGGGCCGACGTTGATGGACCTGGCCTACAATGTGGATTGGGACGACCGCAAATCGCAGCTCTCGGCGCTGTTCAAGGGACGCGGGCTCGGCGACTGCGGCGCCAGCCAGGTCTGGCAATGGGACGGAAGCGGCCCATACGGCCAGTTCATGCTGGTCGAGGAGCGGATCAAGGACGATTGCGACGGCGAGTACGGCGAATGGCCGCGGGTGTGGCCAATCGAGTAGAGACTCACCCGCCGGGCGTGATCCGCAGTAGTTTGCCGTTCGCCTCGTCGGTGAGCAGCCAGATGGCGCCGTCAGCGAACACCCGCACGTCGCGGATGCGGCCATAGGCGCGCTTCAGCAGCCGCTCTTCGCCGACCACCGTTCCACCTTCCATGTCGAGGCGCACCAGCATCTGGTCCTTGAGCGCGCCCACCAGCAGATCGCCGCGCCAAGCGGGGAATAATTCGCCCGAGACAAACGCCAGCCCGGACGGTGCGATCGACGGATCCCAGTAGTGAACCGGCTGTTCCATGCCGTCGGCATGGGTGCCGTTGCCGATCTTGGCGCCGGAATAGTGCCGGCCGTACGAGATGACCGGCCAGCCGTAGTTGCGTCCGGCGTCGGGGCGGTTGATCTCATCGCCGCCGCGCGCGCCATGCTCGACCGTCCACAACCGCCCGGTGTCGGGATTAATCGCCGCTCCCTGGGGGTTGCGGTGGCCGATCGACCAGATGTGCGCCGCCGCCTGCGCGCCATCAGGCGAAGGATTGTCCGGCGGCACCGAACCGTCCGGACGCAGCCGCAGCACCGAGCCCGCATGGTCGAACGGGTCCTGGGCGCGGTTTCGATCGCCGCGATCGCCGATGGTGATGAACACGTTGCCGTCGGGGGCGAAGGCGATGCGCGAGCCGAAATGATGGCCGGAGCCGGTCTTGCCGTCCATCGAGAATACGGTGCGCACGTTGCGCAGCCGCGGTGCGAAACCCGTGACCAGTTCCGCACTGGCGAGCGCGGTGCCGCGGGCTCCGCCCGCCGGATCGGCGAACGTGAAGAAAATCCGGTTGTTGCTGGCGAAATCGGGATCGAGCGCGACGTCCAGAAGCCCGCCCTGACCGCCTACCGCGATGTCGGGAAGGCCGCGCACGGGGCCGGCCTTCGAGCCGTCGCGGACCAGCCAAAGCTTGCCGCCGCGCTCGCTCACCAGCAACTCGCCGCCGGGCAGCATGGCCATGCCCCAGGGGTGGGCGAGGCCGCTGGCGACGGTTTCCACCGACAAGGTGTAATCGGCTGACTCGAAGCGTTCAGTGGCGTGGACATCGGAAACCAACGGCGACAGCCGACCAACCGCAAGCGCGGCGATGACGGCGATCGCCGACATGACCAAAAGCACGGGACGCAACGACATCGACGGCCTCCTGTTGATAACCCGGTGTCCAAACCCGGGGCCCAAGGTTTTTTGCCCCTTTGCTTGATGGTATCGTGAACGCATGGCAGTTGCCAAAGAACAATCTGGTGATACGGGCGACGAAGACGCGAAGCCCGGGATGACCGATGGGGCCGGCGGTCTGGTGGATTCCGCTTCCCTACCGGCCGGCGATGCGGGGTCGATTTTCAACCCGTCGCTCAGCAAGCCGCGCGCGGTGTATCGCGCCCATTGGCACATCTATCTGCCGACCCTGGTGATTGCACTGCTATATGCGTGCGGCTGGCTGGTGCTTGTGGCGCTCGGCCGCATCGACAGCGCCCTGGCGCGGCTGTTCGTGGTCGTGCTGGCGGTCGGGGTGCCGCTGCTGCTGGCGCATGCGTTCCTGCGCTATCAGACGATCCGCATCGAAGTGCTGAACGGCGCAATCCGGTTTCATCGCGGCTGGCCGGCCGACGCTCCGGTCACCATGCCATGCTCGATGATCGAGGCGGTGCGGGTGCGGCGCGGATTGTCCGGCCGGCTGTTCGGCGGCGGCACGGTGGCGATCGATCTGATCACCGGCGACAAGGTAGCCATCGCCGACATGCGCGATCCGGAAGGCGCCAGCGCGGCGATCGAGGAAACTTGCGACGGTTCGGCGACCAAAGCCGCCTCGACGATGTAGCGCAGCGGCCCGGTGAGCGTGCCGTCCAACGGATAGCAGGTGGAGAGCACCAGCAGGCGCTCGTCGTCGTCGACGACATCGATGCGCGGATCGTCGAAGCGGGCGATCCAGGCGCGGCGCACCTGGAATTGAAGGTTGCGACCGTCGGTGCGCTCCACGGTCACCGTCTCTCCTGCTTCAAGCTCGCCGATCCAGGAAAAATGCGTGTCGCGGTGGCCGGCCAGCACCGATGTGCCCGTCTCCCCGGGCAACGGCGTGCCGGCCAGATGACCCGGACCGAAGGCAAGAGCTTCGCCGTGGGCGCCGTCGAGCACGATGACGCTCTGGCCCAGCCTCGCCGACGACAATCGGGCGATCGGCCGCATGTCGGCCCAGGACCAGGGTTTGCCGGCCTGGGTATCGGCCTGGTGGGCCTGCTCGAAGCTGCGCTCCAACAGAATCTGGGCGACGAGCGCTTTGGCCTTGATCCAGATTCCGTCGGCGATCAGCCCGATACCGGCCAGCGCCACCAGCGCGATGAGGATGCGCCATGGCCGCGCGCGGCCAGCGCTCACCATGGCAGCCTCAACTGATCGCGGCGGGCCTGGTCGATCGCCTGCTTCTTGGCCGCCGCCGCGGTCTTCGCCCACATGCGCACGGTCAGCCAGGCCATCGCCGCCAGCAGCAGCAACAGGCCGCCCAGCGCCAGATGGCGGTGCGCACCGGTGGCCGTCTGCGGCAGGATAATCGACTGGCGTTGCCGGCTGGCGACCCGGGCGGCCTCCTGGGGGCTGGCGGCAGATGCCATCAGCGTGACCACCTGGGTGGAGGCCTTGTGCAGCGACGCGCGGCGCGGCGCGGCTTCGGGCTCGCCGAACACCTTGTCGAAGTCCCATCCCGCCGGCAGGTTGAGCGGCACTTTGGCCGAGTTCAGGTTCTCGTCGGCCGGACGCGATCGGGTGACGTCGACGGCCACGAGCGAAGTCAGCCGGCTGACCAGGTGGTGGTCCAGCGCGACCGTCTCGATCTCGGCGTCGACGGCGTCAAAGTCGCCGCCCAGATAGCGCGAGGCTTCCAGTGAGGCGATCTTGCGCCGGGCCCACAATTTGCCGATGCCCGAGCCGGGGGCGGCCTTTTCCAGATCCATCGACACAAGCCACGGCCGGCCGTCGAACCGGCCGGAGACGTGCAGCGTGCCGGTTGCCGAGCGCATCCGCGCCGCCAGCACCACCGGCTCGCCGGCATAAAGATCGGGCAGAGGGTCGGGGCTGACTTGCGACAGCGTGCCGCCGACGAGCTCCGCGCGAAGCCCGGTCATCACCGGGTTCTCCAGTTTCCTGAACAGCGCGTCCATGCGCTCGGCGACTTCGTTCACCGCGCCGATATGGGTGAAGGTGCCGCGGCCGATTTCGGCGGCGCGGCGCATGAAGAAGGAATTGGGCGCCGAGCCGATGCCGATGGTGAACACGCGCGAGCGCCCGCGCATATCGACGATGGCGTCGAACAACTGGCTTTCGTTGCCGATGGCGCCGTCGGTGATGAAGATCACCTGGCGCAGCCGGCCGCCGTCGCCGGCATGATGGTCGACCAGCGCGGCATGGAGCGCCGGCAGCATCTCGGTGCCGCCTTCCGCTTCCAACGTGCGCGCGAAGGCCAGCGCGGTCTGGATATTCTCTTTGTCGGCGGCAACGGCTGCCGGGAACAGGGTCTCGAACGTATCGTCGAAGCGCACGATGTTGAACCGGTCGGCCGGTGTCAGCCGTTTGAGCGCCAGCGCCAGGCTGGCTTTGGCTTGAACGATCGACTCGCCGGCCATGGAGCCGGAATTGTCGATGACGAAGATGGCCTCGCGGTCCTTGCGCGCCAGGTTCTCCGGCCGGATCGAAGGCGGGGTGATGAAGGCGAGCACGTAGTCGTGTCCGTCCACGGTCTGGGTGAACAGGGCGGCGTTGGGCGTTGTGCCGTCCGCCTTCCAGGAAAGCTCGAAATCGCGGTCGGCGGGCACGCTCTCGTTGGCCAGCGTCAACACGCGCACATTGCCTTCTTCGTCTTGGGCCGTGACCTGGTGATAATGGCTGGTGACCTCGCCCAGCGCGAAGCCTGCGGCCAGGCGCACGGTGAGCGTGACCGGATTGATCTTGGCGTTCTGCCGCGGATCGAGCACGGGCGCTTGGATTTCCTCGCGATCGGGCACGGGATCGCTCACGCCCCAGCCGGTACCGCCGTCCAGGTCCACCGTCTGGATCACCGGCCTGGGCGAATAGCGCGGCGCGACGACCATGGGAAAGCGCAGCGAAAAGGTGCCGGCGTCCTGCTTGACCGTCTGCTGATACTCGATCTGCACCACGATCGTCTCGCCGGGGCCGATATTGGCGACGGAATTGGTGAACAGGTTCGGCCGCTGCTGCTCGACGAGCGCGGTCTTGCGGCCCTCCTGCTTGGCCTGTTCGTAGATGCGGCGCGCTTCCACCCGCCGCTTGATCCTGCCCTCGATCAGCCGGTCGCCGATGCGCATCTTCAGCGCATCGACGGCAGAAAGCTCCGGCAGCGGGAACACGTAGATGCCTTCCACCCAGCCGTCGGACGGGTTCTCGAAGCGCTGGGTGACCACCGCGCGGGCGATGGGGCCGGTGACGTCGATCTTCACGTCGGTGGCCAGCCGTGGCGCCTGCACATAGAAGCCGGGTTCCTTGGAAGGCAGTAGCAGCGCGCCGGAATTCATGTCGCCGGGGCGCACCAGCGCGGCCATGCGCACCGGCTCGGCGTCGGTCTGAGCGTGGGCGTAGGTGGCAAGCGCGGCGGAAAGGATCGCCGCCACCGCCACGACGTTGATGAGTATGGCGAAGATCGGCGATAGCGCGGCGGGCCGGGCGGGCGGTTTACCCGCGCGGGCGGGGGAAGCGGTCGTCATTGGTGTCCCTCTCGTTCCATGAGCGGGCGCCAATGGACCATCGGTTCAAGGCGCCGGTTGGGACAGATCGCGGCGAAAGCGGACAGTTGTTGTGGCGAAACGGGGGCGTGGGGTTGACGAGCGATGAACGGGTTCGGCAGCAGGCGGACCCGACCCCTTGCCATCCGCACCCAACCGGCCTATCACCCGCCCGGCTTCCTGCCGCTAAAACCACCCACACCGGAGTTCCCCCGATGGCCTTCATCGCCGACAGTCTTGCCCGTGTTAAGCCGTCGGCGACCATTGCCGTTTCCGAGAAGGCGCGTGAGCTGCGCGAGGCGGGGCGGCAGATTATTCCGTTGTCCGCCGGAGAGCCGGATTTTGATACGCCGGACAATATCAAGGCTGCGGCGATCGAGGCCATTAACCGGGGCGAGACCAAATATCCGCCGGTGGCCGGCATCGCGCCGTTGCGCGAGGCGATTTGCGCCAAGTTCAAGCGGGAGAACGGCCTCAGCTATGAACCCGGCCAGATCGTGGTCGGGACCGGGGGCAAGCAGGTGTTGTTCAACGCGCTCGCCGCCACCCTCAATCCGGGTGACGAGGTGATCATCCCGGCGCCTTATTGGGTCAGCTATCCGGACATGGTGCTGCTATCCGGCGGCGAGCCGGTGATCGCCGAGACGAAGATCGAGGACGGCTTCAAGCTGACCGCCGAAGCGCTGGAAGCGGCGATTACCGAAAAGACCAAGTGGTTCATCTTCAACTCGCCTTCGAACCCGTCGGGCGCGGCCTATGGCCATGACGAGCTGAAGGCGCTCACCGATGTGCTGGTCCGCCACCCGCATGTTTGGGTGCTGTCGGACGATATGTATGAGCATCTGTGCT
>JANQKQ010000017.1 GCA_028281105.1 Rhizobiaceae bacterium
CCGGAAATGGTGAAGAACGGCACGTTGGCTTCGCCGGCGATGGCGCGGGCCAGCAGCGTCTTACCGGTGCCCGGAGGGCCGACCAGCAGCACGCCGTGGGGGATGCGTCCGCCCAGGCGCTGGAACTTCTGCGGGTCGCGCAGGAATTCGACGATCTCTTCCAAGTCTTCTTTGGCCTCGTCGACGCCGGCCACGTCCTCGAACGTGACCCGGCCCTGGGCCTCGTTGAGCATCTTGGCCTTGGACTTGCCGAAGCCCAGCGCCTTGCCGGACGAGCCCTGCATCTGGCGCATGAAGAAGATCCACACGCCTAAGATGATGAACATCGGCAGCCAGGAGATCAGCACCGACAGGATGGAGGACGAGCCGTCGCTCTCGGGCTGGGCCGAGATCAGCACGCCGCTTTCCTCAAGCCGCCGCACCAGTTCGGGGTCGTCGGGGGCGTAAGTCTCGAACGTGCCGCCGGAATCGGAGTAAGCGCCGGAGATCTGGCGGCCGGCGATGGTGACGGATTTGACCCGGTTGTTTTCGACTTCCTGCAGGAAATCGGAATAGGCGATTTCGCGCGAGGCGGTTCGCTGCGCCGGGTTCTGGAACAGATTGAACAGCGCAATCAACAAGATGGCGATGATCGCCCACAATGCGAGGTTTCGAATATTCGAGTTCATCCGTGCTTTTCCGATCAGGAGGTCCCGTCCCCGCAGCGGCCTTAGTTTCCCGCCGCGTGGGTGTACTCCGTAAAAATAGGTTGGATTGGGGCCAATGCCAAGTTCGAGGGCGTCGATAAACTCAATTTGTTCGAGCGTGGTGAATGGTGGACGGTGTGTTCGTATCCCGCTAGCGCGGGATCGGCACCGGCCCTCTCCCCCTCCCAACCACCCACGGCAGTATCCTCGAGAGGGTGGTTGGGAGGGGGAGAGGGCCGGTGCCGACTAACCACGAAAAAGCCTAGCCTTGGCTGCGCTCGTCGGTGCGGCGGCGGCTGGTGCGGGTGGCGTCGATGGAGGAAATCCAGTCCATCAGCGGGCCGTCGCACGCCGGGCAGTAATGTTCGATGGCGCGCGCGCCGGCGGCGAGCGAAAGTCCGGGTTGCGGGCCGGCCGCATCGATCAGGACTGGGTGCAGCCGCCCGTCGACGGTTCGCAGCACCGGCATGGCGGCGAGCGCGCGGCGCGGCAGGACGGGCAGACGGCCGCCGCGGTCGGCTTCCATTCGCTCGATATCGGTGGGCGAAGGGGGGCCGACGGTGATCGTGCGGCCGCCGGAATTGGCGACGTGCAGCCGGCCGTCCCATAATATCCGCTCGCCGTCTTCGACCACGGTGGTGGGCAGGTTGCGCGCCTCGCGAAACACCCGCAAAGGGCCTTTGCCCGCTTCGACGACGCAGCGGCCCACATTGGTGCGAAAGCGCTCGCCGGTGCGCAGCTGGTCGATGATCTGCCGGGCGGACCGGGGCTTGATTAGATGTTCGCCGCCGCCGGCCGCCGCCACCACCGTCTGGACCGCCAGGGTCGCCACCGCGTCCGGCGCCGCCAGCAAATCATCGCGACGCGCGGCGAATACCGGGCCGGGCGTGCACGCTACCGACGATGTCAGCAGTTCGCCGGCGTCGCGGGCGGTCACCGCCCTGGCGCGGGTCATGAGCGAGGCGAAGCGCGTCAGGCGCGCCTTCAATTCAGGCTGGGCGGCCAGCCGCTGGCGCACGCGCACGCGCTCGAACGCGGTATCGGCGTTGGAGGGGTCTTCGATCCAGCTCTGGGATATGGCCTGCAGATAGGCGCGCAACTCCTCGCGCGCGACGCCCAGCATCGGCCGCCACAGGATCGTGCCGCCGGGCAGCAGGGTGCGCGCGTTCATGCCGGCCAGCCCGCGGCCGGGTTCGCTTGCGCGTTTCAGCCGCATGGCCACGGTCTCGGCCTGGTCGTCGGCGGTGTGCCCGCTCAGCACGATGCCGACATCGATGGCGGCGGCGAACTCCTCCAGCAGTTGGTAGCGGGCGTGGCGGGCGGACTGGGAAATCCCGGTGGCCGGCTTGACGCCGCCCCACGCCAAGGTGGTGTGGGGAACGGCGATGGTCTCGCACACGGTGGCGACGAAGGCGGCCTCGGCGGCGGCCTCCGGGCGCAGGCCGTGATCAATGGTGGCGGCGTGAAGCTCGCGGCCGGTTCTCAATGCCCAACTGTTGGCCAGGAACAGCAGCGCCATGGAATCGCTGCCGCCCGACACCGCGACGATGACCGGTCCGGTGTCCGTGATCGGGGTGAAAAGCTGGTCGGCGCGCAAGCGGGCCTCAGCCATTGGTGCAGCTGGCGGACTGCTGTTCCGCCTCCACCCGCGCACGCACCGAGTTGGCCATCGACGGATAGCGCGTGTGCACCTTGGCGTAGGTCGCGCATGCCAGCTCCCGCTGGGACATTCCTGCCATGGTGACGCCGAGCTTCAACAGGGTCTGCGGGCCCATGCGGCTGTCCGGCCAGTTGGTGTGGGCGTCCAGGAAAACCCGGGCCGCTTCCTCGAACTTGCCTTGCGCCAGCAGGCTCTCGCCCAGCCAGAAGCGCGCTTCGGCGATGCGCGGGCTGTCGGAATACAGTTCCGAGAAGGCGGTGAACGCCTGCTCGCCCGAAATATAATCGCCGGCCTGGACGAAGCGGTATCCACGCTCGTAGAGCTCGCCCTCGCCGCCCGGCAGGTTCTGGTCTGAAAGCGCGGCCTGTTGGGCGCCCGGCTGCTCGGGGGTCTGGTCGGCTTCGTCCACACCCAGCCCGCCCGTCAGATCGAGCGGCTTGCCCAGGGCGGTGTCGACCACATTGCCCAGTGAATCAAAGGTAATGGTGCCCAGCAGGTTTCCGCCGGCCTGGGCGCCGTCGGGAGCCGGGCCGACGAGTACGGTCTCGCCCGCATCGGCGGAGCCCTGCGGCAGCTCAGGAGCGGAATCGTCGGTCTCGACGCCGGCGAGCTGATTTTCTGTAGACGGCAGGCCGCCCTGGCGCTGTTCGAGCTCCTGGAAGCGGAACTCGTTGTCCTCGCGGATACGGCGGAGCTGCTCCTGCAACTGCAGGATCTGAAAGGTCAGGTCCTCGACCATGCCGTTGAGCTGACGTACCTGTTCTTCAAGCTGACCCACGCGCAGCGCGGCGTCATTGCTTTGCGCGGACGCAGGCGCCGCCATCGCAGCGAAGATCGCCAGGGCAAGAACGAAGTTACGCAGCCGGTTCATGGTCGCAAGCCTGTCAGGTTAATCGCGCGGGCATAGTCCATCGCGGGCACGGAAACAACATAACAGGGCCAAATTTTGTCGACCAGCCGGATCGGCTGCAGCGGGCAAAGCGGATCAGGAGCCCATTTCGCCCGTCATCATGGTCGCCTGCATCTTGGCGACCAGCCGATTAGCGCCATCGTCGATCTGTCGGACCTCGCCCTCGCACACGGTCAGCGTCCGGCCCGGACGGATCACCTGGCCTATGGCGATGAAACGTTCGCCCGAGCTGGGCGCGAGAAAATTCACCTTGAACTCGGCGGTCAGGACATCGTGGCCGGCCGGCGCCAGCGACAGCGCCGCATAGCCGCAGGCGCTGTCGACGATGGTCGTGGCGACGCCGGCATGCATAAAGCCGTGCTGCTGGCAGAAATTCTCCAGACGCTCATAGGCGATGACCACGCGGCCCGGCGTCAGTTCGGTGATGGACGCGCCAAGCGTCGTCATCATCGACTGGGCGGCAAAGCTGTCGCGGACTTTGGCGTCGAAATTCGGATCGCGCGGCTCGAAGGGCATATTTATTTATCTCGCGGCTATTCCTCGCTGCGCTCGGGCCTGCGATGGCGCGCGCTGACCGCGCGACGGCCGGTCGGCCTTGCGAACCCTTCGGGTTCGAATTTTGCCAGCCGGGGCAGTCAGCCTGACGGAGCAACCAGCAAAGTCACCGCGCGACGATTCTGTGACCAGCAGGAGATGTCGTTACACACCGCAACCGGGCGTTCCTTGCCATACGAGATGGTGCGGATGCGGCTGGCGGGGACGCCGCGCGCGATCAGATAGTCCTTGGTAGCGGCCGCGCGGCGTGCGCCGAGGGCCAGGTTGTATTCGCGCGTGCCGCGTTCGTCGGCATGGCCTTCGACGGTGACCGGGTGGTTGACGTAGCGGGCCAGCCATTGGGCCTGCTTGTCCAGCGTCGTGCGGGACGTCGCGGTGAGCACGGCCGAGTCGGTCTCGAAGAACACCCGGTCGCCGACATTGACGGTGAAGTCCTGTTGCGAACCGGGCGCGGCGTTGTTGAGGCCAAGATCGCCGGCATTGTCCGGCAGGTTCTTGGTTTCACAAGCGGCAAGCGCGACCGCGGCAGCCAGCAGCAGCCCGGCGCGTGCGTTGAGGAAAGAACGTGCGCGCAGCATCGTTCACTACTCCTTTATCCAATCTGTTGAGGCCCCAATAACCATGACGGGGTTAAGCCCCCATCAAGAAACGGGGTAAACGAACTCTAAATCGCGTAGAAATCCGTTGAGGCCATCACCCCGCTTCGCGCCACCCTTGCCGGGCCTTTTTGGCGAAACGGCGGCGGGCGATCAATTGAGCGGTGGCGACCAGGCCGGGTCGGAGGCGAACGCGGGAGTGGCGATCTGCCGCTCGTTGTACCCGGTCAGGTCGATGGAGAAGAGCTTGGCGCCGCCATTCTCGCCCAGGCTCTCGCGGAAGAACATCAGCACCCGGCCGTTGGGCGCCCAGGTGGGGCCTTCGTTGTGAAAGCCTTCGGTCAGGACCCGCTCGCGGCTGCCGTCCGGCTGCATCACGCCGATCAGGAACTTGCCGCCGGACTGTTTGGTGAACGCGATCAAATCGCCGCGCGGCGACCATACCGGCGTGGAGTATGAGCCGGTGCCGAACGAGATGCGGGTCTGGCCGCTGCCGTCGGCGTTCATCACATAGAGCTGCTGGCGGCCGCCACGGTCGGATTCGAACACGATGCGGGTGCCGTCTGGCGAATAGGACGGGGCGGTGTCGATCGCGGCGGAATTGGTGAGCCGGGTGGTGGCGCGGGTGGCCAGGTCCATGGTGTAGATGTTGGCGTTACCGTCCTGCTGCAGGCTCATGACGATCTTGCGCCCGTCGGGCGAGAACCTGGGCGCGAACGTCATGCCGGGGAAATCGCCGACGATCCGGCGTTCGCCGGTCTCGATCTGCAGCAGATAGACCCTGGGTTGGCCGCCCTCGAACGACATGTAGGTGATTTCCTGCCTGGTGGGCGAGAAGCGCGGGGTCAGCACCAAATCGTTGCCACGGGTGAGCAACTGAACGTTGGCGCCGTCCTGGTCCATGATGGCCAGCCGCTTGACCCGCTTCGATTTGGGCCCGGTCTCGTCGACGAAGACGATGCGGGTGTCGAAGTAGCCTTTTTCGCCGGTCAGCCGCTCATAGATCGCATCGGCGATGATGTGGGCGACGCGGCGCCAGTTGTCCGGCGTGGTGAAGAACTGCTGGCCGGTCATCTGCTCGGCGCCGAACACGTCCCAAAGGCGGAACTCGGCGCGCAGGCGGCCGTCGGGCTGGGCGATCACCCGGCCGGTGACCAGCGCCTGGGCGTTGATGAGTTGCCAGTCCTCGAACCGGGGCATGATGTCGGGGTCGGTTACCTTTTGGAGGAACGCGGCCGGCTCGATCGGCGCGAACAGGCCGGAGCTGCGCAGGTCCTGATCGATCACAGCGACGATGTCGCGGGCGATCTGACCCTGGGCGGGTTCGGCCGAAAACGGGGTGATGGCGATGGGTAACGGCTTGACGTTGCCCTTGGTGATGTCGATCTCGACGCGGGCGTGGGCGGGCGTAAGCGCCAGAGACGCCAACAAGATGAGAAGCAAAGCTGCGATGCGCTTCATGTTCTTAATTCTCGGAGATGGACGGATGGTGGAGGTTGAAACGCCGGGAACGGAGTAGTTGCGGTCAGAACATATCGCTTGGATCAAAATTCACTACCACCTTGGACCAGGTATCATATTTTTCTTTTGGGAGATTGTAAGGCGCGCATCGAAGTACGGCGCGGCGCGCGCTCTCGGCAAACGCGCGTCTCGTATTGGGCTCGCCGCCGCTTGCGGCCACCCGCGGCGCTCCGGTTATCCGGCCGTCCTTGTCCAGGTCCATGGTGATGGTCACCCGCATCTCCTCGGCTCCCGACATGCCGATCGGCACCAGCCAGCATTGTTCTATCGCCGCGCGCAGCGCGTCCATTTCGCTCTGGCTTAGCTGGTCGGCGGAAGACGGGCGGTTGGTGCCCAGCGAGGGATCGCGTTCGGACCGTTTGGCGCCGGCGGCGGAGGGGTCCTGGCGGTTGATGAGCGCGGAGATCTGATCCAGCGTCGCCTCGTCGCTCTCCTCGGGGTTCGATTGGGAGCGGTTGGCGGCGGTCTGGTCGGGCGTCTTGCGCTCGGTCGTCTTCGCCGTCTGAGGCTTGGGCGGATCGGGGCGCGCGGTGGGCGTGGGCACATTGTCGGGCAACTGCACCTCTTCGTCGACGGCTTCCGGTTCGGCCTGCGCCTCTTCGACCGGTTCTTCGCGCACCGGGGCGGCCGGCTCGTTGAGCGCCGCCAGTTCGGTGGCCGGCGCCGGCGTGTCTTCGCGGGCGGTATCGGCGGGTTCGGTTACAGGTTCCGGTTCGGGCTCCGGCTCCGGCTCGGGGGTGGCCGGTGCGGCGCTCGGCTGGACCGGCTGCGGCGCGGCCTCGCCATCGCGCACCGGCTCGGCGTCGATGTCGGCGTCGCCTACGTTTTCCGCCTGTTCCTGAGTTTGCGGGTTGCGGGTGGGAACGGGCGCGGGCAGCGGGCTGGCTTCGGCCTCCTTGGCGCCTTCGATCGAGCGGGTGAGTTCCTCGATCGGCACGATATCGACCGGCACCGCCTCGACGTTGACCATCTGCAGCGGCTCTGGGCCCTGCAGCGAGACCAGGCCCCAGGCGAGGAGGGCTGCGTGAGCCGCGCTAGAGACAGTGGCACCCAGTTTCATCGAACTCATCCGGTGGCGCGCAGCGTGGTCACATCCTCGCGCCGGTCATCGCCTATTGTTCCTGCTCTTGGAGGGTGACCAGGCCGATGCGCGAATAGCCGGCGGCCGAGATGCGGGCCATCACCCGCATCACCGTGCCGTAATCGGCGGTGCGGTCACCGCGCACATAGATGCGTTCCTCGTAGCCTGCGCGTGCGATCGCCGCGAGCTTGGGCACCACCTCCTCGATCGGCACCTCGGTTTCCTGCAGGAAGACGCGGCCGGCCTCGTCGACGGAAACGGTGATCGGCTGCACCTCGGAATTGAGCGGCTTGGCGGCAGTCTCCGGCAGGTCGATCGGCACGCCGACGGTCAGCAGCGGCGCGGTCACCATGAAGATGATCAGCAGCACCAGCATCACGTCGACGAACGGGGTGACGTTGATCTCGCTCATCGGCTGGTAGCGGCGCGTGCGCCGGCGCTTGGAGCCCGAGCGCATGGTGGTGGCAGATGAAACAGCCATGATTGTCTTTCATAGTCTCTCGGCTCCGGACCGCTCCCCCTCCCAAACACCCTCTCGAGGATACTTCCGTGGGTGGTTGGGAGGGGGAGCGGGCCGGAGCCGTGTCCCGCGTCAGCGGGAAATCACCCAATCTTCTTCAGCCGGCGTCTCGCGGCTTGTTTCTTTCATCAATCTGGCGCGAAAGTATGGCGGAGAACTCGTCGGCGAACGCTTCCAGCCGCGTGGTGATCTTGGAAACGTCCGACGACAGCTTGTTGTAGAAGATGGTGGCGGGGATCGCCGCCAGCAGGCCCAGCGCGGTCGCCAGCAGCGCCTCGGCGATGCCCGGAGCGACGACCGCCAGATTGGTCGACTTGGAGCCGGCGATCGCCTGGAACGAGGTCATGATGCCGACGACCGTGCCGAACAGGCCGATGAAGGGCGCGGCCGATCCGACGGTGGCCAGGAACATCAGCCGGCGCTCCAGCCGTTCGGCCTCGCGTGACAGCGAAACATCGAGCACCTTGTCGATGCGGGTCTGCAGGCCGATCTGCGAGCTGGCGCCGCGCTCGTAGGAGCGCTTCCATTCATGCATGGCGGAGACGAACAACGCGCCCATGCCGGTGGGCATCTTGTCGGCCAGCGAGCGGTACAGCTCTTCCAGCGAGGTGCCGGACCAGAAGGTCTTTTCGAACCGGTCGAGCTGCCGGCGGGTGCGCGTGTACAGGAACCACTTGTCGATGATGATGGCCCAGCTCCACACCGATGCCAGCAACAGGCCGATGATGACCGCCTTGACGATCCAGCCAGCCTGCCAGAACAGGTCGAGCATGGAAGGGGCATTGGCGGCGGCCAGATGACCGGCCTCGACCTGGGCGGCCGCGTCGACGGGAAAGGCGGCGACACCAGCCAGCCCGGCTGCGATCAGCGGCCAGCGAGGGCAAACGGTCAAGCGCATCGGGAACCTTTATCAGTGATGGAGATCGCTATCGCCGGGGCGAAGGGCGGCGTTTTGCGATCCTTTGCAAATTTGTCCAAAGCAAGGCGTCCAGCCAAGCGGGCATGCAGCGCGCAGGCGCCGTGACTCACCGCACCCACTAAGCCGCGATTAGAGTTAAGGAAGGGTTAGGGCCGGCCGGCGGCCGAGCCGCCTATTCCTCTTCGCCTGTCAATTTGGCGCGCAGGTCGTCGGGGAACCGCTTGGCGCCGCCGCCGTGGTTGATGAAGGCGACTTCGACGTCGGCGCCGCACAGCAGGGTCTGCGATCCGTCGCGCTCGTCGCGCCAGACCTCCTGGCGCAGAAAGGCGCGCGCGCCGGTGAGCTTCCTGCGGGTGGTGCGCACGGTGACCAGATCGTCTATCACCGCCGGGGGGCCGAACTTCAGCTCCATGCGGTGGATGGCGAAGGCCGAATCCTCGCCCGCCAGATCGGTGTGCAGAATGCCTAAGTGCCGCAGCCACTCGGTGCGCGAGCGCTCCATGTATTTGAGATAATTGGAGTGATAGACGACGCCGGAAAAATCCGTGTCCTCATAGTAGATGCGCACCTGCATCTCGTGGCCGTCCTCGATGAGGCGGTTGGCGAGGTTGGTGGCCATGCCGGCGGGCGGGGAGGGGGTGTCGGCCGTCTTATTCATCCTCGCCCTCCTCGAACAGGCTCGCCTGGAATTGCGCCAGGTCGCGGGGCGCTTCAAGTCCCAGATGTTTGAAGGCGCGTGCGGTGAGCACGCGGCCGCGCGGCGTGCGCTGAACAAAGCCATGTTGGATGAGAAACGGCTCGATGATGTCCTCGATGGCGTCGCGCGGCTCCGACAGGGCGGCGGCGATAGTCTCGATGCCGACCGGCCCGCCGCCGAAATTGCCGGCGATCTGGTCGAGATAGCGCTTGTCCAGCTGGTCGAGGCCCAGGCTGTCGACTTCCAGGCGCTGCAGCGCGGCGTCGGCGATGGTGGCATCGACCTTGTCGGCGCCGTCGACGAGGGCGAAATCGCGCACCCGGCGCAGCAGCCGGCCGGCGATGCGCGGCGTTCCGCGCGCGCGCCGGGCGATCTCGGCGGCGCCGTCCTCGCTCATCGCCAGCCCCAGGATGCGAGCGCCGCGCTTGACGATGAATTCCAGTTCCTCGACTTCGTAGAAGTTGAGGCGGATGGGGATGCCGAAGCGGTCGCGCAGAGGCGTGGTGAGCAGGCCCAGGCGCGTAGTGGCGGCGATCAGCGTGAACTTGGCCAGATCGATCTTGACCGAGCGCGCCGCGGGGCCTTCGCCGATGATCAGGTCGAGCTGGAAATCTTCCATGGCGGGATAGAGGATCTCCTCGACAGCCGGGTTCAGCCGGTGCACCTCGTCGATGAACAGGACGTCGCGGTCTTCCAGATTGGTGAGCAGGGCGGCCAGATCGCCGGCCTTGGCGATGACGGGTCCCGAGGTCGAGCGGAAGTTGACGCCCAATTCGCGCGCCATGATCTGCGCCAGCGTCGTCTTGCCCAGGCCCGGCGGACCGACGAACAGCACATGGTCGAGCGCCTCGCCGCGTTGGCGGGCGGCCTCGACGAAGATCTTCAGATTGGCCCGCGCCTGCGCCTGGCCGATGAACTCGTCGAGCGACTGGGGCCGCAGCGAGACTTCCAGTTCGCCGCGATCCTCGTCGCGCGCGTCGGCGGAGATGAGGCGGGGGGTGTTCACGTCAGAAGTTCCATGCCGGGTACGCGCTTTGCGGCGCGTCTGTCGAAGGTGATTGTGTGGGTGCAGCCAGCCCTTCTGCTAAGATAAGTGATCAGATAGTCAGCTATCTGAGCGGGTCGGAATCCTCGTGCTAACATCAATCGCAAGTTTTCGCGCCCTTCGATGTGCACGTCCTCGCTTTCCATCAGTTGATCGATACATTCGCCGATCTTCTCTGGCGTGAACCGGTAGGAGCGACGGAGAACCCAGATAGTCTCGGCGACTGTAACGGCACTAAGGAAAGCAGGCTCGAGGGGACTGCGCGCATCGAAGAAAGCAACAGCAGTCGCGTGTTGATCGGTGGAGTCGGTGGTTAGCAACCGGATCAGGACATTCGTATCGACACCGATCATTCAATGCCGTCTCGCCACTCTCGCATGATCCGCTCATCGTCCTCGGCGACGAACTCGCCGATTGCTTCATCCATTTCTTCGATCGTGACCGTCCTACCGTCGGGCGGTTTTCCTAGAATGCCAGCAAGGTCGACCGCGCGCCGATTGCGAGCCACCAGTTCCACCCGGCCGTCGCGCACGATGTAATCGATCCGGTCGCCTGCTTTCAGCTTAAGCGCCTTGCGCACGGCCACGGGGATCGTGGTCTGGCCCTTGGCGGTGATCTTCGAGTGCGCGGTCATGGTCCGAATTCCTTACCCATAACATAATTCCTTACATCGACATAATAGTAAGGAATATACTTGATTGCAAGGAATCGCACGTCACCCCGCCAGCTCCCGCAGTCCCAGGCGAATGAGCGTGGCGCTGTCGGCGTCCTCGCCGGCGGATTTCAAGGCAGCGGAGACGGCGCCGGCCGCCTGACCGCCGGAATAGCCCAGATTGGTGAGCGCGGAGACCGCGTCGGATACGGCCGACGACGCGACGGCGTCGCCGATGTCGGCGGCCAGGCGCACCTCGTCGGCGGCGAGCCCGGCATAAGCGGGCGCCTTGTCCTTCAATTCGGTGACGATGCGCTGGGCGACTTTCGGGCCGACGCCGGGCGCGCGCGCGACCATCGATTTGTCCTGCAGCGCGATGGCCGAGGCCAGATCGCCGGGCTCCAGGGTCGACTGGATGGCGAGCGCCACCTTCACCCCGACGCCCTGGACCGATTGCAGCAGTGAGAACCAGTCGCGCTCGATGGGCGAGGCGAAGCCGAACAGCCGGATCTCGGTCTCGCGCACATGGGTCTCGATCGCCATCTCGATCGGTTCGCCGACCGCGCCGAGACCCGCCAGCGTGCGCGTGGAGCAGAACACCTGATAGCCGACGCCGCCCACGTCGATGATGATGTGGTCTTCGGCGATGGCGTCGAGCAGGCCTTTGAGCTTGGCGATCATCGTTTCAAGTTATCCCGCCATTCGCTTCGCCAGCCGGTCGCCGCCGCGGTGATGGGCGTGGCAGATGGCGATGGCCAGCGCGTCGGCGGCGTCCTCGGAGTCGAAATCGGCCTTTGGCAACAGCATACGCACCATCATCTGTACCTGGCGTTTGTCGCCGTGGCCGGTCCCGACCACCGATTTCTTGACGGCGTTGGGAGCGTACTCGGCCACCGAGACGCCGGCGCGGGCCGGCACCAGCAGGGCGATGCCGCGGGCCTGGCCCAGCTTCAGGGTGGCGGCCGCGTCGCGGTTGACGAAGGTGGCTTCGACGGCGGCCTCGGCCGGGCCGTGGGCCTCGATCACCGTGCTGAGGCCGTCGTGCAGCTGGCAAAGGCGGGCTGCCAGGTCGAGGGCCGCGTCGGAACGCACGGTGCCGGCGGCGATGAAGGCGAGCGCGTTGCCGGCGGTCTCGATGATGCCCCAGCCGGTGCGGCGCAGGCCGGGGTCGATGCCAAGGATGCGAATCGGGGAGGGCATGAGTGGGAGCCTAACCGACGCAGTCGGTATCGGCCATGGCCCAGGTCTGTTCGTATGGGTGGATCAGGCGGCCGACAGGCGCGCCATTACCTGGTCGTCGATTTCGAAGTTCGAGTAGACGTTCTGGACGTCGTCGTCGTCTTCCAGCGCCGCCATCAGCTTGATCAGCGTGGCGGCCTTTTCCTCGTCGACCGGGGTGGCCGACTGCGGGCGCCAGATGGTCTTGACGCTCTCGGCCTCGCCCAGTGTGCCCTCGAGTGCGCCTGCAACCTCGCCCAGGCTTTCGAAGGCGCAGGTGATGGCGTGGCCGTCCTCGTCGGATGTGACGTCGTCGGCGCCGGCCTCGATCGCCGCTTCCAGCACGGTCTCCTCATCGCCGGCTTCGGGCGGATAGGTGATCTCGCCGACCCGGTCGAACATGAAAGAGACCGAGCCGGTCTCGCCCATCTGGCCGCCGTTCTTGGTGAAGCAGGCGCGGATGTTTGAAGCCGAGCGGTTGCGGTTGTCGGTGAGCGCCTCGACGATCACGGCGACGCCGCCGGGGCCGTAGCCTTCGTAGCGGATCTCCTCGTAATCCTCGCCGTCGCCGCCGGTGCCCTTGTTGATGGCGCGCGCGATGTTGTCCTTGGGCACGGACTGGCCCTTGGCGTTCTGGATCGCCAGGCGCAGGCGCGGGTTCATGTCGGGGTCGATGACCCCGCCACCCATCTTCACCGCTACGGTGATCTCCTTCGACAGGCGCGAAAACAGCTTGGAGCGCGCCGCGTCCTGGCGCCCCTTGCGGTGCATGATGTTCTTGAATTTTGAATGGCCTGCCACGGGTCTGCCGATCATTCGTCGGTTGAGTAAATGGGATTTACTAGCGAAAGCGGTTCACCGCGTCCAGAACCCCGCTCCTGCAATTGCCTGTCGAATTGTCAGCCCATCGATAAGAGAAGTGCGTGCGGTGGGTTGATTTAGTTCGAAATCGGACTATATAGTGCGATATCGAACTAACAGGAGAATACCGCATGCCCATTTCCCGCAGAAAGGCCATTGGCCTCATCGGCGGCGGAGCCGTGCTGGCCGCGAGCGCGGCGGCCGGCGGCTTCCTCGCCACACGCACGCCGACCCGCGCGTTGCAGCCCTGGGGCCTGGCGGGCGACTATGATGACAAGCGCAAGAACGCGCTGTCCTATGCCATTCTCGCGCCCAATCCCCACAATCGCCAACCCTGGCTCGCCGATCTATCGCAGGCGGACACGATCGTGCTCCATCGGGACACCGCGCGCGATCTGCCCGAGACCGATCCTTACGATCGGCAACTGACGATCGGCATGGGCTGTTTCGTCGAACTGCTGGCCCTGGCGGCGGCGCAGGACGGTTACGCAATCGACTTTTCGTTCTTTCCCGATGGTGAGGCAGGCCCCGTCGCTGTCGCCCAGTTCGCCAATGGCGGCCGGCCGGATCCGCTGTTCGCCCACGTGATGGCGCGGCGGTCCTGCAAGCAGCCGTTCGAACAGCGCGCGGTGCCCGCCGACATGGTCGCCGCGCTAGCGCCTTACGCGGCCATCATCGATGACGAAGCGACCGTCGCCGAACTCATCGATCTGACCTGGCAGGCCTGGCTGGTCGAGGCCAACACCCATCGCACCATGAAGGAAAGCGTTGACTTGATGCGGTTCGGTAAGACGCAAATCAACGCCAACCCCGACGGCATCGATCTTGGCGGCCCGCTGCTGGAGAGCCTGATGGCGTTGGGCATGCTGAGCCGCGATGCGCTGCTTGATCCCGATTCGACGGGCTTCAAGCAGGGTGCCGAGATTTACCGCGAGTTGCTGCAAGCCACGCCGGCCTATGCTGTGTTGACCAGCGCCGGCAACAGCCGGCTCGATCAGATCGAGGCAGGGCGGGCCTGGTTGCGGCTCAACCTGGCGACCACCGGCCTGGGCCTGGCCCTGCACCCGGTGAGCCAGGCATTGCAGGAATATCCGGAGATGGCGCCGCATTACGAGCGTGCCCACACGATGCTTGCCGAGCCGGGCCATACCGTGCAAATGCTGGGCCGGCTGGGTTTCGGCCCGGCCGTGGCGCAAACCCCGCGCTGGCCAGTAGAAACGCGGATCATGAATGGATCAGGCTGACGGCAACCCCTATTTCGCGTTCTTCAACGAGGTGGGGATCATCGCGCAGCTAAGCCGCGCCATGTTCGAGGCGCGGCTTCCCGACGGTGTGTCGGTGGCGCATTTTTCCGTGCTCAACCATCTAGTCCGGCTGGGCGACGGCCGTACGCCGCTGGAGATCGCCTCCGCGTTCCAGGTTCCCAAGACCACCATGACCCATACGCTGGCAGGGCTCCAGGCGCGGAAGTTGGTTGAGATGCGGCCCCATCCCAGCGACGGACGCAGCAAGCGCGTATGGCTGACGGGCAAGGGTCGCAAGTTCCGCGACGATGCGATCGGCCTGCTGGCGCCGGAGATGGAGAGATTGGCGGCGCATTATCCGCTGGAGAAGCTTGCCGACATGGTGCCGCGCCTCGCCGAGTTGCGCCAACTGCTCGACCGGATGCGCGATTAGTGGTCGAACCCAGTCCTACCAGGGCAGGACGTTGTCCAGCCTGGGGCCGATGCGCAGGGGCGCGATGGATTTGGCAAGGCCGGTCCCGGTGTCGATTTCCAGCCCCACCCCGCACACGGTCGCTTCCCCGTCGGCCGCCTCGAACCGGCCGCGCGGCACCTTGGTGACGAACCGGTTGAGCGGCTCTTCCTTGTCCATCCCGATCGAGGAATCATAATCGCCGCACATGCCGGCGTCGGAAATGTAGGCGGTGCCGCCTTCGAGCACCCGATGGTCCGCGGTGGGAACGTGGGTGTGGGTGCCGATGACGGCGGAAACCCTGCCGTCGACGAAATGGGCGAAACACTGTTTCTCCGAAGTGATCTCCGCGTGGAAGTCGATGATGATGGCGTCGGCCGTCTCGCCCAGGCTCGCGGCCTTCAACTGTTCTTCCACGCAGCGGAACGGATCGTCCAGCGCCGGATTGACGAACACGGCGCCCATGATGTTCATCACCATGATCCGGGCGCCGCCTTGCGCCTCGAACACGTTGACGCCGCGGCCCGGCGTGCCGGCGGGATAGTTGGCGGGGCGAAGGAAGCGGCTGTGGCGGTCGGCGAAGGTCAGCGCTTCTTTCTGGTCCCACACGTGATTGCCGGTGGTCACCACGTCAGCGCCGGCCGCCAGCGTTTCTTCCAGGATCGCCTCGGTGATGCCGAAACCACCGGCGGCGTTCTCGCCGTTGACGATGACGAAGTCGATCTCAAGGTTGCCGATCAGGCCGGGCAGTTGCTCGAACACGGCCGTTCGGCCGCGCCGTCCGACCATGTCGCCCAGAAACAGGATGCGCATGGTACTCACGCCGTGGCCTCATTCATCGAAGGTGCGAACTCCATCAGTCCGGCCTCGGTGATGACCGCGTCGAGCGGTTCATCGTCCGCGTTTTGCGGCACCCGGTCCACCTGCTGACTTGAAAACGCCAGCCCGACGAGGATCGGCCGTCGCCCGGTTTCGGCCAGCCGGGCGATCGCGCGGTCGTAGTGGCCGGCGCCGTAGCCGAGCCGGCCGCCGCGCTCGTCGAAGGCCGACAGCGGTACGATCATCCATTGCGGATCGACCACGGGGGCGTCTTTCGCCGGCCCCTGGGTGCCGAAACCGGCGTCGACCAGCGGTTCGCCGGGGCGCCATGCGCGGAAGACGATGGTCTGCTTGTCGATCACCACCGGCAGGCAGAGCCGCGCGCCGCGATGGGCCAGATGGTCTAGCAACGGACGCGGATCGATCTCCGAGCGGATCGCCAGGAAACCGGATACAACCGCGCCGGCCGGGATCGACAGTCGGGCGGCGTGCTCTGCGGTGGCTTTACTCATCGCGGCGCGCGCATCCGGCTCGATTGCGTCGCGCATGGCCAAAACCCGCCGGCGCAGCGCCGCCTTGGCGTTTTTGATGTCGTTCATGTCACGCCGCCGGGCCGCTGGTTGTTGAGTCTTTCTGTTTTTGCGCACTTTCGCGAGCGCAAAAGTCTGCAACTTTTGCTGAAAGTGCTCCAAGAAAATGGCGGGCCGCACGCACCGTCGAACTTATGCGATCCCGGGAACCTACAATGTAGGTGGGCGCCGTGATGACAAGACCCACGGGCCAAGTCAGGGACAGCTCCCTAAGGATCGATAAGGCCCCGGAAAAAAAGCTCTGACGCATGGCGCAGCCGCGCCGAGGGCAATATAGGCGCGCTCGGCCCGCTTCACCAGCGGCATTTTGTGCCTGTTGTCGCGATTGCGGCGGTCGGCGGCTATTCCAATCCGCTCAACTTGCGGCCCACCGCCTCCAGTCGGCCGGCTACCTCGCCCAGGGACTGCACGATCTGCTTCTCCAGGTCGGCGCCGGCCTCCAGGGTGCGGTCGCGGGTGCCGCGCAGGTCCGCCATGTCGGCCTCCAGGCCGCGCACCTTGTGCTGCAGTTCGCGCAATTCGTCGACCAGCGTGATGCCGGCCATGATCGTCAGGCGCTGGTCGCCGATCTCGCCGAACGAAGTCTTCAACCGGGTGACATAGCCGTCGAACGCCTGGGCCAGGGCGACCAAATGGCTTTCCTGGCCTTCGTCGCAGGCCATGCGATAGGACTTGCCGTTGATGGTGACTGTCACCTGGGCCATCGGTTCTCTCGCCCCGCCGCCGGTCGCCGCGGGTGTTGGCACGCACCGCCTCTGGCCAACACCGGGTGGCTAGCTTGTATCGCTGTTCTCCAGAACCGCGCGAATCGTCTCCATCGCATTGACCAGCCGGGCGGACACCTCGCGGTTGACGTTTTCAAGGCGCTGGCAGCGCGCCTCGGCCTCGTCAAGCGCTTCGGCCAACCGGGTGCGATCCGAACTCATGCGCTGGACCTGTGCTTCGGCATCTTTGCGCGTCTCGTCGTTCTCAAGTCGCCCATCCACCGCCGTTTCAAGAGCTCCGATCGCGGCGTTCAGTCTTTCCAGAACCGCGCCGACTTTTGTTTCTTCCGGCATCCCATCACCATACTCCCGCCCGGAAGTGGTAGGCCCCTATCCTCCACACAACCCAGATCAGTCTACGCAGGTTCGCTCTCGAATCACCATACGAACGAACCCACTAGCGCCAAAAGGTTAGACATTACGCGAACGGTTCGTCAACGCCGCGGGCCGTCGTTGTGGTTGTCGGTCGCGGTTTTCTCCACAGGTGGTTGCCGTGATCGCGCCTGCAGCGCGCTTTATGCACATGCCGGTTACCTCATGCCGGCGCCGGAGTTGATTGATTGACTCGCTGCGATCTCCTGCTATTTCTGCCGCTGAATTTCCTCGCGGGCCGCTGATCGATCGCACCGGAGCGCCGCCCGTCCACCCCGGTTCCTCCAATCAGGTCTTCAAAAACGGCGGTTTCGATGTCCCACAGCGAAAAGCATTCGGGCATGGCTAATGCCATCCGTTTCCTGTCAATGGACGCGGTCGAGCAGGCCGCCTCCGGCCATCCCGGCCTGCCCATGGGCGCGGCCGACCTGGCCACCGTTCTGTTCACCTCCGTCATGGAGTTCGATCCCAAGGAGCCGAACTGGCCGGATCGGGACCGCTTCGTACTGTCGGCCGGCCATGGCTCGATGCTGCTCTACTCGGTGCTGTATCTGCTGGGGTACGAAGACATCGACATCAAGCAGATCAAGAAGTTCCGCCAGCTGGGCTCCAAGACCGCCGGCCACCCCGAATATGGCCACGCCGCCGGCATCGAAACCACCACCGGCCCGCTGGGCCAGGGGCTGGCCAACGCCGTGGGCATGGCGATCGCCGAGCGCAAGCTGAATGCCGAATTCGGCGACGACATCGTCGATCACCGCACCTACTGTCTGGCCGGCGACGGCTGCCTGATGGAGGGAATCAGCCAGGAAGCGATCACGCTCGCCGGCCACCTGCGGCTGAACAAGCTGGTGGTGCTGTGGGACGACAACGCCATTTCCATCGACGGGCCGTTGTCGCTGGCCGATTCGACCGATCAGCCCGCCCGCTTTCGGGCGGCGGGCTGGAACGTGATCTCGATCGACGGCCACGATCCCGAACAGATTCTGACCACCCTGAAAGATGTAGCCGACGCCGACAAGCCCACCATGATCGCGTGCAAGACCACCATCGGCTTCGGCGCGCCGACCAAGGCGGGCACGGCGAAGGCGCATGGCTCGCCCCTGGGCTCCGATGAGATCAAGGCCACGCGCAAGGCGCTGGGTTGGGACCACAGGCCCTTTCACGTGCCGGCCGATATACTCGACGACTGGCGCATCGCGGGACTGCGTTCGGGACAGAAGCGCAAGGAATGGGAGAAGCGGTTCGCCGCGCTCGATGCGGAGAAGCGTGGCGAGTTCCAACGCCGCATTCGCGGCGACATGCCGGCCGGGTTCGCCGACGCGATCGCCGCTTTGAAGACCCAACTGGCCGAGGAGCAGCCGAAGCGGGCGACCCGGGTGTCTTCGCAGGCGGTGCTGGAGGTTATCAACGAAGTCGTGCCGGAAACCCTTGGCGGCTCGGCGGATCTCACCGGCTCCAACAACACCAAGACCAGCCAGACCGAGCCGATTACGGCGGACGACTTCTCCGGCCGCTACATCCATTACGGCGTGCGCGAGCACTGCATGGCGGCGGCGATGAACGGCATGGCGCTGCACGGCGGCATGGTGCCGTATGGCGGCGGCTTTCTGGTGTTTTCCGACTATTGCCGCCCTTCCATCAGGCTGGCCGCGCTGATGGGGCTGCGCGTCATCCACGTGATGACCCACGATTCGATCGGCCTGGGAGAGGACGGTCCCACCCACCAGCCGGTCGAGCATCTGGCGGCGTTGCGCGCCATTCCCAATCTGCAGGTGCTACGGCCGGCAGATGCGATGGAGACGGCCGAGTGCTGGCAGGTGGCGATGGAGGCCGACAACGTGCCGTCGGTGATCGCGCTGACGCGCCAGGGCGTGCCGGCCGCGCGGACCGAGTTTATGGCCGAGAACCTGTGCGCGCGCGGCGCCTATGAAATCGCCCCGGCCGACGGCGTGGCCGAAGTCACCTTGTTCGCATCGGGCTCGGAAGTGACGATCGCGCTGGAAGCGCGCTCGATGCTGCAGGCCGACAAGGTTCCGACCAGGGTCGTCTCGGTGCCGTGTTTCGAACTGTTCGCTGCCCAGAGCGATGAATATCAGAGTTCCATCATCGGTGAAGCGCCGGTGCGTGTGGCGGTCGAGGCGGCCGTGCGCCAGGGCTGGGACCGGTTCATCGGCGTCGACGGCGCGTTCGTCGGGATGAGCGGCTTCGGCGGCTCGGCGCCCTATGGCGAACTCTACGAGTATTTCGGCATCACCGCCGAGGCCATGGTTGCCGCGGCCATGGCGAAAACCGGCTGAACGGACCGCCTGCCCAAACGGGCGCCTGAAACAGATTGAACGAACGAATAGCCCACGGAGGGATGCAATGAGCGTGAAAGTCGCCATCAACGGGTTTGGCCGCATCGGCCGCAACGTGCTGCGCGCGATCATCGAAAGCGGCCGCAACGACATCGAAGTCGTCGCCATCAACGATCTGGGTCCGGTGGAGACCAACGCGCATCTGCTGCGCTACGATTCGGTGCATGGCAGATTTCCCGCGCAGGTGACCGTCGACGGTGAGACGATCGACGTGGGCCAGGGGCCGATCCGGGTCACCGCGGTCCGCGATCCCAAGGAGCTGCCGTGGGACGGCGTGGACATCGCACTGGAGTGCACCGGCATTTTCACCGCCCGCGAGAAGGCGGCCGCGCATCTGGAGAACGGCTCGAAGCGGGTGCTGATCTCCGCGCCCGGCGCCGGCGCCGACAAGACCATCGTCTACGGCGTCAATCACGAGAGCCTGACCGGCGACGATAAGGTCGTATCCAACGCCTCGTGCACCACCAACTGCCTGGCGCCGGTGGCGAAGGTGCTCAACGACAATTTCGGCATCGAAAAAGGCTACATGACCACCATCCACGCCTATACCGGCGACCAGCCGACGCTGGATACGATGCACAAGGATCTCTACCGGGCGCGGGCGGCGGCGATGTCGATGATCCCGACGTCGACCGGGGCGGCCAAGGCGGTCGGCCTGGTGCTGCCGGAACTGGCCGGCAAGCTGGACGGGTCGGCGATCCGGGTGCCCACGCCCAACGTCTCGGTGGTCGATCTGAAATTCGTGTCGCAGAAGAATGTGGACGAAGACGAGGTCAATGCCGCGATCGAGCGCGCCGCTTCGCAGGAACTGAAGGGCATTCTCGACTACAATACCGGTCCGATGGTCTCGGTCGACTTCAACCACGACCCCCATTCGTCGAACTTCGCCGCGCCGCAGACCAAGGTGCTGGAAGGCAATCTGGTGCGCGTGCTGACCTGGTACGACAATGAATGGGGCTTCTCCAACCGGATGAGCGACACGGCGGTGGCCATGGGCAAGCTGCTTTAGGGCCGACGCCCCGGGGATTGGTGAACGGCGATGGCCGGTTTCAAAACCCTCGACGATGTCGACATGGCCGGCAAGCGGGTCATGGTGCGCGTCGACCTCAACGTCCCGATGAAGAGCGGCCGCATCACCGATGCGACCCGGATCGAGCGGGTGGCGCCGACGATCGGCGAAATCGCGGATAAGGGCGGCCGCGTCGTCCTGCTCGCCCATTTCGGCCGGCCGAAGGGGAAGGTCGTTCCCGACATGTCGCTGGCGCCGGTAGCGCCGGTCGTGGCGGCGGTGATCTCACGCCCGGTGGCTTTCGGCACCGACTGTGTCGGGCCGATGGCCGAGGCCGCCGTCGGCGCGCTTGGCGACGGCGAGGTGGTGTTACTGGAGAACACCCGGTTTCACGCGGGCGAGGAGGCGAACGACCCGCAATTCGCCGCGGAACTGGCGGTCAACGGCGATCTGTTTGTCGCCGATGCGTTTTCGGCCGCCCACCGCGCGCATGCCTCCACGGTCGGTCTCGCCGATCATCTTCCCGCCGTCGCCGGCCGTGCGATGCAGGCGGAACTGGAGGCGCTGGAAGCCGGGCTCGGCGAGCCGCAGCGCCCGGTGCTGGCGATCGTCGGCGGCGCCAAGGTATCGACCAAGCTGAAGGTGTTGGCGCATTTGATCGACAAGGTGGACGCGCTGGTGATCGGCGGCGGCATGGCCAATACGTTTCTCGCCGCCCAAGGTCACAAGGTCGGCAGGTCTCTGTGCGAGCACGAGATGGCCGACACCGCGCGCGAGATTCTCGCCAAGGCGGAGGCGGCCGGGTGCGAAATCGTGCTGCCGGGCGACGTGGTGGTGGCTGACGAGTTTGCCGCGAACTCGCCCAATGCGGTGGTCGGCGTGGGCGAGGTGCCCGATGACAAGATGATCCTGGATGCCGGGCCCGAGGCGGTCGAGGCGGTAGGCGCCTGGATCGACAAGGCCAGGACGCTGGTTTGGAACGGCCCGCTCGGTGCGTTCGAACTGCAACCGTTCGATCGGGCCACCATGGCGGTGGCAGGCCGGGCGGCGGCGCGCACCAAGTCGGGTGAATTGGTCTCGGTGGCCGGTGGCGGGGACACGGTCGCCGCGCTCAACCAGGCCGGCGTCGGGGCCGATTTCACCTATGTGTCGACCGCCGGCGGCGCGTTTCTGGAATGGATGGAGGGTGCGGACCTGCCCGGAGTTGCGATCCTGCGAGGGTAGCGACTAGCCGCTCTGGCGCGCGGTGTCGCGCAGCGCGCGGATGCGATCGGCCAGGGATTCGGGCGGCACCTTGTCGCCGGCGGGCTTGCGGCGGGAGGCTTTGGCGGCCGGTTTGGCCGCATCGTCCACCGCAGTGACGTTGTCGGCGCGGGACAGGATTTCATCGATCGGCGAGCCGTCGCCTTCCAAGGCTGCCGTCATCGAAGTCACCTGTGCGGCCAGATCGTTGATGCGCTCGCGCAGAATGGCGTTTTCACGCCGCTCGGTTTCCCATTCGTCGCTGGAGGTGTTTTCGACCCGCGTCAGCCGGTCTTTCAACGAGTCGCGCTCGGCCAGGATGGTTTCCATCTGGGTGGCCAGCTCGTTCTTCTCATGCTGCAGCGATGCCATTGCCTTCTCCACATTGTCGTTCGATGCGTCGGCGAGCAATGCCTCCATCTGCAGATGGAGCTGAGCCAGCTTGGCTTCCAACTCGACGGAACGCGACTTCTCTTCGACCAGTTGCGAGGTGAGTTGGGTGTTCGTCTTCGATTCGTTCGTGGCGGCGTCGCGTAGCTGGGTCAGTTCCATCTCGCTGCGCTCGCGACGTTCGTCCTGGTTGGTGAGCAGCTCGCGCGCCTGGCGCCATTTCTGTTCCATCTCGCTGGCGCGAGCCTTTTCCTGCTCTAGCGCGTGTTCGAGGCTGGCCAGTTTCCTGGCGGTCGTGTGGGCATCGGAGGCCGATTTACCTTTGTCGGTCTCCAGCACGGTGAGCTGGCTGGACAGGTTCTCCACCTCGGTCTGCCGGGCCACCAGTTCGATGCGGCGGCTGTCGGCGTCGGATTTGGCCTGATTGAGCTCGCCGCGGATGTTCTCGGCCTCCAGCGCCTTCGCGTGAAGCTGTTCGCGCACTTCGGAAAGCTCGCGGTTGGCGATTTCCAGCTGGTCTTCGCGCTGGCGAAGCTGGCTGCGCATCTCGCTGGCGCGGGCCTGCAGATCCTCGATCGCGCGCAGCTTCTCGGCCTGCTCCTCGTTCAGCTTGGCCAAATCGTCGCGCTTGCGGTTGATTTCGATGATCTGGCTGGAGGCCTTCTCGCGCAGTTCCTCGATGCTCATCTCCAGCCGCCGGGTGGACATGGCGAACTCGGCGCGAAGCTGGTCCTTGTCGGCCTGGATCTCGTTCAACGTCAACGGGACCGACCGCTCGATGCGGCGCCGGGTGAGCAGCACGGCGCGCTGCCAGATGATTGGCGCGACCATGAGCGCAAGCAGGGCTGCGGCCAGGAAGCCGAGGGAAAAGTATAGAATGCCTTCAAGCACGACTAACTCGAACTGCCGACGCTTTCATCCAAGTTATCCGCTTCGACGGGCCTCGTTGCCCTAGGTGGCCGGCAGCGTCGCCTCCCGACCCATGTCTAAGCATTGCCGCGCCGCTATCATGGCATGGAATGATGGCGCTTACCAATGAAACAGCTTCGTAAGGTTAAGCTGGCGCAGGCCTGCAAGCGGTTCGGTTTTGACGCAAGCCAAACCGGCTCCATGTCTTTGTTTTCGCGTGCATGCGAACGGGTAAGCGGCGCCCACTTGAGCCGGTGCGCCTAGAAAGGGTTGACGCGCGGCGTCGGGCGGATTTTCAGATAGCCGATGTTGACGCCGAGCCGAGCGCCGATGCCGGTGCGCACCGGCACCACGTGGATGCCCTGACTGGTCAGCGTGGTCACGCCGACACCGCCGACCAGGAACGCCGAGCCGGTGATTCCCCAGAAGCGGCGGTAGATCGCGGTGACCTCGGGAAGGTTGTAGACCAGCATCATGGTGCGGTTGCCGTCGGCGCCGTAGTCCCAGCCGACCGACGGACCCTGCCAGAACAGTTTATGGTCGCCGGCGTTCTTGGTGTAGAGAACGCCCTCGCCGTAGCGCAGCCCGCCGATGAACGCGCCGCCGGCCTCTTCGCCCAGCACATAGCCGTTGGGCAAGCCGTGCCGCGAGAAGGCTTTCTCCAATGCCGATGCCAGCGCGCCCGAAGTGGCGCCGAAGAAACCGTGCCCGGCGTCCACGACCTCCTGCAAGGTGTAGCGGCTGGAAGCCTGTGCATCGGCGCGTTCAGGCGCTGCGAAAGCCGCCACCAGCATCGCGATCAGCGCAATCGCGCGCGCCAGGGCGGAAGTGGGAATGCAAAAGCCGCGTTTGGCCAAGGTCATCATCGTGTCCTCCGGACGGGTCGGGTTCAACGCAGGCTGGTCGGCACTTGCGAACCAGCGCTCATCTCAAAAAAACACCTTCCCCAGGACAACGTCTGCGGCGCCAACCGCGCGTCATACAGGGTCTGGCGCCCTGTTTCATTGCGCGCATTATGCGGCCAATTCTTTGCCAGAAAGTGAACGAAATGCGGCCCGTCCGTCGCTTCGCCTGCTTATGGCCGCAAAGACCGCGAACGGGACATTGTCGGCCTTTTCCGCCCGGTTTCGTTTGTGTATCGAAGGAAGTGAACCCGGCGGATTGATTCGCGGCGAAACGCGATTGCGGCGGGCGACGGCGAACCCCAACAACCGAGGAAGCGATCCCATGAAAGCACTGCCGGAACTGGCTGGTATGGACCTGGCCGCGCTGATGTGCAGCAAGGTTTGCCATGACATCATCTCGCCGGTCGGTGCGATCGCCAATGGCCTCGAACTGCTCGAGGAGGATCCGGACAAGGACACCAGGCAGATTGCGATGGAGCTGATCAAATCGTCCGCCACCAATGCCTCGGCGAAGTTGCAGTTCGCGCGCATCGCGTTTGGCGCGGCGGGCTCGGCGGGAGCCGACCTCGACACCGGAGATGCGGAAGCGGTGGCGCGCGCCTACTACGAAAACGAGAAGAAGACCGAACTGGAATGGAGCGGCGAGCGCGCGCTGATGCCCAAGAACAAGGTCAAGCTGCTGCTCAACCTGTTGCTGGTGGCCCTTCAGGCGGTGCCGCGCGGCGGGACGGTGCGGGCCGAACTTGCCGACCCCAATGGTTCGCCACGGTTTACGGTCACCTGCTCCGGGCAGAACGCCCGGGTGCCTTCCGTCTTCCTCGACCTGCTCAACGGCACGTTCGCCGAGGCGATGGACGCCCACGCGGTGCAATCGGTCTACACGCTGCAACTGGCCCGCGATGCCGGCATGGAGGTGTCAGCCACGCTGCAGGGCGAAGATGTGGTGTTCGCGGCCGGGTGAGGGTGTTCGGTCTTCACGCTCTCTTTATTTGAACCCTCACCCTTATTCCCTCCCCACAAGGGGGGAGGGAAGGTGGCGCGGCAACGCCTGCGCCAATATCCACCTGCGTCATCCTCGCCCTTGTGGCGAGGATCTAATGCGATCAGCGACAGTCCGCAGCGGTGGATAGGGGGTTGGATCCTTGGGACAAGCCCAAGGATGACGTCGTGGAGGGATGGTATCGCACAAGTCCCCCTCCCCGTTGTGGGGAGGGGTTAGGGGTGGGGGTAGGACAGAAACAGGCTCCTACCCAGCCAGTCGTTCGATCTCGTCCATTGGGGGGCAGGTGCAGACCAGGTTGCGGTCGCCGTGCACGTTGTCGACGCGGGCGACCGGGGGCCAGTATTTCGAGGCGATGTCGACACCGGCCGGGGTGACCGCGATCGTTCGCGAATAGGGGTGTGGCCAGTCGTCGGCCGCCAGCATCGCGGCGGTGTGTGGCGCGTTGACCATCGGATTGTCCTCGGCGGGCCAATCGCCGGCTTCCACGCGCGCGATCTCGCCGCGGATGGCGATCATCGCGTCGATGAAGCGGTCGACCTCGGCAAGAGGCTCGGATTCGGTGGGCTCGACCATCAGCGTGCCGGCGACCGGCCAGGACATGGTGGGCGCGTGGAAACCGTAGTCGATCAGCCGCTTGGCGATGTCCTCGACGCTGATGCCGGCGCTTTCCTTGACCGGCCTTGTGTCCACGATGCACTCATGGGCAACCCGCCCGTTCGCGCCCTTGTAGAGAATCGGAAAATGGTCCTCCAGGCGGGTCGCGATGTAGTTGGCGCTCAGGATCGCCAGTTCGCTTGCCTGCTTCAACCCGTCGCGGCCGAGCATGCGGATATACATCCAGGAGATCGGCAGGATCGAAGCCGAACCGTCGGGCGCGGCGGCCACCGCGCCGTCGCTGTCGTTGGCCAGATGGCCGGGCAGGTGCGGCACCAGATGGGCGGCCACGCCGATCGGGCCGACGCCCGGCCCGCCACCGCCATGGGGGATGCAGAAGGTCTTGTGCAGGTTCATGTGGCACACATCGGCGCCGATGTCGCCGGGCCGCGCCAGCCCGACCATGGCGTTCAGATTGGCGCCATCGAGATAGACCTGTCCGCCATGGGCGTGCACGATGCTGCAGATGTCGACGATGCCTTCCTCGAACACCCCGTGGGTGGAGGGATAGGTAATCATCATCGCCGCCAGCCGGTCTTCATATTGCGCGGCGGTCTTTTCCAGTTCCGCCAGGTCTACGTTGCCGTCCGGCCCGTCGGGGATCACCACCACGTCGAAACCGGCCATCTGAGCCGAGGCGGGGTTGGTTCCGTGTGCGGAGGCCGGAATGAGGCAGATGTTGCGCTCTGCCTCGCCGTTGGCCGCATGGTAGCGGGCGATGGCGACGAGCCCGGCGAACTCTCCCTGACTGCCGGCGTTGGGCTGGAAGGAAACCCTGGCGAAGCCGGTGATCGCCGACAGCCAGCGGTCCAGATCGTCGATCATGGCCCGATAGCCGGCACGGTGTTCGGCGGGTGCGAACGGGTGGACGTTCGCCACTTCCGGCCAGCTGACCGGCATCATCTCGGCCGCCGCGTTGAGCTTCATCGTGCACGAGCCGAGCGGGATCATCGCCCGGTCGAGCGCCAGGTCCTTGTCCATCAATTGGCGCAGATAGCGCATCATCGCCGTTTCGCTGCGGTGGCCGTGGAACACGGGCTGGGTGAGGAAGTCGGCGCCGCGGGCCGAGGCCGCCAGCGGTGCGTCGACCGGCTCCGCCGCTGACACGGCGAACACCTCGCACAACGCCTCCAGCTCGCCCTCGCCGGAGGTCTCGTCGAAGGCGATCGAGATCCTGTCGGGATCGACGACGCGCAGCACAATGCCTTTATCGGCAGCCTTGTCGGCGAACTCCTGTGCCTTGCCCGGTGTGCGCACCGTGATGGTGTCGAAGAACCGGCCGCCCACGCGCTCGAAGCCACTCCCCAGAGAGGCGGCGAAACGGGCGGCGAGCGCGTTGACGCGGGTGGCGATCTCGATCAGCCCCTCCGGTCCGTGCCAGATGGCGAAGGCGGCGGCCATGTTGGCGAGCAGCGCCTGGGCGGTGCAGATGTTGGAGGTGGCCTTCTCACGGCGGATGTGCTGCTCGCGGGTCTGCAGCGCCAGGCGGTAGGCTTCGTTGCCGGCGGCGTCGACCGACAGGCCGACCAGGCGGCCCGGCAGCAGCCGGGTCAGATTGTCGGTGACGGCCATGTAGGCGGCGTGCGGGCCACCATTGCCCATGGCGACGCCGTAACGCTGCATCGAGCCGACGACCATGTCGGCGCCCCAGCTTCCCGGCGCTTCCAGCACGGTCAGCGCCAGCGGATCGGCGGCAACGACCACCAGCGCGCCGGCGGCCTTCGCCGCCTCGACCATCGGCGCCGGGTCGGCGATCTCGCCGTAGGTATCCGGCCATTGGATGATCACCGCGGCGGTCTCATCGTCCGGCTCGCCATCGGCCACCTCGATGCCAAGGCGCCCGCAACGGGTCTTCAACACATCCAGGCTCTGGGGGTGAATGGTGTTGGCGATGATGACCTTCGCCCGCTTGGCCCGGTGATGGCGAAACGCCATGCCGGCTGCTTCGGCGACCGCGGTGGCTTCATCGAGCAGCGAGGCGTTGGCGACGGGCAGGCCGGCGAGTTCGGCGACCAGGGTCTGGAAATGGAACAGCATCTCCAGCCGGCCCTGGCTGATCTCGGGCTGATAGGGGGTGTAAGAGGTGTACCAGCCCGGGTTCTCCAGCAGGTTGCGCATGATCACCGGCGGGGTGTGGCAGCCGTGATAGCCAAGACCGATCATTGCGGTCGCCGGTTTGTTGTCGGCGAGCTTGGACTTTAGTTCGCCGAGCGCGGAAACCTCATCCACGCCCGGCTCGAGATCGAGTTCTCCGTCCATGCGGATCGACGCGGGGACGGTGCGGGAGATCAGCGCGTCGATCGAGGGCAGGCCGATCGTCTTGAGCATCTGGCGCTGGTCGGCGACGGTGGGGCCGATGTGGCGGTCGGTATAGGCTCGGGGCATGGTTCCTCGCGGGGGTCGTCGCTGCGTTCCTTGCTTAAGCGGTTATCCGGTCACCGCGTCATAGGCGGCCTTGTCCAGCAGGCCGCCGAGTTCGCCGGTATCCGACAGTTCGATGCGGATGAGCCAGCCGTCGCCCTCGGCGCCGGAGTTGACCAGGCCCGGCTCATCGGCGACGGCCTGGTTGACCTCGCTGACCGTGCCGGAGACCGGCGCGTAGACATCGGAAGCCGCCTTGACTGATTCGACGACCACCACGTCGTCGCCTTTGGACACGGCTTTGCCCACATCGGGCAGTTCGACGAACACCAGATCGCCCAGCTGCTCCTGGGCGTGGTTGGTGATGCCGATGGTGGCCACGTTGCCGTTGACGGTGATCCATTCGTGATCTTCGGTGTAGTAGGTGGTGCTCATCGCTTGTGCCTCATCTTGGTCTTCAGCGTTTGTAATTGTGCGCGGTGAAGGGCAGGGCGGCGACCTCCAACGGCAGTTGCTTGCCGCGAACCTCGGCGGCCAAAGTGCCGGCGTCGGCGTCCACATCGATCAGGCCCAGCGCTACCGGGTGGCCGACGGTGGGGCCGAATCCGCCCGAGGTGACCCGGCCGACGGCGCGCCCGGAACCATCGACCAGCGCCGCGCCGGCGCGCACCGGGGCGCGGCCTTCCGGCTTGAGGCCGACCCGCTTGCGCCTGCGTCCCGCCGCTCGTTTTTGCGCCAGAGCATCGGCGCCGATATAGGGGCCGCCTTCGCGCAAGGGTTGGGGGATGGCCCAGGTGAGGCCGGCTTCCATCGGGCTGATGTCCTCGTCGAGATCCTGGCCGTACAATGACAGGCCGGCCTCCAGTCTCAGGCTGTCGCGCGCGCCCAGGCCGATGAGCATGACGCGCTCGTCGGTGAGCAAACCTTCGACGAAGCCGACGATCTCGTCCTCGGGCAATGCGATCTCGAAACCGTCCTCGCCGGTGTAGCCGGTGCGCGAGACGAACATGCCGGCGCGCGGTTCGATCGCCTGCTTGAACGCCAGGTCCGCGACCGCCAGGCCCTGCGCTTCCAGCACCGCCTGGGCCATCGGCCCCTGCAAGGCGACGAAGCCGCGCTCAATGATGGAGGGTGTCGCGTCGAAATCCGCGGCCGCCTTTTCAATGTGGACACGGTCCTTGTCGGCGCAGCCGGCGTTGCAGACGATCAAATAGCGACGATCGTCCAGCCTGGTGACGATGAGGTCGTCGATGATCCCGGCCGCCTCGTTGAGGAAGAACGTGTATTGCGCGGAGCCGATCTGCTGGTTGCCGGCGTTGGTTGGACACAGCCGCTCGACCAGGGCGGCGGCATCCGCGCCGGCGATCTCCACATGCATCATGTGACAGATGTCGAAAAGGCCGGCCTGGGTGCGCGTGTGATTGTGTTCGGCGATGATGCCGGCAGGGTAGAACAGCGGCATATCGTAGCCGGCGAAAGCGCCGAACTTGGCGTCGGCGCGCTCATGCAGCTCGTAGAGCGGGGTTCGGTTCACGCCTCTCGATCCTTGCGTGCCGTCATCGACGGCCTGGCCAACCAAAGGTGCTGCCTTCGTTGATGAAAGCGCACACCGACGAAGCGCATCCGCTCGTGGCCGTGTCGGCCGGTCGCGAATACAGCTTCGCCCCTCTGTCTTTGGCCTGAGAGACTCGCGGGAAACCCCGCTTACACCTTCGGCGCGGACGTGCCCGTCCGGCTTTCCAGAGCGTCCTTGCGCGGCATTTTCATCACCGCCGCGACCGTTTGCGATCCTTTCGCCTGAGAGATTATGGGCGTTTTCCCCTTCGGCGGCCCGGCCGCGCCGGACTCTCTCTCGCAATCGGCCCCGCGTGAAGCGGAGGACGCGGGCAAGCTAGGGTACATCGAGAACGATGTCCAGTGGTTGAACGGGCAGATCGCGGTGCTGTGAACAGGCTGGGCTGTAGTGACCACAACTCCCGCGAAACCCGGTTTCCACTGCTCGCATTGTGCGCTAAGCGCGCTCGCGCTGGCCGGGCTGAACCAGTGCCAGCCCGACCATCATCAGCGCCAGCGCCGCCCAGACCCAGCTCGAATAGCTCTCCCGCAGCAGCACCGCGCTGGCGATCACCCCGGCGATGGTGATGATGTAGGCTACCTGGCTGGAGAACACGCCGCCGGCCCTGGCCACCAGCCAGATATAGCCGGAATAGGCGAGCGAGCTGCACATGGCGGAGAACAGCAGCGCCCACTCGGGCAGCTCCCACGGCCGGATTAAGTTCACCCAGTTGCCGGTGAACCATGCAAGCGGCGCCGACAGCACCACCGAGATCACCGAAGCGGTGAACAGCACGACGACCGGGTCGGCGCGCTCAGGCATGCGCAGGTCGATGTAGACGGCCTCGATGCCGTAGCACAGGGCCGAACCCAGGGCTACGAGGACGAACGGCGCCATCCACGGCTCGGGCAGGCTGGTCTGCGGGCCCATCAGCAGCGCGACCGCCGCGATGCCCAGAACGATGCCGAGCGAGCGGGTCGGCACGAACGGTTCCACGCGCAACGACAGCGCTATGGTCAGCGCGAACATCGGCACCGAGGCGATGAGAATCGCCAGCACGCCGGCGGGAAGGTTGAGCGCGGCGTAGTACAGTAGGGCGCCGGGAACGACGATCCCGGTCAGGCAGATCACCAGAGCGTAGTTGAGCGCGCGGGCTGACAGGTCGATGCGCGTGCGCCGCGCGGCGGCGATAGCGCCGAGGATCACGGTCATGTTGACCGCCTGCCAGAACAGCAGGCCCAGCGGTGAGGAGCCCGACGAAACCGCCACCTTGGTGGCCGGAATCGTCAGACCCCACAGAATGCCGAGGATGACGAGAATGGCGAACAGTGCGGCGCGGTTCATGACCCGATCCCGTTTGTCGTAGCGAAGGTCGCGCCGGTTTGCCGGCAATCGGTGGTAAATCGGGCCGCATGGGCCCGCAAGCAAAATCGTTTCGCGCCTCGACGGTTCGCTCATTCGGTGACATGGTCGCGGCCGGCGCATCCAGCACGGTATGCCTGAGCGAGACTGCACGATCATGATCGAACCCGAACGCATCGACGACTATCCCGCGATCGCCGATCTCGCCTGGCGCGCCAAGCGCCGCATGCCCCGGTTTGCGTGGGAATATCTCGACAGCGGGACGGGCAGGGAGAACCTGTTGGCTCGGAACCGGTCCGCACTCGACGAAGTGCGGCTGGTGCCGCGGTTCCTGCGCGGGCCGATCGCGGCGGACACGCAAACCAGCCTTCTCGGGCGCGAATACTCCGCGCCGTTCGGCATCGCGCCGGTGGCGCAGACGGGCATGATGTGGCCGGGCGGGGAGGCGATGTTGGCGGCGACGGCGAAAAGGCGCAACCTTCCCTATTGCCTGAGCACCGTATCGGTCGCGCCACCCGAGGCGATCGGCCCGCTTACGGACGGTCGTGGCTGGTTCCAACTCTATCCGATGGCCGATCGCGAAATATGCAATGACATCATGGCGCGGGCGGAAGCGGCCGGGTTCGAAACGCTGGTAGTGACCGTCGATGCTTCGGTGTTGTCGATGCGCGAGCGCCAGCGCCGGGCGGGGATCAAACTGCCGCCGCGCACGGATCTTGCTACGATAGCGCAGATCCTCGCGCGGCCGGCCTGGCTGCGCGGCGTGTTGAAACATGGCGCGCCGAAGATCGGGCTGATGGAGAAATATGCCGCCTCCAACAGCACGACCAAACAGGCGCTGGTGCTGCGCGACCAACTGGTCGACGTGTTGGACTGGGATTACCTGCGCGAAATCCGCGACGTATGGCGGGGGCCGATCGTCCTGAAAGGACTGTTGCACGAGGGCGACGCGGTCGCGGCGGCCGACGCCGGCATGGACGCCATCGTAGTCTCCAATCACGGCGGACGCCAGTTCGATGCGGCCCCGGCGTCGATCGAGGCGCTGCCGGCGATCGCGCAGGCGATCGGCGGCAAGGTTCCGCTGCTGTTCGACAGTGGCGTGAGGGGTGGGCTGGATATCTTGCGAGCGCTGGCGCTGGGCGCCGATTTCGTGCTGCTGGGCCGTGCGTTCATCTACGGCATCGCCGCGCTGGGAGAGGCGGGCGGCGATCACGTGGCCGATCTGCTGAAATTCGATCTTATCAATAATATGAAGCAGTTGGGGATCGAACGGCCGGTGGATGCGCGCGAGTTGCTGGCGGATCGGGCGTAGGCCGGCTCGATCGTCTCTCACCCTGTCTATCCACCCCCACCCTCATTCCCTCCCCACAAGGGGGAGGGAAGGTGTTGGGGCAACCCGCCTGCTAAACCCGCGGCGTCATCCTCGCCCTTGAGGCGAGGATCCAGGGATCACGCACTCAAATGCTCGATTTCCGGGTCCTCGGGTCAAGCCCGAGGATGACGAGACGGATAGGATGGAGAATGACGCGTGAGACCTGGGCACAGCGCTGCCTCCCTGGCGGGGAGGGGTTAGGGATGGGGGTCAGTCGGCAGGGCGGCGAAGATTTCGCCGAGAATCTCGCGCATCAGTTTCTGTCGGATGGCGCGCGGGAAGTCGGTGTAGCTGGTGGCTTCCAGCAGGAAGGCGCCGTCGCCGCCGACTACGTGGTCCAGGTAGAACTCGCGCAGTTCCGCATCGGCCAGATCGCCCAGATCGTATTCGTCGGCGTGGATGATCAGGGCGTTGATGGTGATCCCGACCGCAATCGCGGCATCGCGGGCCGGCGACGGGTTCGACCAGGAACTGGTGCCGTCGCCGGAGACGTCGATCACTTTGCGAATGCCTTCGAACCGATTGGTTTCGATTTCACGGCGCGAATGGTTCAGCGCGCCGGACAGATTGGTGAAGCCGAAGAAGCGCCGGGTCATCGCGTCGACGTTGTTGGCGAAGACGGCGGCGCTTGCCTGGTCGTAGATGCGATGCCAGTCGACCGCGGTTACCTGCTGGCTGCGGCTCGACCATTGCACCAGCGATACCGCGATCCCCGGCGCACCCAGCGCTTCGATGGCGGAAAGCACGGCCGCGTCCCTGAACGCCGCGCTGAGACCACGCCGCTGTATGTCGAATTCGCTCGCGTCGACGCTGGTCGAGGTATCGACGGCCAGCACCAGTTCCAGATGAACCGGTTCGAAGGCTTGAGCGCGGGCGGGCACCGCCGCGGCGATGGTCGCGAGCAACCAGGTTGCCAGCAGGACGAACGGCGTCCAGGCCGGGAATGGCCGGCGATTGGTCATGGTTCAGCATAGCGTCGCGGACCGGCGCTGCATACGCCGCCACAAAAAGGTGAGCGGACCATGGCCTATTGCGTGAAGCGCCCCAAGACCCGGCCGATCTCATCGTGCACCAGCAGATCGGCGAACGGGTCGAGTTCGGTCGCCTCGCGATTGACGATCGCCAGCTTCGCTCCGGCGCGTTTGGCGTGCAGCGGCAGGGTGGCCGCCGGGTGAACCACGAGCGATGAGCCGATGGCCACAAACAGGTCCGCACGGTGTGCGGCCTCGACGGCCAGAGCGACCTTGTCCTCGGGCATCATCTGGCCGAACATCACCACCGCCGACTTGATGATGCCGTCACACACGGTGCAGCGCGGCGCGGCGCCGGTCGCTTCGAACATGGTTCGGCAGTCGGCGATCTCGTGGCGCAGGCCGCAGTCCACGCATTCGGCGTGGCGCGCGGTGCCGTGGATCTCGATCACATGGTCGTCGCCGACGCCGGCGGCCTGATGCAGGCCGTCGACGTTCTGGGTGATGATCTTGCTGCATCTGCCCTCGGCCACCCACGCGGCCAAAACCTCGTGGCCGATGTTCGGTCCGACCTCGCCGATCTGGTCGGCCATCTCGAAACGGCGCTTCCAGTCCTCGTGCCGCGCCTCCTCGCTGGCGATGAATTCGCGATAATCGATGATGCGGTATTTGGACCACAGGCCGCCGGGGCTGCGGAAGTCCGGTATGCCGGATTCGGTGGAGATGCCGGCGCCGGTCAACACCACGATGTTGGTCGCTTGGCGAACCAGGTCCGACAGCGCCTCAATCGGGTCGACGGGCATGTTTTAGGTTGCGGCTCCAGCCCTCTCCCCCACCCAACCACCCCTGGCAGTATCCTCGCGAGGGTGGTTGGGTGGGGGAGAGGGCTGGAGCCGCGTGAACACACTCAAGCCGGCGACAGGCCGCGCAGGCGTTCGGAACGCCGTCGCAGCAGTTCCAGGGTGGTGAGCAGGACGATCGATATGGTCACCATCAGGGTGGCCACCGCCAGGATGGTCGGCGAAATCTGCTCGCGCAGGCCGGTGAACATCTGCCAAGGCAGGGTCTTCTGGCCGGCCGAGCCCAAGAACAGCACCACGACGACCTCGTCGAACGAGGTGATGAAGGCGAACAGCGCACCGGATACGACGCCGGGGATGATCAGCGGCATCTGGATGCGCACGAAGGTGGTGATCGGGCCGGCGCCCAGATTGGCGGCCGCCCGCGTCAGGCTCTTGTCGAAGCCGACAAGCGTGGCGGTAACCGTGATGATGACGAACGGGGTGCCGAGCGCGGCATGCGCCAGCACCACGCCCCAGAAGGTGCCCTGTAGGCCGATGCGCGAGTAGAAGAAGTACATGCCGGCGGCCGAGATGATCAATGGGACGATCATCGGCGAGATCAACATCGCCATGATCGCGCCGCGAAACGGCACGTGCGATTGCGACAGGCCGATCGCGGCAAGCGTGCCAAACGCGGTGGCAAGCAGGGTGGCGACCGGGGCGATGGTCACCGAGTTCTTCAGCGCGATGTTCCAGTCCGGATTGTTGAAGAAGTCGCGATAGTTGACCAGGGAATAGGCGCCCGGCTCGAAGCGCAGCATCTCGGGGGTGAATGTGAAGAACGGCAGAGGATTGAACGACAGCGGGATGATCACCAGGATCGGGAAGATCAGGAAGAAGAAGATCAGCGCACAGATGACGCGGAACGCGTAGTGCCAGGTGCGTTGTCCGAGCGAGGCATAGGGCGGCAGCGCGGCCATCTTGTCTTATCCCAGTTTCACGTTGTCGATGCCGACGATGCGGTCGTACAGCCAG
>JANQKQ010000007.1 GCA_028281105.1 Rhizobiaceae bacterium
GGCGATGGCTCGGTGGCTCGAATAGCAGCCGCCGGCGGTTGTGTAGGCTACGCGGTCGCCCTGCTTGCAGCTGGTGACACCCGACCCGACCGCCTCGACCACACCGGCGCCTTCCGAACCCAGGACCGCCGGGAACCCGCCTGGTGCGGGATAGACGCCGGTGCGGAAGTAGATGTCGATGAAATTGAGCCCAACCGCCGAATGCGCCACGACGATCTCGCCTTCCCCCGGCGTCGGCATCTCGATATCGCGGCGAACCAGAACCTCCGGCCCGCCAATCTCGTCGGCAATCATCGCATAGGCCATAGCCACACCCTTTGTTGAGAAACACCCAAGCGAACATGGCATATTTGCCGCGCCACGCAACGACAAACACGCGCCTTGCGCTTCGACCAAGCCTGTGGTCATGATCGCGGCCAAGCGATCCCAAGGAGGCCCGAAAACATGGACGCCAACCGTCAGATATGGACCTGGTTCGAGGGCGAATGGCACCGGGGCAACCATCTGATCATGGGCTCCGCCGACCACGGCACATGGCTGGGCACCATGGTGTTCGATGGCGCCCGTTTCTTCGATGGCGTGACCCCCGATCTCGACTTGCACTGCGCGCGGGCCAACCATTCGGCGACCGTGCTGGGAATGAAGCCCACCATGGAGACGGGCAAGATCGTCGAACTGGCCCAGGAGGGAGTGAAGAAGTTCAAGGGTGACGCCGCGCTGTACATCCGCCCGATGTACTGGTCGCGCGAAGGCGGCGCGTACGCCGTCGACGTCGATCCCGATTCGACCGCGTTCGCCCTGTGCCTGGAAGAGGCGAGCATGCACCCGCCGACGGGTTTCACGGTCACCACCACCAGCTTCTGCCGGCCCACGCTGGCGACGGCCACCGTCAACGCCAAGGCGGCGTGCCTGTATCCAAACAACGCGCGCATGCTGCGCGAAGCCAACAAAAAGGGCTTCAACAACGCCATCGTCTGCGACGCGCTGGGCAACGTGGCCGAGACAGCCACCTCAAACATCTTCATGGCGAAGGATGGCGAGGTGCTCACCCCGATCCCCAACGGCACGTTCCTGAACGGCATCACCCGCCAGCGGGTGATCAAGCTGCTGCGCGAGGCCGGAGAAGCGGTGCACGAAACCACGCTGACGCTGGACGACTTCCGCAACGCCGATGAGATATTCGCAACCGGCAACTACTCGAAAGTCACCCCGGTTATCGCTTTTGACGAGCGGCAGTACGAGTACGGGCCGCTGGCGAAGAAGGCGCGCGAACTTTATTGGGAGTGGGCTCATCGTTAGGCCGGCTGGGTAGCGCAATGCCGACCTAAACCTGCTTTGCGACCCCAGACATCACCTACAAACACAAACGGGCCGGATCGCTCCGGCCCGTTCGGTTTCGTACAATCGCGCCGCGGTCAGGGCAGCATCAGCTCCTGGCCGATGTTGATGATATCCGGGTTGCGCAGCTTGTTGGCGTCGGAAATCTTCGGCCATACCATCGGATCGCCGTAATGGTCCTTGGCAATGTTCCAAAGATTGTCGCCGCGTTTGACCACATAATCGCCCGCCATCATCTTGTCGTCGGACGCCATTTCTTCATCCTTTTCCATGGCCGTGTCGTCAGCCTTGGCCATCATGAAGCTGGCGCCTTGTATGATGCGGCCGTCGGTATAGGGCGCGTAAGGCTGGTTGTTGGCCAGATAGTCGGCTACCACCTCCTCCAGGCTCGGCCCGTAGTCGTAGGCGTTCATGCCGTTATCACGGAACACCTTGTAGCCGTCACCGCCGCCGCGCATGTAGTTGTTGGATACCAAGCCGTAGGCTGCGTCCGGATCGATATCGACCCATCCGCCATCAGCCATAACCTGGGCTTGCTTGATGCGGCCGCCCAGCGGCTCGGCAGCGGGGTCCCAGGCATAGCGCAGGCCGGCGACCTGCGGGAAGCGGCCCTTGACCTCTTCGACCTGGCTGACGCCGTTTTCCAGCGCCGCGATCACGTCCGAGCCCTTCAGCTGGAACGTGGATAGCGTGTTCTGGAACGGCAGCACGGTCAGCACCTCGCCCATGGTGATCTCGCCGTCATCGATCGATGCGCGCAGACCGCCGCCGTTCTGGATGGCGATCGACACACCCTGGTCCTTGACCCGCTGCAGCATGGCGTCGGCAACCAGATTGCCCATCGCGCACTCCTGCACCCGGCAGGATTCGCGGTTGCCGTCGATGACGGCGGCCGCGCTACCGACCACGGCGTTGCGCACCTTGTCCAACTCCGCCGAAAGGCCGGCCAACCGGGCTGCGAACGCCTCGTCGGCCTTGACCTTGGCGTCAAGCAGATGCGTATTGCCGGTGGCGAAGACCACATCGCCGTTGTCGTCGAACTTGACGGTCAGTTCACCGAGATACTTGGAATAAGCATAAACCTGGACGATCGCCGTCTTCTTGCCATCGGGGTTTTCCACCATCACCGGGTAGGGACCATCCGCCTTAGGGTCGGCATTCGACAGCAAGGTGTTGGTGTGGCCACCGACGATCACGTCGATGCCGCGCACTGCCTTGGCGATCGCCAAGTCTTCAGCGTAGCCCACATGGGACAAGACGATGATCTTGTTGGTGCCCTGGGCCTCGACTTCAGGCACGATGGAATCCAGGTAACGGATCGTGTCGATAAACGCGATGTTCTCGCCCGGCGCGGCGATCTCGGCGGTATCGGTGGTGACCACTCCGATGATGCCGATCTTCTCGCCACCGGCCTCCACGATCAAATAGGGCGGCACCTTGCCTTTGAGCGACGGTTCGCTGCCGAAATAGACGTTGCCGGCGATCGTCGGGAAGTTGGTCGCCGCCAGGAAGTCCGCGAGCACCGGGGGCCCATCGTCGAACTCGTGATTGCCGAGCACGAAGGCGTCGACGCCCATCGAGTTCATGAAGCTCGCCGAGGCGCGGCCTTTGAACGCGGTGTAGTAGAGCGAGCCTTGGAACATGTCGCCGGCGATCAGAAACAGGTTTGGCCGATCGATCTTATCGAGTGCCGCGCGCCGTTCGTCGACCTTGGTCTTGATCCGCGCGATGCCGCCGAAGCATTTGCCTTCCGCGTCGTCCTCCGGCTTACAGGTGGAATCGAACCGGTTGATCGGTTCGAACCGGGCATGGAAGTCGTTGAAATGCAGGATCGACAGGGAATAGTCGGCAAGCGCCGTCCCCGTTGTCGACGTAACAGCAGCCGCGGTCGCCAGCGCGGTGACCGCCCCAAGCCATTTCCTCATGATAGCCTCCTTGAAACAGAATGCCCCGGCGCCCCGAACATGCGGCAATCATCCGCGCAACGACTTGCGGGGCGGCAATTCGCCTTTGCAGTACCCTACGTCCATCGCCCGATTATGACAAGCGGACTGAAAGCGGCGAACCGCGCCGGCCGACGGCCGTAACCGAACGGAAAGCCTGGCTTGCGCGGCAGCCGGCTGCGGCGGCTTTGCCTTTGCCCCTGTCCCCGCGTCGCGCTACTAAGGCGCCGACAGCGAATCGGCGGGCGCGGCCATGAGCGAGACCCAGATCCAGACCCCAGAGGCGACAGGCCCGGTCCATCCCGAACTCTACACCGACGACGGTATTCTGCGCCCGGAATTCGTCGAGCGGGTGCTCACGGCGATCACCGACGGTGACGCCAATGTGGTGGTCGCGCTGATCGAGCCGCTGCACGAGTCCGAACTTGGCGACCTGCTCGAAGCGATCACCACCGAGGAACGCACCGCGCTGGTTGGGCTGGCGGGCAACGATTTCGACTTCGCCTCGCTCACCGAGGTCGACGAGGCGGTCCGCCTGGAGATCGTCAACGCGCTGCCCAACCCGGATATCGCCAAGGGCTTCACCGAGCTGGATTCCGACGATGCGGTCTTCATCCTGGAAGACATGGAGGAGGCGGACCGCGAGGAGATCCTCGCCCGCATGCCCTTCGAGGAGCGGGTGCGGCTACGCCGCTCGCTGGACTATCCCGAAGAGACCGCCGGCCGGCGCATGCAGACCGAGTTCATCGCGGTGCCGCCGTTTTGGACCGTCGGCCAGACCATCGACTATATGCGCGAGGACACCGACCTGCCCGACCGCTTCCACGAGATTTATGTGGTCAGCCCCCAGTTCGAGCTGATGGGCTCGGTCGATCTCGACCGCATCCTGCGCACCAAGCGCGAGGTCAACGTCGAAGAGATCATGGCCGAAAGCAGCTATCCGGTGCGCGCCGACCAGGACCAGGAGGAAGCCGCGCAAATCTTCGAGCGCTACGACATGATCTCCGCAGCCGTGGTCGACCAGTCCAACCGGCTGGTCGGCGTTCTCACGGTCGACGACGTGGTCGACGTCATCCAGCAGGAGGCGGAAGAGGACATCAAGCGGCTCGGCGGCGTCGGCGACGAGGAACTATCGGACTCGGTCCTTGAAACGGCACGCTCGCGGTTCACCTGGCTGCTGGTCAATCTGGCCACCGCGATACTGGCGTCTGTGGTGATCGGCCTGTTCGACGCCACCATCTCGCAGATGGTGGCGCTGGCCGTGCTGATGCCCATCGTGGCCTCGATGGGCGGCAACGCCGGCACCCAGACCATGACGGTCGCGGTGCGCGCGTTGGCAACCCGCGACATCGACATCTACAATGCCGGACGGGTCGTCCGCCGCGAGCTGATCGTCGGGTTCCTCAACGGAATTCTGTTCGCCGCGATCATGGGGCTGGTCGCCGCGGTCTGGTTCTCCGAGCCGCAATTGGGCGTGATCATCGCAACCGCCATGGTGTTCAACCTGGTCTGCGCCGCGCTGGCGGGCATCTCGATCCCGCTTGTACTGGATCGGGTGGGTCTCGATCCGGCAATCGCCTCTACGGTGTTCGTTACCACCGTGACCGACGTAGTCGGCTTTTTCGCCTTTCTCGGTCTTGCCGCCTGGTGGTTCGGGATCTTCTAGGCTTTTGGGTGCGCTACCGCCCACCGGCTATTTGAGCGCGATAGAGTTGCGCTACCGCCCACCGGCTATTTGAGCGCGATAGAGTTGCGCTACCGCCTGCCGGCTATTTGAGCGTGGTTCTTCGTTGCCTGCCAAGCATTGATGTTGTGGGCGAAATCCGTCCTCAATTGACTTTTACGTAAATCTTTGACAGCAACAGCCGATCGTTGGATCGGAGTGCAGATGAACAAGCCGCCCGCGCGCGAATATTACACGATCACCGAGCTCACCAAGGAGTTCGGCGTGTCGACGCGCACCATCCGTTTCTATGAGGACGAGGGACTGATCAAGCCGGTGCGCCGCGGGCGCACGCGCCTGTTCCGCCCGTCGGACCGGCGTCTGCTGATGTTCATCCTACGCGGTAAACGGCTCGGATTCTCGATCTCCGAAATTCGCGAAGTGCTCAACATGTACAAAGAGCCGCCGGGCGAGGAAGGGCAGTTGCGCCTGCTCATCCGCCGGGTCGGCGAAAAACGCGACGAGCTGGAACAGAAGCGACGCGACATCGAGGAAACGATGCGCGAGCTCGACCAGGTGGAAGAAGCAAGCCTGGCGCGGCTGGCCGAATTGGGCGTGGGCACTTAGAGCACATCCAGGATAAGTGGACACCGGTTATCCGTTCGGATGCGCGCAAAACAATGACCTAGAGCCCGGTTTTGATTCGATCAAAACCGAACAGGCTCTAAGGCGGGGCGATCGCAGCGCCCTAAATCCAGCGGCGGACCTTCTTGCGGTAATCGCGCCAGCGTTTGCCGAAGCGCACTTCCAGATGCGATTCCTCCCGGCGTATTTGCAGCACCTGGGTTGCGATCGCCGCGGCAATGGCGCTCACGACAAACCAGGCGTTGGAGAACATGGGCGCCAAGCCGAGCACAACAGCGGTATTGCCCAGATAGATCGGATTGCGAGTAATCGCGAACGGCCCGCTGGTGACCAGATGGTCCGCCCCCCGGGTCGGCTGGATGTTGGTGCTCACCCGCCGCATGGTGCGGATCGCCGCAAAGATGAGGAAGAAGCCACCGACTACCACAAGCAGACCCACCGGGAACAGGATGTCGGCCGCCATGTTGGCGAACCACGGCAGTGGAATCCACCAGCCCAGCGCGAACCCCAGCGCGATCGCGCCCAGATACAGGATCGGCGGCCACGGGACATTGCCCACATGCATGGAACGGCCGGCTTCGTCCAACTTGATCTCCCGCGGCGATTGGCGATGATGGTTTGCGAGCTAACCCGCCCCAAATAGGGGTTGTCAATGGGAGGGGTGTCGATGCTGGTGAGGAAGTTGGTCGCCGCCGACCGCGAGGCCTGGGACGTGCTGTGGCGCGGCTATCAGGAATTCTACCAAGTCGATCTGTCTGCGATCACGCTCAGCACCTGGGAACGGCTGCTCGATCCCACGCCGGACGGCCCGTTCGGCCTGGTGGCCCAGGGCACCGATGGCGGTTTGCTCGGGCTGGCCCACTATCTGTTCCACGGCACCACCTGGTCGCCAAAGCCGCGCTGCTATCTCAACGATCTCTACACCGCGCCCGAAAGCCGGGGACAGGGCGTCGGCCGCGCCTTGATCGAGGCGGTCTATGAGGCTGCCGATGCCCATGACTGCGAGCGCGTTTATTGGCTGACCCAGGATTTCAACAAAGAAGCCAGGGTGCTCTACGACAAAGTAGCTCAACTCACCCCGTTCATCAAATACCAGCGCTGACGGTCACCAGATACAGTCCCGCGATCAGGATCGGCTGGTGCACCAGATAGAAGATGAGGGAATGACGGCCGAAAAAACGTAGCAGGCCCGCCGGCTGGAATTCCAGCGCCGGCTTCGAAAGCCGGTCGAAAACCCCGTGCGCGCCGGCAAGCCTGGCCACACCCAGCCCGACCAGCACCCAGCCGAACCACGGGAATACCGGCACATAGTCGTTGGCCACCGGGGTGACCTGCGACAGCCCGGTCCACCACCACACGGGCACGTCCAGCCATTCGGTGCGCGCCCAGGCCGGCGCGGTGAGCACCGCGACGGCGGCGGCAAGAACGGCCCACCACGGAACGCGCAGGAAGGCCAGCGCCAGCAGGCTGGACAAAGCGATATTATGCAGGATGCCGAAGAAGATGAAACCGTCCGGGGTGGCGAACCAGGTGACGATGGTAATCGCGGCCGCGGCACCACCGACCAGCGCCACGCGCTTGATTACGGCGCGGCGGTCAACGCCGCCACTATGTGCCAGATAAAGGCTCACTCCGACCAGGAACAGAAAGCTGGCCGCAATGGCGCGGGCAAAATATTTCCATTGCGGCTCAAGGGTGAGACCGGCCCGCGCGATGCCGAAATTCTCCAGATCCCAGGCGAAATGAAACACCGCCATGGCGATCAAAGCCACGCCGCGCGCCAGATCGATTGCCGGTATTCGGCCCTTTGCCGCCATGCCGCTGCGCTCTCCCGAACACGCCGCCAAACCCCGGCGGCGTCGAACGGCAAAATGCGAAGGTTGGACCGGCTTGGCAACCGCAAACCGCACAACGCCGGGTGAACGGCGATCCGTTCGCGGCGGCTATGGGAAGGTACCGGCGCTAGAAATATGGATGGAGCCGGACCGTCGCGGCAGGACCACCTTCATCACAGTTCGCCGAGACGCTTCGCCCCGCCGCATGCGGCCGGCCGGCGGCGAAGGAGCGTACGCGCGCCGACCCCCCGATCAGATGGGAATCACCCGGTCCGGTCAGCTTGGCGATGAACGGCTGCCAGTCCAGTTGCTGCATCAACCCCACGGCGTGGCCGGACGGCTCCGCTCGATGGTCGCCGCCGGTCGGGGGCACAGCGTCGCTGTTGGTCGATTGCGCGCCCATGGTCTCAGGCCACCTGGGACACCGGCCGACCGGCCATCAGATGGGAAACACGGTCACGTCCGTCGTTCTTAGCGCCGTAAAGAGCGGCATCCGCCCGGTCGAGGGGCGTTTCGACCTTGGCGTCGTGCTTGTCCAGCTCGGTCACCCCGAAACTGGCGGTCACCTGGATATTGCGATTGCCGAACTGGATCGGAGCTTCGCTGGTCCTCACGCGCAGCTTCTCGGCCACCTGGAGCGCCTGTTCCAGGTCGGTTTCGGGCAGAAGGATGGCGAACTCTTCGCCACCCAGCCGGCCAAGCACGTCGTTCGAGCGCAGGCTGGCCTTGCACCTCGACACAACCGCCTGCAGCACCGCATCGCCGGCGGCATGGCCGTTGGCGTCGTTTACCCGCTTGAAGTGATCGAGATCCAGCACGATCAGGGAGGCGGGCCGGTTGTAACGCCGGGACCGGTCCATTTCCTTTTCCACATCCAGCTCGAAGCTGCGTCGGGTCTGCGCGCCGGTCAGGCTGTCGGTGATCGCGATCTGCCGCAGCTCAAGTTCGTCGACCACCAACCGCGCGAGGTCGCGCAGAAGCTCGATCTCGACGCTCAGCAAATCTCGCGGCTTGCGGTCGATCGCGCACAGCGCGCCGATGTTGTACCCGTCCGGCGAGGTAAGCGGGATGCCCAGATAGAAGCGTATGTTGGGCTCGTCGGTAACCAGCGGGCTGTGCCGAAAGCGCTCATCCTTGAGCGCGTCCTTGATCATCATCGGTTCGTTGCGCTTGATCGTATGCGTGCAGAACGAAACGTCACGCGGTGTCTCGATCGTGTCCAGACCCTGACGCGATTTGAACCACTGGCGGTCCGCGTCGACCAGCGAGACCAGCACGATCGGCATCTGCAGAGCCGATTTGGCCACACGGGTGATCCTGTCGAAGGATTCTTCAGGCGCCGTATCGAGAACGTTGTAACGATGCAGCGCCGCCAAACGGCCTGCTTCGCTGATATTGCATGCGTGTTGAATGCTGTTTTCAATCATCTGACAACTCCACGGGGGTCTACAAACGCCCAAATGATTGGTTGTTATTGTTAGACTGACGCCTGTTAGTCGGCGCCGGTCGCTTTGATGCGTTTGATACTGGCCAACAGTTCCTTCTCGTAACCGGCGAAAATCTCGATCACATGCCGATCGATCTTCGCCTGATCCATGCCCAACTCGCGCAAAGTATTGGCCAGCCGGGTCAGAGAATCGTAGTGCTGTTGGACATTTTCCCGTGCCTCGTCGGGCACGGTTTCGTCGCGCAGTCTGTCTTCGATAATTTCAAAGGTCTCGACTGCACTATTGGGGGACTCGTGCATCGTCTTGGAAAACTCACAGTTGGTACCGGGACAGACGCATTACTAACTGAAAACGTTTAAACTACTGTTAAAGAACTCGTGCATCGGCAAACCGCGATGATTCGCGGCGGCCGCGCATGTCGTTGATATTCGAAGCTAATGGCCGACCGCCGCCGCTCAGTTCCAGTCCATCACCACCTTGCCGGAACTGCCCGAGCGCATCACATCGAAGCCCGTCTCGAACTCGTCGATGCCCAGGCGATGGGTGATGATACCCGAAAGATCGAGCCCGCCCTGGACGAAGGCGATCATCTTGTACCAGGTCTCGAACATCTCGCGGCCGTAGATGCCCTTCAGGTTGAGCATCTTGAAGATCACCTTGTTCCAGTCGATCTCGAAACCGGCCGGAGCGATGCCGAGAATGGCGATCTTGCCGCCATTGTTCATCACGTCGATCATGTCGCGCAGCGCGGGTCCCGCGCCCGACATCTCCAGGCCGATGTCGAAACCCTCGGTCATGCCGATACGCTTCATCACGTCGGTGAGTTTGTCCGAACGCGCGTCGACCACGGTTTCCACGCCGACGTTCTTGGCCAGTTCCAGTCGCACCGGATTGATGTCGGTGATCACCACCTTGCGCGCGCCGGCGCGCTTGGCCACCAGCGCCCCCATGATGCCGATCGGCCCCGCACCGGTCACCAACACGTCCTCGCCGACCAGATCGAAGCTCAACGCCGTATGCACGGCATTGCCGAACGGGTCGAAGACCGCCGCGATCTCATCGTCGATATCGTCGGGGATCGCCACCACATTGGCCTCGGGCAGGCACAACCATTGCGCGAACGAGCCGGGGCGCTGGACACCGACACCGACGGTATTGCGGCACAGATGGCCGCGCCCGGCCCGGCAGTTGCGGCAGGCGCCGCACACGATATGGCCCTCGCCGGACACCCGTTGACCAACGCTGTATTTGGTCACCGCCGAGCCCAACTCGGCGATCTCGCCACAGAACTCGTGCCCGACCACCATCGGCACCGGCACGGTCTGCGCCGCCCATTCGTCCCAGTTCCAGATGTGAACGTCGGTGCCGCAGATCGCGGATTTTTTCACCTTGATCAGCACGTCGTTCGGCCCCGGCTCCGGCACCGGCACCTCCTCCATCCACAAGCCCGGCTCCGCCTTGGCCTTCACCAGCGCTTTCATGGTGGCGGTCATCCGATCACTCCCAATGCGCGGCCGACCTTGGCGAACGCCGCCACCGCCCGATCGATGTCGTCACTTGAAAGCGCCGCCGACATCTGGGTGCGGATGCGCGCAGCACCCTGGGGCACGACCGGATAGGAGAACCCGATCACGTAGATGCCTTCATCGAGCAGCCGCGACGCCATCTTCCCCGTCAGCGCCGCGTCGCCGATCATCACCGGGATGATCGGATGGTCCGCGCCGGCTAGCGTGAAGCCCAACTCGCTCATCGCGCTTCGAAACCGCGCCGCGTTGCCGTTAAGCCGCGCGCGCAGGTCATCTCCGTTTTCCACCAGGTCGAAGGCGGTGAGCGAGGCCCCGGCGATCGCCGGAGCCAGCGTGTTGGAGAACAGGTAGGGCCGCGAACGCTGGCGCAGCCAGTCGACCAGTTTCGCGCTCGCCGCCGTATAGCCGCCCGACGCCCCACCCAATGCCTTGCCGAGCGTACCGGTGATGATGTCGACGCGGTCCTCAACGCCACAGTGAGACGGCGAGCCGCGTCCGCCTTCGCCGATGACGCCAACGGCGTGGCTGTCGTCGACCATCACCATGGCGTCGTACTTATCGGCCAGCTCGCACACCCCGGCCAGGTTGGCGACGATGCCGTCCATCGAAAACACCCCGTCGGTGGCGATGAGGCGAAACCGTGTATCCGCCGCTTCCTTCAGGCAGCGTTCCAGATCGCCCATGTCGTTGTTGGCGTAGCGGTAGCGGCGCGCCTTGCACAGCCGCACCCCGTCGATGATCGAGGCGTGATTGAGCGCATCGGAGATGATCGCGTCTTCCGGTCCAAGCAGGGTCTCGAACAGCCCGGTATTGGCGTCGAAGCACGAGGAATACAGGATCGTGTCCTCCATGCGCAGAAAGGCCGAGATGCGCGCCTCGAGCGCCTTGTGCTCCTCCTGGGTGCCGCAGATGAAACGCACCGAGGCCATGCCGTAGCCATACCGGTCGATCGCCGCCTTGGCCGCGTTCGCCAGTTCCTCATTGTCGGCCAGCCCCAGATAGTTGTTGGCGCAGAAATTGAGCACGCGCTCACCCGTCGCCACCGCGATCTCACCGGCCTGCTTCGACGTGATCACCCGCTCGGATTTGTAAAGCCCGGCATCCCCGAGCGCTTCGAGCTCGCGGGCCAGGTGGTCTTGAAAGGCCTGGTTCATGGGCCGCTCCCGTAATACCTATCAACCGAGTGAAGCGGCCTGGCCGGGAAATTACAAGCGCTCAAACACGCTCATTTGGCAGTAGGGCGATAGCACAGCGAAATCATGGGCCCTGTGGGACAACCTCGAACCCGAAGGGTTCGCAAGCGCGACTGCGCGCCGGCCGGCCAGGCCGCGCCCGCGCAGGCCCGAACGAAGCGAGGAATTGCCGTGAGCGAAACAACGGCCCATCAGGCTCCCGGCGTTTCTTTGGAAACGCCTGCCGCTGCCTGGTCTCGCGTCTTGGCGAATTCAGCAGGCGTTTTGCGAAGCAAAACGCCTTTGGTGCGGGCACCGGGACTCGAACCCGGACAGCCTTACGGCCGAGGGATTTTAAGTCCCTTGCGTCTACCAATTCCGCCATGCCCGCAACGATCTGCGTCAACAAGGCTGTAGCGGACGCTGCAGAGCCGATCAAGGCGGGGTAACGATCAAGCCAAGTGAGTGATTTTTATTTTACATTCATGTTAAATGCACGCTAAAAGACTGACCAAGCTTCGTTTGTGAACCTCAAGGGGGACGATCATGACACTGGCAATCACCGGCATTTACACATCCATTCTGGCTATCTTGACCATTTGGCTCGGCGCCCGCGTTTCGATCCACCGCGCCAAGACCGGCATCTCGATCATGCACGGCGACGATATGACCCTGGCCGAGAAGATGCGCCAGCACGGCAATCTCACCGAAGCCGTGCCGATTGCGTTGATCCTGATGGGCATCGTTGAGCTGAACGGCGCTTCCCCGGTCTGGCTGCACACCATCGGCGGCATCCTGCTGCTCTCGCGCATCATCCATCCGTTCGGCATCAAGCACGACAAGCCCAGTGAAGTAGCCCGCGGCATCGGCTCGACCGGCACTTCGATCGCCATGGTCATCTCCATGGTCTTCATCGTGTGGACCTATACGGGCGCCTGAGCCGCCTGTTCCTTCCAGAGCGGGCAGGCATTTGGCGAAAATCTGTGCTAACAGCGGCCCATGGCTGCCCGCTCCAATTCAACCGACGATTCAACAACGCCGACCGCCGCGATGGTGGCGATCGGCGACGAGTTGCTGTCCGGGCGCACCCAGGACAAGAACATCGCCCACCTGGCGCGCGTGCTCAATCTTACCGGCATCGATCTCGCCGAAGTACGCATTGTTGCCGACGATTCGCAGGCGATCGGCGAGGCGGTGAACGCGCTGCGCGCGCGCCACGCCTACGTCTTCACCTCCGGCGGCATCGGGCCCACCCATGACGATATCACGGCGGACGCGATTGCCGTCGCTTTCGGCGTCGACATTGACTTCCATCCCGAGACGATGGAGCTGATGGCCCGCCATTACGCCAGCCGCGACATGGAGTTCACCGAACCGCGCAAGCGCATGGCCCGTCTGCCCGCCGGCGCCGAGCCGATCGACAACCCGGTTTCGGTGGCGCCGGGTTTCCGCATCGAGAATGTGCATGTGTTGGCCGGCGTGCCGGCGATCTTCCAGGCGATGCTGGACAATGTGGTTCCGACCTTGAAGGGCGGACGCGCGATGTTGTCGCGCGCAATCGATTGTCCCCACGGCGAGGGAACGATCGCACAGGCGCTGGGCGAGATCGCCGCAGAACACCGGGAAGTCTCGATCGGATCCTATCCGCGCTTCGACGGAGTGCGATATTCCACTCAGATCGTGGTGCGCGGCCGCGATGATGACGTCATCGAAGCGGCTGCCGCAGCCGTCGAGACGATGCTGGTCCGCTACCGGCGAAGGTAAGCCGCCCTATGCCCGATTTTCGACCTGCATGATGAACAGGTCGGTATCGTCCGGCCTGCCGCCGGCGGCGGTGATCATGGCGTGGACCTGGCCGCGGTGATGCGTCTGGTGGTTGAAGAAGTGCACCAGAAGATCGGCAAACGGCCGGGTGATCTCGCGATTGAGCACGCCGGAATGCCAGGTCAGGTCGCGGCTGATCTGGTCGTCGCTCAGCGTCTGCGCCCACTCGGCGATTTGCGCATCGAGCGCCTTTCGCCGGGACTGCATATCCGCCCAGCTCTCGATCATGTCCGGCGATTCACCGATGTTCGCCACCGGCGGCGCATCCAACCCGGCGAACCGGCTCATCCAGATCATGTCGCCCCACAGCAGGTGGCTCAACGTGCGGTGAATCGAGCCGAAGAATGCGCCGCGATCAGCCCGACGCGCGGCGTCTCCCAGCGCCTCGGCGGCGGCATAGATCGAGACGTTCTGCCAGCGGTTGTAGCGGGCCATGACGCGGGCATATTCGGCGGTGATCATGTTTCCTCCCAATGACGAAGTGAGCGCACAAACCGTAGCCGACGAACTGGCATCTCGCCAATGCCCGTGCGATAAGCGGCCGGTTCGCGGATATGTCATGGGAGTTGGGCGCATTGGCCGTAGTTTCGACTGAGATGAGAGACCGCGTTGCCATCGTGTGGATCGACAATCCGCCGGTCAACGCGCTGTCGCAAGCGGTGCGCGCGGGGTTGCTGTCGGCCGTAGAAGAACTCGATGGAAACAGCGAAGTCTCCGCAGTCGTGCTCGCCTGCAAAGGACGCACCTTCATCGCCGGCGCCGACATCCGCGAGTTCGACAAGCCACCCATGGAGCCGCATCTGCCCGACGTGATCGCTCGTATCGAGGCCGCATCGAAACCCTGGATCGCCGCCCTCCACGGCACCGCGCTCGGCGGCGGCTTCGAGGTGGCCCTGGGCTGCCATTACCGGGTCGCCGATCCGCGCGCCAAGGTCGGCCTGCCCGAAGTGCATCTGGGGCTCATTCCCGGCGCCGGCGGCACTGTGCGCCTGCCCCGGCTCACCCCGGTCGCCAATGCGGTTCAGATGGTCTCCGGCGGCCGGCCGGTCGGCGCCACGGAACCGCTGGCCCAAGGCATCTTCGATTCGGTCGCGCAAAGCAGCGATGAACTGCTCGATGCCGCGCTGACGCTTGCCCGGCAGACCGCCGGCAAGCCGGCGCCGGCCGGCCTGTCGGGGCGCGATCCGATCGAGCCGCCTGATGAAGCCGGTTGGAGCAAGCTCATCGAAGCCGTCCGCAGCAAGGCGCGCGGCCAGCTCTCGCCGGTCGAGGCGGCCCTGGCGGTGCGCGATGCCGCCGAACTGCCGGTCGACAAGGCGTTTGCCGGCGAGCGTGATCGGTTCGTCAAGCTGCGCGCCACCGACCAGTCGAAGGCGCTGCGCCATGTGTTCTTCGCCGAGCGGCAAACCGCGAAAGTGCCGGCGATCGACGGCATCGAACCCAGAGCGGTCAACAAGTGCGGCGTTATCGGCGGCGGGACGATGGGCGCCGGCATCGCCGCTTGCCTGCTGCTCGCCGGATTGGCCGTCACCTTGATCGAGCGCGACGGCGAGACGGTCGACTTCGCGCTCAAGCGGGTCGGCGGCCTGTTGGACGCCAGCCACAAGCGGGGTCTCGTGAACGATGCCGGGCTGGCGGCAATGAAGGACGCGCTTGGCGGCTCGACCGACTACGCCGCGCTCGCCGACTGCGACCTGGTGATCGAGGCGGTGTTCGAGGACATGAACATCAAGCGTGAAGTGTTCGCCAGGCTCGACCAGGTCACCCGCCCCGACGCGGTGCTGGCCACCAACACCTCCTATCTCGATGTGAACGAAATCGCCTCGGCGATAGCCGATCCCAAGCGCGTGCTGGGACTGCACTTCTTCTCCCCGGCCCATGTGATGAAGCTCGTCGAAGTGATCGCCACCGACACGGTCAGCGCCGACGTGCTGGCCACCGGTTTCGCGCTCGCCAAACGCCTGCGCAAGACGCCGGTGCTGGCGCGCGTATGCGACGGCTTCATCGGCAATCGGATCCTCACCGCCTATCGCAAGCAGTGCGACTACATGCTTGAGGACGGCGCCCTGCCCGCCGATATCGACAGCGCGATGAGACAATGGGGCATGCCCATGGGCCTGTTCGAAATGGCCGACATGGCCGGCCTCGACATCGGCTGGGCCATGCGCAAGCGCCAGGCCGCGACCCGCGACCCGGCCGAGCGCTATGTGCGCATCGCCGATAAGCTGTGCGAGATGGGCCGCTTCGGCCAGAAGACCGGTGCCGGCTGGTACACCTATGACGAAGGCTCGCGCGAACCCAAGCCGGACCCGATCGTGGAACAGATCATCGTCGAAGAATCACGCGAGCGCGGCATCACCCGAGAGAAGTTCTCCGCCGAGCAGATCCAGGCCCGCATTCTCGACGCCATGGTGAGCGAGGGCAAGAAGATCCTCGACGAGGGCATTGCCCAGCGCGCCAGCGACATCGATATGGTGATGATCCTGGGCTACGGCTTCCCGCGCTGGCGCGGCGGGCCGATGTTCATGGCCGAGCGGTTCAAAGGCTAGCCGCCGGTCGCGACAACCCGTCTAATTCTGCGGCAGCAGCTCCGGCAGGAACGTGGTGATCTGCGGGAAGAACCACAGCAGCGTCAGTCCGATCACCTGGATCACCACAAACGGGGCGACCCCCTTGTAGATGTCCAGCGTGGTGATCCCCGGCGGCGCCACGCCGCGCAGATAGAACAGGGCGAACCCGAACGGCGGCGTGATGAACGACGTCTGCAGGTTGACCGCGATCAGGATGGTGATCCAGGCCGGCGGCATGAGCGCTGGGTCGGCGGCGTAGATCACCGGCCCGACGATCGGGATCACGATGAAGATGATCTCGATGAAGTCGAGCACGAAGCCGAGCAGGAACAGCACGAACATCACCACCAGCAGCAGCACCCGCGGGTCCTCGAACGACCGCAGGAACTCCTGGATATAGTGCTCGCCGCCGAAGGTGCGGATGGTCAGGCTCAGAAACAGCGACCCGATCAGGATCACGAACACCATGGCGGTCACCTTGGTGGTCTCTTGGACGACCGGACGCATGATGTCCTCGCGGATCAGGATCCAGCTCGAGAACAGCAACCCGAACACCGCCACATGGTACGCCAGGATGCCGACCCAGATCGCGATGCGATCTTCGAACGTGATCGTCTCGATGGTCATGCGCAGGTCGAAATTGCCACGCAGCAGCAGCAAAATGATCACCGCGTAAGCGGCCCAGATGATGAACTTGTTGTCCTGGCCCTGATCGCTCAGCTTGCGCGAGGCGGCGAGCATAACCGCGCCGGCCGCGCCCAGGGCGGCGGCCGCCGTCGGGTTGGTGACGCCGCCCAGGATCGAACCGAGCACGGCAACGATCAGGATGACGGGAGGCGAGACGACCCGCAGCGCCTCCACCTCGAGCAGCCGGGAGATCGCAGCGCGCAGCCCGTGCACGATCAACACGATCGGGATGATGAAGTAGACGAACCTGGCACCACCGGTCGCCTCGGCCGGCACAAAGAGCGCGTCCACGATAAACATCAGCGCCACGCCAGCCAGGCCGAGCAGCAGCGGACGTCGCTCGTGGTGCGGCCTGAGCGCCAGGGCCAGGCACAGCAGGAAGCCGTTCAGCACTACCAGCGCCATAACGCCGTGGGACACCGGTCCATGGGTGGTAACCTCGCCCAAGGTTTGCGAACCGATGAAGCCGGCCATCGACAGCAGGACCCAGGCGATGCCTAAGATGATGACGGGCCCCCCAACCGCTCCGACCATCAGATAGGCGTTGTTGTTGTAGTAGGACTTCAGATTGTAGCCATCGCCCTCGCCCAGATCGACGGGCGGCGCCTCGCTGGGCCGCAGCAGCGCAAAGCCGAAAGCGTAAGCCGCGTACAGCAGCGCCAGCACGATGCCCGGGATGAACGCCGCCTTGAACAGCGTTCCGGTCGACAGAACGGCCGGCTCGCCGAGCATCTCCAGGACGGTGACGCCCAGTTCCTTTGCCCGTGATTCCTGGCCGATCGCATACATATCGCCAACGATCGAGCCCAGCAGAACGATCACGATCGACGGCGGAATGATCTGCCCGAGCGTGCCCGACGTGGCGATCACGCCGGTCGCCAGTGCCTTCGAATACCCGTAGCGCAGCATGGTCGGCAGCGAGATCAGGCCCATCGTGACCACGGTCGCGCCGACGATGCCGGTGGACGCGGCAAGCAGGGTGCCGACGAATACCACCGCGATCGCCAGCCCGCCCGGCAGGGTGCCGAACAGCTTGGCCATTGTCGTCAGCAGGTCCTCGGCGATCTTGGAGCGCTCCAGCGCGATTCCCATCAACACGAACAACGGAACCGCCAGCAGCGTTTCCACATTGCCGCCGAAGGCTCGCGAGAACACCCCTTGTGACCATGTCGACAAGGTCGATAACAGCGCCTTGTCCCACCCCCCGGCTAGAACGGGTACCTTCTCGGTGGTCCCGTTGTGCTCCTCCATGACGTAGAGCAGGCCGTTTTCGCTCAGCACCGCGATGATCACGAAGCTGACGAATGCGGAACCGGAGATGGCGAACGCGACCGGATAGCCGGAAAGAATGCTGCCGAACAGGCAGACGAAGACGATGATGAGCGACAGTTCTACGCCGGAGAGACCAAATAACACGAGTTTTCTCCGGATCTAGTGAGAAGGGGCCGACGACGGTGGGGCCGCCGCTGACGGGGCGGTGCCATCGAGGGAATAGTGTGACGGGATCTCCTTGTCGCGCTCCAGCAATGCCAGGATGTTGCGCAGCAGGAACGAGACGGCGACGACGAACAGCAGCGCGGCAAACACCAGGATGAGGGCCTTGAAGGTCCAAACCCAGGTGAATTCGGCGGTGCCCGACGATTCAAACCGGAAGCCACGCCAGCGCGCGGTTTCAGACCACACGTTCATCGGCCGTTGGGCAAAAACCGAGTTGGCCGCTATCGGCCACGAAAACCACCACAACAGGATGGAGGACGGAAACAGGAATATCAGGGTCCCGACGAGGTCCATCCACCTCTTCGTGCGGTAGGCGACTATGTTGTAGAACAGATCGACCCGCACATGGCCGCCCTCGATGAACGTGTAGGCCGAAGCCACTGCGATCAGGATGGCGTTGTAGAACTTCAACTGACCGGACAGCCATTGCAGTTCGTTGGAGGTCACGGCCAAGCCCAGCGGGGAGAAAACCAGATCGTTGCCGCGGAAGACCTGTCCCATGGCGATGATCAGCACCTGCTGCAGCATCATGATGAGCGCGAACCAGGCGGCGATCTTGCCCACACGTCCGTTGAACCGCTCCAACACCGAGACGGTTCCGACGAGAAATCTTCTGCTGTAAATGCCGCCGGCGATCAGGATGGCGACCAGCGCCACCATCACAAAGAAGAACTCGACCGACATGCCCGCGACCAGGAGCACGTTCATCTTTTCCTTGAGCGTCGGCAGCATCAGCCAGTTGAAGATGCGCCACGGCAGCAGGACCAGGTCCACGAACCCGAAAACAAGATGAACGACAAGTTGCCCCAGTGCAGCCATACCGGCTGATCCCAATCAAGCGGGAGTTTTGTTCTTATCGGCCCGTCGCCACGACAATCACCATGCCCCGAAAGCGGGACGATCCGTGCCTGCTCCCCTCAGACACGCCGGCGCTCGTGTTGGCCTCTTGGTACTGCTGGCAAGGAAACCGGGCCGATGTGGCCCGGTTTCGATGGTTTTCGGCTGGATTAGCCGCCGAGAACGCGCGTGCGCTGACGCGCGTAGGCACCCGAAGACAGCGCATCCCAGGCCGCCGACTTCTTCATCGCGTCCTGCATGGAGTCGTAGACCTTCTTGAAGAGCGGATCGCCCATGTTCTCTTCCATCACCTCGGCGGAAGCCTGGCCGAACGCATCCCAGACGGAGTCGGGGAATTCGAGCGTTTTCACGCCACCGGCCTGAAGCCGCGTAAGCGCTTCCGAGTTGTTGGCGAGATACTGGTGCAGGTTCCACAGATTGGCTTCGCCCGCGGCCACTTCGATCATCTTCTTGTGCTGGTCGGACAGGCTGTTCCAGCGATCGATGTTGGTGGCGAGTGCCAGACCGGCGCCCGGCTCATGGAAGCCGGAGGTGTAGTAGATCTTGGTGATCTCCTGGAAGCCGGCCTTTTCGTCGGCCCACGGACCGATCCATTCGGTGCCGTCGATCGCGCCCGACGCGAGCGCCTGGTACACTTCCGAACCCGGCAGGGTCTGAACCGAGGCGCCGAGTTTGCCGAGCGCCTTGCCGCCGAGACCCGGCATGCGGAACTTCAGACCGTTGAAGTCCTCGGCCGAGTTGATCTCCTTGCGGAACCAGCCACCGGCCTGCGGCCCGGTGTTGCCGGCGAGGAACGTAACCAGGCCGAACTCCTCGCCGAGTTCGCGGTGCAGTTCGTGGCCGCCCAGGTGATAGTACCAGTTGTGCAACTCGTTCGGGGTCATGCCGAATGGCACGGCGGTGAAGAAGCCGAACGCGGGATGCTGACCGACATAGTAGTAGTCGGCCGCATGGTACATATCGGCCTGGCCGGAGGTGACAGCATCGAACACGGCTGGCAGGCCGGACACCAGTTCACCCTGCGCCTTGACGTCGATTTCCAGTGTGCCGTCCGACATCGCATTAATGGAATCGGCAAATCTCACCGCTGCATCAAACACGCCTGCGAGGCCGCGGCCCCAGGCGGTAACCATGGTGAGTTTCTCGCGGCCCTGTGCGATGGCCGGCGTGGCCAGAGCGGCAGTAGCGCCGACACCCGCTACTGCGGTGCCGGTAAGGAACTGTCTTCTTTGCATTATCCTCTCCCATTTGGGCGCAGGCTGGCGATCCCTCATCGCGTGCCCGCGCAGTGGGCGCAATACAACGACATATTCAACAGGCGTGCAAGTGTCTTCCCGGTCGCAGGCAGTCACAAGGACCGGCAACATTAACGATGGTTCATTACCTAAGTTTAATTGGGATCACGGGTCGCTCACGACTATGTGAGCGCCAGGGCGCACCCTCGAAACGGAGCCGCACTCATGAAACCGTCAACCAAGACAGCCCAATCCAACGGCCACGCCCACCGCAGGTTCGCCGCGGGAATGGTTGCAACCGCGCTGCTGGGCCTGCCCGGGGTCGCCGGCGCCCACGATCTGCACCTTGATCCGGCCGCGACGGTTGACCTCCAGACCGATGCCGCCGAACCGGAAGATTCGTCGAATACGTGGAGCGATCTGGTCCGCGACCTGCCCGACGACATCTACAGCCTCATCGCATCGGCTCTGGTCGGCCCGGCCGACGCGATCGGCAATGCGACGATCACCGAGCGCGGCAACTACCGTTACATCAGGTCCAACGGCCTGCCCAACCACGCCACCGGCCGGTTCCCCAACTCGGGCAATCCCAACGCCATCAGCGCCCAGAGCTACAATTTCCGCGTGCCGCTCAACCCGCGCAAGAAAAGCTCGGCTACCGAAGCCGGCCGCTACCTGACCGGCGTCGCGGTCAATGGCGTGCCGATCGATCCGGGCACGGCGGAGTATTTCGGCGGCCGCGGCTCGCCCTGGCGCGAAGAAGCGATCACCGCGTCCGGCCAGGGAAAGCTTGGGCTCGACAGCTCCAACGCCCACGTGCAGCCCAACGGCGCCTATCACTATCACGGCGTCCCACGCGGCCTTATCGCCACCCTTGGCGGTTCCAAACTGATCGGCTACGCCGCCGACGGCTTCCCGATCTACTACACCGGCCAGAAGTCATCCTATCGGCTCAAGAGCGGCAGCCGGCCATCCGGCGCCGGTTCGCCCGGCGGCACCTATGACGGCACCTACGGTGCCGACTACGCATATGTCGGCGGCACGCTCGACCAGTGCAACGGCACCACCTCGAAGACCGCCGAATATCCGGACGGCACATACCACTATGTGGTGACCACCAACTACCCGTTCTTCCCGCGCTGCTTCATGGGCACGCCCGACTCGTCGTTTCGCGTAGCGCGCGCGCCCACCCGGCGCGGCGCCGCCCAACAGGGCCAGCGCCCAGGCCCGCGCCAAGGTGGCCCACGCCCGCTTCGCCGTCCGCCGCCCAGAACATAACAACTTCGAGCTTACGCGTGTCGTCGCGCCAAACCCCCGGTTCCAGCCGGGGGTTTCGGCATATGTGGGCCCGCCCCGGTTGATCCCAAATCTGCACGCCAGCCGCGCATTTGCAGATCATGGGCAACCGGTCGCTAAAATCGCTGGGCGGCGGTTTACCGCTCGCTAACCACTCGCATCGGTTCTTCGGGCAATCGGCGCATATTTAAGTGCACTGAAAGCCGCCCCGTTTAATAGCTCAGACCGTGCGAAAATCCTCGCTTTGCGGCCTTCCGCACTCCGTGCGATGAGCCGCTTGCGCCGCCAACGCGGCCATGAGTGCGATTTTGGCACATTTTTTGCCGGTTCAAGGGGAAATTGCGGCAAACAGGCGGCTTGCGGTGTCTCATCGTGTAACAAATCCGGTCAGCTCCTTCGCTGATCCCCACCCGGGCGAGGACCCGCTGTTCCGGCGGGTAACGGGCGGCCATTCGTTCGCCGGCGACGTGGTGATCGACATGGACGGGCTGGAGGCCCTGGCGGAAGCTTGGCGACGCCTGGAAGCCGGCCACTCCCAGCCCTACGCCTATTTTCAGAGTTTCGACTGGTGTTCGCGCTGGTGCCGTCTCTACCTGCTCGACCGCGCCGACCGGCGCCGGCCGCAGCTTCGCATCTACACTCTGCGCCGTGACGGCCGGCTGGTCCTGGTCCTGCCGACCATGTTGGTGCAGACGAGCTACGGCGTCACCCGCCTGACCGCTTTGGGCGAGCCGCTCAGCCAATACGCCGGTGTCATCACCGACGCCGATGCCGTCGATCCCGCGGTGACGGCCGATTTCTGGTCGACGATCCAGCGCAGTTGCGGTGCCGATGTCATCACCCTGGATCAATTTCCCAAGAACTCCGTCCTGGCGGCGATGATCGGTGACAACGGTCTTGCCGAGGCTTCGAGCAACGCATCCGCCGTCCTCGACACCACCCGGTTCGCGGGCTGGGACGAATACCGCGCCGGCCTGCCCCGCAGCCACCGCAAGGGACGTAACCAGCGGCGCAACAAGCTGGCGAAGATGGGCCGGCTCGACTACGAGGTGCATGCCGGCGGCACGCCACGCTATCGCGACCTGGTTGCCCTGGCGCTCGATATGAAGCGCGACTGGCTGCGCGAGTGCGGTCGCCGCGACAACACGCTTGCCGACCCGCGCACGGCGGCGTTCCTGAACGCGCTGCCGGGCGGAACCGACAAAGGTTCCGGCCCGGCCGGCGCTGTTGCCGGAGCGCTGACCCTGGACGGAAGACCGATCGCGATCGAAATCGGCTTCTGCCTCGATGGCCATTACTACTCCTATCTGGGCGCGTTCGACTGGTCGATGCGCGACTTCTCGCCCGGCAAGGTCCAGATCGAGGCGGCGCAGCAATGGGCGGTCGAAGCGGGCGTCGAACGCTACGACTTCCTGGGCGAGGCGGCCGAGTACAAGCTTCACTGGTCCAACGCCGGCGAACCGCTGGAAAGCCGCGCGGTGGCGCTGTCCGTTCTGGGGCTTGCCTACTGCGTAGGCTGGCGGACCTTCGTGCGACCCAAAGCCAAGGCCCTGTTCGACCGGCTGTCGCCCGCAGCGCGCATTCGCGTGCTGGCGGCGATGGGGTGGCTGTTCGATCGAAACGATCGTTCCGATCCCGATCGCGCGGTACGGCCTGCTCGTCAGCGCACCGCCGGCGGCGCGTGAGGGGTTGCCGATGACACGCCTGCGCAACGCCACCCATCGGCTCCTTGGCCGCCTGAGCGGCAATGAAAGTCTGCTCGGCGCAGCGATCGCGTTTACCGTGCGGGTGACCGCCGCGATACTGGCCTATGCGGTCCAGGTGTTCCTTGCCCGCATGCTCGATCTGGGCGACTACGGGATTTACGTGACCTTGTGGACCTGGCTGATCGTGGTCAGCCACGTCGCCACTTTCGGCTTCTGCGATTCGCCCGTGCGGTTCGTGCCGCGCTACACCGAACGCAATCAGATCCACTGGGCCGTCGGCTTCCTGAAAACCGGCTACTGGGCGGTTTCCCTGGGTTCGGTTCTGCTCGCCGCCATCGGCGCGGCGCTGTTGTGGTTCTTCGGTCACTTGCTGCCGCCGGATTATCTCATTCCCCTGTTCGTGCTGGCCATCGGCCTGCCGTTCCTGGCGCTGGAGTTCTACACCGCCGCGGCCGCGCGCGGGTTTGGCTGGGTGCTGCTCACCACCCTGCCCGGCTACGTGCTGCGCCCGGCGCTGATGGCCGCCGGCGTCTACGGCGCCTGGGCGATGGGCTACCAGCCCGACGCCACCATGGTGCTGGCGATCGCGCTTGCGGTGACCGCCGGCCTGGTGCTGGCCCAGGCCTTCATCATCTGGTGGCGCATCCGCCGCCGCTACGGACCGGTCACGCGCGGCGCCCCGGCGAAGCTGTGGCTGTTTGCATCGCTGCCGCTGGTCTTCCTGAACGGCATGGACGAGCTCTACGTCTATTCCGACATTCTCATCCTCGGCTTCCTGGTGGCGCCCGAGCAGGTCTCCATCTATTTCGCCGCGCTCAAATCCATGTCGCTGGCCGCCTTCATCCAATACGCCTTCATGCTGGTGGCCGCGCGCGACTTCTCGCTCGCCAACGCCATGCGCGACCGCGCCGAACTGCAACACCGCATTGCCACGGCCACCCGCTGGACGTTCTGCCTGAGCGTGCCGGGGGTGGCGGTTACGCTGGCGGCGAGCTATCCCCTGCTCGCCCTGTTCGGGCCCGCGTTCACCGCCGGCATTCCGGTGATGGCGGTGATCGGGCTGGGCCTGATCGCCCGCGCCTCCAGCGGCCCGGCCGCCGACCTGCTGATCGTGATGGGCCACCACCGCGCCAACATGGTCATCGCCGCCGCCTGCCTGGCCTTCAACATCGCAGCCAGCATCGCGCTAGTGCCGTTCTACGGCATTCTCGGCGTGGCGTTCGCCACCGCGACCGCCTACGCGCTGCGCGCCGCGATGCTGGTCGTCGCCACCAAACGGCTCACCGGCCTGTGGGCGCTGGTTGACCTGACGCCGGTGATGCAATGGCCCGCCCGCGCTCGCCATGCGGCGGCCGGGGGCTAGATCGAATTCCCAATCAAGGACCGTGTGCAGGTCCACACCGACCCAGAGGAGAAGCCTATGAACACCGAGATCATCGCAGACTGGAAACGCGAATATGCCGACCAGTACGGCAAGACCAACCTGCTGCTGCACCACCGGCTGCGCGAAACCGGCCTGTTCACCAAGGCCGCTCTGGCGGAGCTGATCGAGCGCTATCCGACCGAACATTACAGCCTCAACACCATGGGCGACGATCCGGCGAACCCGGTGTGGCGCGAGGGCGTCATCGAAGACGTTCCCGGCGCCACCGTGATCGACGCCATCGAGAACGGCCGCATGTGGCTCAACCTGCGCCGGGTGATGGACGTGGACGAACGCTATGCCAAGCTGCTCGGCAAGATGTTCGCCGAGTTCGAAGAACGGGTGCCGGGTCTTTCCACCTACAAGCAGACCATGGGCATCCTGATCTCCTCGCCCAAGTCCCAGGTGTTCTACCACATCGACATTCCCGGCCAGTCGCTGTGGCAGCTTGAGGGGCGCAAGAAGGTTTATGTCTATCCCAACACCGAGCCCTATCTCGACCAGAAGGCGTTCGAGATCGTCGTGATGGGCGAGACCGAGGAAGAGGTGCCCTACCACCCGTCGTTCGAGGCCGGCGCGGATGTGCGCGTGCTGGAGCCCGGCCAGATGATGCACTGGCCGCTCAACTGCCCGCACCGGGTGGTCAACGAGGACTGCCTGAACATCTCGGTCACCACCGAGCACTACACCACGCAGATCGCCAAGTCCTACGCGGTCAACTACGCCAACGGGGTGCTGCGCAACCGGTTCGGGGTCAAGCATCTTTCGCAGTCGACCAGCAGCGCCTCGTTCTACCCGAAGGCGGCGCTGACGATGGCGTGGCGCAAGCTGAACCTGCAAAAGGCGCGCCGGTTCATCCCCACGGTGGACTTCACCCTCGACCCCGCCTCCCCCACCCGCATGGCCGACATTCCGGCGATGCAGAAGCAGGCGTAGGCGAGGCGCCGCCCCACCCACGATCGCCACCCTGACGAAGGTCAGGATCCAGGTGGCCGGTTGTCAGCAGTCGGCCCCACCCCCCTCTGTCCCTTCGGGACATCTCCCCCCTGAAGGGGGGAGAG
>JANQKQ010000046.1 GCA_028281105.1 Rhizobiaceae bacterium
TCGGTGTTCGCCGGCGTCGGCGAGCGCACCCGCGAGGGCAACGACCTCTATCACGAGATGATCGAATCAGGCGTGAACAAGCCCGGCGGCGGCGAGGGCTCCAAGTGCTCGCTGGTGTTCGGCCAGATGAACGAGCCACCCGGCGCGCGCGCGCGCGTGGCGTTGACGGGGCTCACCATCGCCGAGCACTTCCGCGACGAAGGCCAGGACGTGCTGTTCTTCATCGACAACATCTTCCGCTTCACCCAGGCGGGTTCCGAGGTCTCGGCGCTGCTGGGCCGTATTCCTTCCGCGGTGGGCTATCAGCCCACCCTGGGCACCGACATGGGCGCCATGCAGGAACGCATCACCACCACCACCAAGGGCTCGGTGACCTCGGTGCAGGCCGTCTACGTGCCCGCCGACGATCTGACCGACCCGGCTCCGGCCTCGACCTTCGCGCACCTGGACGCAACTACGGTTCTAAGCCGCGCGATCTCGGAAAAAGGCATCTACCCGGCGGTCGACCCGCTCGATTCCACCTCGCGCATTCTCGACCCGCAGGTCGTGGGCGAGGAACACTATGCGGTGGCGCGGCGCGTCCAGGAGGTGCTGCAGCGCTACAAGGCCCTGCAGGACATCATCGCCATCCTGGGCATGGACGAACTGTCGGAAGAGGACAAGCTGGCGGTGGCGCGCGCGCGCAAGATCGAGCGCTTCCTGTCGCAGCCGTTCTTCGTCGCCGAAGTGTTCACCGGCTCGCCGGGCAAGCTGGTGGCGCTGGAGGACACGATCAAGGGCTTCAAGGGCCTGGTCGAGGGCGAATACGACCACCTTCCCGAGGCCGCCTTCTACATGGTCGGCACCATCGAAGAAGCCGTCGAGAAAGCCCAGCGCTTGGCCGCAGAGGCTGCTTAAGGTTTCCATGGCCGCGAAGCTCTCCATCGACGACTGCGTCAACGACACCTGCCCCTGGTCGGGCAAGCCGGTTTCGGCGGATTCGCTGACGGAGTATCGCGGCCAGGTGGTGGGCTTCTGCAACACCGGCTGCCGGGACAAATTCGAACGCGCGGTCGCGCATTTCGACGCGGCATTCAACCAACAGCGGGAGCCGATCCATGGCTGACGCCTTCACCTTCGAACTGGTCTCGCCGGAAAAACTGCTGTTGTCGGAACAGGCGACCCAGGTCACCGTGCCAGGCACCGAGGGCTATTTCGGCGTGCTCGCCAACCATGCCCCGGTGATGTCGACGCTGAAGCCCGGCATGATTGAGGCGACGCTGGCCGACGGCGGCGAGAGACGGTTCTTCGTGCGCGGCGGCTTCGCCGAGGTTTCGCCTTCCGGCTTCACGTTGCTCGCCGAATACGCGGTTGCGGCCGAAGAGCTCGACTTGGCGGCGATCGACCAGCAGATCAAGGACGCGCAGGAAGACGTCGCCGACGCCGACACCGACGAAAAGCGCGCCAAGGCGAACGAACTGCTGGCGCAGCTACAAGAGGTGCGCGCCGCGCTCGCGGGCTGACGGGCTTCGCTCGTTGCACTGTGTGACGGGACCACCGGGGCAATGGCTCCAACGCCACCCAAATCATGGCTCCACGAAACCGTGAAACGCTGTGGGAGCGAACGCTGCTGAACTCGGGAAACGGAGCAGCGGGCTCGGCGTCAGTTTGACGCCTTGTTCTTGCGCGCGTATTCGGCATCCCAGATCAGTCGCGTCGCCATGTCCTTTTCGCTCTTGTCGGTCGTACTCGCGATCGCCGCTTCGAAATCGGCAATTGCGTCATCTGTCCGACCTGCCGCCATGTTGATTTTTCCCCTGATGGCGAGGCCCTGGTACAGGGTGTAGGTTTCTAGGCTTCTTTCCGCATCCGACATCGCCTCATCGAGCCTGCCGCGCAGAAGCTCGATTTCCGCCCGTTCAGCGAATGCCAGAGCCTTGTAGACATTTGCAGTGGTGCCGTCGGACAGAACATCATCCATCCGCGTCAGAAGGATGCTTAGATCGGCGTGGGACTTGTCAAACATCCCCTTGGCCGCGAAGACGCGTGCTCGTTCCCGGTAGCCGCAATCCTCCTCTGGCGCGTCCCTGATTGCTTGGTCCACATCCTTCAGCGCACGATTGAGCTGACCAACCTCCCGATAAGCCGTTGCCCGGGTGCAGCGGACGATCGCAAGCTGCTTGGAGATCTGCGCGGGACCGTAACCTTCCTGTTTCAGCGCATCGGAGAGGTATGTCAGGCATTCCGTCTCGTTCTTGATTACAAGATGAGGGTCGCTACCAAATGGCAGGATCTGGCATTCTGCATGCGCGACCTGAGACCCGGCACCCAGCGCGATGCAGAACAGCGCCACGAAACAGATCCCGCGCAATGGGTTGTTCACGGACTTGCCCCCAGGGCCTTAAGCCTTGTCCTGGCGACTTCTCTAACCTGATCGTGGCTAACCAGCAGTGGTCTGACTTCCAGCGCCGACTGATAGTCAGCGACGGCTTTGTCCCTTAAACCAGTCATCTCATGCGCCAAGCCGCGCATTGCGTATGATCTGACCAATTGGTGTTCTAAACGTATACATTGCGTCAGATCTATGATCGCGAGGTCGTACCTCCTCATCTGCTGATAAACCGTTGCTCTATTGAAATAGGAAGCCGGAAGGTCGGGATTGAGTTCAATCGCCTTGTCGAAATCCTCCAGCGCATCGTCGCCACGGCCGACATTCATATGGAGAACACCACGGGCCATGTAAATTGAAGCGTCTTCTGGGGCATACGATATGCCCTGCGTATAGTCAGCGAGCGCGGCTTCAGGCTGGTTGAGATAATGAAAATAGAGGGTGCCGCGATTCTTGTAGTAGGTACCGTTGCCCGGCGCCAGTTGGATCGCCTTGTCGTAGTCGGCGAGCGCCTCTTCCGCTTTCTGCGAAGCCAGATACGCAAACCCGCGATTGTTGTGCGCCGCTGCAACAAGTTCGTTGTCTTTGCTGGTTTCTATAACCTTGGTGCAGCCTGAGATTTTGATGTTTTGATTTTCCAGGAGCGTCTTATCATCCTTCAGTTCGCCGCTCTCAGTGAACGGGTCCAATGATTTGTCGCAGTCGTCGATCATGTCGGCCGTGGCGACAGAAACCGCAAGGAACACCATCAGCAGGAAAGAACCAGCACACAGCGCAATTCGGCTTGTCATGATGCACTCCGTATTGACCATCTCACCATAATCCCCATCGGACACACAATGCCACAACACCAGCGGGGCGCGGACTTACAGGCCCTTCTCTTGCGAACATTGGCTCGGACCAAATTCTTGCACCGCCACCATGTGCTGGCAACAAGGCTTTTTTGAGCACTCTCGTCGAGATTCAATTTTCGGTTGGTCGGTGCAACAAGTTCGAAAGCTGCGGGCCGGTGATAGCAGTCCGCCAGACGCGCCACATGTCGCTATCGTTCAACCCTGCCACAAATGCCCGAAGGCCCCGACCACCTGCTCATACAACGGCTGCTTGAACCCGATCACCCGGCCGGCAATCGTCTCAGGGTCGGCCCATTCCCAGTCATCGAACTCCACCGGCGCACCGTCGGGCGGCTCGGCGATGTTGATCTCATCGTCGGCGCCCAGAAACCGGAAGGCGAACCACATCTGCCTTTGACCACGGAACCTGCCCTTCAGCGCCTTGCCGATCAGGTGGGCGGGAAGGTCATAGTGCAACCAATCCGGCGACTGGCCCAGCAGTTCCACCGAGCGGATGCCGGTCTCCTCCCACAATTCGCGCCGCGCCGCCGCCAGCGGCTCCTCATCGCCGTCGATGCCGCCCTGTGGCATCTGCCATAGCTTGGGTTCACCGCCGACGAATTCGTCCATCTTGCCCGGCTTGCGCCGGCGCCGGCCCAGCCAGACACGGTTGTCGGCATTGAGCACCATGATGCCCACGCAGGGGCGATATGGCAGGTCCGGCTTTGGCGCGGAAGGATCGAACACCTGCCGGTCAGCCTTGCGGATCATCGACGATCGCCGAGATCGGAGTGATCTCGATGCCGCGTTCCTCCGCCCGAGCTGCGAACTCCGCGACCAGATCGAGGGTCAGGGGAAAAGCGGTGGCGGCGCCGATCGCAACACCCGTCCGCTTGGCCTGCGCTTCCAGTTCCTCCAGCCGCTTGGCAATCGCCGCGCGCGTGCGCACGGTGTCGATCACCATATCAGCGGTGGCGTGGGGCAGAACGGCACTGCCTGCGGCGGCGGCCGACTTGGAGTTGCGCACGGTCCCGTCATCCAGGAACAGCAAACCACGCGCGGCCAGATCCTCGAAGATCGGCTTCAGGCTTTCGGTATCGCCCAGCATGCGGCCGCCGAGGAAATTCATCACGCCCACATAGTTGGTGATCCTCGCCAGGGTCCAATGCAGATTGGTGGTGTTCTTGCGCCCGCCCTCGATCGTCAGCGTGCGCGGCCCGGCGTTCGATTCGGGATAGCCGAACGGCTCCATCGGCAGTTGGACCAGCAGTTCATGGCCGGCCTTGCGCGCCGCGGCCATCCAGCGCGTTAGGGAGTTGCCGTAAGGCGCAAAGGCCAACGTGACCGATGGCGGAAGCGTGCGGATCGCCCGCTCGGTGCTGGTCTGGGAAATACCCAGCCCGCCGACCACCAGCACCACCCTGGCAACGCCGAAATTTCCTTCGGTCTGGGGCGGGCGCGAATACGCATCCATCGGCCGCAATCCGTCCGGGCCGCGCACCGGCAGCGGACCATGAGAGGACTGTTCGATCAGGTCCGGATCGGGCAGATGGGCGAGCGCCGCTGGCCGGCGCCCCTCCGCCTGATCCCGCGGTTCCACCGTAGGCTCCGCAATGTCGCCGGAAGGCTGCAATTCCTGAAGCGCCGGTCCCTCCTCGACCGTAGGCGCGTCAGACACATCGATCGTTTCGCGCATGGCGATGGCGGGCGCAGTCGCCTCTTCGGCCAAATCGCGCGAAACCACCTGCGGCGCCGGGGCCAACAGACCCACAGCGGCACCGATATCGTGGCGGAACACATAGGCTCCCAAGGCGACCGCCAGCGCGACAACCGCGCCGACAAGCGACACCGAAGGACGATATCGCCTCTTACCGCTAGGCTTGGAAAGCCCGAGCGGGCGCGTCAGATCGCTGGTCACCAAGGGATCGCTTGCCACGCGTCTTCCATGCGGAAAATGGGCGAATCACACCGGCGACCCGCCCAGTTCCTCAATAGCGAGGCAGACCTAGTTGGGCAAGGCGGCGTCCGGATCGGGCGGGTAGGCCGCGTGCTGCTCTTTACCGCGAAGCAGGTCCATGGCGTAGATGAGCTGCAGGTCCTTTGTCGGATCGCGCGGGAAATAGGCCGCCGATCCCGAACCGTTCTCGTCTTCCTCATCGCCGGAGATGTGGCCGCGAAGCTGGGATTCGCCACGCGGCTCCAGCCGGCCCTGCAGTTCCTCCGGCAATGGCTGGACGACCTTGATGTCCGGCTCGATGCCCTTCGCCTGGATCGAGGTGCCCGACGGCGTGTAGTAGAGCGCGGTGGTCAGCCGCAGCGCACCGCTGGAGCCCAGCGGGATGATCGTCTGCACCGATCCCTTGCCGAACGAACGGGTGCCGACCACGGTGGCGCGCTTGTGGTCCTGCAATGCGCCGGCCACGATCTCCGAGGCGCTGGCCGAGCCGCCATTGACCAGCACGATCACCGGCAGGCCGCCGGTGGTGTCGCCCGGTCGCGCGGAGTAGCGGCGGGTCTCGTCGGGGTCGCGGCCCCGGGTCGACACGATCTCACCGCGGTCGAGAAAGGCGTCGGAAACGCTGACCGCCTGGTCGAGCAGGCCGCCGGGATTGAGTCGCAGGTCGAGCACATAGCCTTTCAACTCGCTGCCCGCCTCCTCGCGAATCTTGGCGATCGCCTCCTGCAGTCCGTCATGGGTCTTTTCGGTGAACGAGGTGATTCGCACATAGCCGATGTCGTCGCCCTCGATGCGATGGCGAACCGCACGGATGGTGATGATGTCGCGGATGATGGTGATGTCGATGGGTCCATCGGCGCCTTCACGCGCGACGGTCAGAACGATGGGCGTGTTGACCGGACCGCGCATCTTCTCGACCGCTTCCTGCAGGGTGATGCCGCGCACGTTCTCGCCGTCGATCTTGGTGATCAGATCGCCGGCCAGGACCCCGGCGCGCGCCGCCGGCGTATCGTCGATCGGCGCCACCACCTTGACCAACTCGTCCTCCATCGTCACCTCGATGCCCAGCCCGCCGAACTCGCCGCGGGTCTGGATGCGCATATCCGAGAAGTCCTTCGCGTTCAGATAGCTGGAATGGGGATCGAGCGAGGTGAGCATGCCGTTGATGGCGCTCTCGATCAGCTTTTCCTCTTCCGGCTCGGATACGTATTGCGAGCGCACCCGCTCGAAGATGTCGCCGAAGATGGAGAGCTGGCGATAGGTGCTGGCGTTGGCCGCTTCGGCGGAACTGTTGAATTGGAGCCCGCCCGACAGCGCGATCACGGACCCGGCGCCGAACATGGCGCCCAACAACAGCATGGTCAGTCTGCGTATCATGGTTCAACCTTTTTACGAGTTCGTGTCCGCCCACCACGGGGCCGGATCAATCGGCTCACCATCCTTGCGGAATTCCACATATAGAACCGGCCGCGCCGATCCTATATCGACGGCACCGGAACTGGCAATCCTGCGCGCTCCCATCGAGCCCACCGGCTCGCCGGCCAGCACGAATTGTCCCAAATCCACGTTAATGGTTTCCATGCCGGAAAGGACAATGTGGTAGCCGTCCCCGGCGTTGAGGATCAGCAACTGGCCGTAGGAGCGAAACGGACCGGAATATACCACCCAACCGTCGGCGGGTGAAATCACAGTCGCGTTCACTCGCGTGGCGACCGACAGGCCGTTGGCCGCCGAGCCCAGAGTATCGATGTCGCCGAACCGCGCGACGACCACGCCGCGCACGGGGATCGGCAGCACGCCCCTCGCCTGGTCGAACCCCACCGCCGGCGCGATCCGCCCGGTGTCGGAGAAGTCCGGCTTGGAGACCTCCTCGCGCGCGATCTCGATCTGGGCGGCTTCACGCTCGCGCCGCGCCGCGTCGGCCTGCCGGGCGGCCTGCGCCGCTTCCTCGACCGCGGCGATCTCCACCTCCAGCGAGGCGATCAGCTCTTCCAGATTGGTGGCGCGCGCCGATAGCGCGGCAGCCTGGGAGCTTTGCTCGGCCAGTTCGTTGCGCGCGCGATTGGCCAGGTCCCGCTTCTGGTTGGTGAGCAGCGTGAGCCGCTCTTCCTCTTCCACCAGGCTCGTCAGGTCCTGGTGCAGGGAAGCCTGCTGGGCGGCGATGTCGGTGCGAATACGGGTCAGTTCGGCCAGTTCGGTCTGCAGGACCACGGTTTCGGCGCGCACTTCGGGCACGACCGAGCCCAGCAGGATGGCGCTGCGCACCGATGCCAATGCGTCCTCGGGCGTGACCAGCAGGGCCGGCGGCGGGCTGCGGCTCAGCCGCTGCAGCGCGCCCAGCACCTGGGACAACAGTTCGGTGCGGCCGGCCAGCGATTGGCGAACCTCTTCCTCCTCGCCCGCCAGCTCCAGCAACCGCAGGCCGGTCCGGCCCACCCTGGCTTCCAGTTGCCGGCTGCGATTGGCGGTCTCGATCAGTTCGCGGTTGATGTTGGCGCGGTCCTTCTCCAGCGCGTCGATCTCTTGGGCCAGGCTTTGGCGCTGTTGCTCCGACAGCGCGATGTCGCGGCGAACCTGATCGAGCTGCTCCAGTGAGGTGATGCGGCGCTTGTTGGCGTCGTCGAACGAAAAGGCCGGCTGCGCCACGACGAAACCGAGCAGCGTCAGGCCTGCCAGGGCGGCCATCGCAGGGGCTCTCGTCATCGTGCTTGGGGTCATGGTGACTGCATCAACTGGGCCGCGAACGTGTCAACAACAAGGCTCCGTGCGAGCCTGAACGATTTGTAATGGTCAGGCCCGGTGATAGGGGTGGCCGGACAGGATGGTCATGGCGCGATAGAGCTGCTCGGCCAGCATGATCCGCGCCAGCATGTGCGGCCAAGTGAGCGCGCCCAGGCCGATGACCCGGTCGGCGCGATCGACCAGGGAACGGTGATGCCCGTCGGGCCCGCCGATGGCGAACACCATCTCGCGCACGCCCTCGTCACGCGCATCGCGCAGCAGTTCGGCGAACTGAACGGAGGAAATTTGCTTGCCACGCTCATCAAGCGCGATGAGCCGGTAGGAACCGGTCAGGCCGGTCAGCAGTGCGGAGCTTTCGCGTTCGCGGCGTTCGTCGGCGCGGGCGGCTTTGTGTTCGGCGATTTCGCTGACCGCAGGCCCGCGAAACCCCAGCGACCGGGCCGCCTGCCCCGCCCGCTCCACATATCTTTCGAACAGGTCGCGCTCGGCGCCGGCCTTTAGCCGCCCAACCGCCGCGACCCGCAGATGCATCAGCCGTGGCCGGCCACTTCACGCGTGTCCGGCGCCGACCACATCTTCTCCAGGCCGTAGAACTCCCGGATCTCGGGCCGGAAGATGTGCACGATCACGTCGCCGGCGTCGATCAGCACCCAGTCGCCGTTCTTCAGCCCCTCGGTGCGCGGCGTGCCGGCCCCGATGTTCTTCAGCCGCCGCAGCAGATGGTCTGCGATCGCGCCCACATGGCGATGCGAGCGCCCCGAGGCGATGACCATATGGTCGCCGATGGACGACTTGTCGGAGATGTCGATGGAGACGATTTGCTCGGCCTTGGAATCGGCAAGGCTCTCGAGCGCCTGGTCGTGAAGCTCCTCAACAGCCAACACGGCTGCGCCGGAGCGTTTTGCAGCAGGGGTAACCTCACCGCCGCTCTGCATGGCTGTAGTCAGTTTGTCCTCTCGCAATGCAGGTTGCTGGATTCGGAACCACCCGAATCCTCACGGGGTTTAATGTAGTGTGCGGGGAGGGAAATGTCCAAGGGGTTGGGAGAAGAATAGCCCCTCGGGCAGTCTAGGCTCAGACAGCGGCGCCGAGTTGCCGCAAAGCGGCCAGGAATGGATTGTATGGTGCCCGAATGCAACTATAGCGATTGTCGAGTTAGCATAGGGAAGCAATCGTGCCCCGTATCCATTCCATCGCTGCGGTCTTGTCCCTGGTTTTCGTCTGCACCATCGGCGGCGCGAACTCGTCAAACGCAGCGACCATCTTCCAACTGCCACCCGAGGCATATGATTATGCGCCTCCCGTCCGCCGGCTCGATCCGAAATGGCGCCAGTCCGACAGCCCGTTCGCCGGGTATTTGAACCAGCAGTTCGAGAAGGGGCTGAGCGAGAACGATCGCGCCCTGTCCCACGCCAGCCAGCTCTCGGGCAATTGTGAAACCGTACTCACTCTGGAACTAAAGGGATTTCTGGCGCTCTATCCCGATTCGTGGTGGCACCTTTTCGATCCACACAACAAGCGCATCTTCGAAACCGAAATCGTCCCCAACTATTCCAACGCATACAGGCGCTGTCGCGCCCGCGCTGAACTCAACGCCATGGTGGAGGCGGAGAAACGCCGCTGGAACCTGGACGAGGACTTCTACATCGATCTTCCCATGCCGTTCCTGCGTCGCATCATTCCCGATCATGAACCGAGCGAAATCGAACAGCGTTTCGAACGCGCCGTCGCCGAACTCCTTGCGCTGGCCGTATGTAAGCAATACGCACCGGCCTACGCCGATTTTCTTTATGTTCACAACGACCTAAAACGCCTGGTCATGAGCTATGGTGAGCTGCTCTATATCCAGCAGCTTGCGAAAGCCAACGGCCTGAGCTTCGCGGAGCTGGATGGACCGGTTGAAGAAGCCAGGCGTCAATCAACCCTCCAGATCCGCGAATCCGACATACTGCTCGCCGTCCAGGGCGGCCTGAACTCCGCGCATGATGTCGTCGTGTTGAGATTTTTAGCGCGGTTGTGCGATCCTGGCGCACGATAGGAACGCCCCCTCACCCACCCCGCAAAGCCGTCGACGACAATGCCGAGCGCGCGCCGTGGATGAACGTCCAAGCCGGAGGTTCGCGGCCCGCAAGAACCGCCGCATCGGCCTCGTCCAGCCGGAAGCGCGCCAGCGCGTGCGCGGCCTTGGCCGAATGGAAGGCGAGCGTCGAGCCAGGCCGGTCGATCACCGCGATCGGCACCGTAGCGGCGATGTCGCGCCAGCGCTCCCAGCGGTGGAAATCGGCCAGATTGTCCGCGCCCATCAGCCACACAAAGCGGGCCGCAGGTCGCCGCCGGGTGAGAATGTCGACGGTGTCGGCGGTGTAGCGCACGTTGAAGGCGGCCTCCAGACCGGTGAACCGGATGCGCGGATGGCGGGTGAGCTTGCGGCACAGCGCCAGCCGCTCGGCCAGACGGGGAAGGCCGGCGTGATCCTTGAGCGGATTGCCCGGGGTCGCCAGCCACCACACCTGGTGCAGCTTCAGCCGCGCCAGCGCCAGCTCGGATATGTGCACATGGCCGTTGTGCGGCGGGTTGAACGAGCCACCGAGCAGGCCGATGCGCATGCCGCGCCCGGCGGGCGGGATTTTGAGATCAGTGGAAGATAAGCCGGCGGGCGCGGTCAAGTCGGCGATCAGGGGCGGGTCTGGCCCGACCCGCGCACCCGGTATTTGAAACTGGTCAGCTGCTCGACGCCGACGGGCCCGCGCGCGTGCATCTTGCCGGTGGCAATCCCGATCTCCGCGCCCATGCCGAACTCGCCGCCATCGGCATACTGGGTCGACGCATTGTGCAACAGGATGGCCGAATCGATCTCGTTGAAGAACCGCGCGACGGCCTGGGCATCCTCCGCGACGATCGCCTCGGTGTGGTGCGAGGAATACTGCTCGATATGCTCGATCGCCCCGCCGACGCCATCGACCAGCCTGGCCGAGATGATCGTGTCGAGATACTCGGTCGACCAGTCCGCCTCGTCCGCCGGTTTGGCGTTCGCAAAGCGCTCGCGCACTTCCTCGCTCCCACGGATGGTGCAGCCGGCTTTCGCCAATGCTTCGAGAACCGGAACCAGATGAGTGTCGGCGACGGCCTTGTCCACCAGCAGGGTCTCGGCGGCGCCGCAGATGCCGACGCGGCGCATCTTGGCGTTGACGGCGATGTCGATCGCCATGGCCAGGTCCGCGCTGGCGTCCACATAGACGTGGCAGAGGCCCTCCAGATGCGCGAACACGGGAACCCGCGCCTCCGCCTGCACCCGGCCCACCAGGCTCCTGCCGCCGCGCGGCACGATGACGTCGATAGTGCCGTCGAGGCCGGCGAGCATCTCGCCCACTGCCGCCCTGTCCGTGGTCGGCACGATCTGGATGGCGTCCGCCGGCAGGCGGGCCTTGGTCAGCCCGTCGACCAGGCAGGCGTGGATGGCCCGCGAGGTATGGAAGGAGTCCGATCCGCCGCGCAGGATCACCGCATTGCCGGCCATCAGGCACAGCGCGCCGGCGTCGGCGGTGACGTTCGGCCGGCTTTCGAAGATGACGCCAATAACACCCAGCGGCGTCGCCACCCGCTCGATCTCCAGCCCGTTGGGCTGCGTCCATTGCGCCAGCACCCGGCCGACCGGGTCGGGCAGCGCGGCGATGTCTTTCAACCCGGCCGCCATCGCGTTGATGCGTTCGTCGGTGAGCGTCAGCCGATCGAGAAAGGCGGCGGACATGCCGCCTTCGGCCGCACTTTCCACGTCGAGCGCGTTGGCGTCGCGGATCGCCTGCTGATCGGCCGCAATCGCCTGCGCCATGCCGACGAGCGCGGCATGCTTGCGGTCGGTGCGCGCCAGCGCCAGATCGCGGCAGGTCGAGCGCGCGCGCTCACCCATCTGCGCCATCAGGGCCTGCAGATTCTCCGCTGAAATATTGCCGGCTTTCTCGAGCACCTGAGCGGTCCTATTCTCTCACAACTGCCGCTTTGGCCGCAGCTTCCACGATCAGATCGTCCCGGTGTATCATTTCGGCGCGGCCCGAGAAACCCAGCAATTGTTCGATCTCGCTGGAGCGCCGGCCGGCGATCCTTTGTGCATCCGCGCTGTCATAAGCGATCAGTCCCTGGCCAAGCCGGGCGCCCGCGGCGTTGACGATCGCCACCGTGTCGCCGCGGGTAAACGTGCCGCGCACGTCCACCACGCCCGCCGGCAACAGGCTTTTGCCCCGCCTGAGCGCCTGTTCCGCGCCTTCGTCGATCACCACTGCCCGCTCGCGCGGCAGCTGGCCGGCGATCCATTTCTTGCGCGCGCTCGAAGAACTGCCGACCGGGTCGAACCAGGTCGCCCGCGCGCCTCTGGCCAGCGCTTCAAGCGGATGTTCGGCGCGGCCCGACGCGATCACCATTGCTGTGCCGCCCCGGCTCGCCACCTTGGCCGCCTCGATCTTGGTCACCATGCCCCCGCGCGACAGTTCGGTGCCCACATCGCCGGCCATCGCCTCGATGTCGGCGGTGATCTCGCCCACATGGTCGACGAACCTCGCGTCCGGGTTCAGCTTGGGCGGCGCGGAATACAGCCCGTCCACGTCGGACAGCAGGATGAGCAGATCGGCCGTCATCATGGTCGCCACCCGCGCCGCCAGCCGGTCGTTGTCACCGTAGCGGATTTCGGACGTCGCCACCGTATCGTTCTCGTTGATCACCGGGACGGAGCCCAACTGCAGCAACGTGGAGATGGTGGCCCGGGCGTTGAGATAGCGCCGGCGCTGCTCAGTGTCGCCGAGCGTCAACAGGATCTGCCCGGCGGTGAGCCCATGTCTTGCTAACGATTGCGAGAACACCCGCGCCAGCGCGATCTGGCCGACGGCGGCGGCGGCCTGGTTTTCCTCCAGCTTCAGCGTGCGCGCCGGCAGGTCGAGCACGGTGCGCCCCAGCGCGATGGCGCCTGAGGAGACTACCAATATCTCGTGGCCCGCGGCCCTCAACTCGGCGATGTCGTCGCACAGGCTGTCGAGCCAACCGCCCTTGAGCCCGTCTTTACGGTCGACCAGCAGCGAGGAACCGATCTTGACGACGATGCGGCGGTAGGGCGACAGCTTGCTGGCCATGGCGCGCTATTCCACCTCCGCGTCGACCCGCGCGTCGTCGGCTGCAGCGCCGATGTGGCTCGCCAGCGCCCGCAGCGCGTCCTTGACGCCCTCGCCGCTCACCGACGAAAGCGCCAGCACCGTAGCGCCACTGGCCTTGGCCAGCGCGTCGATCTTGCCGGCCCTTGCCGCCTCGGTGAGGATATCGACCTTCGACAGCGCGACCAGTTCGCTCTTGCCCGCCAGCCCGCCGTCATAGGCCTCCAGTTCGCCACGCACGGTTCGGTAGGCGCCCGCCACGTCTTCTTCCTCGGCGGAGACCAGATGCAGCAGCACGTTGGTTCGTTCCACATGGCCCAGGAAACGGTCGCCGATGCCGGTGCCCTCATGCGCCCCTTCGATCAGGCCGGGAATGTCGGCGATGACGAATTCATGGTCGTCGATCGCGGCGACGCCGAGATTGGGATGCAGGGTGGTGAACGGATAGTCGGCGATCTTCGGCCGCGCCGCCGACACCGCCGCCAGGAAGGTGGACTTGCCCGCATTGGGCAGGCCGACGACGCCGGCGTCGGCGATCAGTTTCAGCCGCAGCCAGATCCAGCGCTCGGTGCCCGGCTGGCCCGGATTGGCCCTTCGCGGCGCCTGGTTGGTGGGCGATTTGAACCGCGCATTGCCGAAGCCGCCATTGCCGCCGCTGGCCAGCAGGAATCGCTCGCCCACCTCCGTCAGGTCGGCCAGCAGCGTCTCGTTGTCCTCGGCCAGGATCTGCGTGCCCTGGGGAACCTTCAGCACCACGTCGGCGCCCTTGGCACCGTGCCGGTTGCGGCCCATGCCGTGGGTGCCGGTCTTGGCCTTGAAATGCTGGCGGTAGCGATAGTCGATCAGCGTGTTGAGACCGGAAACGACCTCGACCCACACATCCCCGCCGCGCCCGCCGTCGCCGCCGTCGGGACCGCCGAACTCGACATATTTCTCCCGACGAAACGACACGCAGCCCGCGCCGCCATCGCCGGAACGCACATAGGCCTTGGCCGAATCGAGGAATTTCATGGGTCGGTTCCCTTCGCCTGCCCGCAAGCGAAGGACCGGCTGACCTATGCGGCCAGCGAGTCCATCCAGCTTGCCCGCGAGACCCGATAATGATCGATCGGGCGCGGGCGGCCAAGGGCGGCGGAATATTCCTCGCCCGGCTTCCAATATTCGCCACCGCATTTTTCGATCACTCGCAACGAGTCGCGGTTTTCACGCGCGCACGAGATCTGCAGGAACTCCAGGTCGGTGGTCTTGAAATACAGATCGACCAGCGCGCGGGCGGCCTCGGTGGCATAACCCTTGCCCCAATACGGCTCGCCGAGCCAGTAGCCGATGAACGGCAGCTCGGAACGCTCGGCGTCGTCGTGCAGGCCGCAGATGCCGATGAACCGGCCGGATTCGCCCAAAGTGATCGCGTAGATGCAGGCCTTCTCCTGCCCGCCGATCACCCGGTCGAGAAACTCGCGCGCGTCGGTGTCGAAATACGGATACGGCATCGAGTCGAGCATCCTCGCCACCTCGAAATTATTGGCCAGCGCCGCCATGTCCTGGGCGTCGTCGCGATGGGGCTGGCGCAGGATCAGCCGCTTGGTCGTCAACACCGGACTTTCCTGGATGATCCGGCTGGCCCGATCGTTCCGCTCGCTGGGTGAAGACATTTTCGTTTGCTCCAAAGCACGTTTGTTCAGGGGAGCCGGTGGTCCGTCTCCCCTAGCCGCTCGGTCGGTACTTGCGAGCCTTTGGCCGGGTCGACGCGACACCGGCCTTGCGCCGGCTAATGCGCGGGTTGCGACGGCAACACGGACACGTAGGTGCGCCCGTTGGCCTTCTTGGCGAAGTTCACCTGGCCGTCGGCGGTGGCGAACAGGGTGTGATCCTTGCCCATGCCCACATTGGTGCCCGGGTGCCACCGGGTGCCGCGCTGGCGGATGATGATGTTGCCGGCAATGACGGCCTCGCCACCATATTTCTTCACGCCGAGGCGCTTGGATTCCGAATCGCGACCGTTGCGCGAAGAGCCACCGGCTTTCTTATGGGCCATGACCTTGTCTCCTGATCGTCCCGGTTACTTGCTGTCCTTGGCGGCCTTTTGGTCCACCTTGGCGCGCGGCGGTTTGCCGGCCAGCAATTCCTTTGCCTGGGCCTTCCATTCTTCGCGTTCCATGCGGCCGCCCAGGCTCAGTTCCTCGCCGAGCTTGGCCATGTCGGCCTTGCTCATGGTCGATATCTGTTTGAGCGAGGTGATCCCCGCCCCTTCCAGCTTCTTCTTCAGCGCCGGGCCGACGCCGCCGATCAGCGCGATATCGTCGACCACATCGGCCTTCGCGGCGGCGGGCTTGGCGGCCGGCTTTTTGTCTTCCGGCTTGGCCGCCTCTTTCTTGGCCGCGGGCTTTTTGTCGTCGGCCTTCGCCGCTTCCTTCTTGGCAGCGGGCTTCTTGGCTTCCGCCTTCTTCGCCTCGGGCTTGGCGGCTTTGTCGTCGGCCGGCTTGGCCGCCGGCTTCTTCGCCGCCGTCTTCTTCGGCTTGGCGCCGCCGGTCAGGATTTCGCTGATGCGCACCGTGGTGGCGTGCTGGCGGTGACCGATCGTGCGCCGCGAATTCTTGCGCCGGCGCTTCTTGAACACGATGATCTTGCGCGCGCGGCCCTGTTCGACCACTTCGGCCGTGACCATCGCGCCTTCCACCGTGGGCGAGCCGACGGTCGACGAAGCGCCGTCGCCGACCATCAGAACGTCGGCGAATTCCACCATGTCGCCGGCTTCGCCGGCCAGCTTCTCTATCTTGACGATATCATCGGCGGCAACGCGATATTGCTTGCCCCCGGTTTTGATGACTGCGAACATCGTTTTCCTCTGTGTTCGGGCCTACGCGCCTCGACCGTCGGCCGGGCCGTCTTCTTGGCAGTCAGATCTAGAAAGGGATCACGCCCTCCGGATTTCCCTGCCCGGCTGGCGCCGACGAAAACCCGAAAAGCAACGGCGCGAAACCCCGCGCCGCTGACGGTGCGCAAATAGCGCCTTTGGCCCGGAATTGTCAAGGCAATGTCAGGGCAAAGCCAGGGCGACTAGCCCGACACATGCGCCACCACTTCCCGGGTGCGCGGCCGGTCGCGATGCTCGAACAGATAGATCCCCTGCCACGTCCCCAACACCGGCCGCCCGCCGGCGACGGGTATGGACAGCGAGGTAGCGGTCAGCGCGGATTTGATATGCGCCGGCATGTCATCGGCCCCTTCGCTGCGATGGGTCAGATAGGCCATGGCGGGATCGTCCGCGCGGGGGACTAGGCGGGCAAAGAACGCGTCCAGATCGCGCTGGACGGCCGGATCGGCGTTCTCTTGGATCAGCAGCGAGGCGGAGGTGTGGCGGATGAACAGGGTGAGCAGGCCGGTGTCGACGCCGGTGGACGCGACGAAGGCGAGGACCTGGTCGGTGAATTCGTAGAGACCGGGGCCGGATGTGGGGAGGGGAAAGGTGGTTTGGTGGGGGCTACTCACAGCAGCTTGCCCTGGCGGGACTTGGAGTCGTCTTCTCGCGCGGCGCGCTTGAACGCGGTCGAGTCGATTACTGGCAGTTCGGCACGGGCACCTTCCAGCAAATCCTTGACGGTCAGAATCTGAATTTTTCGAAACCGCGCTCTGCCCACGCCCACATCCAACTCGACAAAGCCGCCGCCCGCCGCCTCGGTCACCATCGGCTTTGTCGGCTCGGCCAGGGTGATGAACAGGCCGATCAGCGCCTTCTCGCGCTCGACCACAGCCTTCAAGTCGCGGACCATGGCGACGCCCACATTCTGCCCACCCTTAACGGAAAGGATCGCCTTCTCAGTGGACCGTTTGCCAGTACGCAGATAGACGATGCCGTCAATGCCGGTATCCGCCCCCTTCCGCCCACCTTTGTAGGGCTGGGCGTCGGGAATGAGGGTGACCGCCCATTTTTCGAACTCGTGCTTATCCTTTTCGGCCAGTGCCCGTGCGGCCGACAGGTCCCTGGGTACGCCATTGACCTCGTATTCGATGCCAGGGAATGCCTCGCGCAGCCGGCGTTCGATCAGCGAGATTGCTAGATGAGTGACGTCGATGCCGATCCACTGCCGGCCCAGTTTCTGAGCTGCATGCACGGTGGTGCCACAGCCGCAGAAGGGATCGAGCACGACATCGTCTTCGTTCGAAGAGGCGGCAATGATGCGCTCCAGGAGCGCAACGGGTTTCTGTGTTGGATAGCCGAGGCGTTCTCGGGCCGATTGGTTGATCCTGTCTATATCGGTCCAAACGTCACCGATGGTCACCACTCTTGCTTCAGGATCGAATGGCTTCTCATCTCTGCGACGTGGGAAACCACCCTCCTTAGGCCAGTGGATCAAACCGGCGCTATCCCATTCATCCAGTTTGGAAGCGGAATTTCCCCAGTGGCGCCCAAGCTTTGACGGGTCGAAGCCGCGCCAAGGCTTTCCACTCTCACCCTCCTTCGTGACTCCAGCACCGGTCAATTCGTACGTTTGATACTTAAGTCCGTCCGGGCCAGTAATAAGGGTATGAGGAGTTTTCGCCTTGTCGGCCTTCGCCTTCTGGGCATTAAATACAGGTTCTTTCCCTGCGCCATAGTAAAGGATGGTGTCGTGTACGTGCGGCCAATTCTTCGGTGTACCTCTCGCATTCGTGCGCTTCCAAATCAACTCCGACCGGTAGTTGCGAGTTCCAAAGACAGCGTCCAGCAGGACTTTAAGATAATGACTGGCCGTTGGATCGCAATGCAAATACAGCGAGCCGGTGCTCTTGAGCACCCGATGCAGTTCGATCAGCCGCACGGCCATCATCGCCAGATAGGCCATCATGTCGTTGTCGCCGAGGAAGCCGCGCATCGCTTCCAGCATGCTAGCCGCGTCGGTGCTCGGCCCGTGCAACACCTGCCAATAGGCGTCCTCGGCACTCTCGTTCCAATGCCAGGTGTCCTCGAACGCCTCGATCTGCGCCGCTGATTCATTGCCGGACGGCCCCTTGAACAGCACGTTGTAGGTAGCCTTGGAGTTGAACGGCGGGTCGAGGTAGATCAGGTCAACGCTCTCGTCGTCCACATGCTCGCGCAGGATTTCCAGATTGTCGCCGTAGTAGAGCCGATTGGTCATTGCCAACTGATCCCAATAGTCGCTCGCGAACAAACAAAGAACACTTCGGCAGTTCCGTCAAGTCGCAACAATTGGCGAGCCAACCAACCGCACTTTTTCACTCCGACCCACCGCTCCCCTTTAACCGCACCCCAGGCCCGCCGCCATTTTCCTCGATGAACTCGATACCGGCTTGCTCCAGCGTCCTTCGCAGAGTGGCCATGTTGACCTTGGTTGTCGAAGGCACGCCATCGACCGTCTCGGCCCGGCGGATCGTGGTAACCCCGACGCCGCTTGCGTCAGCCAACTCCTGGGCGCTCCACCGCAACAAAGCACGCGCGGCACGAAGTTGAGCGCTATGCATCTTTTATACCATATGGAATTTTATTGATCATCTTGTGAGTATGTGGTATGAAATTGACCAGATAGACATTTTATAACCGATTCGGAGCCCCCACAATGCCACAACCCAAACGCGGCAAACCCAAGCGCTCGAAAAAACGCAAACCCGACAAACGCCTCGCCGCCATGCGCTCCCACATCCTGAAAATGGAGGAGCCCCTGCGCGAGACCGGCGACTTGGTCCGCGCGTTGTGCCTGATGGGCGACGGACTGCACTATAGCGGCGATGAGGCCGAGGCGCGCGCCGTCAGCGCGGTGGCGTGGACGACGCTACGCCGGGCCGATGCGTTGCAGGAGGAGTGGAAACGGCTGGTGGAGGTGCGCTAGCGCCCGGCCGCTGCGCGGTGCGCCGGCCGCTGTATTCTTGCGCACTGGCCGGCGGGATGATTATATAAAACTCACGTTTTTATATAACGGGTGGCCGGCATGGGCATGTCCATCAAGAACGCGGAAGTCGAGCGCCTGGCGCGCACGCTTGCCAAGGCGCGCAAGATTTCGCTGACCGAGGCCATCCGCCAGGCCCTGGCCCGCGAGCTCGAACGCGAGATCGGCGGCGGGACGAGGAAATGGGACGAGGCCAAATATCAGCGCCTAAAAAAAATCGTACAGGAGGCCGCAAGCCTGCCGGTTATTGACGACCGCAGCGAGGACGAGATCCTCGGCTACGACGAGTTCGGCATCCCGACCCGATGATCGTCGACAGCTCTGCCCTGGTCGCCGTTCTGACCGGCGAACCGGAAGCCGATCGCTTCATCCGGCTGATCGCCCGCACCGACGCCCCCATACTGCCCGCGCCGACCTACCTGGAAACCTCCATGGTGATGGCGGCGCGCAAGGGGGACGGGTTGGCAAAGCTTGATGAGTTCCTGTCCACGGGCGAATTTGTCATCCTCCCCTTCACTCAGGCCCACGCGCTGGCCGCGCGCGACGCCTTCACGCGCTACGGCAAAGGCCGCCACGCGGCCGGGCTCAACTTCGGCGACTGCATCGCCTACGCCGTCGCCATGGTCGAAGACCGCCCGCTGCTGTTCAAGGACGGCGATTTCCACCTGACCGATGTCAGGCCGGCGCTGGTGCGCTAGCGCTCCTCACACCGCCCTCACCGGCTGGCGCAGCACCGTCTTCAGCTTCTCCGGCGCGGTCTTGCGCGGGTCGCCCAGATAGATCTCGTGGTGGCGGCCGTTGTACGTCAGGCCGTTGGCCGGCATGAATTCGTCGTGCAGCCGCGCCAGCACCGGCCCCTCCTCCGAATATGGCCCGATGTGCAAGATCTGGACGCAGCGCCCCTCCTCGAACATCTCGTGGCGCAGCAGGGTTAGCGCCGGCAGGTCCTTTTTCGCCTTCGCCGCCTCGACCGCCTCGTCGATCATCGAAGGCGCGATCCAGTCGGGCACCATGATCATCATCGTCCACTTCCAGTCGTCGCGCCTGTCCTCGACGAACGCCATCATGTCGTCGGCCCACCACAGCCCCTCCAGCGGCGGCACCACATAGTCGCGCGCCAACTGCTTCTTGGAGGCGAATTTCAGCGGGTAGGACACCGAGTAGAGCGCGGCGATCGCCTCCTCATAGCTCTGTGCCGAACGTGGATCGCCCTTCCCGTCCACCATCAGGAACCGCATCGCCGGCACGTCGACGATGGCGAACTCCTTCGCCGAAGGCTGGTAGAACGCCTTCATCTCCTTCTTGAAATCGGTCTTTTGCATCGTGATTACTCCAACTGTTGCAGGGTTGATTTCAGCCACCGCCGCTCGGCGGCGATGAGCGTTATGCCGTGGTCGAAAATCGCCAGTACATGGGCGGGCACAAAGGCGGCGACGGCGGCGCGCCTTGCGGTCAGTTCGCGCTGTTTGGCCCTGAGCGCATCGCCCCGCGTCTTCAGCGATGCGATGCCCTCATCGCGGTCCAGCGCCGGCCAGTTGGCCAGCCCGAGCAGCACCGACGAATGCTGCGCATGCGGCTCGGCCAGCGCCTTTACGGTGCGCGCGACAAGCGCGGCGAAGCCCTCGCCGGTGGCGCGATAGACCCGGCGCGGCTTGCCGGGATGGTTGGGCGCCTTGGCGGGGGTTTGCACCGTCACCAGCCCATTCTTCTCCAGCTTCTTGAGCACGAAATAGATCGACGAGAACGCCAGCGCGGTCCATTCGCGCATGCCGCGCTCCTCGATCACCGCCTCCAGTTCATAGCCATGGCTCGGCTTCTCGCACACCAGGCTCAACACCGCATATTCGGCTCCTGTCATACAGCACATATATTCTAGTACTAGAATTTATGCAAGCCGCCTGGCGAAGCGGGCGTCGGGGCGCCGATCCCTCCGGGAGCGAAGGTCGCGTGGCAACCCCTGCGCCCAAATCCGCCTGCGCCATCCCCGCCCAGCCCACTCCCACCATCCCCGCCTAACCTCACGCCCGTCATCCTCGCCCAACCCACTCCCGTCATCCTCGCCCAACCCACTCCCGTCACCCTCGCCCAACCCACTCCCGTCGTCCTCGCCCAACCCACTCCCGTCATCCTCGCCCTTGTGGCGAGGATCTAATGCACTCAGCGACAATCCGCAGCGATGGAGAGGGGATTAGACCCCTGGGACAAGCCCGAGGATGACGCTGTGGAGGGGGTTGGCGCGGCCTGATCCCCCTCGTCCTCCAAAAAGGGGACAGTGTGGGGCGGGTCAGGCGCCGCCTCCGCGGAGCCGCCAAACTCATTGACTCAACGCATCAAACATAACATAATCTATGTTATGTTTATCGGACTCAACTGGTGGCTCGCCGCCGCCGCGCTGGCGAGCTTCGTCACCTTCGCCATCCACACCTTCGTCGGCACCGGCCAGATCGCCCGCCCGCTGCTCGATCCGGGGCTGAAACTGTCGTCGGTCTCGCGCTACACCAACTATTATTGCTGGCACCTGGTCACGATCACCCTGCTGGCCCAGGCCGCCTGCTTCGCCTGGGCGGCGCTGCCGAGCCGCGCGCCCGACCTGGCGGTGCTGGCGACCGTGCTGGCAGCCGGCTTCCTGGCATGGAACATTACCCTCAACCTGTGGCGGCGGCTGCCCATCGCCGTCGCGCCGCAATGGGTGTTTTTCGCGCCGATAACCATTCTGGGCGCGGTCGGGCTGGCGACTTGGTAGCCGCGGCAGCGGTCAAATCGCGGCTAACGCGTGCCGACTGGCTCGAACTCGGCATGGACGCGCTGGCCGAGCCCGATACGGTCCTGACCGTCGACGAAATCTGCCGCCGCGCGGCCAAGACGGTCGGCGGCTTCTATTTCCACTTCGCCGGCATCGACGACTATCTGGCGAGTCTGGCGCGCCACTGGCGGGTCAAGTTCACCGACGCGCTCATCGAACAGACCGGCGCCGCTATGCCCCCCGCCGAACGCCTTGACCGGCTGAACTATCTGGCGGTCCACCTCGACCATGCGGTCGAACAAGGCATGCGGCGGCTGGCCGCCCGCGAGCCCCAGGTCGCCGGGATCGTGCGCGCCGTCGACCGCCGCCGCATCGGATATCTGACCGAACTGTACGCATCGAGCGATCGGTTCACCGCTGCCTCGGCACAAGCGCTGGCGCGCATCGAATACGCCGCCTTCGTCGGCATGCAACAGACCGAGGCCGACACCAGCGCCGATGAACTGCTTGAGTTATATCAGGAATTCTTAAAGCTAACGGGGCGCGGCGGAGGCGATGGCAAACTTTAGGACGGGCCGCGCCTGCCGCCTATCACCGGCAGCAGCGCCCTGAGCGCATCGAACTTGGCAGAGGTGTGGGCCTCGCGCCAGGCAAGCAGCGTCTTGATGCGGGAAAACCGCGCCGGCAGCTCATGGCGGCGGAACTCGCCATTACCGGCAAGGCAGTCCAGCGTCGATTGCGGCACCACCGCATAGCCCGCTCCCGCCGATACACAGGCCAGCATCGCCAGATACGAACCCACCGAAAGGACATTTCCCGGAACGATGCCTTCTTCCAGCAGCCAGTCATTGAGATACCGGCGGTAGGCGCAACCCTCTTCGAAGGCGACGATCGAGTGGCCGGCGATTTCAAGCGGTTCACGCAACGACGCGAATGACTTCGGCGCGATCAACACCAGCCGCTCCTCGTATACCGGCTCCGCGCGAATACCGTCGATCGCCAGCGGCTCTGCGATAAAAGCCGCATCGATTTCACCGCCCACCAGCCGCCGGACAAGCGCGCCGGCGGTATCGGTGGTCAGGTGGATCTGCACTTTCGGGTACCGTGCGTGGTAGCGCGACAGCACCGCGGGCAGGCGGGCGGCGGCCGTGCTCTCCATGGTGCCAACGCGAAACGTGCCGGCCGGTTCCGCCCTGTTAAGCGCGTCGACCGCCTCGTCCGAAAGCGCCAACAACCGCTCCGCATATCGCAGCAGCACCTGACCCTGCTCGGTCAGCACAAGCCCCCGCCGGCTACGGGTAAACAGCTGCACGCCAAGTCGGTCTTCCAATTGCCTGACCCGGGTGCTGACATTGGACTGCACCCGGTTCAGCTTTGCCGCCGCGGCCGACACGCTCCCCTGCAGGGCGACCTGGCGGAAAATCTCCAGCGCGGACAAGACTAGCTTGGGCATGCGTGATTTCTCAAAACAAGAACAAAGAGTTCACCTAAATTCACTTTCTATGATGCATCTGCCGTTGTAAAGCTCAACCGTCGCCAGAGAGGAAGTCCTCGCCCCATGTCCCGGAATCCCTCGCCGTTTGCAACTGCACTGGCCGGCTTCGTCGCCTTGGCGCTTGCCATGGGGATTGGACGGTTCGCGTTCACACCGCTGCTGCCGATGATGCAGTCCGAAGGGCTGTTGGACGTTGCCGAAGGCGGCGTGCTCGCCTCGGCGCATTTCGTCGGTTATGCAATGGGCGCATTGATCGCCGGCCGGCTGAAATCGGCATCTGCCCTATATGCTTCGTTCGCGATCATCGCGCTTTCTCTGCTGGCCATGGGGCTGAGCGAGGATTTCATCATATGGCTTGCCGCCCGATGGTGCGCCGGTATCGCCAGCGCCTTCGTGCTGGTGATCGTCGCCAGCCGCTTCATCCAGCATCTGGCGACGACCGGCCGGGCAAACCTGCAGGGCTGGGTGTTCGCCGGTGTCGGCGGCGGCATCGCACTCGTCGGACTGGCGGCCCTTTGGCTGACAGCGACGGGCATCACCAGCGGCGTCGGCTGGCTGATGCTGGCGTTCGCGATGGCTGCCGGCACGGTCCTGGTCTTTGCAGCGATCGGCACGGACCTGTTCGCCGCCGGCCCACTGCCACCCGCACAACGCCCGGGACGTTCGCCGTTGAACTGGGTGCTGATCCTGCCCTACGGGGCAATGGGCGCCGGTTATATCATCCCGGCCACCTATCTTCCGGTGATGGCGCGCGAGGCCATCGCCTCGCCCCTTGTGTTTGGCTGGGGTTGGCCGGTGTTCGGCCTGTCCGCTTTGGTCTCGACAATGCTTGCCGCACGGGTCGGTCGCGTCTTCTCCGACCGCCGCATCTGGATCACCACCCAGTCTATTATGGCGGCCGGCCTGATCGCGCCGGCTTTGTGGCCGCATCTGGCGGCGATTTTATTCGCCGGGGTTTGCGTGGGCGGCACATTCATGGTCATCACCATGGCCGGGCTGCGCGAGGCGAACCGGCTCGCCGACCCGGCCGATGGCCAACGCCACATCGCCGCCATGACCACCGCCTTTGCGCTTGGGCAGATCGCCGCCCCGGTGTTGGCCGGCTGGGGATTCGAAGCGACCGGCAGTTTCGCAATGCCGCTGATGTTGGCGAGCGTGCTGCTGGCCGGGACGCTGGTGCCGATGATCGTGCGCGGTGAGCCGGGAGCGATCGCTCACAAATAGCCGCGCAGCCTGAAAGGTCGGATCATGGAAAGCCAATGGCGACACCAACTGCCATTGCGTGTCTGTTTGCCGCTACCGGGAAGCATCACCCGATTGTCGCCGCAGAGCCCAGGGCCACAGCGGCGTTCGTTGGTGAATTCAACCTGCCTCCACTGCGCCGCCGCCGGGATCAGTCAATAGCTTCCACGCTTCACGATACGGTTCTAACCAACCGTTTGCATACTTTGGGCGGTCCGGCGCATAAGCGTAGCTGTAATCCGGCAACAATCTGCGAACGCTGGAATCTTTCCTCACATGCCCGCGTTTCCCCGGTCGCGACAACCAGGCTTCGTGGGTCTCCGAAAGAACTGTTGCCACTTTCTTACTCGGCAGAATGAAGCAGACAGGTTCATCGGCTATGGAACCGCCGAAATCAACGAAACAGTAGAACAAACTTTTTGAAGACAGCTCGCCATGTTTCGGTCTCATATGCCAACCGCCATCGGTCCCTAAAGCTCGACGAGACTTCACTTGGATGCCGCGCTGAATCCGCCCATCTACATCGCTGATAACAATATCCAAGTTGGGAGCGCCCTGAGGTGCGAGGGCGGCGATGAAGCCGCGTCGGAGCAGTTGAGCCATAACAAAGTGCTCGCCGGCCGCTCCAAGTAGAGAGGTTTCGGAGGGCACGACCCCACACCCCTAACTATCCAAAAAGCTCCGCAGCTTCCTCGACCGGCTCGGATGCTTCAGCTTCCGCAACGCCTTCGCCTCGATCTGCCGGATACGCTCACGGGTTACCGAGAACTGCTGGCCTACCTCCTCCAACGTGTGGTCCGTATTCATGCCGATGCCGAAGCGCATTCGCAGCACGCGTTCCTCGCGCGGGGTCAGCGAGGCCAGCACCCGGGTCGTCGTTTCGCGCAGGTTGGCCTGGATTGCCGCGTCGATGGGCAGCACCGCGTTCTTGTCCTCGATGAAGTCGCCCAGGTGGCTGTCTTCCTCGTCCCCGATCGGCGTTTCCAGGCTGATCGGCTCCTTGGCGATCTTCAAGACCTTGCGCACTTTTTCCAGCGGCATGGCGAGCTTCTCGGAAAGCTCCTCCGGGGTCGGCTCGCGGCCGATCTCGTGCAGCATCTGGCGCGAGGTGCGGACCAGCTTGTTGATGGTCTCGATCATGTGCACCGGAATGCGGATGGTGCGCGCCTGATCGGCGATGGAGCGGGTGATCGCCTGGCGAATCCACCAGGTGGCGTAGGTCGAGAACTTGTAGCCGCGGCGGTATTCGAACTTGTCGACCGCCTTCATGAGGCCAATGTTGCCTTCCTGGATCAGATCCAGGAACTGCAGACCCCTGTTGGTGTATTTCTTTGCAATGGAAATCACCAGGCGCAGGTTGGCTTCGACCATGTCTTTCTTGGCGCGGCGTGCTTTTGCCTCACCGAGCGACATACGCCGGTTGATGTCCTTGATTTCAGTGACCGAAAGTCCCGTCTGCTTGGTCAGCGCTTTCAGCTTCTTCTGTGCCCGCAGAATGTCGTCACGCTGGTTTTCCAGGCTGACGGAGAAGTCTTTGTCGGCTTTGACCAGTTTATTGATCCAGGTGACGCTGATCTCGTTGCCCAGGTACTCCTTACGGAACACATCGCGCGGGACTTTGCCGTGGCGTACCGCCGAGGTCATGATGCTGCGCTCGTGGCGGCGCACCGAGTCCAGGCCGTCGCGGGCAATGTCGACGATTTCATCGAAGTGCTTGGGCACCAGCTTGAAGCAGGAAAACGCCTCACCCAGCTTGGCCAGCTGCGCCTGCGCGGCTTCGCTGGTCCGGTCGCTCTCAGCCAGGACTTTCTGGGTTTTGTTGTACTGGCGCTTCAGCGTGCTGAAACGCTTCTTGGCTTCCTCGGGGTCCGGCCCTTTGTTTTCCTCTTCCTCATCGTCATCGTCAGAAGCGGCTTTCGGTCCGTCCGCGTTGATCTGCGTCGCCGCAGGCACATGGTCGGTCGGATCAAGGTAGCCCACCAGCAGGTCAGCCAGCTTGTCTTCCTTCGTCACCTCGGCGTACGTCTCGAGGATGTACTCGACCGCGCCGGGGTAGGCCGCCAGCGCGGTCAGCATGTCGCGGATGCCTTCTTCGATGCGCTTGGCAATGGCGATTTCACCTTCGCGGGTCAGGAGCTCCACCGTGCCCATCTCGCGCATGTACATGCGCACCGGATCCGTCGTGCGGCCGGCTTCGGTTTCTACTGCGGCCAGCGCCGCTGCGGCTTCTTCAGCCGCCAGTTCATCAGCGGTGTTTTCTTCGTTCGACAGCAACTCATCGGCATCAGGTGCGGTCTCGTAAACCGTGATGCCCATGTCGTTGATCATGCGGATGATGTCTTCGATCTGCTCCGGATCGGAAATGTCGTCCGGCAGGTGGTCGTTGACCTCACCGTAGGTCAAAAACCCTTGCTCTTTGCCTTTGGCAATGAGCTCTTTCAAGCGTGATTGCTGTTGTTCTGTCGAGATTTGATTGCTCATGGTACCTCGAGTCGGAAGTGATGACTGTTCACCCCGGGCGCAATGCGCGGGGCGCTCTTCATCCCGATACTTCTATGCCTGACCCTTATTTGGTCTCATACACGTAAGAACGTATCTGGGCGGCTTTGGTTCACTGACGTTTAGTCAGTTTTATTGACTTTGCCTCTCAATCAGCTGCGTGCAAGCATTGCCCGTTCAAATTCCGGGCCTTTCCCCCTGAGGCAAACGAGCCATTATAGCGTCCAATATGGGGATGATCCAGCGTCGTTCAAGCCTAAAGCATAGTCGAAAACGGTCGTGGCAACCTGTCAGGTGATGTCTTTGCCGAGTCCGTGCAGCTGCCAGTACCTGCGCAGGTCTTCGACGTCCGACGAGTCCCGCAGCTGGTCGAGAATCCGGCGTCGATCCGCAGAGCGCAGATGGTCAAGCAGTCTGTCGATACCGTCCAGAAACTCCGCGCGCATGCCCTGCCGGTCAATCTCCAGGCTTTTTTGTGCGGCATTGAGAATCACCCGGCCCGCTTCGTTGTCAGACCAGTGCACCAGCATTTCTTCGGTATCCGCCTCGGGGTTGGCATCCAGAAAGCCCATGACCGCACCCAGCAGACCCATATC
>JANQKQ010000058.1 GCA_028281105.1 Rhizobiaceae bacterium
CCGGCTGGACCGCCGCCATCTTGGCGGCCGGCGGCTGGGCGTGGTCCGGGCCGGCTGGAAGCCGGCGGTCCAGCCGGCAAGGATGCCGGCGCTCCGAAACAGGGCAGCCCAAGGACCGGTCATTGTTTCGGGCCGTTGGTATAAGATTGGGTGCGCATTGGTTTGTATGTACTTTTCACCTTGTGTGGATGCCGTAGCACCCAAAGTGGGAGGGGGGCCGCTCAGGCGCTGCGGTAGAGCTTGGTCATGGAGAACTCGCGATGGCCAAGCGCTTCCGCACAGGTCATCCGGCCATTCGCCACCCGCTCGATCATCTCGATCAGGCTGTCGCCGGCCTGATCGATGGTCTGCTTGCGGGTCAGCACCCCCGTCACATCGACATCGATGTGCTCGCCCATGGTGCGCAATGTCCGCGGATTGCCGGAAATCTTGATCACGGGAATGATCGGATTGCCGACCACATTGCCTTGCCCGGTGGGGAAGGTGTGGATCACGTAGCCCGCGGCCGCCATCAGGGTCACGCATTCGGCCGCCGCCGAGGACGTGTCCATGAAATACAGCCCCGGCCCTTTGGCCGGCGTTTCCGCCGGGCCGAGCGCATCGATGTAGGTCGAGGTCCGGCCGATCTTCTCCAGGTTGCCGAGCGCTTTCTCCTCGATCGTGGTCAGGCCGCCGAGGATGTTGCCTTTGGTCGGTTGGCTGTCGGAGAGATCGTCGGTCTGGTGAGCGAAGATCACCTCGTCCTGGTAGGCTTTGAAGAGGGCCATGAACTTGGCGCCGGCTTCAGGGGTGGCGGCGCGTTTCTCGCACAAGTGCTCGGCGCCGGTGATTTCGGAGGTCTCGCCGAAGACGCCGGTCAGGCCGTGCGGGATCAGCTTGTCGTACATGTTGCCGACGGTCGGGCAGGACGAAAGACCCGTGGTGGTGTCGCTCTCGCCGCATTTGGTCGACACCCAAAGCTCGGTGAGCGGGCAAGGCTCTTTCTGCCGTTCGCTCGCCCACTGGACGAATTCCTTGGCCTTCCAACTCGCCGCCGCGATGGTGGCGATGTCGCCGTTCTGCTCGATCGAGAATTCCGCCACGGGCTTGCCGGTCTCGCGGATGCCGTCGGCGATCACCTTGGTCCAGCCCGGTTCGATGCCGATCACGACCACGGCGGCGACATTCGGGTTGGCACCGGTGCCGATCATCGTGCGGAAATGCAGCGACAGATCCTCGCCGAACTGGAGCCGGCCGTAGGCATGGGGAATGGCGAACGTGCCCTTGATGGTGTTGGCCACCGCTTCGCAGGCGGCGTTGGAGATGTCGTCCACCGGCAGAATGACCACGTGGTTGCGCACGCCCACGCGGCCGTTTTCGCGCCGCCAGGCCATCACCGTCTTGTTGGTCGCATTGTGGGACATGGGGGTTACCACCGCTTGGTCTTGAGGTTGTGGACGTGAACGTGCTCGCCGGTTGCCGCCGGCCCGACGAATTTGCCGATGTCTTCGCCATACTTGATGGCCGTGTCGCCGGCGACGAAGTCCTTGAGGGCCACCTTGTGGCCGATCGGGATGTCGGCCTTGGCAACCAGGCGGAAGTCGGAATTGTCCTCGGTCACGACGCACAGCATCTCCGTACCGGCCGTGAGGCCTTCGACGACGACGACGCCGACATTGTCGGCTTTGTCGTGGACCAGGAGGTGCGGATGTTGGCCCATGGTTGGTCTCCCATCAGGGGTGGAGGATGATCTTTGGCGCGGCGACACGGCCGGCCTTGATGTCGGCGAAGGCGCGGGCGCCTTCGGCAAGCGGGCGGATCTCGGGCCAGTCGAGTGGGCCCAGTCGGCCGTCGGCGATCGCCTCCGCGGTCTCGTTGAAATCGGCAACACTGTAGGTGTAGGTGCCGATGAACGTGATTTCCTGCAGCGTCATGCGACGCACATCGAGGCCGTTGGTCGCCGAACCGAGGCCGATATGGAGGATCACGCCGCCCGGGCGAACGGCCGCGGACGCCGCTGCGCGGGTCGCCGCGACGCCGACGCCGTCGATCACCAGATCGACGCCCTGCGGACCGCTGTCCGCGGTCGGATCGAACACCTTCAGATCGGCCGATCGATTCAGAAGAGTCCGGCGTGCCGGGTTGGTCTCGGCCAGATGGACCTCGGATACACCCTGTGCCTTCAGGGCAAGGGCCGCCCCAAGACCGATGGCGCCACCGCCGAAGACAAGACAGCGCGCCTCGCCGAGCGGGCGATGCAGGGCGGTGCGACCGAGGCGGACGGCGTGCCAACCGCATGCCAACGGCTCCGTCAACGCCGCCTTTTCCGTCGGCAGCGCATCCGGAATCGCGATCAGGTTGCGCGCCGGGATCGTGAGGCGCTCGGCGAAGGCACCTTCACGCGGCGGCATCGAGATGATCTGCCGCTTTGCGCACAGGTTCTCGCGTCCGGCCCGGCAATCCGCACAGAGTCCGCAGGTGACCAGCGGATTGACCGTCACCCGGGTGCCCCGGCCGGGTCCGTCGACGACGACGCCGGCGGCCTCGTGACCGAGGATGAGCGGGGCCGGCCGGCGTTCGTCGTGGCCGGCCCAGGCATGCATGTCCGAGCCGCAGATGCCGACATGGGCAACCTCGACCACAGGATCATTGCCCGGGGCCGGCTCCGGTGCGTCCCGGTAATCGAGGGTTTCGGGGCCCGTATAGACGAGTGCTTTCATTTCGCGGTGAACCCCCCATCGACGCCGAGAATCTGTCCGGTCACGTAGCGCGACGCCTCGGAACAGAGGAACAGCGCCGGGCCGATCAGATCGTCCATGTCGCCGTTCCGGCCGATGCACGTCTGCGCCGCGTTTCGGGCGGCACGGTCGGGATCGCCGAACACCGGCTCGGTCAGCTCGGTCGGGAAGAACCCCGGTGCCAGCGCGTTGGCCGTAATCCCGTCGCGCGACCACGCCTCGGCCATGGCCCGGGTAAGCTGCCCGATGCCGCCCTTGGAGGCGCCATAGGCGAGACCACCCGGAAAGGCGCGGGTGGTCTGCAGCGAGGCGAAATTGACGATCCGCCCCCAGCCCTTCGCCCGCATGCCCGGCACCAGGGCCTGGGCAAGAAAGAACGGGACGGCGAGATTCAGCTCGAGCGTGACCCGCCAGCCTTCCAGCGTGACGTCATCGGCCGGCTGGCGCAGATTGACGCCGGCCGCATTGACCAGGATTTCCGGCGGGCCGAAGGGCTTCGCAGCCTCCGCGGCGATCGTCGCCATCGTGGCCGCATCCGACAGATCCATGGCAAGCGCGGCGGTGTCGCCGTCCGATTCCGCCCGCCAGGCGTCGAGGGCGTCGTGGCGCCGGGCGACCCCGACCACCCGTGCGCCGGCTTCCGCCAACGCGCGGGCCAGCGCGCGGCCGATGCCGGCGCTGGCGCCGGTCACGCAAGCGACGCGGCCGGCGACACTGAAGCGCTGCAGGGCGACGGAAGAGGTCATCACCTCAATCCGTCGCGGTCAGGGTGAAGGTTTCGCCGGGATAGTATTTTTCCAGCCGGATGTCGGCGGTGCGGGCATGCCCCTCCATACCCTCGAGCCGGGAGATGCGCGCCGTGACCTCGGCCACCGGCCGCGCCGCCTTCCGGTCGACGCGCTGCCAGGTGACGAGTTTCATGTATTTGTGCACCGACAACCCGCCGGTGTAGCGCGCCGACCCGGAGGTGGGCAGAACGTGGTTCGGACCGGCCGCCTTGTCGCCGAACGCGACCGTGGTTTCCTCGCCGAGGAACAGCGATCCGTAGCAGCGCAGGCGGCCAAGGAACCAATCCAGATCGGCCGCCTGGACGTGCAGGTGTTCCGGTGCGTATTGATCGGCCACCTCGGCCAGGCTCTCACGGTCGCTCACCACCATGACTTCGGCCATGTCGGCCCAAGCCTTGCCGGCGTTCTCGGCGTTGATCGGGGGAAGCGTTGCGATGTAGCCCGGAACCAGCGCGAGGACCTTCTCCGCAAGCGGACGGTGTGTCGTCGCCAGCCACACGGGCGAGTTGTAGCCATGCTCGGCTTGGCCCACGAGATCCCAGGCCACGATGTGCGGATCGGCGGTTTCGTCGGCCAGGATCAGGCTGTCGGTCGGTCCTGCGAACATATCGATGCCGACCCGACCGAACAGGATGCGCTTGGCCTCGGCCACGAACTGGTTGCCGGGGCCGACCAGGATGTCCGCCTTGGGCAGGCCGAACAGCCCGAAGGCCATCGCCGCCAACCCTTGCACGCCGCCGAGTGCCAGGATCGTGTCGGCGCCGCACAGATCCGCGGTGTAGACGATCGCCGGCGCGATGCCGACATCGGGGCGCGGCGGCGAACAGGCGGTGATGTGCCCGCAGCCGGCGACCTTGGCCGTGGTCACCGTCATGAGCGCCGAGGCAATGTGGCTGTAGCGCCCGCCGGGCGCATAGCAGCCGGCGGCCTGACAGGGGATCGCCTTCTGCCCGGCCACCAGACCGGGCGCGAGTTCGACCTCCATGTCCCGGATCGTCTGCTTCTGCGCCTCGGCGAAGCGCCGGATGTTGTCCCAGGCGAAGCGAATGTCGTCCTTCATCCGCTGCGGCACGGCGGCGGCGGCGGCGTCGATCTCGTCCCGGGTCAAGACGACATTGCCGTCATAGCGGTCGAACTTGGCGGCGTAGCGCAGGGCGACCGCCTCGCCGCCGGCCTCGATTTCGTCGAGAATGCCCTGGACCGTATCGCGCACGCCGCTGCTGTCGTCGGTCGATCGTTTCGAGGCTTTCTTCAAGTATTCTACGGTCATCGGTTTGGCTCATCGATAAATGTCGGGGAGCAGGAGGGTCGACACTGACGGCACATAGGCGATCAGCAACACGACCAACAGCATGAAGAAGACGAAAGGCACCGCGCGCGCCGCGATCTTGAGGATCGACTCGCCGGTGAGGCCGGAGACCACGAAGAGATTGAGGCCGAGGGGCGGCGTGATGAACCCCACGCCCAGCGCCGTGATCATCATCACGCAAAACTGGATTTCGTTCATGCCGATCTCGTCGGCGAGCGGCTTCAGGATCGGGGCGAGAATGACGATGTTCGGCGTGGTCTCCATCACGCAGCCGGCGGCGATCAGGATCGCGATCATCAGGAAGATCAGAAGGTAAGGATTCTCGGTCAGCGAGGTCACCGCAAAGACGAAGCTCTGGGGTATGCCGAGGGCCGCCATCGTCTGCGCCAGCGGCAGCGAAAAGGCGATGATCGGCAGAATCACGCCATTCACCTTGGCCGAACTTTCCATCATCGCCGGGAAGTCCGAGAGTTTGAGCGTGCCCAGGATGAAACCGAGAAAGATGGTGATGACGACGGCGGTGGCGCCCGCCTCCGTGGGCGTCAACCGACCCGAGAAGATGCCCCAGAAGATGACGCACGGCACAAGGAACGCATACCAGCCGTTGGCGATGGCGCGCCCGAGATTGCGGGCCCATTCGGTGAACGAGATGAGCCGTCCGCCTTCGTAGGCGTGGCGGCGGTTGACCACGATGTTGGTGACGAGGATGGAGGCGAGGATCAGCAAGCCGGGGATCAGGGCCGCCTGGAACAGCGTCGAGGCGGAAATCCCCAGCACGAGACCGATCACGATGTAGGCGATGGAAGGCGGGATCAGAATGCCCGTGCAGGCGCCGGCGGCGACCAGCGCGCAGGCGTATGGGCGCGGGTAGCCGGATTCGACCAGCCGGGCGATGGTCATCCGCCCCACCGCGGCGGCCCCGGCGGCGTCGGAGCCCGAGATCGCCGAGAACATGCCGCAGACCAGCACGGTTGCCGAGCCGAAGCCCCCTTTGGCCCAGCAGGTGAGCGCTTCCGCCACGTCGAGGAACTTCCGGCTCAACCCTGTGCGCACCAGGACGTCGCCGGTCAGAATGAACAGCGGCACCGCGGTCAGCGCAAAATGGTCGATCCCGTCGAACAGGCTTTCGCCGAGCAGCGACAGCGGCAGCACCTGGCTGACCAGGAGCATGGCCACCGCGGTGGCACCGATGGCGGCCCAGACCGGCACGGCAAGGCTGATCAGGAGGACGAACAGCAGGATCGGGCCGTAGAACTCCCAGCCGATCGGCATGGCCTCTTGATGGAGCTGGTTCCAGAGCATCGTGGCGTCCTCAGTCGAAGAGACGCTCGCCTTCGTAGACCGGGCGGCCGGCACGAAGATCGGCGATGTCTCGCAAGAGCGATTGCGCGAGCCGGAACAGCATGAGCGAGAAGCCCAGCGGCACGGCGGCCAGGAACCAGACCATCGAAATCCGGAGACCGTGGCTGACCGATCCGAACTTCCAGGAGACGGACAGCGTCTCGAAAGACCACCAGACGGCCAGGACGGCCACGGCGACCATCACGAGATCGCCGAAGATGTAGAGAAGGGCCTTGGTCCGTGGCCCGACATAGGCGAGCAGCACGTCGATGCGGATGTGCGCGCGCTCGCGGACCGCTGCCGCCGCACCGATCCAGGCCAGATAGATGAAGGCGTAACGGACGATCTCCTCGCCCCAGATCGACGAGTAGGCGAAGATCTCCCGGCGCACGACTTCGACCGCCATGGTGGCGACGAGCATGGTGTAGAACACCAAGAGCGCCCAGCGTTCCGCGTTTCTGTTGAGGGAAGCGGGCACACGCCCTCCTTCGCCGGCAACGCCGGCGGACTTGTCGATCGCACTGTGGGGTTTCGGCACAGCACGCCGGGCGCGCTTTTGCGCCCGGCGTGCTGCCAGGGTTTACGCGTCGTGCACGTAATGCCGGCCCATGGTGCCGGCGGCCTCGACCATTTGTTCGAACGCCCCCATCGAACCGGCGAGTTCGGTCTTGTAGCCGTCCCACTCGCTGCGCTGGTAGCCGCCGGCCTCGCGCCACTGGGCAAGTTCATCTTCGCTCGGCGCGTAGAACGCCACCCCCGACTTGACGAGCTCCGCCATGGCGTAGCTGCGCGCCGCCGGCACTTTGGCGAGGTTCTGGGCGAAGGTGATCTCCGAGGCGAAGTCGATGCCCTCGCGCACATCGACCGGCAGGCTGTTGTACCATTCCAGATTGCAGGAATAGACCTGACTGTCGGGCACGGCCTGGGTGAAGGTCACGTAGCTCAAAATGTCCTTGAAGCCGAAGACGTAGAGAGCGCCGACCGACGGGTCGAGCGCATCGGCGACCCCCTGCTTGATGGCCGAGGGAGTCTCGCCCCAGGCGACCGGCGTCGGGTTTGCCCCGACCATCCGGTAGTATTGTTGCAGCATCTGCGAACCCGGCACGCGGAACTTCACGCCGTCCAGATCCGACGGGACTTTCACCGGGCCCGCACCGCCTTTGCGGACGGCAACGACCCGCGGGTCGATGACGACATACCACAGCGGCTTGAACCCGCGGGCCTCGACCAGTGGGTTGACCGTCGTCTTCCAGTGGTCCGACGTCACCAGGTTCACGAAGCGCTGGTTGGCGCCGCAGAGATACGGCAGGTTGATCAGGTCGACGACCGGGGCGAAGGGCGCGAAGTTCGACAGCGAATGCTGGGCCGCCTGGATCGTGCCCCCTTGCACCTTTTGCGCCAGCGCTCCTCCGGCACCGAGCTGGCCACCGGGCGCCAGGCTCACATAGACCTTGCCTGCGGTGGCGTTCTGGATGTTCTCCTTGAAGTCGAGCTGCATGATCGGGTAGCTGCGCGACGCGCCCAGCACATAGGCGGTGGCGATCGTCATGGTGTGCTCGGCGGCCTCGCGGCGCTCCTGCTCCTCACGGCGCGTCTGCGCAACCGCGTCGGCGGACCAGAGCGTGCCGGCCGCACCGGCCATGACCGCGGCGGTAAAGCCCCCGGTGGCGGCGTGTCTCATGAAATTGCGGCGCTCGAGCGAGGCGATTTCCGCCCTGAGCTTGTCGTCAGTCATCACGTTTCCTCCTGGGTCGAACGGATTTGTTTATTGGCTCTTGGACCTGGCGGTCTCAGCCTCGCGGATCAGCACGCCGACCACGAACAGCAGCGACGCCGCGAGCAGCAGCAGCATTTCGGCGAGATCGCCAAGGAACACGCCGGCATCGAGCGCTCCGGACGTGACGTTGGCAAAGAAAACGGCAAAGCAGAACAGGGCCCCCAAAAGGGCCGGGCGTCCATGGCCGGTCATGCGATTGTCTCCTCCCGAGACAGTGCGGTTGATCCGCTTCTAACAAGAAACTAAGCTTGGCGTGTCCAAATATAGTAGCAAAAGCAAACTTCGCTGCTATATATGCGCTCGGAAAACTGGACTGTTTCATCTCCGGCAGGTCGGCCGCAAGGCCGGTGAGTGACTAGAGCAAATCCCGAGCAGGTCGATTCGATCTGCGACGACGATTTGCTGAGAAATCAAGTGGCTAGAGCGTTTTCCGCGAACCAAAGTGAGCGGGAAACGCTCTAGATCGCAGTCTAGACGCCCTCAGGCGCAATGCAAGCGCTTTCATTCCAAGTGTAAGCGTTTTCTTTTGCCGCATCGACATAAACACCCTAATTTGTGGCCATCACGGACCGCTTATGGGCGAAATTCATGCCCCATCGGCCATCCCTTGAGGATGTCGCCCGCATTGCGGGCGTCTCGACGGCAACGGTCTCCCGGGTTTTGAACGCCCCCGCGCGCGTGCGGCCGGAGACGCGCGAACGGGTTGAACGCGCTGTCGAACGCCTCGGCTATACGCCGCATTTCGGCGGCCGCGCGCTCGCCTCGAATCGCACCGATACCGTGGGGGCCGTCATCCCGACGATGGAGAACGCCATCTTCGCGCGCGGGTTGCAGGCGCTGCAGGAAGACTTGGCGGACGCTGGCGTCACCTTGCTGGTCGCCACGTCCAACTATGACAAGGCACAGGAGGCGCGCCAGATTCAAACGCTTCTGGCGCGTGGCGTCGACGGTCTCGTCTTGGTCGGGGAGGCGCGCGACGACGCGGTTTACGCCTATCTCGCGGGTCGGGCCGCTCCGTTCGTGCTGGTTTGGACCTGGCGCGCCGATTGCTCTTGGCCCTGTGTCGGCTTCGACAATTTCGCCGCCGCCCGCGACGTGGCGGAACGGGTCCTGGGGTTTGGTCACCGGCGTATCGCCATGATCGCCGGCGTCACCCGGGACAACGACCGAGCCCGGTCGCGGGTTCAGGGCGTGCGCGCGGCCCTTGCGGATCGGGGGCTGGCGCTCGAGGCGCCCTTTCTGATCGAGGCCGACTACCGGATCGAAGCCGGGAGCGCGGCTGCCCAACGGCTGTTGGCCGACACAGGGCGGCCGACGGCCATCATCTGCGGCAACGATGTCCTCGGTGCCGGCGCGATGGTGGGCGCGCGTGCTGCCGGGTATCGCGTGCCGCAGGATGTTTCCATCACCGGGTTCGACGACATCGATATCGCCCAGCTTCTGGATCCCGCCCTCTCGACCGTCCATGTTCCCCATCGCCGCATGGGCCGCATGGCGGCAAAACTGCTCCTCGCCCTTCGCGATCCACAGGGCACAGTGACCTCTGTCTGCATCGAGACCGAATTCATCGAACGTGGTTCCTTGGGGGTCAGTCCGCCTTCCGCGCCGGAAGGTGGACTGGGCGATGACGGATCGAGACAGTCCGATCCCCATGGCCCGCTTTGACGACAGGGTCGGTTTCGGCGCTGAACGAGAAGCGCCGGCATCCCTGCCGGCTGGACCGCCGCCATCTTGGCGGCCGGCCTCTGGGCGTGGTCCGGGCCGGCTGGACGCCGGCGGTCCAGCCGGCACGGAGGCCGGCGCTCCGAAACAAGGCGGCCCGAGGACCGGTCAGTGTGTCGGGCCGTTGGTCTGATCTGTTCGCGGCGCCCAAGTAGCCGATGGTCGGCTCGGGCGAAGAGGACTCACAGCGGCAACGTCCTGCAATCCATGGGTTCCCGCGGTGGCATCGGGATTGCTCATCGAACATCACCGCGTCGGGAATACGATCGGCCCCGCCCAAGCGCCGCCCAGGCATCCCAGCCGTCGCGCACCGGCCGACCAAGCTCGTCCGGCGCCAACGAAAACGCCGCGTCCGGGCCGCCGTCGACGCGGCGCAGGGTGACGTGCTTCTCGATCACCGCCGCTCCCGGAGCCACGGCCGCCACCGAGCCGGGCGTGTGGTCCGACAGGCCGGCGATGCCGTCGACTGCGTGCCCCAGATGCAGGATGGTGCCCAAGTTCGAGTCCGACACCCGTGCCGGATAGGCGCTGACGCATGGCAGCAGCACCGGCGGCCTGCCGCTGCCGCCTCGCCGGACAGATCATGCCGTCGTCAGCCGGCCCACAGCCCACCCTGCGGCGCGAAATCCGGATCGTCATGATCGAGCGTCACGGTGTCGGCCGCATAGGTCTGCAGCTTGACCGCATTGGCGCCAGCCGCGGCTTGCAGAATGGCGATGGCGCGGCCGAGATTGCTGTCGTGGTTGCCCGACATTTCGGCGACGATGGAGAGTGGCTGATCCGGCGGCCACTGATGGTGATCTCCGCAGCCTTGGCCCCTCCTCCGATCCATATCCCGGCGGCACAACGGCATCAAGCACCGCTCAACGCCGCCACGCAACGGGCGACGGCGACCGGATGACGCCGGCCCGGTGTCGGGCGTGCGGCGTCACACTGGCGCCCTCCCCTCCCCTGCCCGGGCTCCAGCGGCCCGTGCGCTGCATGTCATGCGTTCGGATCGGCACCGAACTCCTGTTCATACAGCGCGTTGACGGCCGGCACCAGCAGTCGGGTCAGCAGCAATGACTTGATCGAACCATAGCGCGCCGTCACCCGATCCAGGTCGTCGGCGGCATCGTCGCGCAAGCGCACGGTCACCGCGCGCTTGCGCCCGGACCGAACGTGGCCGATGGCGGGCACCCGGGGCGGCTTGCCCCTATCCACAATCTTGGCCAATTCCCGAAGCCGGGGCGTCAGCAGATCGAGCATGATCTGATGGCGGTGACACAACCAGGCGTCGGCGATGCGGTCGAGCTTGCGCGCGACGATCTCCGGAATGCGCAACCCGATCGATCGGGTGTCGTCGGGGATGAAGGTTTCGTCGAACAGATCGTCGTAGGCCGCCGGCAGACGTGCCTCGTCGCCGATCGGCGGGACCTTGATGAGCGCTTCGCGCACACGCGGCAAGATCGGCGGATCATCCGCCTGGTCGGACCGAGTGTCGGCGGGTGGACGCTCTTCCACCAATTCGATGGCTGCGCGGTGCACGGTCTGCGGCGGCGGCGCGGACGGCACCACCGGCTCCGGCGGCGGCGCTTCGGCGCGGCGCGCGGTTTGGCCGCGCGCCCGCGGCTTTGACTCAGCCGTGTCAGCACTGGTGCGACCGCCGTTGACGAAGGCCTCGAAATCCGGCCCGTCCAACTTCAAGGCGCCCTTGTCGGCCTCAGGCCGCGACAAGCGTAGTGGTGCCTTGCGCGTCATCTTCGAACACCTCGCGATAAAGGTCGCCGATCTCGCTGATTGCGGCGCGCACGCCGCGGTCTGGCCGCGGCAGTTCCGAGACGCCGAGCCCCATGCCTTCGGCGATGCTATAGGCGGCGCGTTCATGGATGACCGATTTGAGAACGCGGAAACCGACCAAGCTGCGCTGGGCAACCACTTCCTCCAGCACCGCGCGGTCGTCGTGAGACGGGTGGGTCGACGCGCGGGCGGTCAACAGCCAGCCGTCGATCTCCGATTGGCGGAACCCCATGGCGAGGTTGCGCAACTCGTCCAGCTTGTCCAACGTCCAAATCTGGAATTGACTGGGCTTCATCGGGATGACCCAAGCGTCGCACACCACCAGGGCCTGACGGAGTTCCTGGCTGTCGAAACCGCCGCAGTCGATGATGATGTCATCGAACTTCTCGGCCAATCGGAGCAGTTGCTGCGCCGTGTCGCGACCACGCAGCAGCACGCGCGTCAGCTCCGGCTCATGCCCCGCTTCCGATCGGGCCGCAGCCCAATCGTTGAGATTGCCCTGGTCCGCATCGGCATCGACCAACAGCACCTGTTTGCCCGCTCGGGCACGTTCGACGCCCAGGTTGGCCGCGGTGATGGTTTTTCCCGTGCCCCCTTTCACACTGCCTGTGAGGATGATCATGATCCCTCTCTCGCTCCGGCGACGGTGGCTTGCCGGCAGGTGGCCGATCACTCGGCTGACCCACCCGCGCTTACGCAACTCGGCGAGGAGCGTCTGTTGTCCCGACCCGCGCGAGTCTTGTAACGCAGATGACTCCGAGGTCTCAAGCGTTTGTGGTGGGCCGACGGCCAGAAACGGTTTTGCGGATTCGATCTGCTCGGTGCAGGCGGCGGAGGCGACCGTGGTTGGACGATGGCCTTTGATGGCGCTTGTGATGTTTCTGAAGATGTTGACAGCTTCGGTTTGGACGTTTCGGCAGCGTGCGCTGGCGCGCAAGTCCAAGAAGCGGTGAATGTCGCGTCGAGTGTCGAACATTTGATAGCGCCGGCAGTCGGTCATGGTTCGACTGAGGCGTCAAGTGCGTTTGGCGAGACAGAGTATTGAGATGAACTCGTTGAGTATGGGTTTGGTGTCTTGGATGAATGATCTGAGTTCATCGGTTGGTGCGCTGGACGCTTCGTCGACATCCGGCGCGCATCTCTCGATCTCGAATTTTGCTTTCTATGGCAGCACCGGTCACGCCGATCTATGACGACGTGGGTATGCTTTGAGTCGAGACGGCTTGAATGTTTTGACCAAGCCCAGAAGGGTAATCATGGCTCGACACGAGCTGGGACCGACTGGTTGAGTTGAATGGCTGTTCTGAAAACGCTTTGTAGGATGAGATGGTGTGATTGATTGGATGCATTTGGTGCCGCAATGCATGGGAACTTGATGTCGGTGGCGCCTCTGTTTGGATTTACAGAGGACATCTTGGTGTCTTGATCGGAGGCATGAAGATGAATGATCCAGTTGGGCAACCGTGGGTCGTGCTTCAGAATCGGTGTAACCGATTGGCGTGATTTACAGGTTAGGTCAGGTGGACTCACAACAATGGTCCGATCGGTGGCATGGCCGCACAGTCTGCGTTTCTTTTCTTGTGGAAGATTTGCGCAATAGGCGGTGCAGGACCGATCGGGGGGAACAAGCTGGATGTCGTGCTTTATGGGGTGGCTTGGTTCGGACCGATCGTCCCCGGATGAGCAATGACGGCGATCGGGCTGCTTACTTGGCGAGAAACAATGGCGTTGCCAGGTCAGCAAGATCTCATGACCAACGAAGATTGGCTCGATTGCGTGCGAGATGTGAAGAGCTTCTGGTTGACACGGCCAGACTGTTTGCACAGAAGCGTCGGATCGTCGCGCACGACTATGGCAACTCACAAGATCACTTTGACGGGATAGTAATGTCAATTTAGATTGGGGTCATCTTCAAGGCAAGACTGGGTGACTTAATTGCCCACTTAGAATTGACAACAATGGCAGCCTATCGTAACGGCTTCGTTCGAGAGGCGCGCCCCGCCACTGCTGATCCGATCGAATGCTGAACCTGAATTACCGGAAAGGAATTGCCTATAGTGGTAGGCCCATTTGGCCAGTGTTTACGATCTTCAACGACTTATCGGATGCGTGCATATGTGGGGATGCACGCGGACAGCAACGTTGGCGAGCGTTGAGCAATCGACCTCGTGTTTTCGTTCAATTCGACGTGTGGAGAACTTGGCGCTAACCTGATCAAAACCTTAGCCGCGCTTGAACGGTTTGCAGCACTCACCGCCACATGCTTGATTGGACTAAACAGGACAATTGACAACGGTGCCTGGCCTGATCGAGGCATACTGGTTTGCTTGATCGCAGTGATCTCGTCTTATTCCTTGCCTGGTTACACTGGCAACGCAGAGTGACATTGATCGATCATGTTCTGTATCTTGCTTACATCGCAGAGGTAAGACGACCCCGGAGACTGTTTGGCACAGATCGTCAAGAATAGACGCGTATGCATAGGCAACATCGCCTTCCTTGACTTGTTTGAACCATACATGGGTTTAACTCGCTCACTTCACGAGAACGAGATTGAGTGGCATAGTTGAATCAGATGACATCATAAGGATGACCGATCTGCCAGCAGTCGAGGGCATGCGGTACCTAGGACGATTTGATAGAAAAGATCGATTGAGAAGATCGATTGAGTGGATCATGACAGAATGCCTGCCCGAGAAACAATGGATGTGGAGGTCGGTATCATTGGAACGATATGTTTGCAGAGAAAGATTGCCGTTGTTGCACTTATGTGGTGAGTTGAGGCGACCTGCGTGGAAGGCGGGAATATCGCGAAACGTGACGAGCGCAATGCCACTTTGATTGGCTTGATCTGCTGCAGCTCGTCGGACTGGCTTAATCGGCAAGGGGCAATCACCTGGCATGGCGCCGGTGATCTGATTGATAGGGGTGATGGACTTGATTGAGTTTTTTACAATAAGTGCCTGATATTGTTGAATACTGAGCACCATCGGTCGCTTTCCGATCGCTTGGTCGCCCGGTCCCGGCGTGACCATCGGATTGTCCGCTTTTCCAAGCGTCGCGCTTCGCGACCATCGCGGCCCGCCGCGCACCCCGGCGGAACACCGTCCATCAGGTCGATCGGAGACCGGCACCGATCCGCCTGGCAAGGAACCAGCGCGTCCGGCAGGGTAGGGGCCCCGTGCATCAATCGGTACCGATCGCGTTTCACCGATCTAACAAGAAACTAAGCTTGGCGTGTCCAAATATAGTAGCAAAAGCAAACTTCGCTGCTATATATGCGCTCGGAAAACTGGACTGTTTCATCCCCGG
>JANQKQ010000060.1 GCA_028281105.1 Rhizobiaceae bacterium
CTGCTGGACATGATCGCCGGCCTTGCGGTGTTGGTCTTCGCGATTCGCGCGGCGTTCACCAACCTGCCTGGGCTGGTCGCCCGCTTCACGCCACCGGGAATGATCGTGGTCGGCTGGCTGGTCGCCGCCGTCGTTTTCGCGCTGGCTTTCGTCATCGTCTTTTTCGCCATGCTTCCGGTGGTCCTGGACGTGGTCAATCCGATCGTGGGACCGCTCGGCACGCCGTTGGTCGGACTGACGGCGGAGCACTATGTTTCGGTCTGGATCGACAACCAGTTCTGGCGCAACTTCCAGAACTCGATGATCGTGACCGCCGGCGTTGTGGCCATCTCCCTGACCGTGGGAACGCTGGCCGGCTACGGGCTGGCGCGCTCGGGCTCCAACCTAGCGTTCTGGATTCTCATCGTGGCGCTTGTCTTCCGCGCCCTGCCGCACTCGGTGCTGGTTGCCGGTTACCTGCCGGTATTCGTCAATTCGGCCGAGATCTTGCGCCCGATCCTGGGCGAAAGCGCGCCGACGCTGTATGGCCAGCCGTTCGCCGTGATCGCAGTGCTGGTCGCCATCAACCAGCCCTTCACCATCTGGATGCTGCGTTCCTTCTTCCAGAATATCCCCAATGAGCTGGACGAAGCCGCGCGCGTCGACGGCTGCACGCATTTCCAGGCCTTCCGCTGGGTGATCATGCCGGTCATGTGGCCGGGCGTCATAACCACCGGCCTGTTCTCCTTCCTGCTTGCCTATAACGACTTGCTGGTTACCTCGCTGCTGTTGGACGCGCAGAACCAGACGATGGTTCCGGCGATCGCCGGCTATTTCAACCGCGAGACCACGACCACCGACCAGGTGGAGGCGATCGCCGCGGCGGTATCGATCACCGCGCCGCTGTTCCTGCTGGTCATGGTCTTCCAGCGCCAGATCGTCAGCGGCCTGACTGCCGGAGCCGTCAAGGGATGAGGGGCTCCAGACCGGAACAGGCGGTGTTCAGCCGAGACACCGACCTGTCGAAAACCGCTGAGACGCAGTCAGTCATCGAGGCGATGGTCGACGGGCTCAACGACCACCGCATAGAAGACATCGGCGAGTTCTTCGCCGCCGACTTCCGCTGGATGGGCAATCGCGGCTGCGGCACGAAAAAGGGCTTGCGCGAGTTTCAGGACAACTGGCAGCGGCCGTTTCAGGCCGCTTTCTCCGACAAGGTATGCGTCGACGAGGCGCGCCTGTTCATGGGCGAGTGGGCGGCCGCGTTCGGCAGGCAGGAGGCGACGCACTCGGGAGAGTTTATGGGTGTCGCGGCGACCGGCAAGCGCGTCGAAATCCGCTATATGGATTTCTGGAAAGTGGTCGACGGCAGGATCGTCGACAATTGGGTGATGGTCGACTTTCCCCATGTCTTGGCCCAGCTCGACGTCGATGTGTTCGACGGCGAGGGGTGGGAAGCATTCGATCGTGGCATGAAGACGCCACCGGCGGCGCAATGAAGAGGATGAGATGGCGACGAAGCATTTGAAGACCGCCAAGCCGGAGGCGGAAAGGGCACATGACGAAACCAAGGTCCGTTCGATTGTCGAGGCCACGCTGAAGGAGATCGAAGCCGGCGGCGACGGTGCGGTTCGGGCGCTTTCCCAGAAGTTCGATTCCTATTCGCCCGCTTCCTTCCGGCTGTCGAGCGACGACGTCGAGGCTTTGATGAACAAAGTCTCCGCCCAGGACATGCACGACATCAAGTTCGCCCAGGAGCAGGTGCGCAACTTCGCCCGTGCCCAGCGCGATTCGATGGCCGACATCGAGATCGAGACCCTGCCCGGCGTTATCCTCGGCCATCGCAACATTCCGGTCCAATCGGTCGGCTGCTATGTGCCCGGGGGCAAGTTTCCCATGGTCGCCTCGGCGCACATGTCCGTGGCCACCGCGCAAATTGCCGGTGTCCCGCGCATCGTCGCCTGTACGCCGCCCTTCAGCGGCGAACCAAACCCGGCCGTCATCGCCGCCATGCATCTGGGCGGCGCGCACGAGATCTATGTGCTCGGCGGCACCCAGGCAATCGGCGCCATGGCGATCGGCACCCAGTCCATCGAACCGGTGCACATGCTGGTCGGGCCGGGCAACGCGTTTGTCGCCGAGGCCAAGCGCCAGCTTTTCGGCCGCGTCGGTATCGACCTGTTCGCCGGCCCGACCGAGACCATGGTTATTGCCGACGAGACGAGCGCCGACGCCGAACTATGCGCCACCGACCTGCTGGGCCAGGCCGAGCACGGCTACAACTCGCCGGCCGTTCTGGTCACCAATTCCGACAAGCTCGCCCGAGACACGCTGGCCGAGATCGATCGCCTGCTCAAAATTCTGCCGACGGCCGAAACCGCGTCGAAGAGCTGGGACGATTATGGCGAGGTGATTGTCTGCGACAGCTACGATGAGATGCTGGCGGTGGCCGACGACATTGCTTCGGAGCACGTCCAGGTCATGACCGATCGCGACGATTGGTTCCTGGAGAATATGACCTGCTATGGCGCGCTGTTCCTGGGCGCGCGAACCAACGTTGCCAACGGCGACAAGGTCATCGGCACGAATCATACCCTGCCGACCAAGAAGGCGGGGCGCTACACGGGCGGGCTTTGGGTCGGCAAGTTTCTCAAGACCCATTCCTACCAAAAGATACTGACCGACGAAGCAGCTACGATGGTCGGCGAATACGGGTCGCGCCTGTGTATTCTGGAAGGCTTTGTCGGCCACGCCGAGCAATGCAATGTCCGCGTGCGCCGTCACGGGGGCCGCAACATCCCTTACGGCGAAGCCGCCGCCATCAACGAGGCGGCCGAATGAGCGACGCCGCCACGCGTCACAAGGAATTCGTCGCACCTCTACGTGCGGCAATGTACGACTTCGAAGAGAAGTCGGTACGCGCGGCGCTCGAGAAGCTTCTTGCGCCCGATGCCCTGACCCGGTTCGCCTTTCCGTTGGAAGACAATAAAGGCGCGCCGGAGTTCTACGACAATGTCTACGCGCCGCTGTTTACCGCTGTTCCCGATCTGGAGCGCCGCGATACCATCGTTATCGCCGGCGAAACGCCGCAGGGCGCCGACTGG
>JANQKQ010000061.1 GCA_028281105.1 Rhizobiaceae bacterium
CCTTGGTCACCGACCGCCTAACCGGGTTGCTTGGTCTTGCGCAGATAAGGCAACACCCGCTCGAAACCGCCAAAGCGCTTCTCGGCATCCTCGTCGGAAACCGCCGGGGTGATGATCACGTCCTCGCCCTGCTTCCACTGGGCGGGCGTGGCCACCTGGTGGTTGGCGGTCAGCTGGATGGAATCGATGGCGCGCAGGATTTCGTCGAAGTTGCGCCCGGTGGTCATCGGATAGGTCAAAGTCAGCTTGATCTTCTTATCCGGCCCGACGACGAAGACCGAGCGCACGGTGGCGTTGTCGGCCGGCGTGCGGCCCTGTGAACTATCTCCCGCATCCGCCGGCAGCATGTCGTACAGCTTGGCGACTTTCAGCTCCGGATCGCCGATCAGCGGATAGTCGACCTCATTGCCGGTGGCCGTCTTGATGTCCGCCTTCCACTTGTGATGGTCATCGATCGGATCGACGGAGATGCCGATGATCTTGGCGTTGCGCTTGGCGAACTCGTCCTCAAGCCCGGCCATATAGCCCAGTTCGGTGGTGCAAACCGGCGTGAAGTCCTTGGGATGGCTGAACAGGATGGCGTAGCCGTCGCCGATCCAGTCGTGGAAATTGACCGGGCCGTGGGTGGTTTCGGCGTCGAAATTGGGCGCGGTATCGTTGATGCGCAGAGACATGGACACTCTCCTGAAAACGGGGCATTGAGCGCGTTGCGCTCATCGGCGTTGTCGCCTTTATCTAGGCATTGGCGAGCCGGTATCCAGGCGCAAACCGGCTCCGCCGCGCCTCAAGTGCAAAACCATGCCAGCCCGCCCCGCCGCACGCAACAATCCGTTGTCGCGCGATCGCCCGGGACGGCAAATTTGTTTGCGCCCCGCCCGGCCGGGACGGAACGGTTTTTCATTTCTCACCGACGGTCGCCGCCGTGTCGGTTTGACAAAAATTAACCACTATCGACCCATAGTTGTCGCCGCACTTTGTCGGGAGTTACTCCAATGACGGGCGGGATCACGAAAACGGCGGCGACCTTGATCGTAGCGGCATGCCTGGCCGTTCCCGCAGCCCACGCCAGCCCGGCGGCTGCCGACGCGTTCCGCCCCATCGAAAGCAAGACCTATCTGGTCAACGGCTTGGTCAGCGCAGTGCCATTTATCGGCTACGGGCTCACCAATCTGAAGAAGAAGATGGATGGGGCGAGGCTGCTCTCCTATGTCAGCCCCATCGAGGGCAGCGCCGTCATCCAGCCGGCAATCCTTCGCGAGGTGCGCGAGGCATACCGACGCAACCCGGCAGTGCAGATCAACCTGATCGGCATCAGCTACGGCGCCAACCTGGTCACCGCCATCGCGGCCAGACTGGCGCGCGACAACATTCCGGTGAACTATCTCGGCGTCATCGATGGCCGGCTGCTGACCAAGGTTCACGCCAACGTGCGCAAGGTCGACAACTTCACCTGCTCGTTCATCGACTGCATCGGCGAGCGGGTGCGACTGGCCGCCGGCAATCGCACGACGCAGAAAGTCGAATTCCGCTTCCGCTCGCCGCACATCGCACTCGGCAACAATGACGACATGCACAACCGGGTGATCCAACAGTCCAACCCGTATCAGGCGGCGCCCTACAATGCGTACGGCGTCGACCCGATCGCGACCGCCTCGGTACCACCGGTCCAATAGCGCGGCAGGCCCGTCGGCCGGCCGCTATGCCTGTTTCATGAGATCGCTTGCGGGCCCTACGGCGCCTCGCCCCGGCCCTCTTCCGGTTCGCGCTGCTTGGCGAGCCTCATCGTGGTACGGATGACGCCGGTCTGCAGCTGATCGTTCTTTTCCACGTTGAGGTGGGTCACTCCGGGCATCACGGTGACGTCCACGTTGCGCAGCGAACCGGTAAAGCCGGACGACTGCTTGACCACGTTGGTATGGTCGGAGTTGGGCAGGTAGTAATTGATCACCTCGCCCACATTGGGACCCACGAAGGTCGTAATCGTGGGATCGAACGATACCGCGTAGGAGACCTTTATGCCGTTGTCGCCCAGATATTTCGCCATCTGCATGGTGGCGTTGCCGCCGAGCGAATGGCCCATGATGATGATCGGATAGGAAACGCCGCGGAACCGCTTGGAGCGCGCCAGAACGTCGTCGGCCAGCGTGCGCCAGGCCGAGTGGTTGTAGACGCGCGCATTGACGCCGCGCCGTTGCAGCCGCTCGCCGATCACGTCCATTCCCTGGGAGAAGACGTTGGCCAGCCCGCGCAGCAGATAGACTTCGCCTTCGCGCGCATCTCGCTGGCGAGCCGCCGAGCGCAAAGTGTCGTCCGTTGCGTTGCTGGTCGAAGTCGACGAACAGCCCGAGATTACCAGCATTCCCACCAGAATACCGGCCACCGCCCCTTTCATTGCATGGTCTGAAAATGCCATATCGCAGCCACCCTTACTCAAACACCGCCGCACGGCTGAAGCTGCGATTATACCGTTTTGCCGCCCGCAAGCCAAGATTTGGCTAACGAATGGTTAACGCACGCTGGTGCATGCCTGCGCGCACTTGCTCCAATACTGCCGCCGGGATCATCTCCACTGGCGACCACCCGGCGCGATTGTTGGACTGATTTGCAAAGTAATGTTACCATCAGCGCCTCGCCCATGATCAACAAATGCGCGTTAAATGCGCGTTGGAACAATCCCATGGGCGGCCAGCGTCCGCCGGGCATCGATCTTCAAGCGCTGCCGGCATCAGTAAGGAGTTGGGCGATGTTGGACACAACCCGATCCAGATCGGCATTTTTGCTCGCAGGCGCGTTCGCCGCCGCGCTGTCGGCCGGCTGCGTCAACCAGCAGACGACGACCGCGGCGCTGACGCCGGAAATCCAGCCGCCCAAGCAACAGAGCCATGAGCAGACCCATGTGGCCAAGCGCTGCAACTCGGGCGAACGGCTGCATACCGCAAACGTCGCCAGTGCCGCGCTCAACGCCAAGTTCACCGAATACAGCGAGGCCGAGGCCAGCCTTTCGGCCGATCGGCGCGACGCCATTTCCAACGAACTGAAGACGCGGGCCCAGACCCTGCAGTCGCTGGACCAGACCCTGAAGCTGGAGTGCCAGACCTATTCGGCGTGCGAGTATCACGCGGGCCTCGACGAGCGCGACTGCGCCTCGCCCAAGGGCAAGTTCCGCGAAGCGGAAAAGGCGATGACCCAGTTCGCGGACGCGATCGGCAAGATCAGGATCCAATAGCCGGGTTCGCCTGAAGCACATCCAGGATAAGTGGACACCGGTTATCCGTTAAGGATGTGCGCAAAAACAAAGACTTAGAGCCCCTTGAAGCGCTCCACGATCCAGATGCCGCCGATCACCAGGGCCAGCGACAGGCCATGGAACAACCGCAGTTCCTCGCCCAGGAAAATCACCACCCACAGCGCGGCCAGGACCGGCACCAGGTTGACGAAAACGCCGGCGCGCGCGGGTCCGGCGATCTCCACTCCGTGGATGAAGGTGATCTGCGCCAGGAACGACGGCAGCAACGCCACGCCGACCACGATCAGCCAGCCCTTCGGCGTCGGCCACTGAAACGCGCCCAGCGCGAGCTCGCCCGCCACCATCGGCGCCGAGGTGATCAGCGCAACGACGGCGAACGCGGTGAACATGCCCATGGCCGATACCTGCGGGCGCCGCCGCAGGCCGATCGTGTAGGCGGCGTACAGCAGCGCGGCCAGCAGCATGAACAGATCGCCGCGCGCAAAGCTCAGCCCGGCGAGCGTCGCCAGTTCGCCCTTGGAGACCGTCAGCACGACACCGGCCATGGTGAGCAGCACGCCCGCCACCTGCTGCCATCTCAACCGCTCGCCGAAAAACCCGAACATGCCGATGACGACGAAGATCGGTATGGCGCCCTGAATGATGCCGATGTTGAGCCCGGAGGTGGAGTGGGCAGCGACATAGAACAGGCCGTTGAAGAAGGCGAAGCCGCACATGCCCATGGCGATCAGCCAGGGCATATGCTGGCGCAGCACCGGCCAATCCCGGCGGATGTGGCGTGGCGCAAAGATCGCCAGCAGCAAGACCACCGCGAACCAGCGGGCGATCACCATCATCATCGGTGAGATCTCTCCCACCGCGAGCTTGCCGAAGATCACGTTGAACGACCAGCACAGCGCCGTCGTCGTCAAGGCCGCATAGGCGAGCAGCTCGCTGCGGCTGGTCTGGCTCGGTTGGTCGTTCATGGCGCTGCGGCCCTCACAAAAACAATGCCCGGCGGGGAGCCGGGCATTGCTCGGTTCCCTTTTGGGAGACGGTTAGTGGATATTCACCAGGACATACTGGCCGCCCTTGATCTCCTGTTCCTTGTAAGAACCGTTGGTCTCGCCTACCTCGTTGAACTCGACGTCGGTGGCGCCGACATAATCGATGTCACCGCCGCCGGCCAGGATTTCCAGCCCCTTGGCCAGTTCGCCGGGACCGATCTTTTCGCCGGGCGCGTTGGTCACTTCCATCACTTTCGACTGCAGCGCGGCCCGGCCCGTTGAACCAGCTGCCTGCATGGCAAGCGCGATGATCGCGGCCGCGTCGTAGGATTCCGCGACAAACGGCCCCGAACCGTCGAAGCCGGCTTCGGCCGCCAGCACATGGAAGGAAGCCGCTCCCGGAGAATCGCCGCCCGGCAGCGTGGTCACCAGTCCTTCCGTTCCCTCTCCCACGTTGGCGATCAGCGAGTCACCGACCATGCCGTCGGAACCGAAGAAGTTGTCGAAGGCGCCCAGATCAAGCGCCGTCTGCATCACGCCCTTGCCGCCCTGGTCGACATAGCCGAAGATCATCAGCGTCTTGGCGCCGGAGGCCGCCAGCGCGGCGACCTCGGCCGAATAGTCGGCCTTGCCGTCTTCATGCGCCGCCGTCATCGCCACCGAGCCGCCGCCGGCCTCGAACGCGGAGCCGAAGGAATCCGCCAGTCCCTTGCCATAGTCGTTGTTGGTATAGCTGATCGCCACTTCGGAAACGCCGCGCCCCTTGACGATGTCCGCCAGCACCTGGCCCTGACGTGCGTCCGAGGGAACGGTGCGGAAGAAAAAGCCATTGTCGTCGATCGTGGTCAGCGCCGGCGACGTGGCCGACGGTGAGATCATCACCACACCGTTGGGAATCGCGACGTTGTTGGCGACAGCGGTGGTCACGCCCGAGCAATCGGCGCCCATGATGGCGGCGACCCGGTCGGCGGTGATCAGCCGTTCGGCGGCGGCCGTTGCGGCGGAGGAGTCGATGCAGGTCGAATCCGCGCGAACCGACTCGACCACCTTGCCGTCGAGCAGCTTGCCGCTGTCGGAGACTTCCTTCATCGCCAGTTCCGCGCCGTCCGCCAATCCCGGCGCCAGCGATTCAATCGGGCCGGTAAAGCCGATCAGGATACCCACCTTGACCACATGGCTGTCCGCCTGCGCGCCGCTTGCGATCCCCATCGCTACGGCGCCCGCCAGTGCTGCTGCCAAAATTCCTCTCATCGCATCCTCCCTTGCGTGCCCCGGTTTCCGCCCGGCGGACGCGCCGCCAGCGGGTCCCGCCCAGCCTTTCACAAGGCCTTTTCCATGTCAAAAGCCATTGCGGGCAAACTCGCCGGCGGACCGCCGATTGCTCTTGCCGCCGCTTGCGGCTACCTGTTGGCCGTCAGGCGAATTCATGGATTGCAGAAGATGGCAGCACCAGCGACCGAAAAAGCCAACCGGACCGCCCCGCTCGGTGGCGCTGGCGAGATTAGCGCCGAGTTCCGCATTCCCACCGACGATCTGAAACTCGACCTGCCGTTCTTCACCAACGTGCTCGGATTCCGCCTGGACACGATCTTTCCCGCCGACGATCCGGCCGTCGCCGTGATGTCCGGCCACGGCGTTCGCCTGCGGCTCGAAAGAGGAGCAAAGGAAGCGCCCGGCACCCTGCGCATCCTGTGCGAAGACCCGGCCGCCTTTGCCGGGGGCAAGAGCGAGCTTGTCGCTCCCAACGGCACCAAGATCGAGATCGACCAGGCCAATCCGCCGCTGGAGACGCCGAAGACCCGCCATTCTTTCGTGGTTCGCCGGCTCAAAGACCAGGCGCCGTGGGTAATCGGCCGCGCCGGCATGCATTATCGCGACCTGATTCCCGACCGTCTCGGCGGCTCGGTGATCGCCTCCCACATCCGCATCCCTGATGGCGGGCCGGTCCCCGACATGGTCCATTACCACACGGTCGGCTTTCAGCTGATCTTCTGCTATCGCGGCTGGGTGCGGCTGGTCTACGAGGACCAGGGCCCGCCCTTCGTGCTGGGCGCCGGCGACTGCGTCATCCAGCCGCCGCAGATCCGCCACCGGGTGCTCGAAGCATCCGAGGCCGTCGAGGTGATCGAGATCGGCGTGCCGGCCGAGCACGTGACGACGATCGACCACGACATGGAACTGCCCAACGCCACCATCGACCGCGATCGGGACTTCTCCGGCCAGCGCTTCTGCCATCACAAGGTCGCCGAAGCGGTGTGGCGGGAATGGCGCATCCCCGGCTTTGCCGCCCGCGACACCGGCATCGCCGATGCTACCGGCGGCGTTGCCGGAGTGCAGGTGGCGCGCTTTGCAGGCCCGGACGGGCCGCCGGCCTCCAGCCACGACACCGACATCCTGTTCACCTTCGTCATGGAAGGCGCGATGACGCTGGAGGGCGCCGACAGCGCGTCACACCCCCTCACCCCCGGCGACGCCTTCGTCATCCCGCCGGCAACCAAGACCCGCTACACCGAGTGCACCGACGATCTGGAGCTGCTGGAAGTCGCACTGCCGGGGGTTTTCGAGACGAGTTTGCAAAAATAGCTGCTTCAAAAACCCACTTGCCGCGGGCGAGCGACCCGGTTACACATGAGTTTACAAACGATTGCGGGTCCTTCCCGCCACCGGAGCCGACAGACATGATTGCCACCAAAGGCAATTTCCTCGATCACGCACTCGCCGGACTGGGCCTCCTCCGCGGTCTTATCGGCGATCGTCGGGCTCGTTTGTAGAAGGGGCGTCCGGCGGTCGAGCCGGCGCTTCGCGGCCACTGAGCCACGAAACCCAAGCCCCGATAAATTTCCAATCGATCACGAAATTCCAGCCCTGCGGCAGGATCGGCGCTTACAGTAGCGTCAGGATTCCTCACCGGGGCCTTGCAGAACAAACGAGCTGAAACCATGCCTCATACGCCCATCCGCATGCACGAAGCGGCGACCAAATACATGCCCTACCCGCAGGTCGACTTGCCCGACCGAACGTGGCCCACCGCGCAGATTACCGAACCGCCGGTCTGGTGTTCGGTCGACCTGCGCGACGGCAACCAGGCGCTCATCGACCCGATGGGCCAGGAGCGCAAATCGCGCATGTTCAAGCTGTTGCTCGACATGGCCTTCAAGGAAATCGAGATCGGCTTCCCGTCGGCCTCCCAAACCGACTTCGACTTCGCCCGCTGGTGCGTCGAGGAAGGTCCCGACGGCAATGGCACGCCGGACGATGTCCACCTGCAGGTGCTGGTGCAATGCCGGCCCGAACTGATCACCCGGACATTCGAGGCGGTGGAAGGGGCCCATCGCCCGATCGTGCATTTCTACAACTCCACCTCCGAGTTGCAGCGCCGCGTGGTGTTCGAACTCGACCGTAACGGCATCAAGCAGATCGCCGTCGACGCCGCCAAGATGATCCGCGACATGGCCGAGAAGGCCGGCGGCGGCTACCGGTTCCAATATTCGCCGGAGAGCTTCACCGGCACGGAACTGGATTTCGCCCTGGACATCTGCAACGCGGTCACCGAGGTAATCCAGCCCACGCCGGAAGACAAACTGATCCTCAACCTGCCGGCTACGGTGGAGATGGCCACGCCCAACGTCTACGCCGACCAGATCGAGTGGATGAGCCGCAATCTGGACAGTCGTGACGCCGTCATCCTGTCGCTGCACCCCCACAACGACCGCGGCACCGGCGTCGCCGCCACGGAGCTGGCGTTGATGGCCGGCGCCGACCGCGTCGAAGGCACCCTGTTCGGCAATGGCGAGCGCACCGGCAACGTGGACATCGTCACCCTGGCGCTCAACATGTTCACCCAAGGGGTCGACCCGAAGCTGGACTGTTCCGACATCGAGCGCATGAAGGACGTCTATGAATACGCCAACCAGCTGCGCATCCCTGAGCGTCACCCTTATGTGGGCGAGTTGGTCTACACCGCGTTTTCCGGCTCGCACCAGGACGCCATCAACAAGGGCATGAAGGCGCTGGAAAAGGCGAACAAGCCTCAGTGGGAAGTTCCCTACCTGCCAATCGATCCCGAAGACGTGGGCCGCACCTACGAGGCGATTATCCGCATCAACTCGCAATCGGGCAAGGGCGGCATCGCCTATGTGATGGAGGCCGATTACGGGCTCAACCTGCCGCGTAATCTGCAGATCGAGATGCGCGAGGACATCCAGCAGATCGCCGATAAAGAAGGCACCGAACTGCCTTCGAAACGCATCTACGAGCGCTTCCTCGAGGTCTATGTGGACCAGCCGGACGGGCGGCTGAAGTTCCTCGATCACCACTCCTTCGCCGATTCCTCCAGCCCCGGCCAGCGCCGGCTGGAGGCGCAGATGCGCGACAACGGCGCCCAGATCACCATCGAGGGCCGGGGCACCGGACCCGTCGACGGTTTCGTCGACGCGCTCTCGCGCCATCTGGGCCAGGACATTTCGGTCATTGATTACTCCGAGCACACCCTGCGGCCGGGCGCCGACGCCAAGGCGATCTGCTACATGGAGATCGAGGCGGCCGGCAAACGGTTGTTCGGCGTCGGCATCAACTCCAACATCGTCGCCGCTTCCCTCGAAGCGCTGGTCTCGGCGGCCAATCGGCTGGTCTAAGCCATGGCCGGGCCATATCCCGCCAAGTACGACACGCTGATCGACGCCGAGACCTGGGCGTTCATCGAGCGGTCCGACGACCTGTCGGCGAGCGGTGACGACGAGCCGTCAGTCGCGGAGATCAGGCGGGCCTATGACCGATTGTGCCGTGCGTTCCATGCCGGCCATCCCGAAGGGGTCGCGGCCGAAGACGCAAGCGTGCCCGGCCCCGCCTGCCCGCTGCCGATCCGCACCTATCGCCGGCAACGCCAGGACGAAACCGCCGTCGTGCTCTACCTGCACGGCGGCGGCTACATGCTGGGCGGACTCCACAGCCACGACGACGTCTGCGCGGAAATCTGCGGCCGCACCGGCTTCGTCGTGGTCTCGGCCGACTATCGGCTGGCGCCCGAACACCCGCATCCGGCCGCCTTCGAGGATGCGCTTGCGGCGTTCGAATGGGTAAGCGGCGAATTCAATCGGCCTGTAGTGCTATGCGGCGACAGCGCCGGCGGCAATCTGTCGGCGGCGGTCTCCCATGCTAGCCGCGACCGCGCCCAAAGCCCGGCCGGCCAGGTGCTCATCTACCCGGCGCTCGGCGGTGACCGCGACCGCGGCTCCTATGTGAACAACGCACAAGCGCCGGGCATCACCACCGCTGACATCGACTATTACGAACGCATGCGGTTTGGCGGCTTAGCGGACCCGTCCCCCGACCCACGTGCCGCGCCGCTAATCGACGACGACTTCTCCCGCCTGCCGCCCACCGTCATCGTCACCGCCCAGTGCGACCCGCTGGCCGACGACGGCCCGGCCTATGCACAGGCCGTTAGCAGCGCCGGGGGCAAGGCGGTCTGTTTCGAGGAGCCGGGCCTGATCCACGGCTACCTGCGCGCCCGCCACAGCGTGAAACGCGCGCGCGACAGCTTCACCCGCATCGTCGATGCGGTAACCGCTTTGGGCCTCGACCGTTGGCCATATTGAAGGCCGGCACAGAAGGCCTCAACCCATCACCATTGTCACCCTCGGGCCAATCCAACCTCGTCATCCTCGGGCTTGACCCGAGGATCCAGAAATCAACCTCCACAGCCATTGGCCACTGGGTCCTCGAGTCAAGCCCGAGGATGACTACGGATAGGAAGGCGAGGATGACTTCGCAAAAGATACCAACAGGCGTTCAACCGCCTACTTCCCATCCCGCTCGGCGATCAGCCCGGTCAGCCAGTCGGGGTCCATCTCCGGCACCGACGACAGCAGCAGCTTGGTGTAGTCGGGGAAAGGCGGGCCCAGGATTTCGCTTTTCAGCCCCTGCTCGACCACCCCGCCCTGATACATCACCACGATCTCATCGGAGATCGCTTTGACGGTGGCGATGTCGTGGGTGATGAACAGGTAGGTCAGCCCGAACTCCTTCTGCAGCCGCAGCAGCAGCTTCAGGATGCCCTCCTGGACGATCTGGTCCAGCGCCGAGGTGACTTCGTCGCAGATGATCACCTGCGGCTCGGCGGCGAGCGCGCGGGCGATGCAGATGCGCTGCTTCTGGCCGCCCGACAGTTCGCTCGGCAGCCGGTCAATGAAGCTTTCGTCCAGCTCGATCATGGCGAGCAGTTCGTTCACCCGATCGTCGCGTTTGCGCCCGGAAAGGCCGAGATAGAACTCCAGCGGCCGGCCGATGATCTCGCCCACCGTGTGCCGCGGGTTCATCGCCGTATCCGCCATCTGATAGATCATCTGGATGCGGCGGAGCTGGTCCTTGGAGCGGTCCCTGAGCGCCGCCGGCAGCGGTTCGCCGTCGAACACCACCCGGCCGGTCGACGGCGGCAGCAGCCCGGTGATCACCCGCGCGGTCGTGGATTTGCCCGATCCCGACTCGCCCACGATCGCCACCGTGCGCCCGCGCGGCGCGTGGATGGTCACATCGTGCAGCACCTTGACCGTGCCGCCATAGCTTGCGTCCACGTTCTCCACCGACAGCGCGATGTCGTCGGCCGGCTCCTCCGGCTTGGCGAGCGCGCGCACCGACCACAGCGACTTGGTATAGTCCTGCTTGGGCTTGGACAGCATGGTGCGGGTCGGCGCTTCCTCGACCTCCTCGCCGTAGCGCAGCACCTTGATGAAATCGGCCATCTGGGCGACCACCGCCAGGTCGTGGGTAATGTAGATGGCGGCGGTGTCGAACTTCTCGACGATGTCGCGCATGGCCGAGAGCACGTCGACCTGGGTGGTCACATCGAGCGCCGTGGTCGGCTCGTCGAAGATGATCAGATCCGGGCGCGGCGACATCGCCATCGCCGTCATCACCCGCTGCAGCTGGCCGCCGGAAACCTGGTGCGGGTAGCGCTCGCCAATATGGTCGGGATCGGGCAGCTGCAGCGAGGCATAGAGCTCACGCGCATCCTGCCTGGCCTCGGCGGCGTTGGCCTCACCCACCGTCGCCTCCACCGTCTGCTCGATCAGCCGGTGCGCCGGGTTGAACGCGGCCGCCGCCGACTGCGCCACATAGGCGATGCGCCTGCCCCACAGCACCCGCTTTTCGGTTTCCGACGCGGCCATCAGATCGATGCCGTCGAACACGATCTCGCCGCTGGTCAGCCGGCAGCCGGGCCTCGCGAAGCCCATCGCGGCGAGCCCGAGCGTCGATTTACCCGCTCCCGATTCACCGATCAGCCCCATCACCTCGCCCCGACGCAGGGTCAGGTCGACCCCTTTGACGATCTCGTGCCAGCGCTCGTCGGAGAACCCGTCGATGCGCACGTCGCGCATCTTGAGCAGTACTTTGCCCTTGCCCGACTTAGTGTTCATCGCGCAGCCCGCTCGTCTTGTGCAGGAACCAGTCGACCACGAAATTGACCGCTACCGTCAGCAGCGCGATCGCGGCGGCCGGCAGTAGCGGCGTCAGCGCCGCGGTGATGTCGTATTGCGCGAACTGGATCAGCGAGGCGTTGTCGCGCACCATCGAGCCCCAGTCGGCCGTCGGCGGCTGGATGCCCACGCCCAGGAACGACAGCGCCGCGATGGTCAGGAACACGAAGCAGAAGCGCAGGCCGAACTCGGCCACCAGCGGCGGCATGATGTTGGGCAAAATCTCGCGGCGCATGATCCAGCCCAGCCCCTCGCCGCGCAGCCGCGCCGCCTCCACATAGTCCATCACCACCACGTTCATCGCCACCGCCCGCGTCAGCCGGAAGACCCGGGTGGAATCAAGCACCGCGATGATGATGACCAGGCTGGTGATCGTGGAACCGAAGATCGACAGCAGCATCAACGCGAAGATCAGGCTCGGTATCGCCATCAGGATGTCGACGAACCGCGACAGCAGCTGATCGAGCCAGCGCCGGTTGATCGCAGCGACGAGGCCGAGGCCGCCGCCGATGACAAAGGCAAGCAAGGTGGTCGCCAGCGCGATGCCGATGGTGTTGCGCGCACCGTAGATCAACCGGGTCAGCACGTCGCGCCCGATCTGGTCGGTGCCGAACACATGCTCGCCGCCCCACGGTGCGAACGGCGCGGGGAATACCTGGGACTCCCCATACGGCGCGATCAGCGGCGCGAAAATCGCCACGAAGCCGTAGGCGGCGATCACGATCATCCCGAACCAGGCGGAAAACGGAGCTTTCTTCAGCGCCAGCCAGGCGCGCTGGGTCGCGGTGCGTCGGGTGCGGACCTGGCCGATCTCGCCGGCGGCCGAATAGTCTTGTTCGGCTTCGCTCATCGCGGATGCAGCAATCTTGGGTTGGTGACGATAGAGATGATGTCCGCCGTCAGATTAAGAAGAATGTAGGTCGCCGCGAAGATCAGCGCGCAGGCCTGGACCACCGGAATGTCGCGGGTGGTCACCGCGTCGACCATCAGCTGGCCGATGCCCGGATAGACGAACACCACCTCGACCACGACGACGCCCACCACCAGATAGGCCAGGTTGAAGGCGATGACGACGGCGATCGGCGCCCAGGCATTGGGCAGCGCATGGCGCAGGATCACCCGCATGCGCGAAACGCCCTTCAACCGCGCCATCTCGATATACGGGCTCGCCAGAAGGTTGATGATCGCCGCCCGCGTCATGCGCATCATATGCGCGACGATGACCAGGGTCAGCGTCAACGCCGGCAGCGCCGACTTGTTCACCCGTTCGAGAAACGGCGTGTCGGCGGTGACGTTGGCGAGCGACGGGAAGGTCTGGGTGAGCGAGGCCAGGAACAGGATCAGCAGATAGGCGACGAAGAATTCGGGAAACGAGATCGTCGTCAGCGTGGTGGCGTTGACCGTGCGGTCATACAGCGAGTTGCGGTAGAGCGCCGCGGTTATTCCTAGGAACAGCGCCAGCGGCACCGCGATGATCGCCGTCATGCCGGCCAGGAACAGCGTGTTCCACAGCCGCGGCGCCACCAGATCGATGACCGGACGCGAACGGTCCACCCCGGACGAGGCACGGCCGGAAAACGACGTGCCCAGATCGCCGCTCATGACCGAGCCTATCCAGTCGAAATAACGCACGTAGGAGGGCTTATCGAGGCCCAACTCCTTGCGAAACGCCTCGACCGTTTCCTCGGTCGCGGCCTGCCCCAGGACCGTTTCACCGAAATCGCCGGGCAGCATCTCGATCGACGCGAAAATGATGATCGAGACAAAAAACAGCGTCATCAGCCCCAATGCCAGACGCTGGATGACCGTCGTTACGACTGGATGCACGCGCTTCCCCGTGTTCTCGCCAAGTCCTCACACCGCCCGAACAACGCACCGCTTTAGTATGCGACTGGCCGCTGAGCCGTTTTCGACGTGGGAGGCCCCCGATGGATCGGAAGACTAGCCAGCCGGGTGGGTGGTGTAAAGCAAAGGCCTGTGAACAGGCGTTTTTCGCACCGATGGCGGCCTTTTGATCGGGAGTCGGCGACGGTTTCGATCCGCGCGCGGCCGGATTTGGCCGCAGGCGGTCACAACTTCTAAGTTATGTTCTATTTGCGACATGCACCGCGGCCATGTCCGACCGCCATGTCGGTGCGGGCTTGATCTATCCGGCCAGATATGCGTCGATTGGAATGTATGCAAACCCATCACCACACCTGGACAATCGAAGTGTCGGCGGCCGTGCGCACACCGCTGTGCGGCCTCCCATTGTGCAGGCTGTAGCGCAAAAGCGGCACGCCCGGCGTCCGTGGGGCGCCGAAAGCCACTACGGACAATCGGAGGATCATCACCATGAAAGATAAGTTCATCGCGCAGCAGAAGCGCATGCTTGGCAGCGGCGGCATCGACAGACGCCAGTTCGTCACATCGATGGTCGCCGCCGGTGTGGCTCTGCCCACCGCCTTGTCGATGGCCGGCAAGGCGATGGCCATGACCCCGAACAAGGGCGGCCATCTGCGCCAGGGCTTCGGTCACGGGTCGACCACGGATTCGCTGGACCCGGCCACCTATGAGAACGGCCTGATGCAGAACGTCTGCTACACCTACGGCAACCACCTGACCGAGGTGAACGGCAGCGGCGAACTCGTTCCCGAACTCTGCGAGAGCTACGATTCTCCCGATGCGAAGACCTGGACGTTCAAGCTGCGCTCCGGCGTCGAATTCCACAACGGCAAGACACTGGACGCCGACGACGTCATCGCCACCTTCAACCATCATCGCGGCGAGGATTCCAAGTCGGCCGGCAAGGGTCTGATCACTGCGGTAACCGATATCCGCAGAGACGGCGATGCGGTCGTCTTCGAACTGGATAGCCCCAACGCCGACTTCCCGTTCATCGTGTCCGACTATCACTTCATGATCATGCCGTCCGACGGCGAGGGCAATGTGGACGCGTTGGCGGGTCAGGGCACCGGCGCCTACAAGCTCGACAACTTCGAAGCCGGGGTCCGCGCCGTCTTCTCGCGCAATCCGAACTACTGGAAGGAAGGCTTCGGGCATTTCGATTCCGTCGAGACCCTGTCGCTGCTCGACACCACCGCCCGCCAGAACGCGGTGATGAACGGCGACGTGGAAGTGATCGACAAGGTCGATCCCAAGACGGTCAACCTGCTGGCGCGGGTGCCGGTGCTAACCATCCTGGAGACCACGGGAACCCTGCACTACACCTTCCCGATGCGTCTCGACACGCCGCCGTTCGACAATTTCGACGTGCGCATGGCGTTGAAGCTGGCGATCAACCGCCAGGAGATGGTCGACAAGATCCTGCTCGGACACGGCCTGATCGGCAACGACCACCCGATCTCGGTCGCCAACCAGTTCCACAACGGCGACCTGGCCCAGCGCGAATACGATCCCGACAAGGCGCGTCACCACATCGCCAAGGCCGGGCTCGAGGGCACCGCCATCCAGCTGTCGTCGTCGGATGCGGCGTTCGCCGGCGCGGTGGACGCGGCACAGTTGATCAAGGCGTCGGCGGAAGCGGGCGGCATCAACGTCGAGATCGTCCGCGAGCCCAAGGACGGCTACTGGTCCAACGTGTGGAACAAGAAGGGCTGGAGCGCCTGCTACTGGGGCGGCCGGCCGACCGAAGACTGGATGTTCTCGTCCGCCTACGTCGCCGACACCGAGTGGAACGACACCGCCTGGCGCACCACCGAGGACGCCGAGCGCTTCAACGCGCTGGTCATCGAAGCGCGCGCCGAACTCGACCAGAACCGGCGTCGCGAAATCTACTACGAGTGCCAGCGGCTCATCCATGCGGACGGCGGCGCCATCGTGCCGATGTGGGCCAACCACATCCACGCTCTGTCGAAGAAAATCGCGACCCCCGAAAAGGTGGCCGGCAACTGGCAGAACGACGGCAACAAGAGCGCCGAGCGCTGGTGGTTCGCTTGATCTGAAGCGACACCACACTCTCGGTTCGATCAAGCCGGCGGCGGGACCTCCCGCCGCCGGTTTCTTTTTCAGATGTGATCGCGGGCGATGGTTTCGGTGAAGTTCTTCTCGAACACCAGTTCATCGCCTTCATATGCCTCGATGCGGCCGGTCAGGCGAAAGTTCCGCGCATCGCAGGTCATCGCCGCGAAGGTCTCGGTTCGCACCGACCATTCGCCGCGGGCCAACGTCTGTGTCCAGTGGGTCTCTCCGCCCGCCGATAACGGATCGCCGGGATGGATCGCCCACGTCTCCCGGCCGATGCTGCCGGTTTCCAGACCATGATCCAGATCGCGCTGGCAGCCGAAGTCGTCCTCAATTCTCACCACCACCCGCCCGCTCGCCTGATCGCGCTCGATGATGCGCGAATGACCGGGCTCGCGCAGGGTCCCCGCCTGCCATGGCTCGGCACTGTCGGGGCCCTCGAACGTGGCTTCGTCGCCATTGGCCAAAGGACGAATGGGAAGATCGACCGATCCGCGCAGCAACGTCAGCGCGCAGCGCTGGGGCGACGGCCAGATCAACGGCCAATAGGCGCTGGAGATCGCGACCCGCAGCCGGCTGCCTGCCGCCACCCGCCAGGCGATGTGGTCGAGCTCGACGCGCACCTCGACCGGTTCGCCCGGCGTTAGCGGCGTCGGGCGCTCGCGGCTTTGGTGATGGGTGAGATTGAGCACCCCATAAGTAATGCGGGTCGAGGCGCCGTCGCGTTGAACCTCGCAAAGGCGCACCGCGATCTGCGCGACCGGCTGGTCCGCCGACAGGCGAATGGTTACGACCGGCGCACCGACGATGTCGATCGGCCCGGCCAGCGGTTCGCTGTCGAAACAGGCCGAGCGCGCATCGTCGGCGCGCTGGTCGCCGGGCAGTTCGGGGCCCAGCCAGATCGCGCAGTATTCGCCGCCGTCGAGGCCGGTATCGAGCGGGGAATCGACCAGCACCTCGATGTCCTGTGCCACGTCGGTCAGCCGCCCGTCGGCCCCCAGATGCCAGGTCGCATTGGCGATGTCCGCCGACGGCCAGCTTGCTTCCGCGATCCAGCGCCCAGCCCGCTCGGCATACCAGGACTTCGGCGCCACGCCGTCCATCACATACGCCCGCATGGCCGGGTCGGCCTCGACCCCGGTATCGATGTCCTTGAGCCAGCGGTCCCACCAGCGTGCGGCCTCCTGCAGGAAGCCGATGCGCGGTTCGGGAACCGCGAAATGCGGATATTTGTGCACCCACGGCCCGATGATGCCCTTGGCCGGGGCGTCCAGGTTGTCGACCAGCGCCGGCACCGTGTTCTTGTAGGCGTCGCCCCAGCCGCCGACGGCCAGTGTCGCCGCTTCGATGGCTGAATAGTCCTCGCATACCGAGCCATGCTTCCAATAGTCATCGCGGGTCTGGTGGGCCAGCCACACCGCCGGCAGCAGCGGTTGATGGCCCAGCCGCTCCAGCCACATCGCCCGCCAGCCGTCTCCCACGATCGCCGGGTCGGGCGGGCGCGAGGAGTAGGACAGCATGGTCGCGCCCCAGCCGAGATTCTCGTTGAGCAGACAGCCGCCCTTGTAGTGGATGTCTTCGGCATATCGATCGGCCGACGAGCACAGGGTGACGATCGCTTTCAGTGCCGGCGGGCGCAGCGCGGCAACCTGCAGTGAGTTGAACCCGCCCCAGGAGATGCCCATCATGCCGACCCGGCCGCTGCACCAGGGTTGCGCGGCGATCCATTCGATCACCTCTACCGCGTCGGCCAGTTCCTGGGCGGTGTACTCGTCTTCCATCAAGCCCTGGGAGTCGCCGTTGCCGCGCATGTCGACGCGCAGGCAGGCGTAACCGCGCGCCGCGAACCACGGATGGGTCAGGCAGTCGCGCTCCACGGTGCCGTCGCGCTTGCGATAGGGAAGATATTCCAGGATGGCCGGCACCGGGTGCCGCTCCGCGTCCGCCGGTATCCACACCCGCGCCGACAGCCGGCAGCCGTCCGACAGCACAATCCCCAGATCGGGATCCTCGGTGATCTGGCGCAAGGGCTCGTTCATGCAGCCGCGCTTTCCCGCGACGGCGCCTAGCCGTCGTTCTGGGCGGCGCGGGCGGCGACCAGTTCGTCGGCCTTGCGCCCTTCCAGCTTCTCCATGTGGTCGTAGGCGGCCGAGTAGCTGGCGACGCCCGAGGTCACCGAGCGCAACTCGATGATCATGTCGCCGATATCGGACATCGGCGCCAGCGCCTCGACCGTATCCCATCCCGACCAGCCTTCACGCGCATCGAAGCCCAGAATCTGGCCGCGCCGCTGCGGGATCATCGCGGTCACCTTCGCGGTCGCCTCGTTGGGCGTGTGGATGCGCACTTTCATGATCGGCTCCAACAGCACCGGCCTGCATTCGGGCATGCCCTCGCGCATGGCCAGCTTGCCTGCCATCTGGAACGCCATGTCGGAGGAATCGACGGAATGATGCGAGCCGTCGGACAGGTTCACCGCCACGTCGACCACCGGGAAGCCCAGCGGGCCGGATTTCAGGTAGTCGCGGATACCGTGCTCCACCGAGGGGATGTACTGCCTCGGCACCACGCCGCCGGTCACCGTCTCGGTGAACTCGAAGCCGGAATCGCGCGGCAGCGGCTTGATCTCGATGATCACGTCGCCGAACTGGCCGTGGCCGCCCGACTGCTTCTTGTGCCGGCCGCGCTGGGTGGTGGACCGGGTGATGGTCTCGCGATAGGGGATCGATGGCTGGTGGCCTTCCACCGCGATCTGCGACTTGCCTTCCAACCGCTCGATTGCGACCCGAAGATGCATCTCGCCATGACCGCGCAAGACCGTCTCGGCCGTCTCCTGCACGTGCTCGATCGACAAGGATGGGTCCTCTTCGACCAGCCGATGCAGGGCGGCCGAAAGCTTGACCTCGTCGCGGCGCTCCTTGGCCCGCGCGCCCATGGAATAGACCGGCTGCGGCGGCTCCGATACGCTGAGCTGCGCGGAAGCGTCCTTCTCGCTCGACAACACCGAACCCGTCACGGCGTGCTCGAGCTTGCCGAGCGCCACCGTCGCGCCCTCGACCGCCTTGTCGAGCTTTTCGGTATCCTTGCCCATCATCCGATACAGGCCGGAAATGCGGTTGGCCTCGTCGCCGACGAATATCGAGGCGCCGTCGGGCACTTCGCCGGCAAGCACGCGCGTTACCGACAATTTGCCCGAGTGGGTGGTGTGGATCGTCTTCATCACCCCGCCCAGGAAGCCGGATGCGCCGTCGATGCCGTGACGCGCGCGGGTCGCCGTCACGTCGGGCGCGTCATGGCGAATGGCTTTCAGCAGCCGCAGCACGCCGTTTCCCTTTTCGGCCGCGCCGATCAGCACCGGCGTGACGTGGCCTTCCTGCAGGTCGTTGCGCAGATCGGCGAACACCGTCTCGCGCTCGGGCTCGATGTCTTCGAGCAGTTGCTCCATCAGCTCGTCGTCATGATCGGCCAGCGTCTCCAGCATGGTGAAGCGCGCATCTCCCTGGCGGTCCTTTTCCGCATCCGGGGTCTCGACGATCTCGCTTTCCTCGTGCTGGCGGTAGATGTAGGCGCGCTCCAGCGCCAGATCGATCGAGCCGATCGGCGCCTCATCCTTCCAGATCGGGATCTGGCGCAGAAGCAGCGGCGTTTCGCTCGCCTGCTGCAGCATGGCGAGCGTGTCGCGAACGCCGGCCGTCGCCTGATCGATCTTGTTGAGGAACAGAATGCGCGGAATGCCGTGATTGTCCAACCGCTTGAGCATCAGCTGCAGCGCCGGCAGCTTCTTGTCATCGGCTTCGGCGACGACCACCGCCACGTCGCACAGTGCGAGGATCGGATCGGCCTCGTAGGCGAATTCCACCGAACCGGGGCAGTCCGCGAAGGTGATGGAGTCCCCCATGAACTCGGTGGTGGCGAACGATGCCTCCACGCTCATGCCGTGGGCGCGCGCTTCCGCAGAATGGTCACCCACGGTGTTGCCCTGGCCCACTGAGTTTTGCCGTGAAATGGCGCCGGTTCGCGCCAGAATGGCCTCCAACAGCGTCGTCTTGCCGCTCGACATGGGACCGACAATGGCCACGCATTTCGGTCCCGTTCTCCTTTCGCCGTTCGATGCTCCCATTGGTTTAACTTCCTCCCGCCTTTGTCTTCGACCGCACCAGTCGCCACATCGCGTTTCGCCCCGTTGGCCGGGGTCGGTAAGACATGGTTCCATCGAATGGCCGGCATGGCAAGTGGGCAGGCGAAACCGACGGCCGCCAACGCTTGCAAGCACGACCAATCCAGGCTCTTAATCGCCGCTATGGCGAGCGAAGGCCCCTCCCCCGAAACGATCGAGCTGCTTGAACGCCTGATCGGTTTTCCCACCGTCAGCCGCGATAGCAATCTGCAGCTCATCGAATTCGTGCGCGCCTATCTCGACGAGCACGCCATCGCCTCGACGCTGACCCACAACGACGAGCGCACCAAAGCCAACCTGCACGCGGTCATCGGGCCGTCCGACGTGCCGGGCGTCATGCTGTCGGGCCATACCGATGTGGTGCCGGTGGATGGCCAGGATTGGTCAAGCGACCCGTTCTCGATGCGTCGCGCGGCGGGCGCCTGCTACGGGCGCGGAACGGCCGACATGAAAGGCTTCATCGCGTGCGTGCTGGCGATGGCGCCGCATGCGGTCGGGCGCGAACTGACAAGGCCGATCCACATCGCGCTCTCATATGACGAGGAAATCGGCTGCATCGGCGTGCGCCGGATGATCGATGTGCTGGAGCATGCCCCGGTTCGCCCCGCCTTCTGCATCGTCGGCGAGCCGACGGAAATGGCGGTGGCGATCGCCCACAAAGGCAAGACCGGCGCGCTCGGCATCTGCCACGGGGTCTCGGCCCACTCCGCGCTGGCTCCCACGGGCTTGAACGCCATCTACCTGGCCGGCGAACTCATCGCCGCCATTCGCGCCATGCAGGACGAGCTCATCGCCGCCGGCGGCCACGATCCGGCCTACGCGGTGCCCTACACGAGCCTGCATGTGGGCGTGATCGCCGGCGGCACCCAGCTCAACATCGTGCCCAATCGATGCACGTTCGAGTTCGAGATCCGCAACATCGCCAAGGATGCGCCCGGCGAGATAATGGCGCGCGTGCGCGCACAAGCCGACAAGATCGTCGAACGCCATCGGGGCGAATTTCCCGACTGCCGCATCGACATTGAGGTCTTCAATGAATATCCCGGCCTCGACACCTCACCCGAGGACGAAGTCGTCGCCTTCGTCAAATCGCTCGCGAACGCCAACGACCACATCAAGGTCGCCTTCGGCACCGAGGGCGGACTGTTCCAGCAACGCCTGGGCGTCCCCACCGTGGTCTGCGGCCCGGGCTCGATGGAACAGGGGCATAAACCGGACGAGTTCATCACCGAGGAACAGCTGGGCAGGTGCGATCGGTTCCTGGCCGCACTCGTGGACCGTTTGAGCGGCTAAAGCCGGTCCAGCATCGCGTGATAGCCCATCGCCAGAACCAGGAGCGGCCATCGTAGCACCGCACCGCCGGGAAAGCGTCGGGCGGGCAACCTGGCGAATTGCTCAAAGCGTTCACTACGCCCCTCGACCTCATCGGCGACCAGCGCGCCGGCCAATGTCGCCAGCGCCACCCCGTGGCCGGAATAGCCGGACACCGACCAGATATTGTCCGCCGGCCGGGCGAAATACGGCAGCCGGCTCATGGTGATCGCCAACGTGCCGCCCCAGCCATAGTCGATGCGCGCGTCAGCGAGTTGGGGATAGATTTTCAACATCGGCTTGCGCACGAACGCCTTGATGTCGGCGGGGAAGCGGTAGCCGTAGGTTTCGCCACCGCCGAACAACAGCCGGCGATCGGCCGACAGGCGGAAGTAGTTGACGACGTAGCGCGAGTCGGAAACCGCCACGTCGTCGCGGATCAGTTGTTTGGCCAGGTCATCGCCCAACGGCTCGGTTGCGACGATGAAATTGTTGATCGGCATCACCCGGGCCGCCACGGACCGTTCCAATCCGCCCAGATAGCCGTTGCAGGCGAGGATCAGATGGTCGGCATTCACGGTTCCGGCATCGGTGACGATACGAACCCTTTTGCCGTTCTCGATCGCCGTGACGCGGCTGCGCTCATACAGCCGCGCGCCCGCGCCATCGGCGGCCTGCGCCAGGCCCAACGCGTAGTTGAGCGGATGCAGATGGCCGGCGCCGGTATCCAATAGGCCACTGAAATAGGCGCGCGTGCCCACCATGGCGCCGATCTCCCCGCTGTCGACGAAGCGCACGGCTTCATAGCCGTATTCGTCGCGAAGCAGGTCCGCATAGGCCCGGGTGTGCGGCCCCAAGCGGCGGCGGTGATTGGCGTAGAGGATGCCCGCGCGATAGTCGCAATCGATGCCATGCTCGCCGATGAGGCCGTGCACCAGCGCCTTGGCGTCCTCGCCGAGGCGCCACAGCGATCGTGCGTGTTCGCGTCCGAGCATGTCCCGCAACTCATCCTGGCCACGGCGTTGGCCCGAGCCGAGCTGGCCGCCATTGCGGCCCGACGCGCCCCAGCCGACCCGCTGCGCCTCGACCAGCGCCACGTCACGGCCGGCCCGGGCCAGGTGCAGCGCGGCGGAAAGGCCCGAGTAGCCGCCGCCGACGACGCATACCTGGCAGCGGATGTCCTCAATCAGGCGCGGCAGATCGAGCCGGCGGTTTGCGGTGTCGGCATACCAGGACGGCGGATACTCGCCCGGTCGGTCGTTGGCGTCGAGCAGGTTCATTGGCGATGAGGCTTATTCGGCCGCCTGCCGCGCCACCATCATGCCCTCGGCGCGCAGGTGCGCATGGGTCTGATCGAGGGTCTTGAGCGCCAGGGCGACCAGCTCGTCGATCTCGGCCTGCGATATGACCAATGGCGGACAGATGATCATCTTGTCGCCGACATGGCGCATCACCAGGCCGTTGGCGAACGAGTAATTGCGGCAGATCAGGCCGACCGCGCCCTCATCGGCGGCGAACGGCCGACGGCAGGCCTTTTCGGCCACCAGCTCGACCGCGCCGACCATGCCGGCAATCCGCGCCTCGCCCACCAGGGGGTGGTCCCCCAGTTCCAGCCAGCGGCGTTTCAGATAGGGCGCGGTGCGCTCGGCGACGGTATCAACGATCGCCTCCTCTTCAAGGATGCGCAGGTTCTCCAGCGCCACCGCGCAGGCGACCGGATGGCCGGAATAGGTGTAGCCGTGGAAGAACTCGCCGGCATCGGCCTCGAACTGGGTGGCGATCTTCTCCGAGATCACGCTGGCGCCGATCGGCATGTAGCCGGAACTCAGGCCCTTGGCGATGGTCATGATGTCGGGGCGAATGGCAAAGGTTTCGCTGCCGAACCATGCGCCGGTGCGCCCGAAGCCGCAGATCACCTCATCGGCGATGAGAAGGATCTCGCGCTCATCGCAGATGCGCTGGATCTCCGGCCAGTAGGTCTCCGGCGGGATGATGACGCCGCCGGCGCCCTGGATCGGTTCACCGATGAACGCGGCCACCTTATCTTCGCCCAGCCGGTCGATTGCTTCTTCCAGCTCGCGCGCGCGGGCGAGACCGAACTCGGCCGGGTCCATCTCCCCGCCCTCGCGATACCAATAGGGCTGGTTGATGTGCTCGATGTCGGGAATCGGCAGGCCGCCCTGCCCGTGCATCGCCGCCATGCCGCCCAGGCTGACCGCCGCCAGCGTCGAGCCGTGATAGGCGTTCCTGCGCGAGATCACGATGGTCTTGTCGGGCTTGCCCTGGCTCGCCCAGTAGTGGCGCACGAAGCGCAGGTTGGTGTCGTTGGCCTCCGAGCCGGAGCCGGCGAAGAATACCCGGTTCAGATCCCCCGGGGTCAGTTGCGCCAGCCGCGCTGCCAGTTCGATGGCCGGCGGGTGGGCGGTCTGGAAGAACGTGTTGTAATACGGCAGTTGCGCCATCTGCCGCCGCGCCGCTTCGGCCAGTTCGGCGCGCCCGTAGCCGATGTTGACGCACCACAGGCCGGCCATGCCGTCCAGGATCCTGACGCCGTCGGAATCGGTCAGATAGACCCCGTCGGCGCTCGTGATCACCCGCGTGCCGAGCCGGTTGAGTTCGGCGGCATCGGTGAACGGATGCAGATGGTGGGCGGCATCGATTGCCTGCAACTGGGCCGTGGGTAGATGGTTGTCGATCCGGTTCATGCGCGTGGCCCTGCCCGCTTGTCACACGTTCAGCAAAAGATGCTCGCGCTCCCACGGGCTGATCACCTGCAGGAACTCCTCATGCTCGTGGCGCTTGATCGCCAGGTAGATCGAGGAGAACTCCTCGCCCAACACCTCGCGCACCTCCCTGCATTCGTCGAACAGGGACAACGCGGTCAGCACGTCGCGCGGCAGCGAATGCGGCATGTCATAGGCCTCGCCCTTGACCGCGTCGCGCGGCTTGATCTGGTGCTTCATGCCCAGATAGCCGCATGCAAGACACGCGGCGATCGCCAGGTACGGGTTGGTGTCCATGCCCACCACCCGGTTCTCGATGCGCCGGTCGGCCGGTTCGCACACCGGGATGCGTAGCCCGGTGGTGCGGTTGTCCACGCCCCACTCCAGATTGACCGGCGCGGCCGCGTTGGGCACCAGCCGGCGATAGGAGTTCACATAGGGCGCCAGGATGCACACCACCGACTGCAGATAGTACTGCTGGCCGCCAAGAAAACCGTAGAACAGCTCGCTTGGCCCGTCGGCTTCGCTGTTGAACAGGTTTTCGCCCGTCTTCGCGTCGATCACCGACTGGTGGATGTGCATGGCGCTGCCCGGCTCGCTTTCCATCGGCTTGGCCATGAACGTCGCATAGCAATCGTTGCGCAGCGCCGCCTCGCGAATGGTGCGCTTGAACAAGAACACATGATCGGCCAGTTCCAGCGGGTCGCCATGGTTGAGGTTGATCTCCAGTTGCCCGGCGCCGCCTTCCTGTTGGATCGTGTCGATCTCCAGTCCCTGGGCTTCGGCGAAATCGTAGATGTCGTCCACGACCGCGGCATATTCGTCGACGCCGGAGATCGAGTAGGCCTGCCGGCCGGTGCTCTTGCGCCCGGTGCGGCCCACCGGCGGCACCACCGGATTGTCGGGGTCGATGTTGGGTTTGGTCAGATAGAACTCCATCTCCGGAGCGATCAGCGGCCGCCAGCCGTCGCGCGCATACAGATCGAGCACGCGCTTGAGCACGTTGCGCGGCGCCAGCGGATGGGGCGTGCCGTCCTGGTTGTTGAGATCGTTGATCACCTGGATGGTGACGTCGCCCGCCCATGGCACCGCCCGCGCCGTGGCCATGTCGGGCTCCAGCACGATGTCGGCCTCCGTCCACACATTGGGAATGTCCACCTCGGCATAGTCGCCGGTGATGGTCTGGAAGAAGATCGACGACGGCAGGAACATGCGCTGGGCGCGGAAGAACTTGCGCGCCGGCATCGCCTTGCCCCGGCCGATGCCGACCGTATCCGGCACCACGCATTCGACCTCTTCGATGGCGCGGCCGTCGAGCCACGACTGCAGGGCAACAGGGAGCTTCGCGATCTGCTGGGCGAAATTGTCTTGAACGTTCATGGCTCAATCAAGCCGGTGTTTGCGCGCCCGCAAGATAGTCGCTCGTTCTTCCCCTTGCCAGGGCAAAGTTCCGCTGCCGGCTGTCCCTGCAGCGCCCCGCATTTTCCATTGACGAAGCCGGTGCGGTTTCGGAAATTGCGGCAAAGAACAGCCCCCCGCGCACGTGCCGGAAGGGCGGCGCGACAAGCGGATATTTGCAGGAGGAACACCCATGAAACACAGAAAATCGCCGATGATGACCAGCCGGCGCAGCTTTCTGGCGGGAACCGGCGCGGTGGCCGCCGGCATCACGCTGGCCCCGCACAAGAGCTTCTCGGCGGAAGACAAGGTGATCAATTTCTACAACTGGGACACCTATATCGGCGAGACCACCCTGGACGATTTCGCCGCGGCCACCGGCATCGAGGCGAAGATGGACCTGTTCGCCGACAATGACGAACTGTTCGCCAAGCTTCGCGAAGGCAACCCCGGCTTCGATGTCATCGTGCCGTCGAACGACTATGTCGAGCGCATGGCCGTCGCCGACATGCTCTCGCCGCTCGACCACGACAAGATCCCGAACATCGCCAACATCGAGCCGGTGTTCATGGAGGCCGCCTTCGACCCCGGCCGCAAGTTCTCCCTGCCCTACATGTGGGGCACGATCGGCATCGGCTATCGCGCCGGCGCCGTCGACGGCGTGCCCGACAGTTGGAAATGGCTGTACGATTCGGACAAGTATTCCGGCCGCATCGCGCTGCTTGGGGACGCCTCGACCGTAATGGGCCTGGCGCTCAAATATCTGGGCTATTCCTACAACACGGTCGACCCGGCCGAGATCAAGCAGGCCGAGGAACTGATCATCGCACAGAAGCCACACATCAAGCTGTTCGCCGACGACAACGGCCAGGACCTGCTGGCCTCGGGCGAAGTCAACCTGGCCCAGGAGTGGAACGGTGACATTCTGCAGGTGCAGGAAGAGGACGAGGACATCGCCTATATCGTGCCCAAGGAAGGCGCGGTGATCTGGCAGGATTGCCTGTGCATCCCCGCGGGCGCTCCGCATCCGCAAAACGCGCACGCCTTCATCGACTACCTGCTGGACGCCGAAGCCGGCGCGGCGATCGCCGACTTCATCCAGTACGCCACGCCCAACGGCGCGGCCAAGAAGCTGATGAGCGAGGAATATCTGTCCAACCCGGCGATCTTCCCCACCGAAGAAGTAATCGCCAAGCTGGAGCCGGAGATCTATCGCGGCGAAGAGGTGACCAAACTGTTCGACGAGGCGTGGACGCGCATCAACGCCGTCTAGGTCCACATCACGGCGCGGCCCCGCGAAGTCGGGCCGCGCCCGCATCGCAACGGCGAGCGGCCCGCACTTGGACCATTGGAGAGATCATAAGCTGGCGTTCTGGGTCTTCGCGATCCCCGGAACCGCATGGCTGGTGGTCTTCTTCCTCGCCCCGCTGGCCATCGTGTGGGCGCTGTCGTTCGGCGAGAACATCTCGATCACCCAGACCCGGGTGACCGGCACGCTGGAGAACTACGGCCGCGCGCTGCTCACCCCGGTCTATCTGCAGGTCATCTGGAAGTCGGTCTGGCTGTCGGCGCTGGCGACGGCGGGCTGCCTTTTGATCGCCTATCCCGTAGCTTTCCTGATCTCGTTTGTTGGCGCCAGATGGAAGATGATCCTGCTGGCGGCGATCATCCTGCCGTTCTGGATCAACCTGCTCATCCGCACCTATGCGTTGATCGCGGTGTTCCGCACCCGCGGCTTCGTCAATTTCGGCCTGGAATGGGTCTACGAGACCTTGTTCCTCGACCGGTTGTTCGGCCCGTTCCAGCCGCTGGAGTTGCTCTACAACAATTTCGCCGTCGGGGCCGGGCTGATCTACGTGTTCATGCCGTTCATGGTGCTGCCGCTATACGCCTCGATCGAGCGGCTCGACAAATCGCTGCTGGAGGCGAGCCTCGATCTGGGCGCCGGCCAGTTCACCACCTTCTGGCGGGTCACCGTGCCGCTCACCATGCCGGGCATCGTATCGGGCATCATCTTAGTGTTCATCCCGATGCTCGGCTCCTTCCTGATCCCCGACCTGCTCGGTGGCACCAACGCCCAGATGATCGGCAACGTGATTGAGCGCCAGTTCAAATCCGCTAACGACTATCCGTTCGGCGCGGCCCTGTCGTTCCTGCTGATGTACGCCACGTTCGCGGCGCTGGCGCTTCGGGCCTATGCGGCCGGCCGCCGCTCGGCGGCGCAGGTGTGAGGATGGGCTGGTTGCGCGCACCGGCCGGCGGGCCGCTCGACTATCACCGGCGCTGGTGGCTGCGCGCCTATGTCGGCCTTGTATTCCTGCTGCTTTACGCGCCGATCGTCACCCTGGTGGTGTTCTCGTTCAACGATTCCAAGCGCAACATCGTCTGGCGCGGTTTCACGACCAAATATTACTGGAAAGCGTGGAACAACGATTCCCTGTTCGAAGCGTTCACCAACTCGCTGATGATCGCCGGCGTCTCCACGGCGATCTCCACCGTGATCGGCACCATGGTGGCGATGCTGTTGTGGCGGTTCCGCTTTCCGCTCAAGTCGGCCTATGAGGGGCTGGTGGCGCTGCCGATCGTGGTGCCGGAAATCTGCATGGGTGTTGCCATGCTGGCCTTCTTCTCCCGCGTCACCGGCTTTCCCACCGACTGGCCCTGGCCGTTCAACCTGTCGGCGATCACCGCCGCCCACATTGCTTTCTCCTTCCCCTTCGTCGCCGTGGTGGTGCGCGCGCGACTGATCGGCTTCAACCGCGAGCTCGAAGAGGCCTCGCGCGACCTGGGCGCCAGCGAGTGGCAGACGTTCTGGAACGTGATCTTTCCGTATATGCGCCCCGGCGTGGTGGCCGGCGCCCTGCTCGCCTTCACGCTTTCGCTCGACGATTTCGTCGTCACCTTCTTCACGTCGGGTCCCGACACGCTGACCTTCCCGGTCAAGGTCTATTCCATGGTCCGTTTCTCCGTGACGCCCGAGGTAAACGCCGCCTCGACGGTATTGATCGCGATCACCATCGCACTCACGGTACTGGCGATGCGGCTGCAGTCGCCGGCCAGGGTCGGGTAGCGCCATGGGCCAGCCGATCATCGAAGTGCGCAATGTGACCATGGCGTACGGCCGCTTGAAGGCGGTCGACAACGTCTCTTTCGACATCGAGGCGAACGAGTTCTTCGCGCTTCTTGGCCCTTCCGGCTGCGGCAAGACCACGCTGCTGCGCATCATCGCCGGGTTTGTCAGCCCGACCAGCGGCCAGGTGTTCATCGACGGCCAGGACATGGGCCGCATCCCGCCCAACCGCCGCCCGGTCAACATGGTGTTCCAGTCCTACGCCGTATTCCCGCACATGAGCGTGGAAAAGAACGTCGCCTACGGCCTGCAGGTCACCGGCACGCCGGCCGCCGAGGCGGCGCGCCGGGTGGGCGACGCACTGGAACGGGTGGGCCTTTCCGATCTGCGCACCCGCATGCCGGACCAGCTTTCCGGCGGCCAGCGCCAGCGCGTCGCGCTCGCCCGCGCCCTGGTCAAGCAGCCCAAGGTGCTGCTGCTCGACGAACCGCTGTCGGCGCTGGACGCCAAGCTGCGCGAGCAGATGCAGATGGAACTGTCGCACCTGCAGGCGGATATCGGGGTAACCTTCATCATCGTCACCCACGACCAGGACGAGGCCCTGTCGATGGCCGACCGCATCGCGGTGATGAACAACGGCGCGGTCGATCAGATCGCCGAACCCTGGGTCTTGTACGAGAGCCCTGCCAACCGCTTCGTCGCCGACTTCATCGGCAAGGTGAACCTGATCGACGGCGAGGTCAGCGGCGCACGCGGCGGCCGGGTCACGGTGGCGACCGCCGCGCTGGGCAAGGTGTCGATCCCGCACGACGGACCGGCCTCGGGTCGCGTCGCCCTGGCGGTGCGGCCGGAGAAGATCCGCATCTCGACCTCCAAACCGGGCGACAGGGACGCGATCGCCACCACCGGCACCATCGCCGACTGGGCCTATTACGGCGACAGCAGTCACCTGACCGTCGAAACCGGCGACGGGCACCGGCTCGGCGTCATCATCCAGAACGACACCCGCACCACCATCGACGCGATGGACATCGGCGATGCCGTCCATTTGTCCTGGTCGGCATCCGACACGCTGGTGCTCGACCGATGAGCGGCCCGGCAAGCGCAGAGGAGTTGAAGAAGTTCCTCGCCGCCAACGGCGACATCGAGCGCATCGAAGCGCTGTTTCCCACCATCAACAACGTCTATCGCGGCAAATGGGTGCCCGTCGGCGACGCTGCCAAACTTACCGAACGGCAGTTGCGCCTGCCCGTCTCGACCTACGCCCTGGACTCCTGGGGCATAGACGTTCCCGCCACCGGGCTGGGCGTCGTTTCCGGCGATCCCGACGGCATCGGCGTGCCCGTTTCCGGCACGATCACGCGCATTCCATGGGCGAAACAGCCGGCCGCCCAGGTGCTGATGAGCATGGACTTGGCCGACGAGACACCGTGCCCCTACGATCCTCGGCAGCAACTGGCCAAGGCGCTTGGATTATTTAAAAACAAAGGCTTAACGCCCGTTGTTGCGATAGAGCTTGAGTTCTACCTGCTGGCCGGCGATGATCCACCCAGGCCGGCGGTCACTACTCCACAAGGCAACCTGACCAATCTCGACCACATGCTGGCGTTTGAAGGCGTGCTGGCCGACATCCATCGTTGCTGCGAGGCGCAGGCGGTGCTGGCTCAGGTCACGCTGGCCGAAGCGGGCCAGGGCCAGTTCGAGATCAACTTCGCACACCTGCCGGACGCGCTACGCGCCGCCGACCAGGCGGTGCTGTTCAAGCGCATCGTCAAGGGTTGCGCGAACAAACACGGGCTACGCGCCACCTTCATGGCCAAACCCTTCGGCAACGATATGGGCAGCGGCGCCCATGTGCATGTGAGCCTGGTCGATGGCGACGGTGTCAACGTCTTCGCCGACGGTGAACCCGCCAACCCCAACCCGGCGCTGCACCACGCCATCGCCGGGGTACTGGAGACCATGCGCCTGCTGCAGGCGATCTTCGCGCCGAACCTGAACTCCTACCGCCGCTTCCAGCCCGATTCATTTGCTCCGTCGGCGGTCCAGTGGGGCTTCGACCATCGCGCCGCCGCCGTTCGCGTGCCGGCGGCCTGCGGCCCATCCGCCCGGCTGGAGCACCGGCTCGCCGGCGCCGACGCCAATCCGCATCTGGCGGTCGCCGCGATTCTGGCAGGCATGTTTCACGGGATGGAAAACGAGCTTGAGCCGGGCCCGCCGATCGAACAAGGCGCAGGCGATCCCCCGCCGCTGCATCACGACTGGCTGAGCGCAGTGGAGGATTTCGCCGCTTCCAAGATCGCCAAGGCGACCTTCGGTGAGCGCTTCCATTTCGTCTACACCGCGCTGCGCCGCCACGAGATCGCAACGCTGGGTCGCAAGGTCACGGATGTAGAACTGGAACTGTATCTGGACGGAACCTAAGCCGCCGACCCTGCCGCTCTATTCGTTGATCGGGATCCGGTACGGATTGGTGTCCACGTTGATCCTCAGGGCGGTGGAGGTGCCGTTGGCCGGATCCACAAACGAGAAGTTGTGCTCACCGAATTCCGCGGCGAACGTCACCCAGTTGTTCGCCGGAGCCTGGCCCTGATACTCGCCGTCGAGATACAGATCGAGCTGCGAACCGGTGTTGTTGTGCACCTCCACCACCGCCAGGTGGCTGGAGACCGGGACAAGCAAGTTGCGGATGTCGCCATCGCTTCGCGCGGCTGCCCCCGATACGGCGACGAACATCAAGGCCGCGAAAATCGTCTTCATCATCATCGCGGCAATATGGTCGGCGAATATGTCGATGTGATGCCGACAATGTGGCGTCAGAAGAACCACCGGATCGGAAACAGGGTGATGATCGGAAAGGCCACCAGGATCACCACTCGGATCAGATCGGAGGCGACGAATGGCGCGACCCCGCGATAGGTGTGGTTCATCGGCACGTCCCTGGCCATCGACTGGATGATGAACAGGTTCATGCCCACCGGCGGCGTGATCAGCCCCACCTCCACGACGATCAGCGCCAGAATGCCGAACCAGATCGCCGCTTCTTCCGCCGGCAGGCCGAAATCCAGCGCCTCGATGATCGGGAAGAAGATCGGGATGGTGAGCAGGATCATCGACAGCGAATCCATCACGCAACCGAACACCAGGTAGCAAAGCAGCATCAGCGCCAGCACCATCCACGCCGAATAGCCCGACGCGGTGACCCAGTCGGCTAGCGCCTGTGGCGTCTGGGTGAACGCCAGGAAGGTATTGAACAGTTGCGCGCCGAGCACGATCAGGAAGATCATCGCGGTCGCCGACGCGGTCGCCAACACGCATTCGATGAACGCGGCCCGGTTGAGCCCGCCGGTCGCCACCCCGTAGAGCCCGGTGGTGACCGCGCCTACGGCCGCTCCTTCGGTCGGCGTGAACACGCCCACATAGATGCCGCCGATCACCAGCAGGAAGATCCCCACCACCGGCCAGATCTGCAGCAGGGTCCAGAAGCGCTCGCGATACGGCTTGCGCGGCGCCAGTTCAGCCGACCCCGGCCGCACCCGCACATAGATCGCCACGGTGGCCATATAGCCGAGCGCCGCCAGGATGCCGGGCACCATGGCGGCGGCGAACATCTTGACGATATTCTGCTCGGTCAGGATCGCGTAGATGACCAGGATCACCGATGGCGGGATCAGGATGCCCAGCGTACCGCCGGCGGCCAGAACGCCTGTTGCCAGCGAGCCCGAATAACCGTAGCGGCGCATTTCGGGAAGCGCCACCTGCCCCATCGTCGCAGCGGTGGCCAGCGACGAGCCGCAGATGGCGCCGAACCCGGCGCACGCACCCACCGCCGCCATCGCCACCCCGCCCTGGCGGTGGCCCAGCCAGTCGGCGGCGGCGCGGAACAGCTTCTCCGACATGCCCGACTTGGACGCGAACTGGCCCATCAGCAGGAACAGCGGCACGATCGACAGCGAATAGCTGGAGAACGTGTCGTAGGTGAGCGACTTGAGCTGCGCGAGCACCACATTGGGGTTGCCCACCGTGATCCAGGTGCCGACGAAGCCGGTGATCGCCATGGCCGCAGCGATCGGCATGCGCAGGAAGATCAGTGCCAGCATCACGACGAAGGCCGCGATCGACAGTTCCAGTCCGCTCAATGCTCGGGCCTCCCCAGCACCGGGTCGGAACCCGACCAGACCTCGTTGAGGCTGCGCCACACCGTGTAGACGCACACGATCGCGAAGAAGGCGGCGCCCACCATCGCCAGCGCATAGCCGTACCAGACCGGCATGCCGAGGATGAAGGTGGTCTCCCCGTAGGCGAACTTCTCCCGCAGGCCCGGCCACAGCCGCAAGGCGACGACCAGCGCCACGATCGAAAGCGCGACATTGCCGGCCAGGCCGAACGCTGCGCGCACCCTCGTGTTGAAGCGGTTGATCAGGATATCGACGGTCACATGCCCGCGATTGAACTGGCACCATGGCAGAAAGGAGAATACCGCCACCGCGATGCCGGCCTCGACCAGTTCGAAGTCACCGGGGATAGGCCGCAGGCCCGCGAACACGAACGCACGGCCGATGATGGAGACCACCGTCATCAACGCGATCGCGGCGAGGATGAATCCGCCGCACATGGCCAGGTAACGCGCCAACTCGCCGAGAACCCTGCCCACGCGCCGCTCGGCGTCGCGGGCCAGTCCAGAACTGTGGTGGATTTCGCTTGCCATCCAGCCGGCCTCCAAAGCGCATTCTTAAGCGCTGGGCGCGACCGCGAACAGTCCTTTTCGACACGTTTTCGCGAGCGCCGGCGGCTTGATCTGATCGGATACGTGGAGGCGGGGTGCGGGCGGCCCGGAAGCCGCCCGCAGGTGACTCTAGTTCGAGTGCTTGGCGATCAGAGACCTGGCGTCCGACAGCATGTCGTCGCCCGGCAGGCCCTTGTCGTTCATCTCCGCGACCCATTGGTCGACCAGCGGCGCGGCCAGTTCCTTCCAGCGTGCGCGCTCGTCGTCCGACAGGGTGTGGATCTTGTTGTCGGTGCCGGCGGTCACGTCGTGGCCGCCCACATCGCCTTCATCCATGGCGCGTCCGGCCCAGGCCGAGGTCTCGATGCCGGAATTGTCGTCGATCACCTTTTTCAGATCGTCGGGCAGCTTGTCGTAGCTGGCCTTGTTCATCGCCCAGATGAAATAGGTGTTGTAGAAGGCTTCGTCCCCGCCGATCACCGTGTGCGAGTCGGCCAGTTCATGCACCTTGAGCGGCGGCACGATCTCCCACGGGATCACCCCGCCATCGACGACGCCCTTGGACAGCGACTCGGGGAACGCGGGAACCGGCATGCCGACCGCGGTGGCGCCCATCTTCTCCAGCAGCATGTTGGCCTGGCGCGACGGTCCGCGCAGCTTCAGCCCGTTCATGTCTTCGAGCGTCATGACCGGATCGCCGCGCTTGTGGATCACGCCGGGACCATGCACGTGGACGGCCAGCAGCTTCACTTCGCGCATCTGCTCGGGCATGTATTTCTGGGTGTATTCCCAGGCCGCCCTGGACGTGGCCTCGGCATTGGTCGACGACGTAAACGGCAGTTCGAACGCCTCGACTTCCGGGAAACGACCCGGCGTATAGGCGGGGATCGCCCAGCCGCCGTCGATCACGCCGTCACGGATCTGGTCGAACAGCGACGGGGGAGCGCCACCCAGCTGCATTGCGGGATAGAGTTCGATTTTGATGCGGCCGCCCGAATCGGCCATCACCTTGTCCGCCCACGGCGCCATGAAGCGCGCCGGCACCGAGCCCTTCGGCGAAATGAAATGCTGGAAGCGCAGGGTCACTTCCTGCGCCAGCGCCTGGCCGGCGGTGGAAAGCGTACCGGTGGAAAGCCCGACCGCCGCGATGGCGGCAGCCGCCAATGTCTTTACAATTCTCACGTCAGTTCCTCCCGTCAAAGCGCTTGCCGGCGGCTTGGCGCGTCGGCAAACATCCCTCTCAACATCGTACCCGCCGCGGTCTCAACGGCGGGCTTGATCGTGACCATACCGGTCGTTGCCGGCGTTGGATAGCTCCGAACGCGTGGTTGCATACGAAACTATTTCTGTCAACGAACCGGCCGGCCGGCGTCAGGGTATCAGGGACTTGAGCGCGAACGCCGCGTCGCCCGCCTGCTGCGGGCTCGCAGACACGCCGGCGGCAATGAGCCGTCTTGCCGCCATGTGATCGGCCGGGCTGTTGACCGAGTCGACCGCCACCAGTTCTTCGCCGGCGTAGTGAAACACCGAGAAACGACCACTTGCCGGGTCGCCGCGCACCACCCGGTCCCTGCCGCGATGGGACAGTCCCGCCATCTGCAGTTTCATGTCGGCCTGATCGGACCAGAACCACGGCACCTGCCGGTAGGCTTCTTCAACGCCGCTGGCCACCGCACCCACATGGCGACCCTGGTCGACCGCGTTCTGCACCGATTCCAGACGTACCGGACCGCCCGCCAGCCAGTGGTCGTAATTGGCCAGATCACCGATGGCGAAAACCGCCGGGTCGGATGTGCGCAGCCGGCCGTCGACACGCACCCCGTTGTCGCAAACCAGACCGCTCGCAGCGGCAAGATCCGTATCGGCCTCGACACCGACGCCGACCAGCACCAGATCGGCGGGCAATTCGAGACCGCCGGCCCGCACGCCGCCGGCGACGCCGCCACGGGTCGCGATTTCATCGGCCGGCGCATTCAGGTGGACGGCAATGCCCAATTGCTCCAGCCGGCGCTCTACATGCGCGGAGATTTCCGGCGCCACCGCTCGGCCCATCAGCCGCGGCGCGGCCTCGACCACGGTGACCTCATGGCCGAGCGCGTTCATCGAAGCCGCCGCCTCCAGGCCGATGAACCCGCCGCCGATCACGACCGTTCGTCCACGCTCAGCCGCCGCCCGGCGCAATATCCGCGCCTCGCCGGCGGCGCGCAGCACGTGCACGTTCTTCGCATCCATGCCTGCAATCGCCAGGGTCCGCGCCCGCGCGCCGGTGGCCAGACACAGTCGGTCATAGGCAAGCGCCGAACCGTCCTCGAGATGCACCCTGCCCGCGGCCCGGTCGATCTGCGTCGCGCGAACGCTCAGTTTGAGCGCGATATCGTGATCGTCGTAGAACTGGCGCGGCCGTAACACCTGCAGATCGCCGTCCGGCTCCTTGAGAAATGCCTTGGACAGCGGCGGGCGATGATAGGGCAGATCGGGCTCGGCCGAAATCAGATGTATCGGCCCGGCGAAGCCGCGCTCGCGCAGGCTGGCGGCCACATGCACCCCGCCATGGCTGGCGCCGACGATGACGAAGCTCGAACGGTCGTTCATCGCCAACTCGTCGCCCCCTTGACCCGACGGCTACCCGCCGGCCAGCACATCGGCCATCGCCTCCAGCGCCAACTGGTAGCCCAGTGCGCCGAAGCCGCAGATCGATCCGGTCGCCACCTCGCCCACATATGAGCGGCGGCGATAGTCCTCGCGGGCGTGGATGTTGGACAGATGCACTTCGATCACCGGCACCTCGATGCTGGAGATCGCATCCATGACGGCGACCGACGTGTGGGTGTAGCCGCCGGCGTTCAGGACCACGCCTGCCCCGGCCCGGCCCGCCTCGTGCAGCCAGTCCACCAACTCGCCTTCGCTGTTGGACTGGCGAAAGTCGATCTCCAGCCCAAGCGCCTGAGCGCGCTTTTTGCAGGCCGCCTCGATGTCGGCCAGCGTCGTCGCGCCATAGATCTCCGGCTGCCGGGTCCCCAGCAGGTTAAGGTTGGGACCGTTCAGTATGAAAACAGGATTGGCCATGGTTACGGTTGGCGTTAGGTGGCGGCGTGCGTCCTGTCAAGCCGTGATGCCCGCGCCATTTGTCCGATTGCCAAGCGCCGCGCCGCCCGCGTAACATGGACGCCATCGACCGGGAGTGCGCGGAGCGGACCATGCAGTGTTTCTTCATTCAGTTCAAATGCGATTTGGGACAGGCCTACAAGGTGGCCGCCGCGCTCGCCGAACTGGAAATCGCCTCGGAGATCTACTCGACCAGCGGCGAATACGACCTGCTGGCGAAGTTCTATCTCGATGAAGGCGTCGACATCGGTCATTTCGTCAACGAGAAGGTGCATCCGGTCCCCGGCATCGAGCGCACGCTGACTATCCAGACCTTCAAGGCGTTCTGACAAACCTGCCTGTTCCGCCCGTCTGCCTGGGCCAGGGAACGCCGGCTGCGCGCATAAGGCGAAACTTTCGCGCGAACAACCTTCATAAATCGATTTACCTGTGCTACTTCCCGTGGGCTTTCGGTCAGTCGTCTGGCGCAGGAGCACCGGCGCGGGCGACAATTGCGCAATCCGAATCGGGTTGATATGGCGACAAACTCCGAAATAGCCAAAGCCGCCGGCGTTTCGCCCGCCGTCGTCTCGCGCATCGTCAATCGCGACGAAACGCTGCGGGTGAGCGAGGAGACGCGCGCGCGGGTTTTGAAGGTCATCGAGGAACGCGACTATGCGCCCAACGCGGCGGCGCGCTCGCTGAAATCGGCGCGCGCCGGCGTGGTCGCCCTGGTTGTGCACGATCTAACCAATCCGGTCTATGCGGAGATCATCGCGGGCGCGCAGAAGGCGGCCGCGCGCCACGGCAAGGCCCTGCTGCTGGGCGAGGCCGCCGATCTGGGCGACGGCCAGTCACAGATGGAGGACCTGATCGGCGGCGGCGGCGTCGACGGTCTGATCCTTCAGGGCGCCGGCACGGAGATGGACCGCGCGCTCGCCCGCGCCGCCCGGCGCGCCATGCCCACCGTCCTGCTACAGTCCGGCGACGCCAAGACCGCGACGCTGGTGCGCATGGACGATGAGGAGGCCGGCCGGATCGCGACTCGCCATCTGCTGGAGCTGGGCCATCGGGATATCGGCTTTCTCGACGTGTCGGGAGGCCTCGCCTTCTCGCAGGGACGCGCGAGCGGCTGGCGCGAGGCAATGACGGCGGCGGGGATAGAACCGGCCACCGACTGGATCGGCCACGGCGGCAACAGTTTCGCCGACGGGGCCAAGGGCATCGCGCGCCTGCTGGAGGCGGCGCCACAGTTAACCGCAGTGGTCGTGGGCAATGTCGTCGCGGCGGTTGGAGCGACGGCGGCTCTGCACGACAGGGGGTGCAGGCTGCCCGAGGATTTCTCGGTCATCGCAATCCACGACACGGACCTGGCCGCCTATCTTCGCCCGGCATTATCGGTGGTGCGAATGCCGCTGCGGTTGCTGGGCGAAGAAGCGGCCAGGTTGGCCTGCCACGAGGACGCCACCACCGGAGAGGTCATCACGCTGGCGCAGCCGCCCGAACTGATCGTGCGCGCCAGCACCGCCCCGCCGAAAGGCTGAGCAGCCTGCCGAAGTCAGTTGGTTGGGTTCAAGTCGAACGTTTCGCCGGGAAAGAACTTCTCAAGGCGAATATCGGCGGTCTTCGCGTGGCCTTCCATGCCTTCCAGTCGGGAGATGCGGGCGGTCGCCTGCGCCACCGGCTTGGCGCCATCGGCGGTGGCGCGCTGCCAGGTAACCGTCTTCATGAACTTGTGCACCGACAGCCCGCCGGTATATCGCGCCGCGCCCGAGGTGGGCAGCACGTGGTTGGGTCCGGCCACCTTGTCGCCGAACGCCACCGTGGTCTCCTCGCCTAAGAACAGCGAGCCATAGGCGGAAAGCCGTCCCAGCCACCAGTCGAGATCGGCCGCCTGCACATGCAGATGTTCGGGCGCGTATTCATCGGCCACCGCCGCCATCGCTTCGCGATCCGGGCAAACGATCACCTCGCCATAGTCGCGCCAGGCGGTCTCGGCATTGGTCCGGTTGGTCGACGGCAGTTGCTGCGCCAGCTGCGGCACCAGTTCCATGACCTGCTCGGCCAGCGCCCGGTCGTCGACCACTAGCCACACCGGCGAGTTGTAGCCATGCTCGGCCTGGCCCACCAGGTCCCAGGCCACCATCGTCGGGTCGGCGGAAGCATCGGCGACGATCATCAGATCGGTGGGACCGGCGAACATGTCGATGCCGACCCGCCCGTACAGGATGCGTTTGGCCTCGGCCACATATTGGTTGCCGGGGCCGACCAGAATGTCGGCCTTCGGCACGCCGAACAGGCCGAACGCCATCGCAGCGACCCCCTGCACCCCGCCCAGATTGAGGATCGTGTCCGCTCCGCACAGGTCCATGGTGAAGACGATCGCCGGCGGAATACCGATTTCGGGCCGGGTCGGCGAGCAGGCGGTGACGTGACCGACGCCGGCCACTTTCGCAGTAGTGATCGTCATGATCGCCGAGGCCACATGGCTGTAGCGCCCGCCGGGCACGTAGCAGCCGGCCGCGGCGACGGGTATGTGTTTTTGCCCGGCCCAGAAACCCGGGTTGAGCTCGACTTCGCAATCGGCGACGGTCTGCTTCTGCGCCTCGGCGAACCGTCGGATGTTGTCGTGGGCGAAACGGATGTCGTCTTTCAGCCGGTCGGGCACCTGGGCGCGCGCCGCCTGGATGTCGTCCGCGCCGACGACCACCTCCCCATCCCACTTGTCCAGATCGCCCGCATATTTCAGCGCGGCCGCATCGCCGTCGCGCTCGATGGTCTCGAGCATGGCCTGCACCGCAGCGCGCACGTCGTCCTGGCCGCTGGCCGCTGTGCGGGCCGCCTTCTTCAGATACTCAACGCTCATCCCAACCATCCATCATGGCACCCGTCATGACCCATCGCCGCGCCCTCATTGCGAGTTTGACCCGCTAAGCGCTCGCCACCTTGCCGGGGGCGTCTTGCAGCGAACGACCCGCCGCCCGGCGTGAAAACCCGATAGTCTCTTCGACCAATACATCCAGGCTGTCCAGCATGCGGTGCACCTGGCCGACCTGGTCGGCGACCAAAGAGAACTCGGTGCAGGCGATGAGCAGGATGTCGGCGCCGGCGGCCTTCAATTCCCGCCCCGCCTCGCAAACCGTCTTCGCCGCCTTCTCATCGTGCGCGGAAACCTTGAAGGCCCGGATCGCGCCCAGCATCGCCTCCCTGTCTGCGGGATAGAGCGCCTTGATGCCGCCGCGCGCCGTGAATTCGCGGTCGAACACACCGGTGATCTGCAGCGCCGGCGAACCCAGCACGCCCACCCTGCATCCGTCCGCAAAGTTGGCGGCAAGACGCTCGCCCGTCATCTCCACCATCGACAGGAACGGAACGGAGACCGCCGCGCGGATCTGGCTCGTATAGTTGTGCGCGGTGTTGCACGGCATCACCAATGCCGCAGCGCCGCCAGCCTCCAGCCCGGCCGCCATGCGCGCCAACACCGGGCCGGGGTCGTCGCCGGCGCCCTCGATCAGCGCGGCAATGCGCGAGGGCACCTGGGGATTGTTGTCGACCAGCAGCGGAATGTGGTCGCGATCGTCGCTTGCCGGGGTGGCCGCCACGACGCGGTGCATGAACAGCACGGTGGCCTCCGGCCCCATGCCGCCGAGCACGCCGATCTTGGCCGGTTCATTGGCCATAGAAATCGCCCTATTCGGCCGCGATCGCGGATCCGGCGCCGCCATAGCTGAACGCCGAGGTATAGCCGAACAGGGCGGCTGAACCGCCGGTATGCAGGAAGACGATGCGTTCGCTCTGCTTGAAATGGCCGTTGCGGATCAGGTCGATCAGGCCCGCCGCCCCTTTGCCGGAATAGACCGGGTCGAGCAGAATGCCTTCCAGTCGTGCGAACATCTCGATCGCCTCGATGCAGCCCGGCGTCGGGATGCCGTAGCCCTCACCCACATAGTCGGTGTTGGCGACCACATCGTCGCGCGCCACAACGCCCGGGCAACCGAGCTTCTCGGCCGTCGCCACCGCCAGATTGTAGACGTTCTCTTCCTGCTTGGGCTTGGGCGCGCGCACGCCGATGCCCAGCAGCGGGATGTTCGCGTTGATCGCCTTGAGCCCCGTGATCAGCCCGGCCTGGGTGCCGGCGCTGCCGGTAGCGTGCACGATATGATCGATGCGCAGGTCCATCGCGTTGGCCTGGTTCACCAGTTCCATTGCGCAGTTGGCGTAGCCCAGCGCGCCGGTGGTGCTCGAGCCGCCGCCGGGAATCGCGTAGACTTTGCGGCCTTTGGCGCGGAACTCGTCGGCGACTTTCTCCAGCTCCGCATTCATGTCGAGCCCGCCGGCGCACTTACTCGTGGTCGCGCCGTGCAGATGATCGAGAAACACGTTGCCGTTCTGATTGTAGTTGGGATCGTTCGATCCGGTGCGGTCTTCCAGGAGGATGTGACAGTCCAGACCCAGCCGCGCGGCGAAGGCGGCGGTCTGGCGGGCGTGGTTCGACTGGGTCGCGCCTTGGGTCATGACCATGTCGGCGCCCTGCTCCTTGGCCTCGGCCATCAGGAACTCCAGCTTGCGGGTCTTGTTGCCGCCGGTCGAGAGCCCCGTGCAGTCGTCGCGCTTGATCCAAAGCTCCGGCCCGCCCAGTTCGGCGGACAGCCGTTCCATCGGCTCAAGCGCGGTCGGCAGATGGGCCAGTTGAATACGGGGGAAACGGGAGAAATGCATGTCGGGTCACCACGGCAGAATATGAAGTCACTGCGAGTTTGGCATGGCGAATTCCCGCTTTCAAATGCAAATAGTCGCGCATAACATGCGCAAACTGCATATTATGCGTTGAAGAGAGCAACCGATGCGCCTCGACTGGCTCGAAGACATTCTCGCCATCATCGAAACCGGCTCGCTCGGCGAGGCCGCCAATTCGCGTTACCTAACCCAGCCGGCGTTCTCGCGCCGCGTGCAGACCATCGAGGCCCTGCTCGGCGTCGAACTGGTCGACCGCACCCGCCGGCCTGCCCGGCCCGCAGACGGCCTGAAGGAAAACGAACAGCGCATTCGCGAATTGTCTGCCGATCTGCGCGCGCTGATCGCCGATCTGAAAACCGAGGGCCGGCGCAAGGGCAACACGATCGTGCTGGCGAGCCAACACGCGATCACCACCTCGCACGCGCCGGCAATCGTGCGCGATATGGCGCGGCTGGGACAGACCCGCGCGCGCCTGCGCTCGGCCAACCGCGCCGAATGCCATGCGCTACTGCTCACCCGCCAGGCCGACCTGATCCTGACCTACCGCACCGACGACGAGCCCTCTCTGCCCGGAGCCGACTTCGCCGAAGAGCTCCGGCTCGCTAGCGAAGCGCTGATCCCCGTCGCCACCGCGCAAGTCGCCAACCAGCCGGCGGACGGCGACCTGCCGGTGATCGCCTACCCCGCCGATGTGTTCCTGGGCCAGCTGTTCAACGCACAGATCCTGCCGAAGATCGAGGCGGTGGCGGACATCCGGCCGGCGGCGGAGACCGCATTGACTCTGGCCGCGCTGCAACTGGCCAAGGTGGGCCTGGCCGTCGCCTGGATACCCGCGTCGTTGGCCGCCGCCGATATCGCCAATGGCGGGCTCGTCGATTTGTCCGGCCGCCTCCCCACCGCCACCATGCAGCTCATCGCCACCCGGCTTTCGGGCGCCAAGTCGGAGCTCGAGGAGAAGGTGTGGCGGATCCTGGCCGAGCGCGTCGGCTGAGAGCAAGGCACACCCAATGGGAAGCAAGGTTGTGTGGCGACCCGGGCGACCAAGCCTGACGGGCTCTTATGGCTAGCCGGCGCCCTGCCGCTCCAACCAGTTCAAGATCGCCTGGTTTGCCTCTTCCGGCTTCTCCTGCTGGATCCAATGGCCGCAATCCAGGCTCACCACATCCACATTGGGCACGAACTCGGCCAGTCTGTCCGACTTCGGGATCAAATCGCGATCGCCATAGATCATCAGCGCGGGCTTTTGGATGATCGGGTCGACGTCCGCCAGGATGTGCCAGTTGCGATCCAGGTTCCTGTACCAGTTGATGCTGCCTGTGAACCCCGTCGATTGGAAGGCGGAAACGAAAACGGCCAGCTCGCCGTCACTCATCAAGGGCTCGCCAAGTGGCGTTTGTGCTCTGGCGAGATTGATCATCATCATGCCGGGCTCCGGCGGTGCGGCAGGCACGTTCTTGCGGAAGATATTGCCCAGAAACCGGGACGTGTTCTCGTCCAACACCGCGTCCGCGACGCCCGGCTGTCGATTGAAGTGGACCATATAATTGTCGCTTCCCAGAAGTTCCTCGATGAACTCGATCCAGGGCCTTTCTCCGCGCACTTGGTAGGGCAACGCCATATTGATCACTTTGTTCACCCGGTCGCGATGCAGCAACGCCAGCCCCCAAACGACACTCGCGCCCCAATCATGACCGACAAAAACGGCGTCTTCGTACCCGTAGTGATCGAGAAGCGCTGTGAGATCGCCCGACAGGTGCTCAATGTCATAGTCAGTCACTTCGCTCGGAACGGATGAATTGCCGTAACCGCGCTGGTTCGGGACGATGACATGATAGCCCGCTGCGGCAAGGGCGGGCATCTGATGGCGCCAGGAAAAGGCATGCTCGGGCCAACCGTGACACAGAACGATCGGGTTTCCAGCGTTCTGCCGACCCGCTTCGAAGACTTCGAGTTCCACACCGTTGACTGATATGAGTGCGGGTTCGGGAAAATCGGTCGGACTGGACATGAAGCTTCCTTTTTGTCGTCGAGGGGCGAGCTGCCGGGGTCTTGAGACACGTGCCGCAAGTTCGAAGTCTCCTTGCCGACGCGCACAGCCCTTGCCTAAGATCTAATGGTGCCAAATATTGGCGCTATTGAATGATAGTCCTACGACATGAACGTTCGCCTGCGACAAGACGCCATCGTGCGCAGCCTTCGCCGCAACGGCACTTCGACGGTCGCCGACCTGGCGCGCGAGGTCGGCGCATCCCGGCGCACCGTGTTGCGCGACATCGGCGCGCTGCGCGATGAGGGCTTTGTCATTCATTCCGAACCCGGGCGCGGCGGCGGCCTGCAGCTTGACCCGCGATCGGTTCAGACCACGGCGCGGCTCTCGGTCGCCGAGGTCTTCGCGCTTCTCATCGCCGTTGCGTCCACGCGTGCGGCCGGGAACCTGCCCTTTTCAAGCCTCGCCGACGCCGGACTCGCCAAAATCGAGAAGGCCCTGCCGTCGGACAAAATCCGGGATCTGCGCCGGTTTCTCGATTGCCTCTACGTAGGGCAACTCTCCCCGCGGGTAGACATATCCGATATGGGAGCGATGGACCCCGCACTACTGCCCGCGTTCGAGACGGCTTTTCTGCAACGGCTGCATTTGCGTTTCCGGTACCGTGACGCAAAAGGGACCGTGACCAGCCGACATGTCGAACCGCAGGCCATGCTGATCCTGCCGCCGCTATGGTATCTGGTGGCCTGGGATCCCGCGCGCGAAGACTTCCGTAATTTCCGGATGGACCGGATCGGCACGCCTGAATATGTCGAGGGCGCGAGATTTCGCCGACGACACGTCCCGTTCGAGGACGATGTCCGCCCGGTTCGCGATCTATCTCGCTGACCTACCTGCCCTGCCGTTAGTGGGCCCGTGCCATGATCCCGCTCTTATGCGTTAAGCCCCACCCACGCCCCGTTGCGCGCCGACGAACGCACGCAGGCATCGACGAAGGCGACGCCGATCAGCCCGTCTTCGGCCGTCGGATAGACCACCTCCGCGCCCACCGCCTCGCCGGTACGCGCGGCAAGAATGGCGCGCGCCGCTTCCGTATAGAGGTTGGCGAACCCCTCCAGATAGCCTTCGGGATGACCAGGCGGAATTCGGCTGACGCGACCCGCCGCTTCGCCGGAACCGGCGCCGCCACGGGTGATCAGCCGCTTGGGCTCGCCGAACGGCGTGAACCAGAGATGGTTGGGATGCTCCTGGGCCCATTCCAGCCCGCCCTTGGTGCCGTAGACGCGCAGTTTCAGCGCATTCTCGTTGCCCGGCGCGACCTGGCTCGACCACAGCATGCCGCGCGCACCGCCTTCAAACCGCAGCATCACATGGGCGTTGTCGTCGAGCGGCCTGCCTTCGACGAAGGTGGTCAGATCGGCAGCCAGGGAATCGAGGGTAAGCCCGGAAACGAAACACGCCAGGTTGAACGCATGGGTGCCGATGTCGCCGATACAGCCGCCCGCCCCCGACCGGGCCGGATCGGTGCGCCAGCCCGCCTGCTTCTGGCCGGTGCCCTCGAGCGCATCGGTGAGCCAGTCCTGCGGATATTCCGCATGCACCAGCCGGATTTTGCCCAGTTCGCCTCCGGCCACCATCTCGCGCGCCTGGCGCACCATCGGATAGCCGGTGTAATTGTGGGTCAGCACGAACAGCGCGCTCGAATCGCGCGCCGCCTTGGCCAGCTTTTTCGCCTCGGGCAACGTGCCGGTGAGAGGCTTGTCGCAAATGACGTGGATGCCGCGTTTCAGGAATTCGCGGGCGACCGGATAGTGCATGTGGTTGGGCGTGACGATCGAAACCGCCTCGATGCCGCTCTTCAGCCGCCCCTCGCGCACCGCCATCGCCTTGAAGTCGGGATAGATGCGGTCCTCCTCCAGCCCCAGGGCCTTACCCGAGGCGATTGCCTTTTCCGGCGTCGACGACAGCGCGCCGGCGATGAACTCATAGTGATCGTCGATGCGCGAGGCGATGCGGTGCACCGCGCCGATGAACGCGTCGTTGCCGCCGCCCACCATGCCCAACCTGATGCGGCCGGTGCGTTCCTCGTTGCGTCCGGTGATCGCCATCGTCTAGCCTCCCAGTCCTAAGATGCGCCGGTTGGCGGCGTCATCGGTGCCGGCGTCGGCGAAGTCGTCGAAGGCGCGTTCGGTCACCCGGATGATATGGTCTGAGACGAACTGCGCGCCCTCGCGCGCGCCGTCCTCGGGGTGCTTGAGACAGCACTCCCACTCGACCACGGCCCAGCCGTCGAAATCGTTGGCGGCCATCTTCGAGAACACCGCGGCGAAATCCACCTGGCCGTCGCCCAGCGAGCGGAACCGCCCTGCCCGATCGACCCAATTCTGATAACCGCTATAGACCCCCTGCCGGCCGGTCGGATTGAACTCCGCGTCCTTGACGTGGAACATGCCGATGCGGTCCTTGTAGATGTCGATATTGTCCAGATAGTCGAGACACTGCAGCACGTAGTGCGACGGGTCGTAGAGCATGTTCGCGCGCGCATGATTGCCCGTGCGCTCTAAGAACATCTCAAACGTGACCCCGTCATGCAGGTCTTCCGACGGGTGGATCTCGTAGCACAGATTGACGCCCATCTCCTCGGCATGGTCAAGGATCGGCGTCCAGCGCTTGGCCAGTTCGTCGAACGCGGCTTCGACCAGCCCGGCCGGGCGCTGCGGGAACGGGTACAGGAACGGCCACGCCAGCGCGCCTGAGAAGGTCGCTTGCGCGGTGTGTCCCAGGTGTTTAGACGCGGTGAGCGCCTTCTTGACCTGGTCGACCGCCCATTCCTGCCGCTTTTTCGGATTGCCGTGAACTTCCGGCGCGGCGAACCCGTCCATCATCTCGTCATAGACCGGATGGACGGCGACGAGCTGGCCCTGCAGGTGGGTCGAAAGCTCGGTGATCTCCACGCCGTTCTGCCTGGCCACGCCGGCGATCTCGTCGCAATAGTCTTTCGAAGACGCGGCCTTGTCCAGATCGAACAGCCGCCCGTCCCAACTGGGCACCTGGACGCCCACATAACCGACGTCGGCGGCCCACTTGGTGATCGCGTCCCACGAGTTGAACGGCGCTTCATCGCCGGCGAATTGCGCCAGAAACAGCGCCGGTCCCTTGATCGTTTTCATGTGGCTTCCTCCCAAATGCGTTTCATACGTAGCGGTTGACGATGTTCTCCAGAGCTTCCTGGCGACCAGAGCGCGGCTGCGGGTCGAGACCGGCGCCATGTGCCTCGTCGGCGATGTCGGCCAAGCCCATCGACCCGTCGATCATCGCGGCCGCCTCCGGCCTTTTCCATCCGGCATAGCGATCGGCCACGGGGTCCGCGAGCGCCTTGTCCGCGGCCATCGCGGCGGCGGCCTTGAAGCCGCGCGCGCAGCAATCCATGCCGCCGATATGGGCGATCAGCAGGTCTTGCGGATCGAGCGACTGGCGGCGCAGCTTGGCGTCGAAATTGGTGCCACCGGAGGTGAACCCGCCCGCCTTGATTACTTCGTAATAGGCCAGCGCCATCTCCGGCACGTTGTTGGGGAACTGGTCGGTATCCCAGCCGGACTGGTAGTCGTTGCGGTTCATGTCGATCGAACCGAAAATGCCCAATGCGGCGGCCAGCGCCAGTTCGTGCTCGAATGAGTGGCCCGCAAGGATCGCATGGCCCTGCTCGATGTTCATCTTGACTTCGTTTTCCAGCCCATGGGCTTTGAGAAAGCCGTAAACCGTAGCCACGTCATAATCGTACTGGTGCTTCGACGGCTCCTGCGGCTTGGGCTCGACCAGGATCGCGCCTTCGAAGCCGATCTTGTGTTTGTATTCGACGACCAGGTTGAGGAACCGGCCAAGCTGGTTGAGCTCGCTTTTTAGGTCGGTGTTGAGCAGGGTCTCGTAGCCCTCGCGCCCGCCCCACAGCACGTAGTTCTGCCCGCCCAGGCGATGGGTGACGTCCATGCAGTCGCGCACCGTGGCCGCGGCATAGGCGAACACGTCCGGATCCGGGTTGGTCGCCGCGCCCGACATGTAGCGCCGGTTGGAGAACAGGTTCGCCGTGCCCCACAGCAGCTTGATGCCGGTGGCTTCCATCTTGGCTTCTAGATAGTCCGCCATCTCGTTGAGCCGATCGCGGCTTTCTCTCAGAGAGGCCCCTTCCGGGCGCACGTCGTGATCGTGGAAGGTGAAGAACGGCACGCCCAGCGCCGAGAACATCTCGAACGCCACGTCCGCCTTCAGCCGCGCCAGGTCCATGGTGTCGGCAGGGAACCACGGCCGCTCGAACGTATCGCCGCCGAACGGGTCGGTGCCCGGCCACACGAAATTGTGCCAGTAGCATACGGCGAAGCGCAGATGATCTTCCATGCGTTTGCCGGCCACCACCTCGTTGGGATCGTAATGGCGAAACGCCAGCGGGTTGGTGCTGTCGGGTCCCTCGAAGGGAATGGTGTCCAGTTTCCCGAAAAATCCGGTGCTCACGATGTAAATCCTCTCAAAACAGCTCTTTGACGGCCGGATAGGCGGCGCGGTAGCGCTGATATTGGCGCTCGAATGCGTCCGCCATGGCGGCATCGGGTTCTATTGCCTCGACGATCGCAGGCTTGGTGCACACCGAAACCGGGTCCGCATCCGCCGCCGCGATCAGCCCCAATCTAGCCGCTCCGAAGGCGGCACCGAAATCCCCTTTTTCCGGCACTTCCAGCGGCACGCCCAGCGTGGTCGCCAGCGCCGCCAGCCAATAGCGCGACGCCGAGCCGCCGCCCACCGCCAGCGCGCTTTCCAGTCCCGTTCCGGCGGCCTTGAGCGCTTCCAGGCAGTCGCGGAACGCGAACGCCACCCCTTCCAGCACCGCGCGCGTGCCCGCCGCCCGGTCGCTGTCGTGACCCAGCCCGAGCAGCACGCCGCGGGCATTGGCATCGTTGTGGGGCGTGCGTTCGCCGGAAAGATAGGGCAGGAACAACTCGCGGCCGGGCGCGATCAGGTCTTTACCCAATTCACCGGTAAGCGTCGCGGCGTCTTCGCCGACCAGGCCCGCATACCAGTTGAGCGCGTCGGTGGCCGACAGGATCACGCCCATCTGATGCCAGGTGCCGGGCAATGCGTGGCAAAACGTGTGCACCGCCGAATCCGGATTTGGCCGATAGTCTCCGGTCGCTGCGAACAGCACCCCCGACGTCCCCAGCGAAGCGAAGGCGGCGCCCTCGCCCACCGCGCCGATGCCGCAGGCCGACGCGGCGTTGTCGCCGCCGCCTCCGGCCACCGGTATCCCCGCCGGCAGGCCCGTTTCGCCGGCAAGGTCGGCGCGCAGCCGTCCCGCCTGCTGCGTGCCTTCGGCCAGCGCCGGCATATGCGCGCGGTTGAGCGAGCACGCACCCAGAAGCTCGTCGCACCAGTCGCGCTTCGACACGTCGAGCCACGCGGTGCCGGCCGCGTCGGACAGGTCGCTGATATGCTCACCGGTGAGCCAAAGCCGCAAATAGTCCTTTGGTAGCAATACCTTGGCGACTTGATCGAAAATCTGCGGTTCGTTGGCCGCCACCCATTTCAGCTTCGGAGCGGTGAAGCCGGGAAAGACGATGTTGCCGGTCTTGTCGCGAAATATCGTTTGGCTATCCAATTCCGCGGCTTCGCGGTGGCTGCGCGTGTCGTTCCACAGGATCGCCGGCCGCAGCACCCGGTCGCCATCGTCCAGCAGCGTCGCGCCGTGCATCTGCCCGGATAGGCCGATGCCGGCCGCCGCCGCCAGCGCCGAACCGTGTTCGCGGCCCAGCGAGGCGAGCGCGGCCCGGGTCGCATCCAGCCAGGCGACCGGATCCTGTTCGCTCCAACCCGAATGAGGCCGCTCTACGGTAAGCGGCGCGCTGGCGGCGCCGATGACCGTTTGGTCCTCGTCGATCAAGACGGCCTTGACCCCGGACGTTCCCAGATCGATTCCCAGATACATGTCCGCATTATCCTCCCGGCCACCCCTCGGCCCGCCCCTGTGGCGGCAGGCCGCGGCGTCGATTCAAGCGGTCCCATCGACACCGTTGGGATGGCGCGGTTCAATCGCCAATTCGACCATGAACCCGTTTTCCACGGATATGTTGGTATTACCAAATCCGCGAATCGGTCAAGAGCGCGCTCGCGCTGCCGGTGAACAAACTCACGCCTCGCCGGTTGATCGGAAGTTGGATAACCCTGCATTTTTACCGTCCTGGATCGCGATTGCCGCAGCTTCTTGCACAGAATGATAATTTGACTTAGAACACGATCAGCACCCGTCTGGTCGAACCAGTTTGACCAAAACCGATACGCCACGGATGCCGCAGGCCCGCCCAACGCAAACGAGGGGTCGCGGGCCCGGAATTTGGGAGGAATGGAATGCATCTTTCAACGCACAACTGGATGCGCGCGGAGCCGCTGGACACGACGCTGCGCCGGATCAAGCAATTCGGCTACGAGAGCATCGAGATTTCCGGCGAGCCCGATCAGTACAACGTCGCCGACACCCGCGCGTCATTGAAGGAGCACGGCATCCGCTGCTGGGGCGCGGTCACGCTGATGCTCGAAGAGCGCAATCTGGCGGCCAAGGACGAGGGCCAGCGCGCCAAGTCGGTCCAGTACGTCAAAGATGTCATCACCATGATCTCCGAGCTCGACGGCGAGATCATCACCGTGGTGCCGGCGACCGTCGGCAAGGTCGTGCCCGACGGAACGCCCGATGAGGAATGGAAATGGGTGGTCGACGCCACCAAGGAATGTTTCGACCACGCCCAGAAGCGGGGCGTGCGCATCGCGATCGAGCCGCTCAACCGGTTCGAGACCTATCTGTTCAACCGCTGCGCCCAGGCGCTGGCGCTGGCCGACGCGGTGAGCCCGCAATGCGGCGTATGCCTGGACGCCTTCCACCTCAACATCGAGGAAGAAGACATGTACGACGCCATCCGGCTGGCCGGCGACCGTCTGTTCGACTTCCACGTCGCCGACAACAACCGTTTCGCCGCGGGCCTGGGCCAGCTCGACTGGGCGAAGATCGTGAGCACGCTGAAAGAGGTCGGCTATGACGGCGCGCTGACCAACGAGTTCGTCGCTCCCGTCGACCGCACCCCTGCGGCCCAATACGACAACATGATCGAGACCGATCCGGTAGACATTCCCCCCGAGCAGCTCAAGTTTATCGAGGACCACGGATCGAGCCTGCTGTCGGAGGAGTTCTACTCCGACCAGATGCGGATCACCGCCGACACCATCCTGCCGTTGATCAAGTAGGCGTGCGCCCATGGGACAGAGCGTCCGCTAAGGCGGACGCCGGAGAGTAGAAATTGCGTATCAAAGCCGTACACGCGTGGTGGGTCCGCATCCCGATCGAGGTCAACGATCAGCACCGCAGCGATTTCGGCCAACTGCAGACGTTCGACGCGGCGATTGCGCGCGTCGAAACCGACGACGGGTTGGTCGGCTGGGGAGAAGGCAAGAACGCGGCCGGCTCGGCCGGTGACTATCGCGCCCTGGTTCACCTCATCAACCACGAGTTCGCGCCGCAATTGATCGGTCGCGATCCGCGCGATATCGCCGTCATCTGGGAGATGCTCTACAACGGCGTACGCCACGAGATCGCGGCGAAGTCCGGACACGCCATGCCGCAGATCGCCCGGCGCGGGCTGACGGTGGCCGCCATCAGCGCCATCGACATCGCGTTGTGGGATATTCTGGGCAAGTCGCTCGATCAGCCGGTGTGGCGGCTGTTAGGCGGGCGAAAGGCCGAGCGGGTGCGTGCCTATGCGTCGGGCGGCTGGGCCGGCGTGGACGAGATCGGCGCGCAATTATCGTCCTATATCGAGCGCGGCGGGTTTCGCGCGGTCAAGATGCGCGTGGGCGCCATGGACGGCGCCCCGCATGTGTCGGCCGCCCGGGTGCGCGCGGCGCGCGCGGCCATCGGCCCCGACGTCGAACTGATGGTCGACGCCCACGGCACCTACACCGTAGCCGACGCCAAGCGCTTCATGCAGATGGTCGCCGACTGCGATCTGGCGTGGTTCGAAGAGCCGGTGACCGCCGACGACAAGATCGGCATGGCCGAAGTGCGCGCGGCCGCCCCCATGCCGATCGCGGCCGGTGAATCGGAGGCGACCCGCTTCTCCTTCCGCGAACTGGCGGTGCGCCGCGCCGCCGATATCTTCCAGCCGGACCCCGCCTTCTGCGGCGGGATCACCGAGGCCATGCGCATCGGCGCGCTGGCCAGCGCCTTCAACCTGCGCTTCGCCCCGCACCTGTGGGCCGGTGCGCCATGCTTCTTCGCCGGGCTGCACCTGTGCGCGGCCTTGCCGGCGGCGTACACGGTGGAGTATTCGCTTGGCGCTAACCCGATGATACACAAGCTCATCGATGAAACCGTCTGCGCCAGCGACGGCATGGTGGCGATCCCCGACGAACCGGGCCTCGGCTTCACCATTTCGCAAGCGTTTTTGAAGGAGCATGCGCAGGAGGTATAAAGGCGCATCAAGGCATGTGAACGAGCATGATCATACCGCCCAACAATCTGTTGCCCGACTTGGCCGCGTTCCTGTTTTCCAACTCGCACGAGGCCGGCGCACGCACGCCGTCGGAACGCGAACTGGCCGAGCATTTCTCCGTCAGCCGCGGCCAGATCCGCGAAGCCCTGGCGATCCTGGAAGCCATGCAGCTGATCGAGCGCCGGGCCAAGTCCGGCATCTATCTGACCCGCACCCAGACCGGGACCGAGGCCATGGCGCTGCTCGCCAAGGCCGGCATTCCGCTGACGCCGACCCAGATCTACGAGGCGGTGGAACTGCGCAAGATTCATGAGATCAAGGCCGCCGAGCTGGCGAGCGAGCGGGCGAGCGAGGAAAATTTCCAGAGGCTGCGCGAGATTCTCGGCGAATCGGAAAAACAGCTCACCATCGGCAATGGCATCGCCCAGCAGGACCGCGATTTCCACCTGGAGATCGTGCGCGCCACCCAGAACGGCCTGTTCTTCAAGGTTTGCTCGATGTTCTACATGATGGGCGAACAGCGCCTGCCCTTCTATTTCGGCAATCCCGAGCGCGGCAAACGCTCGCACCGCGAGCATCTGCAGATCTTCGACGCGCTGCAACGCCGTGACGGCAACCTGGCCCAGGCGCTGATGAGCGCGCACCTGAGCGGCGCGCAAAGCTACTGGACGGAAATTCTGGACTCCGAAAACCAGCTGGAGGACGGATCGGCAGCCGCTGCGCCGGCGAAGGCAAGCGAGGGTTAGCGTCGAGACGCGCAGGGCCCAACGCATCGCGAGCATCACCATGCCCGTCATCTTTTCCACCCACCCACTGCACCCCGACGCGACGGCGCGTCTGGAGCAGGCTGGAACCCTGCAGATCGCTTCCACCCCCGACGAGCGGGCCATCCTCGCCGAGGCGAGCGATGCCGACATCGTCATCGTGCGCGCGCCGATCCCCGCCGAGCTGTTCGCGCGCGCGCGCAGGCTGCGCGCGGCGATCCGCCACGGCGCCGGGCTCGACATGATCCCGGTGGAAGCGGCCACCGCCGCCGGCGTGCTGGTGGCCAACGTGCCCGCGGTCAACGCGGTGAGCGTGGCCGAGCACGTATTCGCGGTCACATTGGCCCTGCTGCGACGCTCGCGCGCGATCGACCGCGACCTGCGCACCACCGGCTGGAACGCCGGCCGCGCGCACGCGGATCTATCCCACGACCTGACCGGCCGAACGCTCGGCATCGTCGGCTTCGGCAATGTGGGCCGCGCCATCCACCGCATCGCGCACGCCGGCTTCGCGCTGGACGTGCTGACCGTGCAGCGCGCCAGCCAGTCCCTGCCGGCCGGCGTGCGTGCCGCTCCGCTCGAAACGGTGATGGGCGAGGCCGACATCGTCGTTCTGTGCTGCCCGCTCAACGACGAGACCCGCGGCATGATCGACGCCACGCAGATCGCGCGCATGAAGCCCCATGCCCTGTTGGTCAACGTCTCGCGCGGTCCGGTCATCGACGAACAAGCGCTGATCGCCGCGCTCGGCGAGGGCCGCATCGCGGGAGCCGCACTCGACGTGTTCGCCAACCAGCCGCTGGCCCCCGATCACCCGTTCTTCGGATTCGACAATGTGGTGCTGACGCCCCATCTGGCCGGCATCACGGAGGAAAGCATGGCGCGGATGGGATCGGGCGCCGCCGACGAAGCGCTGCGCGTGCTGGCCGGCGAATTACCGAAGAACCTGGTCAACCCGGACGCGGTCGCGGGCTATCGCGAAAGATTTGCCGGCTGAACCTACTCCGGGCCCTAACCCGCCTGCAGATTGTTCCCCGTCTCGCCGTCGAAGAACACGATCTTGTCCGGGTTCCAGGCGAAGCGGACGGTCTCGTCGATCGCCACCTGCGAATTGGCCGCCACGGTCGCGGCGAACGTGGTTTCGCCCGCCCGCATGGTCAGGATCTTCTCAACCCCGTGGTTCTCGATGTCGTAGATGCGCGCTTCGCCCGGCGCGTCCGCTTCCAGGCTGATGTCCTCCGGCCGCACGCCGAACACCAGCGAACTCCCGGCATTCGCCTGCGCCGGCGCGGCGCGGCAGGGCATCGCCAGTCCGGCCTCCGCGATCAACGCCTTGCCCTTGTCCAGCTTGCCGGCCAGCAGGTTCATCGGCGGCGAGCCGACCGATTGGGCGACGAAGGTGTTGAGCGGATGATTGTAGACTTCATGCGGCGTGCCGGTCTGCACCAGCTGGCCTTCGTTGAGAACGCCGATATGATCCGCCATCGACATTGCCTCGACCTGGTCGTGGGTGACGAACAGGAAGGTGGCGCCGAGATTGACCTGCAGATTCTTCAGCTCCGTCCTGAGCGCCTCGCGAAGCTTGGCGTCCAGCGCCGAAAGCGGCTCGTCCATCAAGAACACGCGCGGATTGCGCACGATGGCGCGGCCGATCGAGACTCGCTGCATCTCCCCGCCGGAAAGCTTGTCCACCTTGCGGTCCAGCAGATGGTCGATGCGCAGCGTTTTGGCCGCGCGCTCCACCTGCTGGGCGATGGTGGCCGCATCCAGCCTGCGTATCGGTGACTTAAGTGGAAACGCGAGATTTTCGCGCACCGTATAGCGCGGATAGAGCGAGTATTGCTGGAGCACCAGCGCCACGTCCCGCTCGGCGACTCCCCAGTCCCCCACATCCTGCCCGTCGATGAAAATCTGACCGGAGGTGGGTTCTTCCAACCCGGCGATCATGCGCAGCGTCGTGGTCTTGCCCGCACCGGTGCGGCCGAGCAGAACGAAGAACTCGCCGTCGGTGATCTCCAGGTCGAGATCCTTGAGCGCCGTCAGGTTGCCGAACCTCTTGGTAACGCCCTTGAGCGCGATATTGGCCATTACAGAGCGATCTCCAGAGATCGGCCGGAGCCGGTTTCGAAAAAATGCGCCTGGACGGGGTCGATGCGCGCCCAGACCTGCTGCCCGGGGCCGGACACCAGACCGCTGGGCGTGCGGGCGCGGATCATGTCGCCGCCGATCTCCAGATCGACAATGTCGTGCGAACCCAGCGGCTCGATGATGCCGGCGGTCACCTCGATGTAGCCGGGTTCGGCCGTCGGCGAGATCAAAACGCCCTCGGGCCGCACGCCGAGCGACAGATCGCCCGGCTGTGCACCGGCGGCCGAAAGCTTGTTGGTGGTCTCGGCCGGAAACTCGAACGTCACTCCATTGCCGCCGATGCCGACGCGCGCCTTCTTGCCCTTCTCGCCCACGTCGGCGGCGACCATGTTCATGACCGGGCTGCCGACAAACTGGGCGACAAAGATGTTGGCCGGCCGCTGGTAGACTTCCTCCGGCGTTCCCACCTGCTGTAGGATGCCCTCATGCATGATCACGATGCGGTCGGCCAGCGACATGGCCTCGACCTGGTCGTGGGTCACATAGATGGTCGTCGAACCCTGCTTGATGTGCAGCCGCTTGATCTCGGCGCGCATCTCCTCGCGCAGCTTGGCGTCGAGCGCGCCGATCGGCTCGTCCATCAGCATCGCCTTGGGCTGGCGCACCAACGCGCGCCCGATGGCCACCCGCTGCATGTCGCCGCCCGAAAGCGCCGACGGACGCTTTTCCAGCAGGTCGGTAATCTGCAGGATTTTGGCCACTGAGCGGACCCGCTCCTCGATATCGGCGCGCGCAAAGCGCATCGCCTTGAGCGGGAAGGCGATGTTCTCGAATGCGGTCAAATGCGGATAGAGCGAAAACGACTGGAACACGAAGGCGATGTCGCGGTCGGCCGCCTTCAGGTGCTGCACGGGCTTGCCGTCCAGCAGAATGTCGCCCTCGTCGATGGTTTCCAGGCCTGCGATGGCCCGCAGCGTGGTGGTTTTCCCGCAGCCGGACTGGCCGAGGAACACGACGAACTCATTGTCCTCGATGACCAGATTCATGTCGTTGATGACATGCAGCGCGCCGAAATGCTTCTCGACGCCGCGCAATTCGATATGCGTCATGACTGGCTACTCTCGTCCGCCGCCTCTTCGCGCGGGATGTGGACCGCTACCAGGAACCCGACCAGTCCGATCAGGCAGATGGTCACGCTCCAGGAGTGCAGCCAGCCAATCCACGGCTGGCAAAGCGCTGCGATGCCGCCGACCATCGTCCACTGCGCGGCCGGCTCGATATATTTCTGGTTGATGGTGCGGAAACTCATTTGCGGATCGCCCCGAAGGTGACGCCGCGCAGCAGATGATTGCGCAGCAGGAAGGTGAAGATAGCGACCGGCAGCAGGAACAGCACCGTGCCGGCGGCGATGACCGTCCACTCCGGCAGGCCCGAGCCGATCTGGCTGGGAATGAACGGCGGCGCGGTCTGCGCGCGTCGCGTCGTCATGATGAGCGCGAAGGCGTATTCGTTCCAGGCGATGATGAACGAGAAGATGCTGGTCGCGGCGATACCGGTGACCGATTCCGGCAGGACGATCTTGTAGAAGGCCTGGATGCGCGTATAGCCGTCGACCAGCGCCGCCTCCTCGTACTCCTTCGGAATCTCGTCGATAAAGCCCCGCATCAGCCACACCGCGAAGCTCAGGTTGAACGCGGTGTAAAGGATGATCAGACCCACATGCGTGTCCGTCAGCCCGAACGTTCGATACATCAGGAACATCGGGATGGCGACGACGACCGGCGGTAGCATGCGCGTCGACAGGATGAAGAACAACCAGTCGTCCGCGCCGGGCACCCTAAATCGTGAGAAGCCGTAGGCGGTCAGGGTGCCCATGCCCACGGCCAGCACCGTACTGACCACCGAAACGATCAGCGAGTTGATGAAACGGCTTGGATATTGCGACAGCAGCGGCTCGCCGCGGGCCTTGATCACCCTTTCCCCGCCATCGTAGATCGCCTGTTCCCACCAGGGCGCCGCGTCGTATTCCTCCTGGGTGGGCTGCTCGCGCAGCTGGGCGCGCTTGGTGAACAGTTTGACGAACGGCGTGATCTCCGGCTGGAAGAACACGGTGGGGGGCACCGACGTCGCCACGTTGCGCGGCTTGAACGCCGTCGAGCCGATCCAGTAGATCGGGAACAGGAAGATAGCGGTAACGAGAAGGATGGCGATGATCGAGACCGGCCTGCCGATCCGTTGCGCCCGGGATGTGACGGCAGCCATCTTTAGCGCTCCCTAAGCCGGTTGAGGTACTTGACGTAGATGTTGGTGATGCACACCACCACGATCAGGACGATGTAGGCGAGCGCCGAGGCGCGGCCCGTATCCCAGCTCTGGAACGCCATCTGGTAAAGCGTGATCGCCACCGTCTCCACGCTTTGGGCGGACATGATGAAGGGCAGATCGAAGGTCTTGAACGCCTCCATGGTCCTGAAGATCAAGGCGATCAGCAGCAGCGGCGCGACCAGCGGCAGGGTAATGCGGCGGAAGGTGTACCAGGTGCCGGCCCGGTCGATGGCGGCGGCCTCGTAAAGATGCTGCGGCACGGCGGATAAGCCCGCCAGCGAGAGCAGCATCACGAAGGGCGACCACATCCAGATGTCGGTGATGGCGACCGCGAACAGCGCGTTGGTCGGGTGCGAAAGCCATTCGAACTTGCCCAGGCCCAGAGCATAGTTGATCGGGCCCCAGGACGGGTCCCACAAAAGCCGCCAGAACAGGCCGACCACGGCCATCGACAGCATCATCGGCAGCAGCAGCAGCGTGGTGATCAGGCCCTTGAACGGAAACGTGCGGTTGAGCAGCAGCGCCAGGCCGAAGCCGACGAGCATCTGGCCGCCGACCGAGATGATCACATATTTCGCCGTGATGGTGAAATTGCGCCAGATATCGGGATCGGAAAGCAGGTCGCGATAGTTGGCCAGCCCGACGAACACGGCCGGCCGGTTCAGCGAGGCGCGATACTCGGTGAACGAGAAGCCCAGCGAGTAGATCAGGGGGAAGATATTGAAGATGATCAGAAACGCGATCGTCGGAATTATAAACGCGTTGCGGATGGTCAAGTCCGACCATCCCCGGCGCGCGGCCGGCGAACCGGCATCGAGCTTCGCCAGGACTGCCACAATAATTCCCCCGTTTTTCCTTGAGATTTGGTGCCCCGGGGCCGCAATCGGCCCCGGGGAGAAGCGGGATTAGTTACCCAGCGTAGAGTTCCAGTCGGCGGCCAGCGCGTCAAGCGCGGCCTTGGGATCGCCCTCACCCGTGGTGATGTAGGGGTGCAGACGGTCGTTCATCTGGAACAGCATGTCGGCGAACTCAGGCACGGCCCAGAAGTCCTTGACGATCTTCATGGAGTCGGCAAACGCCTGGTTGTACGGGGTCGCGTTGAGGAACTCATCGGAGTTCAGCACGGCCGCCGAGCAGGTGTAGCCGCCCAGTTCGCCCCAACGCTTCTGCACGTCGTCGCGAATGAACCACTCCAGGAACTTCACGGACTCTTCCTGTTTCTCGGAGTAGGTCACGATCGAGATGCCCTGCCCGCCCAACGCTGCGTGCTGGTGACCGTTCGGCCCCGGCGGGTTGGCGAAGTAGCCGGTGTTGTCGGCGTGCGGGTTCAACGCGCTGTTGGCGAGCGCCGGGAAGAACGCGAAATAGTTCATATTCATCGCCACCAGCCCTTCGGTGAAGGCCTGGTTGTTCTCGACGAAGAACGCCTGCGTCCAGTTCGGCGGGGTGAAGGTGTAGAGCTTGCGGTAAGCCTCGAGCGCCTGGACGTTCGCCGGCGAGTTGAGGATGCCGTCGACCTGCCTGGTCGCATAGTCGCCCAGATCGCCGCCATAGGTGAAGATGGTCTGCTCCAGACCCATCGCCATGGCGTCGTAGGCGGTCTGCGTATACAGCGCTACACCGTAGCGGTTCTCGTCAGGCCGGGTGAAGAACTCGGCGATGTCGATGAGCTGCTCGAAGTCCTGCGGCACGCCCAGGTCGTAACCGTATTTCTCCTTAAACGCAGCCATTTCCGCCGGATCTTCGAACCAGTCCTTACGATAGGCCCAGCCGTTGGCGTCGCCCTCGAGCGGGATCGACCAGAACTTGCCGCCATAGTGCGAATAGTACTGCAGCGTGGCCGGCACGAACGACTTGTCGACGCCGTTGTCCTTGATGAAGTCGGTCAGATCGACATAGTGACCGCCTTCGGAAGCGGCGCCGAGCCACTGGCTGTCGCCGATCACCATGTCATAGGCGTCGCCGCGAGCGTTGAGTTCGGCGAAGGTCTTGGTCTGGAAGTCACCCCACGGGGTGGTTTCCACGTTGACCACGACGCCGGTTTCCTCAGTGTACTCGTTGACCAGTTCCTGCAGGAAGTTCGCCGGATCCCATTCGGCCCAGAAGATGGTCAACTCCTGGCTGAGTGCGGCCGAGCTATAGGCAATGGACATGCCTACGCCGGCCAACAGACCGGTTAGTGTTTTACGCATGGTAGGTTCCTCCCAGTTGCGCTTCTTGCGATTGGTTTTGACCGATGCCGCCGATCGGCGCATCGATTCTCTCAGTTTCCTCGTAGCGGCCCGCCGCATCTGACGCCGTTGCCGCCCGGCGCCAAGTTCGCGAATGATCGAACATCACCTCATCTGGTATTACCAGATTGCGGGGCGTGTCAAGGGACAGATGGGGGCGAAGTGGGCCTTCGTTTCCTGCCAGCGGCTCAAATCCGCCTGCAAGTTCGGAAATTCTTGATCTTGCGGCGTTGAAAATCGCCGCATCTACCGCGGCCGCCTGTGCACACGTGTGCTGCGGACTATTGCTCGAGCCGCTTTGGCCTAACCAGTTGAGCCGCTTATCGACCGCGTGTCTCATCGTTGGCCGCCTTGCGCATCTCGAATGGCCGCATCCACCAGCGCGCAAGCCGCCCACTGCGCGACCGCCTGCGTGTCCTTGCCGTCGAGCCCCCAGATATCCTTGAGCACGATGAAGGTCTCGATGCCGAACATCAGCGACAATGCCTGCGCCAGCCGGTCGACGTGTGCATCGGGAAGCTCCCCGCGCAGCGGCTCGAGGGCGCTGTTGAGCAAGTCGATGCGATGGCCGCGCGCCAGCTCCGGCGTGTCATACAGCGCGTCCGGCTGATCGGCCGAGCGCTCGTCGAGAAACACCTTGAGCGCCGCCTTGAACGTCGCCTCAAAGGCATCGAGCCGGGGAAACGAGGCATCGAACAAGTCGCCCACCCGCGCGCGCGCATCGTCGCTCGACGATTCCCACGACAGGATCGGCCCCAAGGCATGGTGGACCACCGCGTGGACCAGCGCCGCCTGGCTGGGGAAATACCGATAGGCGGTCGCGCGAGAGACTTCGGCCGCCTCGGCTACCTCGCTCACCGACGGCGTGGCGCCGCCCTGCATCAACCGCGTCGCCGTCTCCAGCATCAACCTGCGCGTGCGGGCGCTGGCGCCGCGCTCGCGCAGTTCGTCGGCCGATCCGGCGACGGCCGATCGGCGCGGATTTTTTCCCGACTTTTTTTCCGATGTGGTTGAGACGTTCATATCATTATGATACACACGTCTCAAAAATATGCAAACCAAAAAAGCCTGGCGGCCGAACGGCCGAAATCGGCGACATAAATGGAGGCTGAGAATCGCGATGGGGCGCGTCTATGTGGTCGGCACCGCCGACACGAAGGGTGAGGAACTGGCCTATCTTGCCGGCGTCGTGGCCGGCGCCGGCGCGCGGGCATGTACCGTCGATGTGGGCACGCGCGAACCGGCGGTCCGCGTCGACATCTCCAACGCGCGCATCGCCGCCCATCACCCGCACGGAGCCGACGCGATATTCGCCACCGGCGAACGCGGTACGGCCGTCGCCGCGATGACGGAGGCCTTCGCCCGCTTCATGGCGTCCCGCGACGATGTCGCCGGCGTCATCGGCATCGGCGGCGGCGGTGGCACCGCGATCATCACCGCCGGCATGCGCCCCCTTCCCTACGGCGTGCCCAAGTTGATGGTGTCGACGCTCGCCTCGGGCGACGTGGCGCCTTACGTCGACATTTCCAACATCGTCATGATGCCGTCCGTCACCGATATCGCCGGGCTCAACCGCCTAAGCCGGGTGATCCTGCACCAGGCCGGGCGCGCGATCGCCGCGATGGCCGCCGACACCGTGGTGGAAGTCAGCGACGACAAGCCGGCGATCGGCCTTTCGATGTTCGGCGTCACCACCGCCTGCGTCACGTCGATCAGCGGCATGCTGCGCAGCTCTTTCGACTGCATGGTGTTCCACGCCACCGGCACCGGCGGGCGGGCCATGGAGAAGCTCGCCGACGACGGCCTGATCTCCGGCATCATCGACATCACCACCACCGAAGTCTGCGACCTGCTGGTGGGCGGCGTGCTGCCCGCCACGCAGGACCGTTTCGGCGCGGTCGCCCGCACCGGCCTGCCCTATGTCGGCTCGGTGGGCGCGCTCGATATGGTGAACTTCTGGGCGCCCGACACGGTGCCGGAGAAGTTCGCCGCGCGCACGCTCTACAAGCACAACGCCAACGTCACCCTGATGCGCACCAATGCGCAGGAGTGTGAACAGATCGGCCGCTGGATCGCGCAGAAGCTCAACGCCTGCGAAGGACCGGTGCGCTTCCTGATCCCGGAGAAAGGCGTCTCCGCCCTCGACATCAAGGATGGAGCCTTTTTCGACCGCGAAGCCGACGAAGCGCTGTTCGCAGCGATCGAGGACACGTTGATCGCCACCGACAACCGCCAGCTCATCCGCATGCCGCACCACATCAACGACCCGCTGTTTGCGGCCGCCGCGGCAGCAACCTTCCAGGAAATCGCCAGACACTGAGAGGCCCCATGCCGGCAATCGCCCGAAAGACCATTCTGGAAAAATTCTCCGCCATGATCGCGCGCGGAAAGCCGATCGTCGGCGGCGGCGCCGGCACCGGACTTTCCGCCAAGTCGGAGGAAGCCGGCGGCATCGACCTCATCGTCATCTACAATTCCGGCCGCTACCGTATGGCCGGCCGCGGCTCCGCCGCCGGCCTGCTCGCCTATGGCAACGCCAACGAGATCGTCAAGGAAATGGCGGTCGAGGTGCTGCCGGTCGTCAAGCACACTCCGGTGCTGGCAGGCGTCAACGGCACCGACCCGTTCGTGCTGATGCCGCGGTTTCTGGCCGAATTGAAGGACATGGGCTTTTCGGGCGTGCAGAACTTTCCCACGGTCGGCCTGTTCGACGGCACCATGCGGGTCGCGTTTGAAGAGACCGGCATGGGTTTCGGTCTCGAGGTCGACATGATCGCTGCGGCCCATGAACTCGATCTGCTGACCACGCCCTATGTGTTCAATATCGATGAAGCGGCCGCGATGACGCGGGCGGGAGCCGACATCATCGTTGCCCATATGGGCGTGACCACGGGAGGCACCATCGGCGCCACATCGGCCAAGTCGCTCGACGATTGCGTCGGCGAGATCGACGCGATTTCGGCAGCCGCCCGCGCGGTGCGCTCCGACGTGATCGTCATCGCCCATGGCGGGCCGATCTCGATGCCGGCGGACGCGGCCTACATTCTCGACAACTGCGAGCGCTGCCACGGCTTCTACGGCGCCAGCTCGGCCGAACGCCTGCCGGCCGAGACCGCCATCCGCGACCAGATCGCCGATTTCAAGGCGCTGTCGCTGAAATCGCAAAGCTAACCGGAAAGGAACTGCCCCATGACCGCTGCAGACAAGATGTTCGTCTATCCAAAGGACGTGGACGCTTTCGGCTTCGACTGGGGCCGGCTGGCGCTCACCGTCGGGCCGGAGGTCAACGCGGCTCGACAGTTCTCCGGCGGCGTGGTCGACCTGCCGCCGGGCAAGGGCCACACCCGCCACAACCATCCCGGCGCCGAGGAGATCATCTTCATCATCTCCGGCACCGGCGAACAGATGGTCGAGGACGACCAAGGCAACCCAATCGTGCGCGAAGTGACCACCGGCTGCACCGTATTCGTGCCCGAGAGCCGGTTCCACTCGACGCTCAACACCGGCGACGAGCCGATGAAGATCTTCGTGGTCTATTCCCCCGCCGGCCCGGAACTGGCACTGCGCGAACTACCTGATTTCCGCGTGATCCCGGCGGGGCAGTGAGCCGCGGCCCCTTCTCGCCGGCCTCGCACCCCCTCCCGCGTCATCCTCGCCCTTGTGGCGAGGATCTAACCCCGATGCCGATAGCCACAGGGTCTCGATAGGGGGTTAGACCCTCGGGACAAGCCCGAGGGTGACGGTGTAGGGTCGATCGCCTGTCCGTTAACGGCCGGCCCGCAGCTTACGCCACCCCGCCCCTATTCCAGCCACGCCCCTCGGTGCCGAACATCTCGTAGCCGGTCTCGGTCACCGTGACCGTGTCTTCCAGCTTGATGAAGCCGCGGGAGGAATGCAGCATGGTCGTCTCCACCGACAGCACCATGCCGACCTGCAGCGGCCGTTCGGCGTCCACGCCCTCATAGGCCACCGGGTGGTTGGTCATCAGGAACGGCGCTTCGTGGCTGATCAGCCCCATGCCGTGCACGAAGAAATCGGTGGAATTGGCGTTGGGCTGATCGCGCAGCGTCGCCTGGGCACTATCGACCACCTCCTGGCCCAGAGCACCGGCCTTCACCTTGGAGAACGCCGCGTGCTGCACGGTATCGATCTCGCCGAGCAGGTCTTCCAGTTCGCCGTCCGGCTCGCCGAGGATGCCCATGCGGCAGATGTCGCCGATATAGCCGTTCAGATTGCCGCCTGAATCGATCGACAACACCTCGCCTTGTGCCCACGCCTGGTCCGAGGCCGCGCGGTTGTGGCTGGAGCCCAATGTCAGCAGACAATATTCGAAATTGAGCCCGCGCGCGCCCTCTTCGCGGCGCAGCCGGTCGATGATCCGGGTCTTGGTGTCGCCCTCGCCCGAGCCGGCGATGGTCGCCTGCATGGCGTCGGTGATCCGTTCCGAGGCATCCTTGAGCGTCGCCAGCTCCGCCGGCGTCTTGACCGCGCGCAGCCGCTCGAACACGCCGACGGCGTCGACGAAAGTGACGCCGCCGAGCTTTTCGCCCAGCAGCGCATAAGCATCCGACGGCAGGAAGCCCGGCTCGATGCCGATGCGCGCATTGTCGATGCCCAGGCTGGCGATGTGTTCGGCCGCCTGCGCCGCCGAGTCCAACGTCCCCCAGCACTTGGCATGGATGGTCGGCGTCCAGAACGGCCGCACCGCATGTTCGCCGCCTTCCATGACGTTGCCCACATAGGCGGTGTGGTCGGGTGAACCCTTCTTGTAGATCAGGAACGGCAGATAGCGGCTGTGGCCGATCGCGTCCATCGATGAAAAGAAGATGAACTTGTACCCGCCCATCAGATACTGAACGTTGTGCTTGGACGTGGCGACAAGCAGGTCGATGCCCGCAGCCTCCATCAACCCGTCCAGCCGTTCGTGATCGAATGGTGTTTGTGCGCTGGCCATGCCGCTCCCCCAATAAGCACATCCAGGATAAGTGGATACCGGTTATCCGTCCGGATGTGCGTAAAAACAAAAACTTGAGACGCCCGGTTTTGATTCAATCAAAACCGAACAGGCTCTTGAGAACCCGTTTTGGCGGCGCCACAACTGGTCCTACCAGATGCGGTGCTGAGGCCTTATTAGGCTTTCGCGCGGCAAACGGCAATCGCAAATCGCCGCTACAAATCGACGCTGGCCGCCACGCCGCGCCCGACCGCCAGCTCGACCGCCGCCGAAGCGACCGCCAGATCCTGCAGCCCCACGCCGGTGCCGTCGAACAAGGTGATCTCCTCATCCGATGCCCGCCCCGGCTTGGTACCGTTAATGACGGCGCCGATCTCGGTGATGTCGGCTTCACCGATCAAGCCGGCCTCCACTGCGTGCTGGCACTCGCCGATGGTGACGGACTGCGCCACCTCGTCGGTGAACGCGCTGGCGGCGGCGACCAGTTCGGCGCCCACCTCCTGCTTGCCCTTGGTGTCGGTGCCCATGCAGGCCAGATGCGTGCCGGGCCGCACCTGCGCCTTTTCCAGGATCGGCGCGAAGCTCGACGTGATGGTGACGATGACATCGGCCTCGCCGCCCAGCCGGTCGAGATCGACCGCCTCGAACGGCAGGCCGATCTCCTGCGCGGTGTCGGCCAGCCGCGACAGGCGCTCGCGATTGCGGTTCCAGCCCACGATCCGCTCGAAGCCGCGCTGGCGCACGGCCGCGCGCATCTGGAACGCCGACTGGTGGCCGGCGCCGACCATGCCCAACACCTTGGCGTCGTCGCGCGCCAGATGCTTGATCGACACGGCCGCCGCGGCCGCGGTGCGCACCGCGGTCAGATAGTTGCCGCCGACCATCGCCTTGGGCCGTCCGGTATCGGCGTCGAACAGGAACACGGTCGACTGGTGGTTGGTCAGGCCCCTGGCCTCGTTGCCGGGCCAGTAGCCGCCGGATTTCAGACCGAGCGCCAGACCGTCGCGATCGAAACCGGACTTGAACCCGTACAGCGCATCAGCGTGGCCGATCGCCTCGCGGATGACCGGGAAATTATAGGCCGCTCCGGATGCCATCGCCGCGAACACGCCCTCCACGGCAGTGAAAGCATCATCCATGCCGATGATCTGGCGGCAGGTCTCTTCGGTAACGATATACATCGGACAGGCCGCCTAATAGGCCAGGCCACGCGCGGTGACCGGCCACAGGCATTCGACCTTGCCGCCGCGCACGCCCACATACCAGTCATGCACGTTGCAGGTCGGATCGCAGTGTCCCGGCACCAGCTTCAGCTTGTCGTTGACCTTCAGCGCGCCGTTGGGATCGGCGATGACGCCGTGCTCGTCGGAACATTTGACATATTCCACATCATCGCGGCCGAACACGACCGGCAGGCCGGAATCGACCGACTGCGCCTTGAGCCCCGCGTCACAGATCGCCTTGTCCGCCTTGGCGTGGCTCATCACCGAGGTCAGGATGAACAGCGCGTTTTCCCACTCGCCGGCGTCGATGCGGTTGCCGTCCTTGTCGAGGATGCGGCCGTAGTCGGCGTCCATGAAGGCGTACGAGCCGCATTGCAGCTCGTTGTAGACGCCGGAATTGCCCTCGAAATAGTAGGAGCCGGTGCCGCCGCCGCCGACGATGTCGCATTCCAGGCCCTCGGCGTTGAGCGCATCGACCGCATCCTTGACCATGGCGACGGCGATATCGATCTTCGCCTTGCGGTCTTCATACAGGTCCAGGTGCTGCATGGCGCCCTGATAGGCCTGGATGCCGGAAAACGTCAGGCCCGGCGCGGCATCGATCGCCTTGGCGATCTCGACCACCGCCGGCGTCGTGGTCACCCCGCAGCGCCCGGCGCCGCAGTCGATCTCCACCAGACATTCGATCGTCGTGCCGTGGCGTTGGGCGGCCTGCGAAAGATCCGCCACATTGTCGATGTCGTCGACGCACACGATCGTGCGCGCCAGCTCGGGCAGCCGCGCCAGCCGGTCGATCTTCGCCGGATCGCGCACCTGGTTGGAAACGAGAACGTCCTTGATCCCTGCGCGCGCGAAAGCCTCGGCCTCGGAGACCTTCTGGCAGCACACGCCGACCGCCTGTCCTAGATCCATCTGAATCTTCGCCACGTCGGCGGACTTGTGCATCTTGCCGTGCACCCGGTGGCGCACGCCCATCTGCGCGCAGAAGTCGCGCATCTTGGCCACGTTGCGCTCAAAAGCGTCGAGATCGACGACCAGGCACGGGGTCTGGATATCGGCCTCGTCCATGCCGGGAGCGGCGGGAATGTCGTAGCCTACCTCGAAGCCTTCAAATTTGATCGGTGCGTTCATCGCTTGCTCTCCTCGCCCCTACATCCAGGGCAGCTTGTTCAAATCTACGTTGCCGCCGGTGATGATCACGCCCACGCGCTTGCCAGCGAAGATCTCCGGGTTCTTCAAAATGGTCGCCAGCGGCACCGCGCTCGAAGGCTCCATGACGATCTTCATGCGCTGCCAGGTGAGCATCATCGCGTCGACGATCTCGTCTTCGGTAGCGGTCAGAATGTCCTCCACATGGTTGGAGACGAAATGCCACGTCAATTCCTTGAGCGGCACCTTCAGCCCGTCGGCGACCGTGTTCGGCGCATCGTCGGCGATGATATGGCCGGCCTTGAACGAACGCGCCGCATCGTCGGCGTTCTTCGGCTCGGCGGCGTAGATCTTCGTCTTCGGCGCGACGTTCGACAGGGTCAGGCAGGTGCCGGAGATCATGCCGCCGCCGCCGATCGGCGCGATCACCGCGTCCAGATCGTCCACCTGTTCGACCAGTTCGCGCGAACAGGTGCCCTGGCCGGCGATCACGCGCGGATCGTTGTAGGGATGGACGAAATCGGCGCCCGATTTCGCCACCACCTCGGCGAACACTGCCTCGCGCGACGAGGTGGAAGGCTCGCACTCGACCACCGTGCCGCCATAGCCACGCACGGCCGCCTTCTTGGCGTCGGGCGCCGTCCTCGGCATGACCACGGTCACCGGAATGCCGCGGCGGCCGGCCGCATAGGACAGCGACAGGCCATGATTGCCCGACGAATGGGTGGCGACGCCCTTGGCCGCCTGCGCTTCGTCCAGCCCGAACACCGCGTTCGACGCGCCCCGCGCCTTGAACGCCCCGGCCTTCTGGAAGTTCTCGCACTTGAAGAACAGCTGCGCCCCGATGCGCTCGTTCATGAATGTGCTGGTGAGCACCGGCGTGCGGTGAACGTAGTCGCCGATGCGCTCGTGCGCCGCCTTCACGTCATCGAAAGTGGGAATGTCCATCACTACGCCCCCTCAACCGGCCGTGGCGCGATAATAATCCGCCGCCGCCGCGACGCCCGAACCCATTTTGACTGGGAAATCCAGATCGACCATGGCCATCTCGGCGGTGGCGAGCCCGGCAAGCGCCATCACGTCGGTCATCGAGCCCAGATGGCCGATGCGGAACACTTTGCCGGCCACCTCGCCCAAGCCGACGCCGAACGGCACGCCGTATTTCTCCGCCGCCAGTTTCACGACCTCGGTGCCGTCCTTGCCCTGTGGGACCACGACCGCACTCACCGTATCGGAATACAGATCCGGCGAAGCCGCGCACAATTCCATCCCCCATGCGGCCACCGCCTTGCGCACGCCCTCGGCGATGCGGTGGTGGCGGGCGAACACCTGGTCCAGCCCTTCCGCCTCCAGCATACCGATCGCCACATTGAGACCGCGGATCAGGTTTGCCGGCGGCGTGTACGGGAACCCGCCGGAGGCATTAGTGGCCAGCATATCGCGGAAATCGAAGAAGCAGCGCGGACACTTGGCGGCGTCCATGGCCGCGATCGCCTTGGCGCTGACCCCCAGGATCGCCAGGCCGGGCGGCAGCATGAAGCCCTTCTGCGAGCCGGTAACGGCGATGTCGATGCCCCACTCGTCCATGCGGAAATCCATCGACGCGATCGAGCTGACCCCGTCGACCAGCAGCAGTGCGGGATGCTTTGCAGTATCCATCGCCGCCCTTACGCCGGCCACGTCGGAGCGCACGCCGGTGGCGGTCTCGTTGTGGGTGGCCAGCACCGCCTTGATCTCGTGGCCGGTGTCCTCAGCCAGGATGCGCCCATACTCTTCGACCGGCGTGCCGGTGCCCCAGTCGGCTTCGACGATCTGCACATCCAGACCATGGCGCTGGCACAGATCGATCCAGCGGTGAGAGAACATGCCGTGGCGCGCCGCCAGCACTTTGTCGCCCGGGGACAATGTATTGGTGATCGCCGCCTCCCAGCCGCCCGTGCCGGTCGACGGAAACATGATCACCTCGCCGGCCTCGGTTTTCAGGATGCGCTTGACGCCGGCCAGCGCAGGCTTGAACACCTCCACGAACGTGTCGGAACGATGATCGATCGACGGGTTGGAAATCGCCCGGCGCAGCTCTTCGGGAATGTTGGTCGGGCCGGGAATGAAAACCGGATTTTGCGTGGACATCGCGAACTCCCCATCGGCTCGTTTCGGTCATCGATCAGCCGACGCAGAATCTAGCAAGCCGAGCGCTATGCGGCAATTTTTTTGAAAAATTTTTCCACTAGATGCCGAAATCAGATAGCATGTTGATTCCAAATATGTTTTGAGTTTTCCGCACAACGGAATTTGTCAATCTGGTTCCGTGAACGCAACGGAAGCGGCGGCGCACGGGACAACGATCAGGAAACGCCCATGCCACAGCAAATTGGCCGCAGCCGGGGACGCCCCAGGTCGTTTCACGACACCGCCCGGCACACATTGGTGCGCTCGCTCGACCGCGCCATGGACCTGTTGAAGGTCGTGGCTTCCGGCTCGGGCATGTCGCTGACCGAGATCGCCGAAGCCTCCGGCCAGCCGGCGTCCAGCGCCTACCGCGTCCTGCTGACCTTGCAGAAACACGGCATCGTGGAGTTTCAGGAGGCCGGCCAGCTTTGGCATGTCGGCGTGGAGGCCTTTCGCATCGGCAGCGCCTTTCTCGGCCGCACCTCGATCGTCGAGCAAAGCCGCACGGTGATGCAGGCGATCACCGCGGCGACGGGTGAAACGGCGAACCTGGCGATCGTCGAGCGCGGCGAAGTCATCTTCGTCAGCCAGGTCGAAACCCATGAGCCGATCCGCGCCTTTTTCGCGCCGGGCACGAAAGGCCCCATTCACGCCTCGGGCATCGGCAAGGCGCTGCTCGCCTATTTCGACCGCGCCCGCATCGATGCGATCGTCGAAGGCCAGGGTCTGACGTCCTATACGGCCAAGACCATCATCGACAAGACGGCCCTGCTCGAAGAACTGGCCGCCATCCGCGAGCGCGGCTGGGCGGTGGACGATGAGGAACGAACCGATGGCATGCGCTGCATCGCTGCGCCGGTCTTCAATGCTTTTGGCGAGGCGGCCGCGGGAATCTCGCTTTCCGGCCCGTCGGTACGGGTCCGGCGCGAGCGCGACGCCGAATTCGGCGCGCTGATCAAACAGGCGGCCGACCAGATCACCACCGCCACCGGCGGACGGGCACCGCGCTCCGGCGCCGATGGTCCTGCGCCCGGCTGAACGGCCCGGTCCACGTTGCCTTGGAGCGGTTCAGGCCGCCGTCAGTTGGAATGGCCGGAATGGTCGGAATGGCCCGAGTGGCCGGATTTTCCTGCCTTGTCCGTGACAACGAAGTCCAACTCGACGGAGCCGGCCTGTTCGAACACCAGGGTCACCGCATGGGTATCGCCCTCGTTGAGCGGCTCGCCAAGCTGCATGAACATGATGTGCAGGCCGCCGGGCTTCAATTCGACGGTTCCGCCCGGCCCGATTTCGATGCCGCCGTCGACCTCGCGCATCTTCATCACGTCGCCGTCCATCGCCATCTCGTGCAACTCGACCTTGCCCGCGAAAGACGCCGACGCGCTGACCAGTCGATCGGCGGCGGCGCCGTGATTGACGATGGTCACATAGCCGCCCGATACCGGCGCGGACGGCGGCGTGGCGCGCGCGCGCGCATCCATCAGCATCAGATCGCCGAACTTGACGCCGTCCGCCGACGCGTTCGCGGCGAGCACGAATATCAACGCCGATGCGGCGAGCGCGCATTTGATCAGTGCGGTTGTGGCCAAAGCGAACGAGTTTCTCATCGATCTTTGCCTTCTTGTATTGGCAGTGCGGGTGAACCTGAGAATGAATCGCACAAGAGCGCGTCACATAGAAGCGTGATCGCCGCCGTCCGGGCGCGAACAATCGTCACAGTCGCCGCAATCGAGATTTGGGGTTTGCGCCCTGCGGCGATTGATTTTACTTATCGCGGCGATTGATAATCCGCGCCCGCGCGAATATGGCCGACCGATGACCGCTTTTCCCGCCGCCCTCGTACAGGGCTACCACAAATTCAAGGAAAGCCGCTTCGCCGATGAGCGCGAGCGCTATCGCCGGCTGGCCGAACAGGGTCAAACGCCGCAGACCATGGTCATCGCGTGCTGCGATTCACGCGCCGCGCCCGAGACCATCTTCAATGCCCTGCCCGGCGAGATCTTCGTCGTGCGCAACGTCGCCAACCTGGTGCCTCCGTTCGAGCCGGACGATAAATGCGACGCGACGTCGGCCGCGCTGGAATTCGCCGTCCTGAGCCTGAAGGTGCGCCATGTCGTGGTGCTCGGCCACGGCCGCTGCGGCGGCATCCGCGCCGCGCTCGATCCCGACGCCGAGCCGCTGTCGCCAGGCAACTTCATCGGCAGGTGGATGGAGCTGCTGGCGCCGGTCGCGCGCGCGCTCGCCGGCAACGATGCGATGAGCAGCGCCGAACGCCAGACCGCGCTGGAGCGCCTGTCCATCCGCAACTCGATCGCCAATCTGCGCACCTTTCCCGGCATCGCGGAACTGGAAGCGAACAAGAAGCTGAGCCTGCACGGCGCCTGGTTCGACATCGCCAGCGGCGAACTATGGGCGATGGAACCGGCGACCGGCGAGTTCCAGCCGCTATAGGCGGGCGCCCGACGCGGTCACGAATTTCCTTGCAATTGTCCCGCCGCGCGGGAATGCTTGGCCCGCCGGAGGGGAACCGGCGGGGTGCCTTTGGAATGAGTAAAACCACAACGAAGAAACCGGATGCGCGCCATGCCAATGGCGCCGACGGCGCCGCCCCGGTCATCTCGTTGCGCAACATCCACAAGGCCTACGGCAATCTGGAGGTGATCAAGGGCGTCGACGTGACCGCGCACCGCGGCGACGTCATCGCGCTCATCGGCTCGTCGGGCTCGGGCAAGAGCACGCTTCTGCGCTGCGCCAACCTGCTCGAAATCCCGCAACAGGGCGACATCGTCTTCAACGACGAACCGGTCGCCTGGACCGGTTCCGGCCATACGCGCAAACCCGCCGACATGGCGCAGGTGCGCCGCATCCGCACCAATCTTTCCATGGTGTTCCAGCAGTTCAACCTGTGGGCGCACCTGACCGTGCTGCAAAACGTCATCGAGGCCCCGCTTACCGTGCTCGGTCGCGATCGTGGCGAGATGGAGGAGATCGGCCACGAACTGCTGACCAAGGTCGGCATCGGCGACAAAGCCGACGACTATCCCTCCCAGCTTTCCGGCGGCCAGCAGCAGCGCGCCGCGATCGCCCGCGCGCTCGCCATGGAGCCCGACGCCATGCTGTTCGACGAGCCGACCAGCGCGCTGGACCCGGAACTAGAGGCGGAGGTGGTCCGCGTCATCAAAGCCCTTGCGAAGGAGGGCCGGACCATGATTATCGTAACCCACGACATGAAGCTGGCCCGCGACGTGGCCGGCCATCTGATCTTTCTGCATCAGGGGCTGATCGAGGAACAGGGACAGCCGAATGAAGTTTTTGACAATCCCAAGTCAAAGCGGCTGCAGCAATTCCTGAGCGCGACTGCGGCCGAATAATTTCAAATACCAAAGCGTTCAGTACCTAAGGGAGACAGTTGTCATGAAATCACTGATCATCGGCACATTGGCCGCCGCGCTTATCGCCGGCACCGCTTATGCCGGCAGCCACAAAGTGCGCATGGGCACCGAGGGCGCCTACCCGCCGTACAACTTCGTCAACGACCAGGGCGAGATCGACGGCTTCGAGCGCGAGGTCGGCGACAAGTTGTGCGAAATCGCCCAGCTCGAATGCACCTGGGTCAAGAACGACTGGGATTCGATCATCCCCAACCTGGTCTCCGGCAACTACGACACCATCATCGCCGGCATGTCGATTACCGAAGAACGCGACCAGGTGATCGACTTCACCCAGGAATACTTCCCGCCCGATCCCAGCTCCTACGTGGCTGCGGCCGGCGCATCGGAAGACGCCGTCAAGGGCGTCGTCGCGGCGCAGAAGGCGACCATTCAGGCCGGCTACGTGGCCAGCTCCGGCGCCACCCTGGTGGAGTTCGCCACCCCTGACGAGACCATCGCGGCGGTGCGCTCGGGCGAAGCCGACGCGGTGCTCGCCGACCACGCCTTCCTCGCGCCGATCGTCAACGAGAGCGGCGGCGAACTCGTGTTCATCGGTGACAAGGTCGCCATCGGCGGCGGCGTCGGCATCGGCGTGCGCGAAAGCGACGGCGAGCTCAAGGCCAAGCTCGATGCCGCGATCGCCCAGATGAAGGCGGACGGTTCGCTCAACGAGCTGATCGCCAAGTGGTTCGACGGGCGCGAAGCCGGCTATTGATCGGGTGACAATGAATGGAGGCGGGGCGCCTTGTCTGCGCCCCGCCACCCTCTCCGGCGTCATCCTCGCCCTTGTGGCGAGGATCTAATGCGATTGGCGACGCCAATCGGCGTGGATGGTGGGTTAGATCCTTGGGACAAGCCCAAGGATGACGCCGGGAGACAGGTGGCGCGACCAAGTCCCCCTTCCCCCTTGTGGGCAGGGGCTAGGGTTGCCGTCACGGCCCGCTGCGAAGATGCGGGCACGGCGGTTGCCACAACCAACCCTCTCCCCTGAGTGAGAGGGTGGCCCGAAGGGCCGGATGAGGGTGGAGCCGTGCCCTGTGCATAGGCGACACTGAAAACAGGGAAACCGGCTTGGAATTCTGCGCAGAACCTTCCACTCTGACCGGACCCGCCTGGTGGGCGTGCTACCTGACCACGCCGACCCATTTTTCGTTCTATTTGAGCTTCGGCACCGTCCTGGCGCTGATCTTGCTGGCGGTGCCGGTCATCCTGGCCCTGGGGTTCGCCGGCGCATTCGCGCGACGTTCGGCCTTCCTGCCGCTCAAGCTGGTCGGCCAGGCTTACACCTCGATGGTGCGCGGCGTGCCTGACATCGTCTTCTTCATGTTCGTGCCGATCGCGCTCGACCAGGCCTTCGAGGCAATCCGCCACGTCGCGATCTGTCCCGACACCGGCCAGCCGATCTATCAGGGCAACGACTTCGTCGTGTGCGACGCGGCCAAGCTGCCCCTGGGCGACGCGGCCCAATGGGTGCACCAGGGCTACGGTTTCCTGCTGGCGCTGATCGCGTTCGCCATCGTGTTCGGCGCGTTCGCCGCCAATACCATAGACGGCGCGCTGACCGCCGTGCCGAAGAACCAACTGGAGACCGCATCTGCCTACGGCATGACCCCGCGCCAGGTGCTGTGGCGGGTGCATCTGCCCCAGATGTGGCGCTACGCCCTGCCCGGCCTGTCCAACCTGTGGATGATCCTGGTCAAGGCGACCCCGCTGCTGTTCCTCCTCGGCGTCGAGGACATCGTCTACTGGGCCGGCGCGCTGGGGGCGTCGAAAACATCTTTCTATGACTTTCCCCACCCCGACTGGCGCATCTGGTATTTCGGCTTCCTGCTGATCTTCTATCTGGGGCTGACCTGGGTCAGCGAGAAGGTGTTCGCCCGCCTTAATCTCTACTTTGCCAAGGGCCAGGCTTCCCATGGCTCCCGGCGCGAGCCGGTGATGGCCCAATGAGCTGCGCCCAGACCATCGCCGACTACGCGCTGCGCTCGATCGGCATCGGCGAGCGCCTGCTGCCGAAATCCGACATCACCCTGTGCGAACAGGTGGTGCTGATCGGCTCGGGCATGATCTGGAACGTCTATTTCGGCGCGCTGGCGGTAATCGCAGGCTTCTTCTTCGCCACAGCGCTGGCGGTCGCCAAGGCCGGCCACAACCGGTGGCTGGCGACGCCGGCACAGTGGTTCATCTTCTTGTTCCGCGGCACGCCGTTGTTCATTCAGTTCTTCTTCGCCTATGAGGCGTTCGTGCTGCTGCCGAAACTGGGCGTCGACATCAACCTCGGCTTCGGCACGATTACCGCCGAGACCCGCTGGCTCACCAAGGCATGGGCCGGCGCTCTGTTCGTGTTGTTCCTGAACACGTCCGCCTACAGTGCCGAGATCTTCTACGGCGCGCTGCGCGCCGTTCCCCAGGGCGATGTGGAAGCCGCCGACGCCTACGGCATGGGCGGCTTCGCCCGCTTTCGTCGCATCATCTGGCCCACCCTGCTGCGGCTTGCCTGGCCGTCCTACACCAACGAGGCGATCTTCCTGTTCCACGCCACCACGCTGGTGTTCTTCTCTTCGTTCCCGGCCTGGCGGCAGAAGGGCGATGCGCTCTACTACGCCAACTATCTGGCGGAGAAGACGTTTAATCCGTTCATCTCCTATCCCATCGCCGCCGGCTATTTCATCTTGCTGACGCTGGTCATCATCTTCGCGTTCTCGCTGGTCAACCGACGGCTCAACCGCCATGTGGCGCCGGAAAAGCGGACCCGCCTGAAGTTCCGCCCGCAACTCATTCGGTAGGCGCCCTTGCAACTCGAAGTCCGCAGCGAGACCTGGCCGATCCGCGGCTCGTTCGACATCTCGCGCGGCTCGAAGACGCAGGCGCGCGTGGTCGTCGCCCGTCTGCGCGACGGCGACGTGGCCGGCCGCGGCGAATGCGTGCCCTATGCCCGCTTTGATGAAACGGTCGACGCGGTGTGTCGGCAGATCCAGGCGCTGGCTTCCGATTTCGCGGCCGGTCTCGATCGCGCCGGCCTGCAAACCCGACTGCCCCCGGGCGCGGCGCGAAACGCGCTCGACTGCGCGCTGTGGGACCTGGAGGCCAAGCGAACCGGAAAACGGGCCTGGCAACTCGCCGGCTCGGACCGATTGCTCCCCTCGATCAGCGCCTACACCCTGACGCTGGACAGCCCGGCCGGCATGCGCGCCAACGCCGCCCGCCACGCCCACCTGCCGCTGCTGAAACTCAAGCTCGCCGGCCCGCACGATCTCGAACGCGTGAAGGCCGTGCGCGAAGGCGCGCCGGGCGCGCGGCTGATCGTCGACGCCAATGAGGGCTGGAGCGCGCACGATTATACCCGGCTGGCGCCGCAACTGGCTGAACTGGGCGTCGAGGCAATCGAGCAGCCCCTGCCGGCCGGCGATGACGCGGCGTTGGCAGATCTGGAGCGCCCGGTTCCGGTCTGCGCCGATGAATCCTGCCACGACCGTGCGTCCCTACCCGCGCTCGCCGGCAAGTACGACATGGTCAACATCAAGACCGACAAGGCCGGCGGCCTGACCGAGGCCCTGGCGCTCAAGCGCGAGGCGCAAGCACAAGGCTTCGAGATCATGGTCGGCTGCATGCTCGCCACCTCCCTTGCCATGGCGCCGGCGCTGATCGTCGCCCAGGGCGCGGCGCTCGTCGACCTCGATGGCCCGCTGCTGCTGGAGCGCGACCGTGACTACGGACTTTCCTATGACCACGGCCTGATCGGGGAACCCAACGCGAGGCTGTGGGGGTAGCAACGGCCAAGGTGAACGGGTGGCGCATTTACCCCGTCATCTTCGGGCTTGTCCCGAGGATCTAATGATCCATCAAAAGCCGCGGACTATCGGCGGGATTAGATCCTCGCCACAAGGGCGAGGATGACGAAAGATGGAGGGTCGCCGTCGCGACACCAGCCAAGCACCTGGACGCGTTCACGGCCACCATGATAATCGACCATCTTCGACGGATTTCACAAAGGCGAACATCCAATGCCCCGCATCGTCTACGTCAACGGCGAGTATGTGAACGAGAAGGACGCCAAGGTCTCGGTGTTCGACCGCGGCTTCCTGTTCGCAGACGGTGTCTATGAGGTGACCACCGTCCTCGATGGCGAACTCATCGACAACGACGCGCACCTGGCCCGCCTGCGCCGGTCCTTGGGCGAGCTGGACATGGCCGAGCCGTGTCCGCCGGAAAAAATCACCGAAATCCAGCGCGCGCTGGTGCAAAAAAACAGCTTGAGCGAGGGGCTGGTCTATCTCCAGGTCACCCGCGGCGCGGCCGACCGAGATTTCGCCTATCCCAAGGACGCCGAGCCCACCCTGGTGTTGTTCACCCAGGAGAAATCGATTGCCGATAATCCAACCGCCAAGACCGGTATTGCGGTCATCACCACGCCGGACATCCGCTGGGCGCGCAGGGACATCAAGACGGTCGGTCTGCTGGCCCCGTCGATGGCCAAGATGGAGGCGGTGAACGCAGGCGCGGACGATGCCTGGATGGTCGACGGCGACGGTTTCGTCACGGAAGGCTCATCCAACAACGCCTATATCATCACGCAGGACGGCGCGATCGTCACCCGCGCGCTTTCCAACGCCATCCTGCACGGCATCACCCGCAGGGCGGTGCTGGCGCTGGCGCAGGAAGCGGATATGAGGATCGAGGAGAGGAAGTTCACGGTTTCGGAGGCCGAGAACGCGGTCGAGGCGTTCATCACCTCAGCCTCTTCCTTCGTTATGCCGGTTGTCTCCATCGATGGTCGGCAGGTGGGCTCGGGCAAGCCCGGCCCGATGACCAATCGCCTGCGCCAACTGTATATCGACATGGCTCGAAAGTCGGCCCGCCCCGCCGCATAAACCTTCGCGCGGGCGACCGGTCGACGGCGCCGACATTTGGGTGGACAATTCAAACCGGTGCCGATAAACAGCCAACGACTTTACAGGATTTCGCGCCTGCAATATGCATGTGCGGTTCTGGATTTGAGACAGTATTTTCGCGACGCTGGGGGTCGCCGGCCGGTCGATGGACCTTGCCGATGTTCAGCAGTCCGATATCCCGTCAGTGAGGAATGACCCGTGTCTAGCACTTTCGACAAGGTTGCCGACATCATTTCGGAAACCAGTGAAATTCCGCGCGAGGAGATCACTCCAGACAGCCACACGATCGACGATCTGGGCATCGACAGCCTCGATTTCCTCGACATCGTATTCGCCGTCGACAAGGAGTTCGGCATCAAGATTCCGCTTGAGGCCTGGACCCAGGAAGTCAATGACGGCAAGGCGTCCACGGAGGAGTACTTCGTGATGAAGAATCTGTGCGCCAAGATCGACGATCTGGTTTCCGCCAAGGCCTGATTTTCCGCTCCTCGCACCGGGCGCCGGACCCGCAATCAACCCATGCAGCTTGAGTATTTTCAGATGATCGACCGCATTTCGTCGGTCGATCTGGACAATCGGGTTTTGCTCGCCAATTCGACCGTGCCCGACGCCAGCACGGTGTTCGAGGGCCACTTTCCCGGCCATCCGCTGGTGCCGGGCGTGCTGATGATCGAGACCATGGCCCAGGCGTCCGGCATCCTGATCATGCACACGATCGACTTCGCCAAAATCCCGTTGCTGGCCGGCGTCAAGGAAGGCAAGTTGCGCGATTTCGTCGGCCCGCGCACCGAACTCGACATCCGCGCCGACATCGAGCACGAGGGCTCCGGCTTCGCGGTCACCAGGGCCGAGATACGCTCGCACGGCAAGCGCATCGCCAACGCGCAGCTCACCTTCACCATCATGCCGTTCCCCGCCGAGGGGCTGCGCGATGAAATCCTGTCCCAGGTCAATGCGATGAAAGTCGCGCTCGAAGACGCGGATTGATCGGTGTTTGCGCGCCGATGCGTGGAATTATCGCTGGCATTGGACCGCAAATCCGCTAGAAGAATGACCCTCCCTCAAGCCCGCCATCCACGGACCCCGACCCCATGAACAAGCAAGCAAGCGAAGTCTGGATCACCGGGGTCGGCTTGGTCTCGTGCTTCGGCGAGGGCGCCGAGCACCATTGGAACGTGTTGTCGGGCGACAAGGCGCCCGCACCGATCCGCGACTGCGAGCGGTTCGCGCCCTACTGCGTCCATCCCCTGCCCGAAATCGACTGGTCGGCGCAGATCCCGCGCCGCGGCGACCAGCGCCAGATGGAGAACTGGCAGCGGCTGGGCACCTACACCGCCGGGCTGGCCCTGGACGATGCCGGCGTCAAGGAAGACGAGGACCTGATTTCGACCATGGATCTGGTGGTGGCCGCCGGCGGCGGCGAGCGCGACATCGAGACCGACAACTCGATCATGAACGACGCGACGTCGCGCAACGACCGCGACCATCTGCTGCTCGAACGCCTGCCCAACGACCTGCGCCCCACCCTGTTCCTGGCCCAGCTCTCCAACCTGCTGGCCGGCAACATTTCCATCGTCCACAAGGTGACCGGCTCGTCGCGCACCTATATGGGCGAGGAAAACGCCGGGATCACCGCGATCGAGAACGCCGCGGCGCGCATCGCCGCCGGCCAGTCCACCCACGCGCTGGTGGGCGGCTCCTACAACGCCGAACGCCCCGATCTGCTGCTGTCGATGGAGTTGAACCATCTGCTGGCGCGCGATTCCAACGCGCCGGTCTGGGCCAGGCAGGAAGCCGGCGGCGGCGTGATCTGCGGCACCGCCGGGGCGTTCCTGGTGCTGGAGGCGGCCGATTTCGCCCGCGCGCGCGGCGCCAAATGCTATGCGAAGATCGCGTCGATCAAGTCCGATCTGGGCAGCCGCGAGGAAGCGGCCACGCACACGCGCATCGCAGCGATGTTCGACGAGACCGTTGGCGAACGCACCATCGACGCGGTGATCTCGGGCGCCGCCGGCTCAGCCCCCATCACTGCGCTCGAACTGGCCGCGCTGCGCGAGCGCTTCGGCGCCGACATGCCGATCCGCGCGTTCACCTCGCTCACCGGCCATCCGCTGGAAGCCAATTTCCCCCTTGGCGTGGCGCTTGCCGCCCTTGCCTTGAAAAATCACCATTTCTATCCTCCATTCGAACAAGCCGAGACCGCTGCCGATCGACAGCCTGCTTCCATCCTGGTCACCGCGTTCGGTTCATGGAAGGGCGAAGGCGTTGCAGTGGTCGAGGCCGTATAGGCCGCAGCGGAGGTAGCCATGTCCAAGCAATATCAAGATCATCTGGGCCGACCGATCATCGTCGTCACCGGCATGGGGGTCGTCACCTCGCTAGGCCGAGGCAAGGACGACAACTGGGCGGCGCTGACGTCTGGCACATCGGGCATCCGCAAGATCAGCCGTTTCCCGACCGACGGCCTCAACACCGAGATCGCCGGAACGGTGGACTTCATGAACGCTGAGGAGGTCTCCGCGCCGGCAATCTCCTACGCCATGGCGGACGCCACCACCGAAGAAGCGATGAGCCAGGCCGGCTTCGGCCGCGACGGCTTTCCCGGCCCGCTCTACTTCGCCGCCCCCCCTGTGGAACTGGAGTGGCAGCACCGGTTCGCGTTGATGGAGGAGCAGACCCAGGGCGAACCGGGCTATGACCGGCTGCACCGTTCCGCCCGCGCCGACAAGCACGAGAACATGCATTCGCTCATCCAGCTCGGCACCATCGCCTACCGGATAGCCGACAACTACGGCACCAAGGGCCTGCCGATCTCGCTTTCGACCGCCTGCGCCTCGGGCGCCACCGCGATCCAGCAGGGCATCGAGGCAATCCGCCGCGGCGATACGCAGGCCGCTCTGTGCGTGGCCTCCGACGGTTCGGTAACCTGCGAGGGACTGATCCGCTTTTCGCTATTGTCCGCGCTCACCACCCAGAACGAAAAGCCCGAGAAGGCTTCCAAGCCGTTCTCCAAGGACCGAGACGGCTTCGTCATGTCGGAGGGCTCCGCCGCCCTGGTGCTGGAGACCCTCGAGCATGCGAAGAACCGTGGCGCCAGGATCCTGGGCACCGTCATGGGCGTCGGCGAAAAGGCCGACAAGTTCCACCGCACCCGTTCCAGCCCCGATGGCGTGCCGGTGATCACCGCCATGCGCGAAGGGCTGGCCGATGCGGGCCTGGAAGACAAGCCGGTCGACTATATCAACGCCCACGGCACCTCGACGCCGGAGAACGACCGCATGGAGTATAACTCACTCAAGGCGATCTTCGGCGATGCCATCGAGTCGATCCCGATCTCGTCGAATAAGTCGATGATCGGCCACACTTTGACGGCCGGTGGCGCGGTCGAAGCGGTGTTCTCGTTCCTGACCATGCAGACCGGCACGATCCCGCCGACGATCAATTATGACAATCCCGACCCCGACATCCCGCTCGACGTGGTGCCCAACGTCAAGCGCGACGCCCAGGTGAACACGGTGTTGTCCAACTCGTTCGGCTTCGGCGGCCAGAACGCTTGTCTCGTCCTGGGTGCGGATGTCGCGTGAGCCGCCGGTAACGTTTCCGCTTCTATTCAAAAAGGCCAGCCGGTGCGCGCACTGCAACTGATATCCGACCGCAAGGTCGAGGTGACCGAGATCGACCCCCCGCCGCCGCCGGGCGAAGGCGAGGTGCAGTTGAAGATCCGCGTCGTCGCCCTCAACCATATCGACGTATGGGGTTGGCGCGGCATGGCGTTCGCCAGGCGCAAGCTGCCGATGACCGTCGGCGCGGAAGCAAGTGCTGAAGTAGCTGCGCTGGGTCCCGGGGTCAGCGGCCTCAAAACCGGCCAACTGGTCTCCATCTACGGCGCACCCACCTGCGGCACCTGCCGGGCCTGCCGGGAGGGCCGCGACAACGCCTGCGAGCACCCGGCCGGCGTACACGGCTTCCATCTGGACGGCTACGCCCGCGATCTCGCCAACATGCCCGCGCGCAACCTGGTCCCCGCCCCCGTCGGCGTCGACGATATCGGCGCCGCGCTCGCCCCGGTCACTTTCGGCACCTGCGAGCACATGCTGTTCGACAACGCGAAATTGGAAAGCGGCGAGACGGTGCTCATCCACGCCGGCGGCTCCGGCATCGGTTCGGCCGCCATCCAGCTCGCCAAGGGTATCGGCTGTACTGTGATCACCACCGTCGGATCGGACGACAAGATCGAGCGTTGCCATGAACTGGGCGCCGATCACGTGATCAACTACCGCCAGGACCGGTTCGAGGGCGCGGTGCGCAAGATCACCAAGAAGCGCGGCGTCGATGTGGTTTTCGAACATGTGGGCAAGGACACCTGGGCTGGTTCCATGCTGTCGATGCGGCGCGGCGGCCGGCTGGTGACCTGCGGCTCCACATCGGGTGTGTCGGCCGACACCAACCTGATGATGCTGTTCCAGCAACAATTGCGACTGATCGGCTCCTTCGGCTGCCGCATGGGCAACATGGTCGACGCCATGGAAAAGATGGCCAGAGGCATCGTGCGGCCCGTGGTCGACACCGAGCTCGAGTTTGGCGACCTCGCCCCCGCCCTGGAGCGCATGGAGGCGCGCCGGGTGTTCGGCAAGATCGTCATGCGGGTAAACGGCTGAGGTCCGACGAACGCCCGTGCGCTTGTTCCTGACCCGCATCGTCATCGCGCTACGCATCGCGCGCGACTGGTTTGTGGCGCGATCGTTCTTCGCCGTGATGAGCCTGCTGCAACGCTTTCCCGCCGACAAGGCCATCGACACGATCGAACGATGGGGCCGTGCGCTTGGAATGCGCTATCCGCGCACCGCGCGCGCGCGTGAAAATCTCCAGGCGGCCTTTCCGGACAAATCGCCGGCCCAGATCGAGCAAATCCTTCGCGACATGTGGGGAAACCTGGCGCGCACGGCGGCCGAATACGCCTATCTCGATCAGATCTTCGACTTCGACGACTCCAACCCCGACGCGGGCCGGTTCGAGGTGGTGGGCATCGAGAATTTCGCCGAGCTGATCGAACTCGACGGCCCGGCGATCTGCTTCACCGGCCACACGGGAAACTGGGAACTGCTTCCCGTAGGCGCGGCCGCCTACGGGCTCAACATCACCGCCCTGTTCCGCCCGCCCAACAACCGGTTCATCGCCGAGCGCGTATTGGCGGCGCGCACCACCCGCTCGGGCCATCTGGTGCCGTCGAAGGCGGGGGCGGCCTGGGCGCTGTCGGGCATCATGGAGCAAGGCGGCAAGGTCGGGCTTTTGGTCGACCAGTACTACCGGCGCGGCGTGCCGGTCGAGTTCTTCGGACGCAAGACCCTGGCCAACCCGCTGTTGGGCAAGCTGGTGCGCCAGTTCGACTGCCCCGTCTATCCTGCGCGCTGCATTCGCCTGCCGGGCGGCCGGTTCCGGCTGGAAATTCAGCCCGCGTTGGAGATCCCGCGCCGGGCCGACGGCTCCGTCGACACCGCCGCCCTCACCCAGCGGGTCACGTCGGTGGTCGAAGACTGGGTGCGCGAATATCCCGCCCAGTGGCTGTGGCTGCACAAACGCTGGCAAACCGCCACTCCGGCAGCCCGCGAACGACCGGGTTCAAGGTAGCACCCCAGGTTTCCCGACCTTCGTCTAGATGACGGAGTATAAGGCTGGCTCCGGGCCCACTCTCTCCCCTCCGGGGAGAGATGTCCCGAAGGGACAGTGAGGGGGAAGGCCACAACCACCATCGTTGCCGTACCAAAAAACTTATCCCCATCCTCTCCACCTCCCGTATCCTCCCTCTCATCGCCGTCTCACGCGAACGCCATATGGGATCCGTGGCCATGTGGGAGGCGTCGACAGCGGAGCGGTGGAGCACGCATCACGGATGCATCGCCGCCTT
>JANQKQ010000003.1 GCA_028281105.1 Rhizobiaceae bacterium
GGCCGGATCGAGGCGGGCGCGCGGCTGCGCCAGGATCACATCGCCGAGGAGTTCGGCGCCAGCCATGTGCCGGTGCGCGAAGCGTTCCGGCGCCTGGAAACGCAAGGGCTCGTCGAGAGCGAACCAAGGCGGGGCGTGCGTGTCGCCGGCTTCTCGCCGGACGCGGTGCGCGAGGTCGCCGAGATGCGGGCCGCGCTCGAAGCGCTCGCCCTGCGTAACGCCGCGCCGCACCTCACTCGGGCCATTCTCGATGAGGCCGAACAGGCGAACCTTGCCAGCGACCGTGCCCAGGATGTCCATGCCTGGGAAGAAGCCAACCGCCGTTTCCACCGGCTGATCCTGGCGCCCTGCGGCATGCCGAGGCTCTTACGCGCCATCGACGATCTGCACACGGCCAGCGCCCGCTTCCTGTTCTCCGGCTGGCGGGCCGAATGGGAAAGGCCGACCGACCGCGATCACCGGGCAATCCTTGCCGCCCTGCGCGCCGGCGACGCGGAGGATGCGGCGGTCTTGCTCGGCCGGCATGTCCGGTCGATCGACCATGCGCCGAAGCGGCACGTAGAGGCGCGCTGATCGACGCGGCCCTGCCCGCGCCGACAAGGCGCGGCGCTCCCATGACAACCCGTCCAACTGGTCCGTATCAGTTGCGTGATTGTGGCCCTTGCATCGCGCGGACAAGTGTGGATTCCTTTAGCGATAGAAGCTCTAAATTATCTATAATTCGCGAAGGACCCCACACATGACCGCCTCCGCCGCCACGCTGAAACCTGGCTTCAGTCCGATCGACCTGCAAAACCGTTCCTTGAGCTGGAAGGTCGGCGCCGTGGTCTTCGGCACGCTCTTCCTCACGCTGTCCTCCTTCATCGAAGTGCCGATGGTGCCCGTGCCGGTGACCATGCAGACCTTCGCGGTCGCGCTCATCGGCGCGCTCTATGGCTGGCGGCTGGGCGGCATCACCATCGTCACCTGGCTGATCCAGGGGGCGCTGGGCCTGCCGGTTCTGGCGGGCGGCGCGGCGGGCGCCCATCACTTTGTCGGGCCGACCGCCGGCTATCTCTTCGCCTTTCCCGTCGCGGGCATGGCCATGGGCTGGCTGGCCGAGCGCGGCTGGAACGGGCACCGGCCTTTTCTGGCCTTTGCCGGCATGCTGATCAGCAACGGGCTGTGCCTCGTCCTCGGCGCGGCCTGGCTGGCGGTGCTCATCGGTGTCGAGCAGGCCATCATGGCGGGCATCGTGCCGTTCCTGATCGGCGCCGTGCTGAAGGCCGCGCTCGGGGCGGTCACGCTCGCGCTGATGACGCGCAAGACGAAACGCGCCACCGGATGACGGTGCGCCTGCGCCCGCATCATCTTCTGTGTGCGCTGACCTATGTCGGCCGAGGCTACAGCCCCGCCTTCACCGCCAACATGACAGCGGTGGCGGAGCGCATTGGCGCGGGCGAGGACATCGAACTTGTCGCGGGGCCGGACGGTATCTGCGCCCCGCTGCTGGACGGCCCCGATCCGCACTGCCACCGGGCCAGCGTCGTCGAGCGGGACCGGGCGGCGGTACGCGATCTGAGCGCTTTGCTCGGCCTCGACGTCCGAACCGGCGCGCATCTGGTGCTCGACGATGAGGTCATCGGCCGCCTGCGCGCGGCGTTCGCCTCCAACAGGATCCGCTCGGCCTGCACCGGCTGCGAGTGGGTCGATCTCTGCGGCTCCATCGCAGCAAGCGGATTTGACGGTGCCATCCTGAAAAGCAACCGCTTACGATCCAGCGGATAACCAGCGTCTAAGCTGGCTGATCGCCACCCGACAAAATATCGAGCCCGGACAGGATCTCCGACGCCGGCGCATCGATCGCGCCTGCGGCTGTCCGACCGGGTTCGGCAACAAGCCACGCGCCGACGAGGGCATAGCCAAGCCGATATCCGGCCCAGCGCGGGTGGCGCCCCGCCCCGAAGAACCAGGCATTGTGATCGTAGCGCGGGGCGTCCAGCTCTTCTTGCGCTGCCCTGACAACCGTGCCGAGTTCCGTCGCTTCGAGCGCCTGTTCCCAGGGTTCGGGCGGCGAGGCAAACAGTTGGGCGACGAACTGCCCGGCCAGCCCTTCGCTGACCAGCGCTTCGCCGAGCGTCGCACCATAGCCCACCGTCTCCCAGCGCAGCGCATGGTTCAGTTCGTGGGCGATCATCCGTGCAAGCGATTCGCCAAGATTGTCGGCGAGCCGTGGATTGTCCGGATCGAGCGTCAGGAAGATCGCACCAGGGTAGAAGGAATGCCCGACATGACCGGTCTCCCGGATGCCGCGCCCGGGCACGGCGGAGACGACCAGGTCGAGCGACGGCAGGGTAACGACCGGGGCGGCGCGTCGGCGCACATCGGCCACCGCGGCGTCCACCGCCGCGCTATAGGGTGTGAGGGCACCTCGCGCGTTCAACCAATGAAGGGTCCAAGGGGCATCGTTGGGTTGTTCCGACATGACATCACTATGGCGCACGCCCGTTCGGGGCGCCAGCCGAACTACACTTGAAGCAGAACGACTGCGGCTTGCCCGATCAGCAAGGCGTGCTTCGGAAAGGCCAAAAACGCGGATCGCTCAGTCGGACCGTTCGTTTGGACCGTTGGATCGGAAATTCTCGATTCCCTCGCCGATCAGCCTGTTCAAGTCGCCGGCAGAACGAATTTCGATGCATCTCGCCGTGTCCCGTCCAAGGACCATGGCGTCACGATCCTTGGCGCCGAACACGCTGTCATACCGAAGCGTCCACCAAAGTCGTTCACGCCGCAGCCTGTCCCGGGCAGCCAGATCGCGCACCAGAGTGTCGATGTCGTCGGCCGGCCGCATGGTCCCGGCCGGGTCCCATACCGCATCGTCGACCGAATGGACGGGAAGGTCGAGGCACGCGCCAAGCCGCCGTGCCAGCCAGGTCTTGCCCGAACCCGGTCCGCCGATGATCATGATGCGAGAGAAGGTCATACGGAACGATAGCACCCGCAATGGGACGCGAGCGAGGACATCGCTGGAGCGCGGGACCGGACCACAACCAGAATGCTTGAACCGACCCGGAAACCGCACAGCCGGCTCCAACGGCAAAAAAAGTGCTGTCTCAGCAGCAGGTCCCGCAGCCGGAGGGTGTGTTCCTCGTTGCTGTCTCAACGCCATGGCCGCCACGGCCGAGAAATGTCCGCTCCGAGAGATAAAAGGCCGCAAAGGCGTCGTCGAAATCCTCTGAAACCGACCGGTCCGCTAACCCAGTGTCCATCAACGCGCCTTGCCACGCCTTGATCATCGGATAGCCGGACAGAAAATCATAGTCGGAATGCCGTTCAATGATCTCGGCGCGGTGCAGCAGCGGCAGCCAGGCGATATCGACATTACCAAGCTGATCGCCATTGAAATATGGCCCGCCATCAAGCTGCTCTTCTGCCCTCTCGAACGCCTTGTTCAACTTGGTGCTCCGCTCGGCCAAGGTTTCCTGATCCCTGCTTTGCATGGCCGAGCATTGAACCAGGTAGTGCTTACTGGCCTGATAGCTCCACGCACGATCCACGGCACGCCGTTCCGGTGTTACACCGGCGATCAAGGGCGCTGTCACCTCATCGAGATA
>JANQKQ010000062.1 GCA_028281105.1 Rhizobiaceae bacterium
TCCCGGTGGCGTGAAGCGGGCGACCAGCCCAGGCAGGTTGGTGAACGCCGCGCGAATCGCGAAGACCAACACCGCAAGGCCGGCGATCATGTCCAGCAGGGACAGCCCGTTGCCGTCGGCGGTCGTCTGTGGACCGAAGATCACCGCCAGAGGATTGGCCGAAAAGGCGTCGACCGGCGACTTGAAGCTCATGACCGCGATCCAGAAGATCGGAAATGCCGCGATCAGGCACCAAAGCGCCAGGAACGATGCGGATGTCAGGCGCAGCGATAAAGGCTGCTGCAGGGCCTTTGCCTGGGCCATCAGTGCGCACTCCCCTTATGGTCGCGCCAGGTGCGCCGCAACAGCGGGACCAGCAGGATGACGATGCCGATCATGGTCAGCATGGCGGATGCCGATGCCCGGCTGATCGCCCGGTTGCCCGCATCGTCCGGCTCCAGCAGGTCGTAAGTCAGCCATTGCAGCGTGATGCGGTGGGCCTGGCTGGAGAAGGCGACCACCTCTTCAAATGCGCGATAGGCATCCATCAGATGGATCAGCGCCACGAATACGATCAGCGGCATTAGGTGCGGAATGACCACGTAACGCAGCCGCTCGAAGCGGCTGGCGCCGTCGATGATCGCGCTTTCCAACGTGTCCTGGTTCACGGTCTGCAGGCCGGCGTAGAAGATGACGAAGGCGAACGGCGCCACATGCCAAATCCGGTAGAACATCATCAGCGCCTCGATCGCCCAACCGTTGGCGGCAACCGAGATGTCGGTGGCGAACGTGTCTTCCAGCAGGGCGGTGATGATGCCGTCCCCATAGAACAGCCAGCGGATCGACAAGCCGCCGATGACCGGGGTGATGATGAAGGGCAGCAACGATACGAAGATGATCTGGCCCCGGATCGCCCGCGCCGCATTGTTGACCGCAAGCGCAATCGCCAACCCGATGCCGATTACCAGGGGCAGGGTGATGAGCGTGAAGGTGAGCGTGAAGCGCAGCGCCTTCCAGAAATCGATGGCCAGGATCTGTCCAAGCGCACCACTGGCAATCGCCGCGCCAACCTGATCGAGCTGCAGGACGCGGGTATAGCTGAGCAGCCCCACCCATTCGGTGGTGGTGAGCGCATTTCCGTCGTCGTCCAGCACCGGCGTGGTCTTCCATTCCTTCACGCAGGTCTGGCCGGTGAAGCCCGGCGTGCAGGTTTCCACCTCGACCGTCTCCACCACCGGCTGCGTGATCTGAAAACTCTGCAGAAGCACGCTCACCAGCGGAAAGGCGATGAAAAGTAGCATCATCAGGACCGACGGGCCGATGAACCATACAAACGTCTTCAGTCTCATCGCTGCCTCCGGGATCGAAGGTTCGCACCGCGCCGGAACGGCTGAGCCGTCCGTGGCGCGGTGCCCGGTCTAGGGGCTATTGTATCAGACCGGCTTCCTTGGCCGCCGTGATGTAGGCTTCCTCAACCGCGGCGAGCGTCGCAGCCGCGTCGCGTTCGCCGGTGAAGAAGGCCGGCAGCTCGTTACCGAGCGCGGTGTGCATCAGGCCCATCTGGCTGGTCGACGGGTAGGACTGCGGGGCCGGGCTGGCGCTGGCCGTGGCGATCGCACCCTCGGCGAGACGGTTCGGCACGTAGCCGGATATCAGCCAGATCGCATCGTCGTTGTTGGCCTTGACCATATCGGTGTCGAGGCCCTCCATGGCGACGCGGAACGCGGCGTCGGCTTCCTCGTCAGTGATGTTGTTGGCGATCACAATGCCGTCCCACCACAGGGTCGTCGCCGGGGCGCCACCTGCCATGGCCAGCGGTGCGGCGGCTGCATTGACCTTGCCGACCACCTGGCTTTCGCCCGCATCGTCCATGGCCGCGCCGCGGCTCGCCCACAGGTTGGCCATTGCGATCTTGCCTTGCTGGAACTGCTGCTGGACGTAGGTGGAATCGGAGACCAGATATTCCGGATCCATATAAGCGGTCAGCGCCTTCATCATCTCCAGCGCCTTGACGCCCGCGTCGGTGTTGATCATCGGCATCGAATTGGCGTCGGTGAACCGACCGCCGTAACCCAGGAACATGTTGTTGAAGTCCTGCGCCAGGTTCCATCCAGACTTCATCGTCGCGCCGAGCGGGTAGTCGACCACACCGGCGTCCTGGATCTTCTGAGCGGCGGCAAGAACCTCGTCATAGGTCGTCGGCACCGCAACGCCCAGATCGTCGAAGATGTCCTGGCGATACATCAGATGCTGGGTGTTGACCATCATGGCGATCGCCATGGTCTTGCCGTCGATCTTGATGAGCTGGTTGGGCGCAAGATTCTGGCCGTACTTGGCAACCAGATCATCCAGCGACCTGATCGTGCCCTCGTTGATCAGCGGCGTCACCGTACCGTTGGACACGCCGCCGATGTGGTAGAGCGACGGGCTGGCGGCGAAGGCGGCCGGCTGCTTGGTGCGGAATTCCTGATCGAGTTCGGCCTCGACATTGCCGCATTCGCCCATTGCCTCGGTCACCGACTTCCAGGCCTGGAACCCGGCGGAAAGCGATTTGACGGGCACGGCGTTCTCGAATGCGCATCCGGCCCAGGCCACCGAGGTAATCAGCGACATGGCGCCGGCCATTGCGAGTGTCTTCAGTTTCATGTGTTGTTTCTCCCGTTGATGGCACGGCCGCCTTAAGGGCGCGCCGTCCGGTTCGCCGGTCCCACCCGGCATTTTGCTTCAGGCACCCGCCGTTCAGCCCCCGATGCGTGCACCGTCCTCATTGTCGAAGAGATGGCAGATCGCGTTAGGCACCTGGATGCCGATCATGTCGCCGATCTGCGCGCGAAAGGACTTGTCCGCCTTGACCGAAACGAGCGCGTCTGCAACGCGCACCGAAATCATGGTCGCGTCCCCGAGCAGTTCGAGCGTGTATATCGGCGCCTTGATTTCGGCCTTGGCGCCCTTGGCGACCGTCGCATCCTCGGCGCGGAAGCCTATCGTGATCGGCCCGTCGGGCGCCTTGAGCCCGCCGACCTCGACATTGTCGGCGCGGAACCTGCCTTGCTTGATCTCGCCGTCGACCAGGTTCATCGCCGGGCTGCCGATGAAGCCGGCCACGAACGTGTTGGACGGAGTGTTGTAGATATCGGTCGGCGTGCCGACCTGCTGAACCACCCCCTGTTTCATGACGACCACCCGGTCGGCGAGCGTCATCGCCTCGATCTGATCGTGGGTGACGTAGATCGTGGTCACCTTCAGTTCGTGCGACAGGTTCTTGATCTGGGCCCTTGTGGATACGCGCAGTTTGGCATCGAGATTGGACAACGGCTCGTCCATCAGGAACACGTTGGGTTCACGCACAATGGCGCGCGCCAGCGCGACCCGCTGGCGCTGGCCGCCGGACAGTTCCGCCGGCCGGCGATGCATGAACGGTTCCAGCTCGACCATCTTGGCGGCGCGCATCACGCGCTCGTCGTGGGTAGCCTGGTCCACTTTGCGCACCTTGAGCGGAAAGCGGATGTTCTCGAACACGTTCATGTTCGGGTAGAGCCCGTAGCTCTGGAACACCATGGCGATGTCGCGGTCCTTGGGATCAAGGTCGTTGACCACCTGACCATCGATGGCGATCTCGCCGTCGGTCACGTCTTCCAGACCGGCAATCATACGCATTGTCGTGGTTTTGCCGCAGCCGGACGGGCCGAGCAGAACGAGGAACTCCTCATCGGCGATGGTCAAATCGAAATTGTCCACACCGACGAAACTTCCCCAGCGCTTGCTCACATTGCGCAACTGGATTTCAGCCAAGGTCTCCTCCCGCGGCAACGTTTTGCATACGTTTGCAATATAGCTAGCCGCAATTTGGTGGACGTGGCAAGCTTTTTTTGCAAACGTATGCAAAATACTCCGGCACCGTTGGCGCACCAAAGAATCTACGCGAACGTCAAAGCTAGCTAAGCACTTGAGAAAAAAGAGAATTTAATGCAGGATTTTCAAAGCGAGAAGAATCTGGTGCGGCGCTACTACGGCGCGCTGGATGCCGCGGAAAACGGCCGCATCGCCCCGGCTCTTCGCGAGTTCACCAGCAACGATCACCTGTGGCGCGGCTGTCATCCGTTCAACGAAATCGACGATGCGGACCAGCTGGCGCAGCGGTTCTGGATCCCCTTGCGGGCGGCGATCCGGCGCATGCAGAGGCGCATGGACGTGTTCATGGCCGGCGAGAATTCGGTCGAAGGCGGCGCCGGCGTCTGGGTTTGCTCGATGGGTCACCTGGTAGGGTTGTTCGACCGGCCCTGGCTGGACATCCGGCCGACCGGGAAGATGGCGTTTGTACGCTATTGCGAGTTCATGAAGGTCGAAGGCGACAAGATTGTCGAGACGGCGATGTTCTTCGATATTCCACACTTGATGATGCAGGCGGGCCTGGCGCCGTTTCCCCCGCAGACGGCGGCGCATCTCGTCCAGCCCGGACCGATGCCTCACGATGGCTTGCTGTTCGAGCCCGCCGAACCGGCGGAGGGAGAGAAGACGCTGGCGGCGATCGAAGCGATGATCGACGATCTCGGCAATTGGGATCTCGGTCTGCCGCTGGAAGAGGAACTGGCCCGCACCTGGCATGACGATATGATCTGGTGGGGGCCGGCGGGAATCGGCGCCACCTATACCATCGAGCGATACGCCAGGCAGCATGCGGGGCCGTTCCGCGAAGGCTTCAAGGACCGCGTTTTCTACGGCCACCGCTGCCGTATCGGCGAAGGCCACTACGGCGGGTTCTTCGGCTGGCCGAACTTCTCCGCCATACCCACCGGAGGTTTCATGGGAATGCCCGCGACGCCGACCCGCTGCGAATTTCGCGTCATCGACATCTACCGACGCCGAGGCGACAAGCTGGCGGAGAACTGGATCTTCATCGACCTGCTGCACTTCTTCAAACAGCAAGGCGTCGACGTGCTGGAGCGAATGGCGCGCGTGTAGTCACCGCCGGCGGGGCTTGCTGCAGATCACATCGGACCGGCGCCCGGCCCGCTGTTCGCCAGTCCTTCGATAATCGGGCAGTCGGGCCGGTCGTCGCCGTGACAATGGGCGGCCAGCTCGGACAGGGTCGCCCTTAGCGATTTCAGTTCGCCGATCTTGCGGTCGACCTCGGCGATCTTGTCGAGCGCAATTGCCTTGACGTCGGCGCTGGCCCGATTTTCGTCGTCATACAGCGACAGCAGCAGCCGGCATTCCTCGATCGTGAAGCCCAGGCTGCGGGCGCGTTGAACGAACCGCAGCCGGTGCATGTCACTTTCGGAATAACTGCGATAGCCGTTCTTCAACCGGGCCGGTTTCACCAGCTCGATGTCTTCGTAGTAGCGAATGGTCTTTGGCGGCAGGTTCGCTCTTCGCGCGACGGTCCCGATGTTCATTTCCGGCGTCCTTGCTTGCATTCAAATCCAACTAAAGATTCCAATGACTGGAAGGTCAAGCGCTACAGCTTGAGCGTTCGCAATCTCAGGGCGTTGGCGATAACCGAAACCGACGAGAGGCTCATTGCCGCAGCGGCGATCATCGGCGACAGCAGCATGCCGGTCAGCGGATAGAGGACGCCTGCTGCTATCGGAACCCCGGCGCAGTTGTAGACGAAGGCAAAGAACAGGTTCTGCTTGATGTTGCGCAAGCTCGCGCGCGCCAGTTTGCGGGCGCGGACAATGCCGGTCAGGTCGCCCTTCAGCAGCGTGATGCCGGCGCTTTCGACCGCCACATCCGCGCCCGTGCCCATGGCGATGCCCACATCCGATGCCGCCAATGCGGGCGCGTCGTTTATCCCGTCCCCGGCCATTGCGACCCGCCTGCCGCCGGCATGCAGCTCGTCGATCAAGGCTTTCTTTTCCTGTGGCAGCACGCCGGCGCGAACCTCATCGATACCCAGCGCGCCCGCCACCGCGCGCGCGGTGCGCTCATTGTCCCCGGTGGCCATGATGACGGTGAGCCCGGCCCGGTGAAGCGCCTCGATGGCGCCGGCGGCGGTCGGCCTGATCGGATCGGCGATGGCGAGGATGCCCGCCAGTTGTCCGCCGACGGATAGAAACATCGCGGTCTTGCCGTTGGCCCTCAGCGCGTCGGCCCGCGCGAGGGCCGAACCCACGTCGATGCCTGCAGCCTCCATCATGGCAGCGTTGCCTAGCGCAACTGCGTGGCCGCCGACCTTGCCCTTCACTCCCTTGCCGGCTGCCGCCTCGAACGCCTCCACCGGCTCGATCGGCACCTTTCGCGCGCGTCCGCCGGCGACAATCGCCTCCGCCAGGGGGTGCTCCGATCCGCGCTCAAGCGAGGCGGCCAGCCGAAGAATGTCGGCCGGCGCGCGATCGTTCACGGCAATGATGTCGGTCAGTTCGGGACGGCCCTCGGTGAGGGTGCCGGTCTTGTCGATGACCAGCGTGTCGACGCGCGCCATGCGTTCCAGCGCCTCGGCATCCTTGATCAAGACGCCGGCCTTCGCGCCCCGCCCGGTGGCCGTCATGATCGACATCGGCGTGGCAAGTCCAAGCGCGCATGGACACGCGATGATCAACACCGATACCGCTGAGACGATCGCAAACACGAATGCCGGGTCCGGCCCGACCGCCAGCCAGATGGCGAAGGCAGCCACGGCAACCGAGACCACCGCCGGAACGAAGATTGCGGCGACGCGGTCGGCGAACCCCTGGATCGGCGCGCGCGAGCGCTGCGCGGACGCCACCATCGAAATGATCTGCGCCAGCATGGTGTCCTCGCCGACCCGTGCCGCTTCGATGATGAGGCTACCCTTGCCGTTGATGGTGCCGCCGGTCACCTTATCGTCGGCGGACTTCTCCACCGGCATCGGCTCGCCGGTGATCATGGCCTCGTCGACCGTGGAGCGGCCTTCGATCACAAGCGCATCGACGGGTACGCTCTCTCCCGGCCGCACCCGAAGGCGGTCGCCCTCGACGATGTTCTCCAGCGGCGCGTCGTACTCTTCGCCTTCCGCCAAAACCCGCCGCGCGGTTTTGGGTGCGAGATCGAACAGCGAACGAATGGCGTCGCCGGTACGTTCGCGTGCGCGCAGTTCCAGCACCTGGCCGACGAACACCAGCGCGATGATGACAACCGCCGCTTCGAAATAGACCGGCACGTGGCCGTCTTCGCCGCGCATGTCCGCCGGGAACAGGCCCGGAGCCAGGGCAGCGACCACGGAGTAGGCATAGGCCGCGCCGACGCCGAGCATGATCAGCGTCCACATGTTGAAGTTGCGCGTCTTCAGCGACGTCCAGCCGCGCTGGAAGAACGGGCCGGCGGCCCACGCGACCACGGGCGTGGCCAGCAACAGTTCGAGCCACACTGAAACGGTCTCGCCCAGCCAGCCGCGCACCGGTAGGCCGACCATCGAACCCATCGTCAGAACGACCAGCGGGACGGCGGCTCCCACGCTCACCCATAGCCGTCGGGTGAAGTCGATCAATTCCTGGTTGGGACCGCTCGAGATCCCGTCCATCGGCTCAAGAGCCATGCCGCAGATCGGGCAGGCGCCCGGTTCGTCGCGGACGATCTGCGGGTCCATCGGGCAGGTGTAGGCCGCACTCTTCGCTGCGGTCTTCTTCCCTGCGGAGTTTCCCGACAGGTAGAAGTAAGGGTCGGCTTTAAACCGGTCGCGGCATCGGTCCGAGCAGAAATGATGCTCGGCGCCCCCGTAGACACAGGTTGGATTGCCGGAATCGGGATCGACCGTCATGCCGCATACCGGGTCGATAGGATCGGCCGAATCGGCTTGCAGCGGGCCGTCATGCCCGTTGCGCTCGTGCACGGTATCGGCACCTGAAGATCCGCTCGGACCCGTCGCAGCGTTGCCGGGATTACGATGATCGTCCATGGGTGAGATGTAGTGCTTCCAGTCGCTGGAAGGTCAAGTACGCCATTGATCGGAGTAGAGAATATCGATATTATTTCGGCATGCAGCAGCATGTGACCTTCCGCACCGCGGGCGCCGATTCTTCGCAGGACACGTCCGCGACCCATCGCACCTACGTGGCGCTGCGGCGGATGATCCTGGTCGGAGAGCTGCCGCCCGGCAAGAAGCTGAAAATCGAGCAGCTGCGCAAGATGCTGGATATCGGGGCGTCGCCGGTCCGCGAGGCGCTGAGCCTGTTGACATCGGATCAGCTGGTAGAGCGGGTCGACCAGCGCGGATTTCGGGCCGCCGCCACCAGCAAGGAGAACTTCGAGGAAATCCTCAAGCTGCGCTGCTCGCTGGAGGAGATGGCGCTACGCCAGTCGATCGCCAACGCAACCGATGCCTGGGAGGAGGCGCTGGTGGTCGCCCATCACAAGATGGAGCGCCAGCCGCGCGACAGCGCGGAAGCGTTCGAGGTTCGCCACAAGGCCTTCCATATGGCCCTGATCAGCAACTGCCACTCGCCGATCCTGCTGAAGTTCTGCAGCCAGCTTTACGATCTGAACATCCGTTACCGCTATCTGGCCGGCCGTTCGTTGAGCTACCAGAAGCGCGACATCGACGCCGAGCATCGCGATATTCTCAACGCGGCGATAGAGCGGGATGCGGACCTGGCCTCCCAGCGCCTGCTGGAGCACTACCGCCGCACCGGCGCCTTCCTGACGGACCTGCTGAGCGCCGAGCCGACGCAGGCCGGTTAACCGGTCAAGCCGGTCACGCTTCGGCTGCAGGCGTGAGAATCAGGTCGAAGTCGGCCAACAGATACGGTTCGTTGACCTTGCCCGAAAGTTCGAATCCGTCCGGGAACGTTTGCGCCGGCTGTTCGACATACTTCATCACCAGATCATCGCGCACGCCGAAGACGGTATCCTCGTCGAGATACGGATCGTCGTCGGGAAAAATCTCGGTGACCAGGGTGCGATAGCCCTCGGCCTTGATGATGTAGTGCAGATGCGAGGGTCGCCACGGATGGCGGCCGGTGGCGTTGAGAATATCGCCGACCGGGCCATCGGTGGGCACGGTGTAGCTGACGGGCTTGACCGTGGTGAACCCATAGCGGCCATCGGGACCGGTGGTCTGGATGCCGTGGAAGGAATAAGTGTCCTGGTCCGGATCCTGGCTTGAATACATCCCGTTGGGCGCGGTCTGCCAGATGTCGAGTTCGGCGCCCTCGATCGGCTCGCCCTTCATGTTTTTCACCGTGCCGCGTGCCAGCAGCACCGGGCCTTCATAGTGGCGCTTCATGTCGGCCCCGAACGCCAGCGGCGGCGCGCCGGTGATGTGAAAGGGCCCGAGCACGCTCGACGAGGTTCCGCCGGGCACCGAGTGGATCATGTCGACCAGCGCCGACAGGCCCAGCACGTCCGACAGCAGCACGAACTCGTGTCGTTCCTCATCGGTGATGCGCCCGGCCCACTCCATGAACTCGATGCCTCTTCGCCATTCGTCATGGGTCAGGTTGGTTTCCTTGGCGAACGCATGCAGATGGGTGGCCAGGCTCAACATGATCTCGCGCAGGCGCGGGTTGGTGTCCTTGCCGAAATAGCCCATGAAGACATCGGTGATGTTGTCGGTGTTTACATCGCGCATGGGTCGGACTCCGTTGCTTGCGGACTAGTTCAGGATCGCCAGGCTCAGCGAAGGAAAGCGAATAAGTGCGATCAGCACGATCAGCATCACCACCGCGAAGGGGAATGCGCCGACGAACACGTCTTTCAGCGAGATGCGGTCGTCGTCCAGGGTCGCCTTGATCACGAAACACGAGATGCCGAGCGGCGGGGTTAGAAGCCCGATCTCGGCGCCGACGACGGTGACGATCCCGAACCATACCAGCGACAGCCCCATCGGCTCGATCAGCGGCAGGAACAGGGGCACCACGATCAGGATGATCGACGCGGTGTCGAGCAGGGTCCCCAGGAAGATCATCAGCAGCACGTAGATGAACATGATCCAGAAGAACGTCATCTGGGTTTCGGCGAGAATGTTGCCCAGTTCGTTGGGCAGGCCGGCGAGCCCGAGCATGCGGCTGTAGATCGACGCGGCGGTGATCAGGAACAGGATCGCTGCGGTGATGTGGCCTGTCTCCAGCAGCGCGTCCCAGAAGGTTCGCAACGTCATGCGCCCGCGCGCCACCGCGATCGCCAGCCCCAGCAGCGAGCCGGCCGCGCCCGCCTCCACCGGGGTCAGCCAGCCGGTGTAGATGCCGCCCAGCACGACGACGATCAGCACGATGGTCGGCAGGGTCTTGTCGGCGATCTCGTAAGCCGACATCCATTCGCTGTCATCGATCTGCCTGCCGCCCACGTAGCGTGGGCTCAGCCGGCCCATGGTCCAGATCGCGATGATATACGCGGCCGCCAGAAGCAGGCCCGGCACGACGCCGGCCAGAAACATGTCGCCGACCGACTGTTCGGCGACGAAGGAATAGATGATCAGCATGGCGGACGGCGGGATGATCATGCCCAGCACGGACGAGCCGGCCACCACGCCGACGGCGAAGCGGGGATTGTAGTTGAACGCCAGCATCTGCGGGACCGAGACCTTGGCGAACACCGAGGCCGATGCGATCGACGAGCCGGTCACGGCGGCAAACACCGCGTTGGCGCCGACGGTGGCCATGCCGATCCCGCCCTTGACCTTGCGGAAGCCGGAATTCATCACCTCGTAGATGTCGGCGCCGAGCCCCGCCTTGGAGACGACCAGTCCCATGAAGGTGAACAGCGGCACGGTGGCGAAGGTGTACTCCATCACCGAATCGCCGATCGCGATCTTCAGCAGGTTCATCGCCAGCTCGAAGTTGTCCCGCATCAGCCAGATCGAGACGAACGACACCACCCCCAGCGCGATCGGGATGTAGACGCCGATATAGACCAGAACGATGATCGCAATGACGGATGCGATGCCGATCTCGATCGGGCTCATGAAGTAGGCTCCGCGGTGTCGCCCGACGGCGCTCCCGGCGTGTTCCGCTTGCCGAAATAGGGGCCGCGATAGCCCAGACTGCCGTCGGCTCCTTCACCGCCGGCCGACAGCACCTTGATGACGAACAGCACCGTGCACAACACCGCGCTGACGAAGATCGTCAGCTTGATCGGCCACCACGGAGCGGTGAAGACCCCGGGAACGCCGAAATAGTCCCGGCTTTCGAACATCTCGACGAATTCCGGCCAGATCGCGATTGCGACCAGCATCATGAACACGGCGGAAACCAGGTTGATAAACCGACGAATGCCGTCGCTGGCGCGCGGGTAACGCGAGCTGAGTACGGTCAGGAAACCGTCGGAACGGGTCAGCCGATTGACCCGGATGACATCGGGCAGTTGCAGGAACACGATGAGCACCATGGAGAACTGCACCACCTCGACGGCACCCAGAAACGGACTGTTGAATACGCCGCGCGCCACCACGTCGTAATTGACGATCAACACCAGCAGCAGCACGACGACGGTGCCAACGGCGTTGGCGATAACCGCAACGCCGTTGGCCAGCTTCGAGACAATTGAGACGGTTTGGGGCCGGGTTTCGACCATGCCGTTCCTCCCCGTCGCGATCCGATCAGTTGCTCAGATCGGCGGTCCAATCGCGAACCGGGGTGTAGCCGGCATTGGCAAGCTTGCCGAGATAGGTTTGCAGCATCTGCTCGCCCGGCTCGCCTTTGCCTTCCAGGTTGGCCGCCCACTCCGCAGCGATGTTGGGCATGGCATGCGCCCAGGCTTCGCGCTCGGCCGGGTCCATCTCGACGACCGTGCCGCCGGCAGCTACGTAGGCCTCGCGGCTTGCGGCCGCACGGTCCATGGCGATGCCGGCCACGTGATCGCGATAGGCGACGGCGACCTCCTGTAGAACACCCTTCACCTCGTCAGGCAGCTTGTCCCAGTAGTCCTTGTTGACCGTGATCGTCTTGGAGTTGACCGCACCCAGATCGGCTTTCAGCATATAGGGCGCGACCTCGGCGATCTTGAACGTGCTGGCGGCTTCCGGCCACAGCATGGCGTGGTCGACCAGGCCGGTCTGCAGCATGTTGTAGAAGTCGGTCAGACCGCCGCGCACCCCGGCCGCTCCGTCGATGCCTTCCAGATAGCGCAGGTTCATGCCGGCGCCGGCCAACTTGCCGCCCTCGACGTCTTTGAGCGAGTTGATCGGCGTCTTGGAGAACAACTGGTAGGTGTCGAGCACGACGCCGGTCGCCAGATAGACCTGGTTCTGGGCGGCGAACTCGTTCTGCATGGTCGGGTATTCCTTGGCGATCTCGTCGACCGCCTTGGCCACGGCCCTGGCATCGGGAGCGATGAACGGGGTGACCGCCGAAATCGCCTGGCTGGGCAGCTTCGATGAATGGAAGATCGTGGTCACGATGCCGATGTCGCCAAGCCCGAGCTTGATGCCTTCCAGCACGCCCTTCGGCTTGACGATCGAGCCGCCATAGCTCTCCTGCCACTCCATCTCGTAGTTGCCGTTGGCGGCGAGCCGCTTGTCCACCTCGGGGATGAAAAAGTTGGTGAACTCCTTCACCCAAAGCGCACGCGCGGGATAGCCGTCGATCACGACTGCCTTGATTTTCTCGGCCGCCGCGGCCGATGTCGACACGGCAGCTGCTAGCATGAGGCCGAGTGTGGCCCGCCTGGTCAGTTGTCCAATCATGTCTGGTTTCTCCCTTGTGGTTGGGTTTCCTCATTCAGGCCTTGCGCCAGGTCGTCTCCAGTTGCGTGCCGGACTGCTCGAACAGTTTCGACAGCGGGCAGAACTTGGCGACTTCCTCCCCCACCCTTTCAATCTCCGCGCCGCTGGCCGGGCCGTCGCAGGTCACGACCTGGCGCAGCGTGGTGAACGGCACGTCGATTTCCTCTTCCAGCGTCACCCCGCGCCGATCGAACGCGCAGGCGATCTCGACGGCGATGTTGCCGATGTCGACGCCAAGCTTGTCCGCGCATTTGTGTCCGATCACATTGGTGCAGCCGATCAGTGCGGCAAGCGCGGTATCGGTGGGCGTCGGCCCCGCATTGGTGCCGCCGCGCTCGGTGGGCTCGTCGATGACGAAGTTGAGGTCGCGGATGGCCACGTCGCTACGCGAATGCGATCGGCCCCGGCCGTCAGCCCGTAGCGTCACCGTGGTTTTCGTTCGCACCGCCGCCATCGCACCCTCACGCGAACTCGCAGACTTTGTCGAACGCAAAGCGCGGCAGCTTGTGAAACAGCGCCGTTTCGTCCGCATATCCCAGGTTGCACAGGAAGTTGGACTTCAGCGTCGTGCCGACAAAGAACTCCTCATCGACGGCCGCGTTGGAAAAACCCGACATCGCGCCCACATCGAGCCCGAGCGCCCGCGCGGCGATCATGAAGTAGGCGCCTTGCAGGGTGCCGTTGCGGAAAGCGGTTGATTCAGCGTGATCCGGCTTTCCTTCGAAATGCGGGCGCCGGTCCTCGTGGGGAAACAAGAAGGGCAGCTCCTGCCAGAATTCACCGTCGTAGGCGATGATCGCGGTGACGGGCGCGGCCATCATCTTATCGATATTCGCGGGCTTGAGCGCCTTGGTCAGCCGCTGTTTGGCCTCATCGGAGGTCACGAAGACGAAACGGGCCGGGCAGCAGTTCATGGAAGTCGGGCCGGCGGCGGTGATCTTGTAGATCGCTTCCAGCGTCTCGCGGGACACCGGACGGTCGGTCCAGGCATAGTGCGAGCGCGCCTGGCGCAGGATCAGGTCTATCGCCCTGTCTTCGAGCTTCGGCATCGCCTTGCGCAGGTCACGTACCACGGACTGCGCATGGGCGCGGGCCAGCTCCAATTCCTGTCCCGTCAGGGCGTTCATTGGGCCGCCTCCGTTGCAAGCAGGTCCTCTTCGGCCACAACCGGGTTGGCGCAGATGCCGATGGATTCGATCTCGACCTCGATCGTCTCGCCGGGGCGCAGCCAGCGCGGCGGCCGGCGCGCATGGCCGACGCCGGGCGGCGTGCCCATCGCGATGAGATCGCCCGGTTCCAGGGTCGCGAATTCCGAGATGGTCGCGATGGTGCGAGCCACGCTCCACAGCATGTCCGCGGTGGTCGCGCTCTGCAGGATTTCCGAGCCGACGCGGGACTCGATCTTCAGACCGTCGGCGCCGGCCGGCAGTTCGTCGGGGGTGACGACGACCGGACCGATGGCACCGGTCGCATCGAAGTTCTTGCCGGGGGTCCATTGATGGGTTTTGCGCTGGTAGTCGCGCACCGAGCCGTCGTTGAAGACGGTGTAGCCGAACACATGGTCGAGCGCCTCGGCTTCGCCGATATGCCTGCCGCCCCGGCCGACGACCAGCATCAGCTCGGCTTCGTAATCGAGCTTCTCGGAACAGGTCGGCCGCACCATCGGCGCGCCGGCAGGCATCAGAGAGTTCAAACCGCGCATGAACAGCGCCGGGTACTCCGGCACGTCGTAGCCGCCTTCCTTGATGTGATCTACATAGTTAAGACCCAGGCAGATCACTTTGCCCGGCCGTTTGATCGGAAGTTCCGGAGCGATGCCGGCAAGCGGCTCTGAGGGCGCATCGGGAAGTCTCTTCGCCAGAGCGGCGAGATCGACCCTGCCCGAAACGATGCCCATCAGGTCGTCGCCCACGGACGCTTCAAGCGCCGATAGATTCCGCGCCTGTGCGTTGTCGACTACAAAAACACCCGATCCCGTCGTACCAGTACCAACCGTGAAACGCATCTTGCCTCCCTGGGATGACGCGACGTGCATTTTGGCGATTATTTTCCGTGTTGTCAAATAATATCGATATTTCTATAGTTAGCATGACGAGGATGGAGGTTGCGATGCCAAGCTGGTCGGACTACAAGGCCCACGCTCGGGAGCGAGGCGCCTTGGCGCTTGAGCTCTATGTGGTCAATTCGGTGCCGGCCAAGCCCCCCGAACAGCTTGCCGCCGCCCTGCCCGACCATCTGGCCTATCAGGCCCGCATGGAGGCCGAGGGCAAACTGGCCTTTGCGGGACCGGTTTCGGACTTCTCCGGAGAGCAGATGCAGGGGGAGGGATTGATCGTCTATCGGGCCGGTTCGTTGGAGGAGGCACGCGCCTTTGCCGATGGCGATCCGATGCACGCGACGGGAACGCGCAGCTATACGATCCGGCGCTGGCTGATCAACGAAGGCAGCCTGACGCTTGAAGTGGGACTGTCGGGAAAACGGATATCGCTTGGATAAGCGACTGATCCACTCGCCTAGGTGTAATGAATCGACGCTCGAAATACCTGGCCGACCTGTTCGCGACGATCTTCGACCAACGCCCGGCGTTTCGGACGGCCGTCGACGGACGGCCCATTATCGAACAGTGCCGCGATCTGATTTCGGCGCGCGGGGAAGCGGCGACGATGAGGTTGGCCGAGTCCATCCTCGCCACCTATCAGGGGCTGTCGAGCCACGAGCGGCTGGCCTTCTTCGACTATCTGGCGGATGAGCTCGACCTCGACGCCGTGCGGCTGGAAGAACTCGCCGGCGCCTATCGCGAAAGCCCGACGACGGGATCGTTGAAGTCGTTGATGCAAGCCGCCGAACCGGCGCGCCAGGAACTGTTCCGCAGGCTCAACCAATCCGAAGGCGCAACGGCACAGCTGGTCTCAATGCGCGCGGACCTGCTGACGTTGATCGCCGATCATCCGCAATATGGGCGGATCGATCTGGATTTCGCCCACCTGTTCACTTCCTGGTTCAACCGCGGATTTCTGGTGTTGCGGCGCATCGATTGGGATACGCCGGCCAGCATCCTTGAGAAGATCATCGCCTATGAGGCGGTCCACGAGATCAACGACTGGGATGATCTGCGCCGCCGAATTCAGCCTGCCGACCGGCGCTGCTACGCCTATTTTCATCCGCGGGTGCCCAACGACCCGTTGATCTTCGTGGCGGTGGCGTTGACCAAGGGTGTTCCCACGTCGGTCCAGGACGTGCTCGCCACCGGGCGCACGGCGCTGGAGGCAGGGGATGCCGATACCGCGGTCTTCTATTCAATCTCCAACTGCCAGCGCGGTTTACACGGCATTTCGTTCGGCGATTCGCTGATCAAGCAGGTGGTCGCCGATCTGTCGAGCGAGCTGCCGGGATTGCGGACCTTCATCACCCTTTCGCCGCTGCCGGGCCTGCGGCGGTGGCTGGAAACCCAGGCCGGGGAAGCCGATCCGCGCCCGGCGCGAATCATTGAGGCCGTTGAAGCGGCAGACGACGACGCGGACGCCCTCGATTCGATCGGCGATGACCTGCGTGAAATGGCCGCCGTCTATCTTGCCGTGGAGAAAAGGCCCGACGGGCGGCCGGTCGACGCCGTCGCGCGCTTTCATCTGGCCAACGGCGCGCAGATCGACAACATCCTGACCAGCGCTGATCTGTCGCCCAACGGCATCGCCCAATCGGTCGGCGCCATGGTCAACTATCGCTACGATCCCCAGCATGTGGAGACCAACTGCGACGCGTTCGCGACCAAGCAGACCGTGGCCCTGTCCCGATCCGTCCAGGCGCTGGTTCGGGCCAAACCGAAAGTGGCCGCGCCGGCCCGATAAGGAACCCGATGGCCAATCATCTGTTTGACGCCCTTTTTGGGCCGCATGCCCAAAGCAACGAACAGTTCCTGCTGTTGGGTGACCGGCCCGCGATGACCCACCGCGCTTTCGCCGGCTTGATGGCCCGATATGCCGGCGCGATGCGCGCGCATGGGGTGACAAGGGGCGATCGGGTCGCGGTCCAGGTTGCCAAGTCGCCGCAGGCGCTGGCCGTTTACGGTGCCTGCATCAAATGCGGTGCGGTTCTGCTGCCGCTCAACACCGCGTATACGCCCGACGAAATCGCCTACTTCGTCGGCGACGCGGAACCGGCTCTGCTGTTGTGCGACGAGGCGGCCGAGAGCAGGCTTGCGCCCATGGCGGCCGATGCCGGCGCCACAGCGATGACGTTGAACTCAGACGGCTCGGGAAGCTTTGCCGACGCGGCGGCTGCCGCCGAGCCCTTCGAAACGCCGGCCGCGGCGGAAGCCGGCGATCTTGCCGCCATCCTCTACACGTCAGGCACGACGGGCCGGGCCAAGGGTGCCATGCTGAGCCATGAAAACCTCCTTTCCAACGCGCAAGTACTGAGAGAGCTATGGCGGTTCGACGCCGAAGACACGCTGGTGCACGCACTGCCGATCTTCCACACCCACGGGCTGTTCGTCGCGGTCAACATCGCCCTGCTGGCCGGTGCGCGCATGCACTTTCTGCCCAAGTTCGACGTCGACGCGATCATCGGGGCAATACCGGCGGCGACGGCGATGATGGGCGTGCCAACCTTCTACACGCGCCTGCTGGACGACCCGCGGCTCACGCGCGAACTGACGACCAACATGCGGCTGTTTATCTCCGGCAGCGCGCCGCTGCTGGCCGAAACCCATGAGCGGTTCGAAGCCCGCACAGGACATCGCATCCTGGAGCGCTACGGCATGACCGAGACCAACATGAACACATCCAACCCCTACGACGGCGAGCGCAGGGCGGGCACCGTGGGCCTGCCGTTGCCCGGCACGGAAATCCGCATCACCGATCCGCAAAGCGGCCGTGAACTGGCCGACGGCGAGACCGGCATGATCGAGGTGCGCGGTCCCAATGTGTTCAAGGGCTACTGGCGCATGCCGGAAAAGACGGCGGAAGAGAAGCGCGAGAACGGCTTCTTCATCACCGGCGATCTGGGCATGATCGATCCCGACGGATATCTGCGCATCGTCGGCCGGCAGAAGGACCTGATTATATCGGGCGGCTACAACATCTATCCTAAGGAGATCGAAGCCACCCTCGACGATCTGCCCGGCGTGCTGGAAAGCGCCGTGATCGCCGCCCCGCATGCCGATCTGGGCGAGGGTGTGGTGGGCGTCATTGTCGGCGAGCCCGGCGTCCAGATCGATCCCGAAGAGATCGTGGGCTTACTGTCCGGCAAGCTCGCTCGCTTCAAACAGCCCCGGCGCATCTTCGTCGTCGACGCTTTGCCGCGCAACACGATGGGCAAGGTGCAGAAGAACATGCTGCGCCAGCAATATGCCGACTGCCTTCAGCAGTCTAGGTGATCGCGGCGTTTCCGGCATCCGATGAAAACACTGCGAGATGCGTCAGTCGACGGGTAAGTTCGACCATGATCGTTCAATCGGTTTCATGCCGACTGCCATGGCTTCAATAGCAATCTAGATAATCTACTCTGAAGAAAACCAAATTCTTCTCAAACTCACAATCAACAAAACTAATTATTGTTTGCAATGAAATCCGATTGGGTGTTTCCATTGATTATTGTCGATATTCATTCGACATAAGTTGAGTTTGTCAGGGGAAACACCATGAATCTCAAGCGTATTGCCGCCCTGTTTTGCACAGCGGTTTCAGTATCCGCTTTTGCAACATTTTCCGCTTCAGCCGATGACAGCCCGACGATCGGCTTCATCCGCGGCATCAATGCATCGCCCGTTTTCTCGATGATGGAATGCGGCGTGCGCAAGGCCGCGAACGAAAACAAAGCCAAGATGCTGGTCGACGGCCCGTCGGAATGGAACATCAACATTCAAATGCCGATCGTGCGGGCGATGATCGCCCAGAAGCCGGATATCCTGGTGTATGACCCGAACGATGACACGGCCGCGGCCGCGCCGATCAAGGAAGCGCTCGATCTCGGCATCCAGGTCGTGCTGGTCGACAATGCGGTGAATGATGTCGATGTGCCCTTCCTGGGCATGGACGACGTGCAGGCGGGGCGGGTCGCCGGCGAGGAGGTCGCGCACCTGTTGGACGGAGACGGTAAAGTGCTGCTGGTCGGCACCTACGCGGCCAACTACGTGCCGCAGCAGCGAATGAAAGGCTATCTGGAAGCCCTGGCGAATTATCCGGATATCGAGATTCTTGAGAAGCAGTTTGCCGAAAATGACGCGATGAAGACGTCGCAGATCATCCAGGCGACCCTTGCCGCCCATCCGGATCTCGAAGGACTGATCGCCGATGGCGACATCGTCGGTGAGTTCGTCGGCGCCACCTTGTCGAGGCTGGACAGGATGGACATCCATGCGATCGCCTTTGATGCCAGCCCGGTTCAGCAGAAGTGGCTGGAACGCGGCGCACTGGACGGGCTGGTGGCTTGGGACCCATACTCGCTGGGCTATGACGGCGCCTTGGTGGGGTTCGACATGCTGGCGGGCAAATCCGTCCCCTCCAGCTTCGATCGGCAGCCTTATGTGCTGGTGACCCGGGACAACATGGCCGATCCGGCCATGGCCAATCACCTATACACCGATGACTGCGAGCCAAAGGGATAATGCCGACGCCGCGGTCAACCGATACGGGACCGCCGGCTGACAGCGACGAGACGGCCATGCGCGTGCGGATCGATGCCTGCATCGACGCGCGCATGCCGTGGCTGGCGCGGCCGGGGCCGCTAGCCGCGATTTCGCGAAGGGCGCTCAACGCGATTCTGTCCTATGAAACGGTGGTCGAGCTGGCTGAGTCCTTTCGAGACGCCGACTGGCACGAGATCATGGCCGAACTGGCCGAGCTCATCGCAAAACGGGTATCCGTCAGCGGCCTGGATCAGGTCCCTGCCCAAGGCGCCGCGCTGGTCGTCGCCAATCACCCGACAGGAATCGCCGACGGCATCGTGCTGCACAGCCTGTTGCGCGAAACGCGGCCCGACACCTATTTTTTCGCCAGGGGAGACGTGGTCGACGTCTTCCCGCAGATGAAGGATTTCATCGCGCCGGTCGAGTTGCGCGAGGAAGGGACAGCAGCCGCAGCCATGCGCGAGTTGATGGCCTTCGTGCGCAAGGCGATGGATGAGCGGCGGCTGGGGGTGATCTTTCCGGCGGGCCGGACCGGCGGGTTGGTCTTCGACAAGGGGATACGGTTGTCGGAGCCACCCTGGATCGCGTCCACGGCCATGCTCGCCAGAAAGTTCGACGTCCCGATCATACCCGTCCATATCTCGGCCTGGAACTCGGCGTTGTTCTATCTGTTCGACTTCATTCATCCGTCGCTTGGAGACATCGCGCTATTCCACGAAACGCTGAACAAGGGGCGCCAGCGCTACCTTGTGAGCGTCGGCGCGCCGATCTCTCCCACCACGCTGCCGTCGAATTCCGGTCAGGCAATCAAGCTGCTTCAGGAGGCATGCCTGTCTCTGTCTCCAGGCTTCAGGCCGTCCGTGCAATCCTAGGCGATGTCTCCGAAGGCGATCGTCAGAGCTCGCCGTTGTCCTTCAGTCGATGCGAAAGGGATCATCTGCGTCGGCGATTCTGATCCAGGATCACCGCAACGATCAGAACGGCGCCGACGGCCACCTGCTGCCAGAAAGAGGGCAGCGAGATGATGATGAAGCCGTTCGCCAGGATCGCGGGGATGAACACGCCTGTGACCGTGCCCAGGATCGTGGCCACGCCGCCGAACAGGCTGGTTCCGCCGATTACGACGGCGGTAATCGCGTTGAGGTTGTCGGTCATATGGCCGCCGACGGTCGTCGTGGTGAAACGAGCGACATCGATGATTCCCGCCAGCCCGGCGCAGCCACCCGAGATCACGTAGACCGTGGCGATCACCGGGCGCGTGGAAACCCCGCTGCGCCGGAGCGCCTGTTCGTTCGAGCCGACCCCCAGCGTGTACAGGCCGAAGCGGGTCGACCGCAGCACGAACGAAGCCACTGCAACGATCGCCAACGCGACGATCGAGACCGACGGCAGGACGCCGAACAGGTTCGCCGCGCCGAAGCTGTGGGTGAGCTGTTCGGGGACGCCGGAGCGGATGTTCACCCCGTTGGTGATCAGCAGACCGCCGCCGCCGGCCATGCCCATGGTGCCCAGCGTCGCCACCATGGCCGGTACGCGCATATAGGCGACCAGAACGCCGTTCAGGAGCCCCCAGACCAGCCCGATGCAGACACTGACGGCCATGCCGACAGCGGTGGCGGCCCATCCGTCGCCGCCCATCAAGACCATCGTCTTGACCGCCACCACCTGGGAGAAGACGAGCACCATCCCCACCGACAGGTCGATGCCCGCGGTGGCGATGACGAAGGTCATCCCCACGGCCAGGATCAGCAGGGCCGACGCGTCGGCCAGCACGTTGCGGAAATTGTAGAGCGACATGAACGCCGGACCGTTGAGATATGAGAACACGACAACAAGAACGGCCAGAACCACCACCATCCACCAGGATTCAAAGCGGTGCACCGAGGAAGATGCCGCCATCCAACCGCCCGGCTGTGCGTTGGTGCCTTCGCTTTCGTCCTTCACGCCGCCACCCCGGTCATGGCGAGAACGAGGTCTTTCGCATTGACTTCGTTGGTTTTGTAGTTCGCCGCCGTCTCGCCCCGCCGCAGCACGTGAATGCGATCGCTGACCTCCAGTATCTCCGGGATGTCGTGGCTGATGTAGACGATCGAAACGCCGCGGTCGCGAACGCGGAACACCAGATCGTGCACAGCCCTGGTCTGCTTGACGCCGAGCGCGGCGGTGGGTTCGTCGAGAAAGAGCAGGCTGCCGGCCCAGTGCGCGGCGCGTGCAACGGCCACGCCTTGCTGCTGACCGCCGGACAGTTGCGATATCCGGCACACCTCGTCTGCAAGCCTCACACCTAACTCGGCCAACGAGCTGCGCATCGCCCGGCGCATGGTCGGGCGATCCAGAACGCCGAAGAACCGGCCGATCGCACCGAACCGGTAGATCTCGTTGGTGAGAAAGAAGTTCTCGCAGGGCTCAAGGTGCGGGGCCATCGCCAGATCCTGGTAGACGATCTCGATGCCTTCGCGGTGCGCGTCCCTTCTGCTGGCGAATTCGCGTGGAACGCCCAGATATTCGACCACGCCCGATGTGGGTGGGAACTCGCCGACCAGGGTCTTTATCAGGGTACTCTTGCCGGCGCCGTTATCGCCGACCAGCGCAACGATCTCGCCACGATTGACCTCGAAGTCGACGCCGCGCAGCGCGGTGACCGTGCCGAATTCCTTGACGATTGCCTTGGCCCTCAGCACCGGGTCTCGCATGTCCTTTGTCCGGCCTGCTGTAAACTGATCAAACACCCGTCCAACAACTACAGCCTAATATTGGTTTCCGCGACATGATTCTTCACACGAGCGATGATTCTGTACGGGCGAGGCTTTGAAGACTGCACCGTTACTCATCTTGGAAAATATTCATCCGGGATTGTTGTGCGGGAGCCCGGTCGCGCGAGATCTGTTGTCATTGCGCCGCGGCGGTGCAATGGTTGACGGGGGCGACTTTACAAGGGAGTTGGCGATGCGGCGCAGCGTGATCGTCTTCCTGTCGATGTTTGCGCTGGCGTCGTGCAACGACCGTTCGGCGGACACCGACGCGGAACCGCCCGTTCGGGGGCTGAAAACCATCCTTATCAAGGACGTCGAGCGCTCGACGGTGCGGCGTTACCCTTCGGTATTGCAGCCGGCATCCATCTCCACCCTGTCGTTTGAGATTTCCGGACGCCTCGAGGCGGTCAACCTGGATGTGGGTCAGCGGGTAAGCTCGGGCGACCGGCTTGCGAGCATCGACACCAGATCGCTGGAACTGCAGGTGGAATCGGCGCAGGCGGCGCTGGAGCAGGCCACTGCGACGGCGCAGAACGCCGCCGAGGAGGCCGAGCGCCAGGCCGAGCTCCTTGAAAAAGGCATCACCACCAAGGCCAAGGCCGATCAGGCCAAGACAAACGCCCAGACGACCGCCGCCCAGGTCGTGCAGATGCAGCGCAGTGTGGACACCGCAAGCGAGAACCTAACCAAAGCCGCGCTGGCGGCGCCGTTCGACGGCATCGTCAATTCCGTCGAAGTCGATTCCTTCTCCAACGTCAGTGCCGGCGCGCCGGTTGCCACCATCTACGCGGCGAACCGGTTCGAAACCAGCTTTTCGGTGAGCTTCGACGTGGTGAACCGGCTGACCGTGGGCAAGCCGGTCACGGTGCGTCTCGCCGACAACCCGGACATTGCGCTGGCGGGCCATGTCAGCGAATTGGGAGCCCGCGCCGATACGGTCTCATCGTTCCCGGTGGTGGCTGAGCTCGATGCAGTGGATCCATCGATGAAGGCCGGCATGGCGGTGGAAATCGGCATCGAGTTCGCCGTCCCGCGCGGCCAGGGCTTCACCCTGCCGTTATCCGTGCTGCCCTTCGAAGGACAGATCGAAGCCGGCGCCGATCCCGACGAGCCCGGCAGCGTCGAGGTTTTCGTGTTCGACGAGGCGACCAGCACGGTCAGGCGCCGGGCGATCAAGGTGGTGGGCGTGCGTGAGAACGCGATCATCGTCGCCGAGGGCCTGTCGCCGGGTGAGCGGGTGGCGTCGGCCGGCGTCTCCTTCCTGCGCGAAGGACAGAAGGTGAAGCTGCTGCCCGACGAAAACCCCGGGTAAGGGCGATGAACTTCCTGACCCAGTTCGGCATCGATCGATCACGGCTGACGTTGCTGGTGATGATCGGCCTCATCGTGCAGGGGCTGCTGGTTTACGTTGCCATCCCCAAGCGCGAGAACCCGGCGATCACCATCCGCAGCGCCCTGGTTACCGCCCAGTTCCCCGGCATGTCGCCGGAGCGGATGGAAGATCTCATTGTCGTGCCGATCGAACGAAAGGCGCGCGAGATCGCCGAGGTCGAGGATATCAACACGCTGATCACCACCGGCAGCACAGTGATCACGCTTGCGGTCTACGACCATGTGCCCAAGCAGGACGTGGACGACGTCTTCCAGGAAATCCGCAACAAGATGGAGGACGTGCAGCGCGAACTGCCCGAAGGCACCAAGGGTCCGTTCGTCAACACCAACTATGGCGACGTGGCGATCGCCACCATCGCGGTCACCGGGGAGGGCTTTTCCTACGCCGAGATCAAAGCCGCGGCGGAGGACCTGCGCGAACGGCTCTACACGGTCGACGGCGTCTCGAAAGTCAGCTTCTACGGCCAGCAGGACGAGCGGATCTGGCTGGAGATCGATTCGCGCAAGCTCGCGGCCGTCGGCGTGCAACTCAACCAGGTGCTGAACGATCTGCAGGCGCAGAACGTGATTCTGCCGGCGGGTCAGCTCGACGCCGACGGCACCACGCTGATCCTCGAGGCGAACGGCGATCTGGGCTCGGTCGAGGAGATCGGCGATCTTCTGACCAAGGTAAAGGGGCTGGCGGGCTTCGTTCGGCTGAGAGATTTGATGACCGTGCGCCGCGGCTTCGAGACGCCGAAGGACAATCCCGCCTATTTCAACGGTCGCCCGGCGGTGATCGTCGCCGTTGAGATGATCGATACCGAGGACATCCAGAAGTTGGGGGGTAGGTTGCGCGAGGCCGTCGACCGGTTCGAAGCGCGCCAGCCGATCGGCATCTCCTATCGTTTCTCGACGTTCCAGGAGGCTAATGTCACCGCCTCGATCAACGCCGCGCTGGTGAATGTGGCGCAGACCTTCGCGGTCGTGGTGGTGGTCATGCTCTTGTTCCTGGGGCTGCGCGCGGCCCTGATCATCGCCGCGATCGTGCCGTTTACCGTCATGTTCGCCCTGCTGGGCATGCAATATCTGCAGATCGAACTGCAGCAGGTCTCGATCGCCGCGGTGATCATCTCGCTCGGCCTGCTGGTGGACAACGGCCTGGTGGTGGTCGAGGACATCCAGGGTCGCATCGCCAAGGGCGCCGCACCGCGCGAGGCCGCGCTTGCCGCCGGCAATCAGTTTTTCGTGCCCCTGGGCGTGGCGTCGATCACTACCGTGTCCGCGTTCATACCCATGCTGATCCTGGAAGGAGTCGAAGGCGAGTTCGCCTTTTCACTCGGGGCGGTAGTGGGCGTGATGCTGCTGGGCTCCTGGCTTACCGCGCTCTACATCCTCCCCACCTTGTGCGTCTGGCTCAACCGGAAACGCGCCGACGATGCGGCAACAGCAGGACCGGGTCTGTTGGTTTCCGCATACGGCCGGTTGGTCGACAGATCGCTGTTGTGGGCGCCGGTGATCATTGTCATCGTCTACGGCGCGGTGGCCGGATCGATCACTCTGTTCGGCCAGACCAAGTCCGAGATGTTTCCGCTGGCCGAACGCAATGAGTATCTGATCTATCTCGACATGCCCAAGGGCACCTCGATCGCGCGCACGGAGGAGGAAGCGCTTGCGGTCGAACGCTGGCTTGCGGATCCGTCGCAAAACCCGGAAGTCGTCAGCACCACCGTTTTCGTGGGCGACGGCGGTCCGCGATTCTATCTAGCGCTCAATCCGGCCGACACCAATCCGGCGAGCGCGTTTATCGTCGTCAACACCGACAGTTTCGACGGCGCGGTCACAGCGGCCGACCGGGCCCAGCGATACCTGCTGGAGAACCGCCCCGCCGCCCGCTTTCGCATCTCCAGGCTTTCGATGGGCGGAGGCGAATCCGGCATCGTGGAAGTCAACATCACCGGGCCGGACGCGGAGGAACTTCTCGGTCTCGCACGCCGGATCGAGGCGGCATTCGCCGAAGTTCCCGCGCTGGTGCGCAACGAAAACGACTGGGGCAACAAAAGCCTGAAGATCGTCATCGATGTGGCGCAGGACAAGGCCAGAGAACTCGGCATCACCTCGCAGGAGATCTCCAATGTATTGGACACGTTCTTCTCGGGAACCACCTATTCCACCTATCGCGAGGGGACCGAGGCGATCCCGATCGTGGTGCGCGCGGCGGAAGGGTTCCGCGACAGCATCGAGGATTTGTCCAACCTGTCCATCCCCGTCGGCGGCCGGCTGGTTTCGCTGGACCAGGTGGCGCGCTTCGAGCCCAAGCTGGAATATTCGCAGATGCGCCGTGAGAACCAGGTTCGACAGATCAAGGTTTCGGCCAAAAGCGACGCGCTTGCGGCAAACCAGGTCCTCGCGCTGGTTCAGCCGGCGCTGGACCAACTCGAAATCGGGTCGGACTATGAGGTTTCGATCGGCGGCGAAACCCAAGACAGCGCCGAGGTCAACGCGCTGTTGTTGGGCGGCATGCCCTACGCGCTGACGGTTATGCTGATCGCCCTGGTGTTTCAGTTCAACTCGGCGCGGCGCGTGCTGCTCACCTTCATGACCATCCCGATGATCGTGATCGGCGCACCGGTTGCGCTGATCGCGACCAATCAGCCGCTGTCGTTCTTCGCCATATTGGGGATGATCTCGCTCGCCGGCATCATCATCAACAATGCGATCGTGCTGATCGACCAGATCGACATCGAGCGGCGCAGCCATGAGCTGCGTCAGGCAGTAGTGCGGGCCGCCCAGCAGCGCATGCGGCCGATCCTGTTGACATCGCTGACAACGATCGCCGGGCTGATGCCGATGGCGCTCAACGGCGGGCCTCTGTTCGAGCCGATGGCGACCCTGATGATCGGTGGCCTGGCGATCGCATCGATCCTGACGCTGTTCTTCGTGCCGGGTGTCTATTTCGCCCTGTTCGGCGGCCTGGGCTGGCTGCGCGCCAGGCAGGCCTAACGCAGAAAGCGTTCCAGGAACCGGGTTACCGCACGGGTGGCCGGGTCGGTGGCGCGGCCCATGGCCGAATTGATCGACAGGTGGGTGTAGGCCGATCCGTCAAAGGTGGTGACTTTGTTGCCGGCACTGCGCAACGCCTGCGCGAAGCGGCGCGAGATCTGCGGCCGGTTGGCGCCGCCGGACCACAAGACCATGGTCGCGAACGGCCGGGCGCTGCGGGCATACGTAATCGGCGAAAACCGGGTCCAGCCGCTCTTGTCGGAAAACGGGTCGGCATACAGCCAGGGCAGCTGGCCGTTGTTCACCTGCGCCAGATAGTGCAGGTCGAACGCGCCGGTATCGTTGCAGACAAGCGCCCTGATGCCGCCCAGACGGCCGGAAAATGCGGCAAGTGCCGACAGATGACAGCCCGCCGAATGGCCCAGCACCGCGATCGCGCCGGGATCGCCACCAAATCTTTGTCCGTTGGCGCGCAGCCATCCCACCGCCTCGCCCACCTGGCCCGCCTGCCGCCATGCATTGGCCGCCGGGTAGAGCGTGTAGTCGATCGAGACGAACAGATATCCCTGGTCGGTGAAATAGCGGGCCTTGGCGCCGACGCGCGACTTGCTGCCGCCCTTCCAGCGGCCGCCGTGCACATAGACCAGGATCGGTGCGGCATCGGTCTCCGCGGCCGGCTGATGGATGTCCAACCGGCTTGAGCCATAGCTGATGTTGCGCAGGGTCTGGGCGGCCACTACCGTCGACGCCGCTATCCATGCCAGCGCCACAACGGCCGCAAGAATGATCCGGTATCGGGCCATCACGGCAATCATCGTACGGCAGATCGCGCAACGGTTGCAACCGTTCGCGGGTTCAAGTGGAGTGATCGCCGGCGGCGTTGCCATCGTGGGGATCGATGAACTATCAATCGGACAAAGAACCTGTCGCGGCGCGCAGGCAATGATGCGGAGGCAAAATGGCTGATGATCGGGCGCTCATCGTCATCGATGTGCAGAACGACTTTTGTCCAGGCGGCAATCTGGCGGTCAACGAGGGCGACCAGATCGTACCGCTCGTCAACCGGCTGATGGAGGAGTTCGGGACCTGTGTTCTTACCCAGGACTGGCATCCGGCCGATCACGCTTCGCTGGTGACCTCTCACCCGGGAGCCGAGCCGTTCTCAACGATCGAGATGGCCTACGGTGACCAGGTGCTGTGGCCCGCTCACTGCGTTCAGGGCACCGAAGGCGCTGATTTTCACGCCGATCTGGCTACCGATCGCGCCGATCTGATCCTGCGCAAGGGTACCGATCCGGCGATCGACAGCTATTCGGCGTTTTTCGAGAACGACCGCACCACGGCCACGGGACTGGCCGGCTGGCTGCGCGAGCGCGGCGTCTCCAAGCTCACCCTGGTCGGATTGGCGACGGACTTCTGCGTGCGCTGGTCGGCGATCGATGCGGCCAAGCTCGGTTTCACGACCACCGTCCGGCTGGATGGCTGCAGAGCCATCGACCTGGACGGCTCGCTGGCCGCGGCGATGGCCGAGATGGAAGAAAACGGGGTGGAACTGGTGCGCTAGAAAGCAACAGCCCCGGCAGAGCCGGGGCTGTTGACGCATCGGATGGGGTATGAGTGCCGGTGTCAGCTGCAGACCTGGACCTGGCGGGTGTATTGGACGCCATACTGCCAGTAGGTCTGGGTGGTCCAGTAGCACGTCGGGTAGACGGTGTGGACGTGGGTCGGTCCAAAATGCGCGCTGCCTTGCGAGGCTGAGTTGGCGATGGCGGTGCCCAGCAGGCCGCCGACAAAGGCAGCGCCGAACACCTGGCTGTTGGCCTGTGCCTGGCTCGGCGCAATGGACGCGCCGGCGGCGATGATCGCGGCGACTGCCAGACCTGCGACGGTGGTTTTAGTGATCGTGCTCATGGTGTCCTCCTGGTGAAACTGGTTCGCCTTGTGCGATGAATTGTAGATGGGAGGCCCCTGCATCGGCTTGCGTGCAATCGGTCACATTGGTGAACGCACCCCTACACCAATCCAACATGCTTTGGGATTATAGAATGAAAACAACATGATGAGGCGACAGGCGCGCTCCGGCGGCGCGGCAGCGTTCCAGGCAGTCAGACTGAAAATTAACAAATATCGTGTTTGGTGCCACCTGGACTCGAAAGCTGCTCCTCCAATTGGGGGTTGGCCGGAGCAGAGGGCTGGAAAGGAACGAGTTGAAAGTGAAAATACGCCAACACCTCAATGATCTGCCGGATCTATCGGCCTATGGCGACGTGGTTGCCATCGACACCGAAACCCAGGGCCTCAACCCATTGCGCGACAGGCTGTGCGTGGTGCAGCTGTCGCCCGGCGACGGCAGCGCGGACGTTGTCCGCATCGACAAGGCACAGAACAAGGCGCCCAATCTGCACAAGCTGCTCGCCGACCCTAAAGTCACCAAGCTGTTCCACTTCGCGCGGTTCGATCTCGCGGTTCTTCAACATGCGTTCGGCGTGATGGCGGAGCCGGTTTACTGCACGAAGATCGCGTCAAAGTTGGTGCGCACATACACCGATCGCCATGGTCTCAAGGACTTGGTGCGAGAACTGCTCGACATCGACCTGTCCAAACAGCAGCAGAGCTCGGATTGGGCGGCAGAGAAGCTGTCGCGCGCACAACTGGAGTATGCGGCGGCCGACGTTCTGCATCTGCATGCGCTGAAGTCGGCGCTAAACGAAAGACTGGCCCGCGAAAATCGCGCCGACTTGGCGTCGGCCGCCTTCCGCTTCCTGCCGTGGCGGGCGCGACTGGATCTTGCCGGCTGGGCCGACACCGACATTTTCGCCCATAGCTGAGTTTTTTGCGGCCGGTCCGGTTTGACCGCAACGAGGCGTGCCGGCACGGACAGGCTTGCCGTAAAATGACCAAACTGGAGCGTTTGTTGATTGGCTGGAACGGTCGGACCGGGGCTTCCGAAGCCCTGGCCGGCTGCAAGGAACCGGTCCCCAGGTCGCCCGATCGCTGTTAGAGTGACGTCGAATCGATGCCGCTGCAAAGCCACCCACCCGATGCTTCAGGGCAGTCGCCGTACCACGGTCAACCCGTGCGGGAACCGGTGGCCGGGTCCGGCCTGCCTGACGGACATCGCGATTCGAGCGAGTTCGAGAAAGCCCACCGCCACTCGCGCCGCGTCAGACATCTTCGCTTTGTCCTGCCGATTGCCGGCTTGGTGGTGGTGTTCACCATCATCCTGGCCGTCGTCGTTCGCCATACCATCGGCATCGATATCGACCTGACGACCAGCGGCATCGAGGATGGGAAGTTGGTGATGAGCAACCCGAAGCTCAACGGATTCGATGCACAGCGCCGCCCCTACAGCCTGACCGCGCGAACGGCGGTCCAATCCATCGAGGACCCGACGCGGGTCGAACTCAACGCGATCGACGCCAGACTGCCGATGGGTGACGACGTGTGGGCGAACGTGGTCGCGGGAAACGGCACCTTCGATGCCAACACCAAGCGATTGGAACTGGGTGGCAAGGTGACGGTCACAACGTCGCAAGGCATGACCCTGAAGCTGGACGATGCCTATATCGACCTTGAGGCAGGCGCGATGGATTCCGACCGGCCTATCCAGTTCGACAGCGATCAGGCTTCCATCACGTCGGGTGCGCTGCGCATCCGCGAAAACGGCGATCGCATTATTTTCGACACAAATGTAAAGTTGGTCATCCGACCGGAAGCGTTTGAGCGCTGAATCGACGCCGCGCCATCAAAGAACCAGTTCCGGTCTGATGCCTGGAATTCCACCCATGGGTCGCCCATTAATGTCCAGATTCCTGCCGGGCAAACCGGTAAACCGAACCTCATCGGCGCTTCGCGACGTAGCGGCAGCGCTGATTGCCGCCGGGGTCGCCGCCATGCTCGCGGCGGGAGTGGCTTCGGCCCAGGATTTTTCCGGCGCCTTCATCGGCATGCAGGACACCGACCAGCCGATCCAGATCGAAGCCAACCGGCTGGAGGTTAACGACAGCAAGGGCAGCGCCGTGTTTGACGGCAACGTCGTGGTCGTTCAGGGGGCAACCATCTTGAAAACCTCGCGGCTGGTGGTCGTTTACGAGCGAGGCGGCGGCGGGCCGAACGGCAACATCCGAACCCTGGAAGCGTCGGGGAAGCTGGCTGTGCGCGCCGGCGATCAGCAGGTCTCCGCCAATAGCGGCCGGTTCGATATGGGAAGCGAGCAAATCCGCCTTTCGGGCGATGTGGTGATCAGCCAGGGACCCAATGTGGTTACCGGATGTTCGCTCGATGTGGACCTTAAAACCGGCGCCGCGACCCTGGAACCGTGTGCACAAAGCAACACCGGCGGCCGCATCAAGATGCTGATAACCCCAAATTCAGTTCCAAATCAGTAGCTTTGCTTCTATGACGGAGTTGCAGCAAACCGTCAGCGGTTTGGCAGCCCGGTCAGGCGATTGGAGCAACCACTTGAAGCGTGCGAGGTCGATATTCTCCGGCATGGCCGAGCGTTTGTCGCCGGGAGCCAAAGCAGGTGGGCGGCGGGCCACGCGCGACGCGATGACGCAATCCGATGCCGACATGGCCGCGCAGCCGGACCACGGGCCGGAATTCGTCTCCTCGCTTGTCGAAAATGCACCGCCCGGCTATCCGCGCGAGCCCAGATCCCGCGACGGGGTGCTGCTCGTGCGCGGAATCGAAAAAAGCTACAAGGGCCGCCAGGTGGTCAGGAACGTAAGCCTGGGCGTGCGACGCGGCGAGGCGGTGGGCCTGCTGGGACCCAACGGAGCGGGCAAGACTACCTGCTTCTACATGATCACCGGCCTCATCCCGGTCGATGGCGGCACGATCAACATGAACGGCCACGATATCACGCAGACGCCGATGTATCGCCGCTCGCGCCTGGGTATCGGCTATCTGCCGCAGGAGGCCTCGATCTTTCGCGGGCTGACCGTGGAAAACAATATCCGCGCCGTTCTGGAAGTCGTCGAGCCCGACCGGATGGAACGCGAGCGGCAACTGGATGCGCTGTTGGAGGAGTTTTCCATCTCGGCGCTGCGCAAGTCGCCGGCGATCGCGCTGTCGGGCGGCGAGCGGCGGCGCTGCGAGATCGCCCGCGCACTGGCCTCGAGGCCGGCCTTCATGCTGCTGGACGAGCCGTTCGCCGGCATCGATCCGATCGCGGTAGGCGATATCCAGGAACTGGTTCGCCATCTGACGCGTCGCGGGATCGGCGTGTTGATCACCGACCACAATGTGCGCGAAACCCTGGGCCTCATCGACCGGGCCTATATTCTACACGAAGGTCAGGTCCTCACCCACGGACGGGCCGAAGAGATCATCCGCAACCCGGATGTACGGCGCCTATATCTGGGGGAGCAGTTTACTCTTTAGGAACGTCGCTGTGTTAAGCCAATTCCCGACTTTCGGGAAAATCCCGTTGGAGCATATCCAGGATAAGTGGGCACCGGTTATCCTGTAAGGATGTGCGCAGAGTAAATTGCGGAGCAAGTTTGCAGGCAAACTTGCTTCTCGCGGAACAACCAAGAGCCGAAAACGGCCGGTTATCAGGGATTTTGGCGGCAAACCATGGCGCTGGGCGCACACTTAAACCTGCACACATCTCAATCGATGGCGATGACGCCGCGGTTGCAGCAGTCGATCAAGCTGTTGCAGTTGAGCGCGGCGCAGCTGGCGCAGTTCGTCGACGGGGAGCTCGAGAAGAATCCCCTGCTTGAACGCGACGAGACACAAACCGGGGAAGAGCATGATCCCGATCGCGCGGGCGAGGAACCGGCGCATGGCGACGCGGAGAACCGCGAGGACACCTGGGATCGGCCCGATCCGGCTGTCGGCGCTGCTGGAGGAGATGCCGAGCGTATGATGGTGGAGCCGCCGCCGCTCGATTTCCGTCAGCCGATGAGCGCGCCGACGTCCGGCGGTTCAGGCGCAGGGGCATCCGACATTGCCGATTGGGAAGCCTATGTCGCGCAACCCAGGTCGATGCGCGATCACCTTGGCGAGCAGGCCGCGCTGACATTCTTCGAACCGGCAGACCGCGCGGTCGCCGGCGAGATCATCGATGCGCTCGACGCCGATGGTTTCTTGCGCGATGACACCGGCGCGATCGCCCGCAGGCTGGGAGTAGCCCACGACCGGCTGTTGTCGGTGCTTGCGCGGGTGCAAGAGTTCGACCCGACGGGGATCGCGGCCCGCAGCCTGGCCGAATGCCTGTCGTTGCAGCTGGCCGAACGCGACCGGCTGGATCCGGCGATGCGCGAGCTGATCGCCAATCTGGATCTGCTGGCGACGCGCCGGTTCGACAAGCTTTCGCAAATCTGCGGCGTGGACGACCGCGATATCGCGGACATGGTGGACGAAATTCGCGCACTCGATCCGCGCCCCGGCCGGCGATATGAGGCCCAGCCGGTCCAGCCGATCGTGCCCGATGTGACCGTGCGAGCGCGGCCCGATTCGACATGGTCGGTCGAACTGAACCCGCACGCGCTGCCGCGGGTCCTGGTCAATCGGCAATATCATGCCCGCATTGCGCCGATGGCGCACAGCGAGGACGACCGCAGGTTCATCACCGAATCCCTGCAGAGCGCCAACTGGCTTGTGCACAGCCTGGATCAGCGCGCCAGAACCATTCTCAAAGTCGCCAGCGAGATCGTCCGTCAGCAGGACGGGTTCTTCGCCTACGGCATCGAACACCTCAAGCCGCTCAATCTGAGCACGGTGGCCGAAGCCATCGGCATGCACGAATCGACCATAAGCCGGGCCACCGCCAACAAATATCTGGCCTGCGAACGCGGCATCTTCGAACTGCGGTTCTTCTTCACCGCAGCAATTGCCGGCACGGACGGGCAGACCAGCCATTCGGCCACATCGGTGCGGCATCGCATCGCCGATCTGATCGAAGCCGAGGACGTGCACAATGTGCTGTCGGACGACGCCATCGTCACCCGGCTTCGCGACGAAGGCATCCACATCGCCAGACGCACCGTGGCGAAATATCGCGAGGCGATGGGGCTTGCAGCATCGCCCGAGCGGCGGCGTGAAAAACGCCTGCGGGCAGCGAGCTGAAGCACATCCACACAGCAACTGCTGACGAGTCCGCGACCCGCATGGAGCGCCTTGACTTGACCGGATGCGATCAATAGAAGCCCTCGCCTGGATGGCGCGAAAGCCTGTGATCGATCTCCGGTTTTACCGCTCATACACAGGTTTCATCCCGGAAGGTCGCGATTGCGGCCAAATTCTTTCCGCCGGCCTTGATTCCGGCTACAGTTGTCCTTCTGCCACCCTTCGACACGGGACTGCCATGAGCCTACGCATTTCCGGCAAGAACATGGACATCGGCGATGCCCTGCGTGAGCGTATCGAAGACCGGATCGAGGAAGCGGTGTTGAAATATTTCGACGGTGGCTACAACGGCCATGTGACCGTCGAGAAGTCAGGCAGCGGCTTCGGCTGTGACTGTACGGTGCATCTCGACACCGGCGTCGTGCTGCAGGGCACGTCCTTCGAGCCGGACGCCACCGGCAGCTTCGAGGCGGCGGCCGAGCGTGTGGAAAAGCGGCTGCGCCGCTACAAGCGCCGGTTGAAGAACCACCATGCGGGCGGCGGACAACGCGACATGAGCGACGTGGCCTATGCCGTCATCGAGTCGCTCGATGACGGGGAGGTGGCCGAGGACTTCAGTCCGATCACCATTGCGGAAACATCGACGCCGGTGTTCACCCAATCCGTCGCCGAAGCGGTGATGCAGCTCGATCTTACCGACCGGCCCGTCGTGGTGTTCACGAACGCAGCCAACGGCCAGACCAACGTCGTCTATCGCCGCGCCGACGGCAATATCGGCTGGATCGATCCCTCCCGGGCCAATCGCTGATCGGGCCCCGGCGAAAGCTCATCAAAAGCCTCATCGCGAACTAGGAAAGCGAGTAATGGAACTCAGTGATATTCTTAAGTCGGATGGGGTGTTGGCGTCGGTGAAAGCCAGTTCCAAGAAGCAGTTGCTGCAGGAACTGGCCGACAGGGCGGGCGACATGCTTACGGTGCCGTCGCGACGCATTTTCGACACGCTGCTGGAGCGCGAGCGCCTCGGTTCGACCGGCGTAGGCAACGGGATCGCCATCCCGCACGCAAAGCTCGCCGAAATCGATCAGATCACCGGCCTGTTCGTGCGGCTGTTCAAGCCGATCGATTTCGAGGCCCAGGACGACCGGCCGGTTGATTTGATCTTTCTGCTGCTGGCCCCGGAGGGCGCCGGTGCGGACCACCTCAAAGCGCTTTCGCGGGTCGCGCGGGTTCTGCGCGAACCGGGCACCGTAGCGAAAATCCGCGAAACCGAAGAGCCGACCGCGATCTATTCGATGCTGACGGCGATGCCCGCTTCCGACGCAGCGTAGGAAGCGCCCTTAATTGATATTCACCGGCGTCAGGTTGCGATCATAGGCGTCATGGAGCACCGCGTTCTCATCGTCGGCCAGCGCCAGCGGCGTGCCGTCGGCGGCGAACAGGGCCCAAAGATCGAGTCCGGGGACCAGATTGGTGGCGCCGGGGAACCGCTCGAGAACCTCATCCGACGTCATCGGCCGCATGTAGGCGATGTCGCCGGCGCCCAGACCAGCCAGTTCTTCCGGAGAGAGGGGGTTGATGTCGGGTTGGCTATCCATGGACCTACTCGCTGCTGCTGGAGATATCGATCTTGCGCACGATCCGTTCGGGCTCCGGCCGGATCAGATTGATGGAAAGCAGGCCATTCTTCAGCTCGGCCTCGCCAATCTCAATCCCCTCCGCCAGCACGAAGGAACGCTGAAACTGCCGTGCGGCTATGCCGCGATGCAGATATTCGCGCTCTTCGTCGTCCGCCTGCCTGCCGCGGATGACCAGCTGGTTCTCCTCAAGCGTGATATCCAACTCGTCTTGCGAAAACCCGGCTACCGCAAGGGTGATGCGGATCACGTCCGGCGTTTGCTCGGTACGGCGGATGCGTTCGATGTTGTAGGGCGGGTAGCCGTCGGTAGCGGCTTTCGAGACCCGGTCGAGCACGCGCTCGATTTCGTCGAAGCCCAGCATGAACGGGCTGGATAACCCGGAAATCCGTGACATGGCATTTCCTCTGTCGCTCGGCCCCGGCCGGACAAACGCATCCGGTGTGGCGGCAGCCGTAAAAGGCGAAGCTGCATCTTTGCCCGCTTCGCCTGATCACTGGCTTGTCATATGGGGTGGGTTCAAGCCGGTTTCAACGCGGCGCCACGCCCGCGGCGTGCGGTTGAACCGGGACACCGCGATCACTATCATCAGGCTGATTGCGGCCTGACCAAGTGCGCTCGACCCGACAGGCGGCCCGGCCCGCATAAGGCCGGCGCACCACCGAGCGAGACGGATGGAGATCATGACCGAGTTCACACCCATCGCCGCCCTCTTAGGCGGTTTCCTGATCGGGATTTCGGCGGTGCTGCTGATGGCGGTGCACGGTCGGATTGCCGGCATGACCGGCATCCTGGCCACGCTGGTGCCGCCTATTCAGGCCGATTGGGGTTGGCGGGCCGCCTTTATCGCCGGCACGATCGCGCCCGGCGCGATCTGGGTGTTTGCGGCAGGCGGAACCATTCCTTTCGCGGTTCCGGTAAGCACTACGGCGATGATCGCCGGCGGGTTGATCGTCGGCGTCGGCGTCGTATTCGGCAGCGGTTGCACCTCGGGCCATGGGGTTTGCGGCATCGCGCGGTTTTCCCGGCGCTCGATAGCCGCCACCATCATCTTCATGGCCGCGTCCATCGCGACGGTTTACGTCATCCGCCACGTTCTGGGGGCATGAGCGCGATGAAACTGTTCTCAGCTTTCCTGATCGGCGCGGTGTTCGGCATCGGCATTCTCATCTCCGGCATGGCCAATCCGGCCAAGGTGATCAACTTCTTCGACGTGGCGGGAACCTGGGATCCCAGTCTGCTGCTGGTCATGGTCGCGGCGCTGGTCACAGCCATGGTCGGATATCGGGTGGTGTTCGCGCGCCCGGCGCCACAGTTTTCCGATCGCTTCCACACCCCGCAGTCAACCCAGATCGATGCGCCGCTTGTCTTGGGCTCGGCCGCCTTTGGCCTGGGTTGGGGGATTGCCGGCTTCTGTCCGGGCGGCGCCATTCCGGCGCTCGCCATCGGGCGCATCGAACCGGTGCTTTTCGTCGTCGCCATGGCAGTCGGCATGGCCATCGCCAAGGCGATCCGGCCGTCCGCACTCGGCGGCATGGTGACTTCCAGTTCGTGAGGATTCAGCAATGAGCGAACAGTCAGGCAGTTTCGAGTTTCCGGTCGACATGGGCACGGTTCCGCATGTGACCACCTTCTTCGATCCGGACAGCAACACGTTCTCCTATGTGGTGCGCGAGCCGGATGGGCCGGCTTGCGCGATCATCGACAGCGTACTCGACTTCGATTACTCGTCCGGCCGCACCGCTCGCGAATCGGCGGACAAGGTGATCGCTCACGTGCGCGAGCACGGGCTGAAGGTCGAATGGATCATCGAGACGCACGTTCACGCCGACCATCTGTCGGCGGCGCCGTACATACAGGACGCGCTGGGCGGCAAGATCGGCATCGGCGCGGAAGTGATCACCGTCCAGGATGTGTTCGGCAAGATCTTCAACGAGGGCACCGAGTTCCAACGTGACGGCAGCCAGTTCGACGCCTTGTTCGTCGATGGCGACACCTATGAGATCGGCTCGATGAAGGCGTTCACCATCGCCACGCCGGGCCACACGCCGGCCTGTATGACCCATGTCATCGGCGACGCAGCCTTTGTCGGCGATACGCTGTTCATGCCCGATTCGGGCACGGCAAGGGCGGATTTCCCCGGCGGCGACGCCCGCCAGCTGTTTCATTCGACCAGGAAGATCTTAAGCCTGCCCGATGAAACCCGGCTGTTCATGTGCCACGATTATGGCGCCGGCGGCGGGCGCGACGTCGCCAACGAGACCACGGTCGCGGCCGAGCGCGCTCACAACATCCATGTGCGCGACGGCGTCGATGAAGACGAGTTCGTGACCATGCGCACGGAGCGCGACGCACAATTGTCGATGCCGAAGCTGATCATTCCATCGGTGCAGGTCAACATGCGCGCCGGCGAGATGCCGGAGCCGGACGAGACCGGCAAGCGCTATCTGAAGATTCCCGTCGACGAACTGTGACCACGGCCGGCGCGCCGCATCGATGGCGCCATTGACATCGTGGACGGTTGCGCTAGGTCTGTGCCCGTTCCTGCCAGCAAGCCCGTCTCAGCGGGCATGGCCGTGTACGGCCACCATCCCTGTTGTAACCGCCGCGTAAGCTATTCCCGGAATTTTCATGCCGCAAACCGTCGCCGTCGAGGGCCTGCGCATCGACGCCCAACTTTGTGAATTCATCAACAACCAGGTTCTGCCGGGTACCGGCGTCGAGGCCGACCGCTTCTGGGCCGGGTTTTCATCGATCGTCCACGATCTGGCGCCGATCAGCCGGCGGCTGATCGCCAGGCGCGACGAGCTTCAGCATCGCATCGACGAATGGCACCGGGCGCGACGGGGCAAGGGCTTCGATCTGACCGGATACAAGGCCTTCCTGCGCGAAATCGACTATCTGGTCGAGGAAGGCCCGGATTTCACCGTTACGACGGCAAATGTGGACCCGGAGATCGCAACCGTGGCGGGGCCGCAACTGGTGGTACCGGTGATGAACGCCCGCTTCGCGCTCAATGCCGCCAACGCGCGCTGGGGTTCGCTCTACGACGCGCTCTACGGCACCGACGCCATCGCGGACAATGGCGGCGCGCAAAGGACCGGTGCTTATAACCCGGTCAGAGGTGCGAAGGTGATCGCCTGGGCACGGGCCTTTCTCGACCGCTCGGCGCCGCTCGCCACCGGCTCGCACGCCGACGCGGTCGCCTATCGCGTTGAAGACGGTACACTGATCGTGACAACCGGCAACGGCGAGACCGGCCTTGCCGACCCGGCGCAGTTCGTCGGCTTCGCCGGCGAGGCGGCCGCGCCGCGCGCCGTGCTGCTGCGCAAGAACGGCATCCATGTAGAGATCGCCATCGACCCGGCCAGCGACATCGGCCGAACCGACGCCGCTGGCGTGTGCGATGTGGCGCTGGAGGCGGCGCTCAGCACGATCGTCGATTTCGAGGATTCCGTCGCTGCGGTGGATGCGCAAGACAAGATCACCGCCTATGCAAACTGGCTGGGGCTGATGAAAGGCGATCTGACGGCGAGCTTCGACAAGGCCGGCCGGCAGACAACCCGCACCCTGGCGGGGGACCGCGACTACCTGTCGCCGCACGGTGATGCGTTCTCCCTACCCGGCCGGTCGCTGCTGCTGGTGCGCAATATGAGCGACCTGATGACCACGCCCGCGATCATCGACCGCGACGGCAACCAGGTGCCGGAGAGCATTCTCGATGCAGCCGTGACCGCAGCCATCGCGCTGCATGACATAGGCCCAGATGGCCGCCGCGCCAGTTCGCGCGCCGGCTCGATCTACATCGTCAAGCCGAAGATGCACGGACCGGAAGAGGTAGCGTTTGCGGTCACCCTGTTCGAGCGGGTCGAGCAACTGCTTGGAATGGCCCGCAATACGATCAAGATGGGCATCATGGACGAGGAGCGCCGCACGACGATCAATCTCAAGGAGTGCATCCGCCAGGCCAGCGAGCGGGTCGTGTTCATCAATACCGGCTTTCTCGACCGGACCGGAGACGAGATTCACACCTCGATGGAGGCCGGCATCATGATGCGCAAGGCCGACATGAAGCAGGCGGCCTGGATCGATGCGTATGAGGATTGGAACGTCGATGTTGGACTGGAATGCGGGCTTGCCGGCCGAGCTCAGATCGGCAAGGGCATGTGGGCGATGCCGGATTTGATGTCGGCCATGCTGGAACAGAAGATCGCTCACCCGCGTTCGGGCGCCAATACCGCCTGGGTGCCCTCGCCCACCGCAGCCACGCTGCACGCCACCCATTATCATGAGGTCGACGTGCATGCGGTGCAGCGGCAAGTCGCCGG